>CAZAQN010000003.1:0-173999 GCA_964487345.1 uncultured Occallatibacter sp. | reverse complement strand
TCCGAGTGAGCATGTGGAGCCAATCGGGTTCAACCTGGACATCGTCGTCCATGAAGGCCAGAATTCTCGCACTAGTGTCGCGAATCGCCGAATTCAGTGCGTGGGACTTGCCCGGATGTGGTTCGAATGCATATCGAAAACGACCGGGGTACTGGGATGCGAATCTCTCAATAACCTCGCTAGTCTGGTCCGTCGAATTATTGTCGACCACCAACACCTCCCAGGAAACGGAATGGGGCAATCGTGAGGCCGCCACACTTCCGAGAGCTTCCGCGAGGCTATCGCACCGATTGTAAGTACACAGAACTACGGTAATGTCCATGCGTCTACGATGGCTTTCCATTTCACTGATCGCGAAACAGCATTCGATAGAAGAGCAATGCTCACTGTTCGACGTAAGGATTTAGCGCTTTGGGGCACTCTCACGAATTCGGGGAATTCGCTGCGCCACAGCAAATAAAGGGTCTTCCCGCGGCTCTCAGCTCGGATTCGCTGATGCTGGAACGTGGCGAGCTGCGACGGCACAACTTATCAATTTCTCGGCGAACAGAGGAATCGGATCCCTCGGAATCTGGCTTTCTGCGCGGGCTCGTGCGGCTTGCCCCATGCGTTGCCAATCTTCACGCCGGTCCCAGGCTCGTTGTAGCGTATCGGCTAACGAGGACACAGTTGGTGCGGGGACCACAAAGCCCGTTTCATCGTCAACGCACACTTCTGCATTTCCCGCAACGTCCGTAACGACTGCAGGACGGCCGCACCACATTGACTCAACTATTACCAAGGGGAGTCCCTCATAGCGCGACGGAAGAACAAGTAGATGGTTTTGCTCCCAGATCGCTTTAATATCCGCCACATGACCGCGAAAGTGCACCTGGTTCAACTGGAGCATGGCGGCCAAACGCCGCAATGTGAGTTCGTATGGTCCTTCTCCGAAGAAATTCACTTCAACGGGACGAGCCCGCCATTCCGGACGAGCAAGGACCTGCAGCAGCAACTCTTGCCCTTTGGCTGCCGGATCCAGGCGCGCCACGCATGCCAACCGCCACTTCCCATTTTCAACGGGCCAAGTTGGAATGCTCTCGGGAGAAACGTTATACGGATTCCAAACTACTTCGCCGTTTTGTATCGAGTCGCCCAACTGCATTCGGAGCAGATTGAGATTACCTTGAGAGACGCAGAAGACTTTTTGAGCGGACCTATAGGAATCCACCGCTTCCTCGACATTCCAATCTTCGAACCACAAATGCTCGCTATTGCAATGGACGATGAGTACGTATGGGATTGATGCTTCGCGACAGATTTTCGCCCAGTGGAATCCGCCTGCATTGTGCCCTTGAGAAATGATGACTAAGTCGGGCTTGAATCGTTTCACTCGGGCATAGCTTCTCCGATGACTGAGTGTGAATTTGGTCCAGAGACGAGTGATCAAACTACGCGGACCACCGCCTCGCGGATAAGTTTCAAGCTTGATGCCCTGTTTTACCAGCGAAGTAACTTTAGGGGACAGTCGTGGCCAGTGCATCACCGAAACCTGCACATCGTGCCCATCTTGTTTGAGCTGGACAGCCGTTTGGTTCCAGAGTTCCTCGCTTCCTCCCCAAGCCCAACCTGTCATCGTGCTAATAAATGCAAATCTCATTGCTGACCATCCTTGATACTCTTCTTCATAGGCTCATTACTTAGCAGACGTGTAAAGAACGCGCCATCGAGAGCCGCGTTCGCGCCGTTCGTGTAGTACTCGCTTGCATTGCGCATCGCTACTTTCCTGGCCTCAGCATAGGCTTCGCGATCAGTCAGGAGCCTGCTGACTTCGCGAAATGCCTCGTCAGGCAATAACATCTGCTCAGGCGAAAAGCACTCCAGATCGCGGATTTTGAAGCCTTGATCTGTCCGCAAAAAGATCGCCGGCAAGCCGCATGCCGAAGCAGCCGTCAGGACACCGCTCGCAATTCCGACGACCACCGAGGCGCGGCGCAGATCCTCCTCAAGCGGCCACACAGGGTGGGACAACTCGCAAACATCCCGATGCTCGCGTACAAGCTTTAAGCAAGCTCCGAGATCGTGATTATGCCAGTGCGGGTGCGGCCGTATGATAAGGCGGGTTAGAGGCAAACTGGCGCTGAGAACTTTCTCTGCCAGTTGCATCAGCGCCTCCACTTCTTTCCCGGTTCCCCAGAAGTCGCCCGGAACTGAATGGGAATCAACGAATAGAAGGGTCCGAACAGCGAATTGGTCGGGAAGAGGCACCACTACGTCGAACAGAGAGCCGGCATGGATGTACTCGACTGGCGGCTCCGGCGAGCCAACGGCATCAAAGAACCTTCGGTTTGATTCAGCTAGGACAGAAGCAGAGGGAGCGCCAAAAGCCACGAACTTAGAAGCTGTAATGGGGACGTCCAAGGTGTGGTCAACCACTCCTTGCTGAAAAGTAATCACAGGTTTGCCCCGCTGAATGGCGGTCCTGCATACGGAACTGCAAAGGTCATACCAGTGACATCGTGCGACGACGGCATCAAATTCGATCGAAGGCGCCAGCCGTTCCCACGCCTCGATATACCGCGCCGACTTTTCGAAATCGGGCAAGGACCAACGCGTCGGGCTCAGCCCATGCGGCTCAAGTATCTCGACTGTCTTCGCAAAGGCCGCGCGACCTCGTAATTCGGCGGCAATCGGGCGCATGCGCTCGTCCATAGAATTCAAGGGCATATCGGGATCCAGAAATTTAACTTGCCCGCCGCACCCGGCTGCGTTCAATTCAGATTCCATTTCCAAGTGAATGGCCGAATATAGAGGAAGCAAACATAGTATCTCGGCGCCTGTATTCGCCAAACCAAGCAGTGTCCGCGCGAGAAATCGTACCTCGGTCTTCCGGCTAAGGTAGGGAGTCGGAGAAAAGAGGATATCCGTTTTGATCTTCCGCGATTTGGCAATTCGGGTCGCCTTGTCGGCAGCGCGAAACGACCAAGCTTTGAAAGTGTTGATAGACCTCCGAGCACTGATGGAGTCGCGAGTGCGGCTGAAAACATCGATATCAAGCGCCTGAAAGTAATTTTGCAGGCCAACATCCTGGCGATAGAGATGTACCTGCATCTCAGCCAAGCGCGCTATGTTATCTTGAGGTGAATGAAAAAGATCGTCTATATTCAACGGGTTTTGCCCTTGATTGATTTATCACATTCTTGCCACAGTTACCCGGATGCCAAGCACTAATCGGTAATATAGGTCGAATTATCTATGAAAACAATGTCAAGACGCAAGATGCTCAAATGTCAATTTCGCGCAGCCGAACCAGGCATTTAACCTGCTCGTATGACCTTCGGGTCAATTCGATTTGTCTGAACGTCGCTGCTTGCAAGGTCTCACGGAGTTCATCGGCATTTTGCCAAGCTCTTTCAAGAGAGTCATTCAACCTTTCAGGCCACCCTGGTTCATTCAATAGAATCGTCTGACAGCCTTCGCCAAATTGGTGTTCCAAGCCCAGAAACTTGCCTGAGAAATAGGCGGATTTCGCGAGACTGACGACAGGAATTCCTTGTGCCAGCGCGAATACAGCAGCATGATAAGCTCCGGTGACGACTACCCTACATAATGCAGCCTGCTTTATCACTTTGAGTGGTGAATCGAGCGTCTTGCCTCCGTCAGACTCTTCATCAAAGCCCATCAGGACTCGCTTAATGGCCAAGTCATCTCTGGTGTAAACCTGGATTGCAATGGGCAGGGGAACCAGTGGAACGTTGTGGCGCCGGGCAAAATCATGCAGGATCGGCCTCATGCGCTCAATCTCATCATCATTCACGGTTGCTGAAGCGGCAAAGCGTATGCCAATGCCCAAGCCGCGGCCGAGCTCCGCGACTCTCGATTCGTATGCCAGTTCCAACGCCTCATCTCCGGTGGTTTGTACTTTCGAGTCGGCGACGCCCAGCGAGCGGAGAATAGAGAATGATCCCCGGCCTTCTCTTAATGTTATGAAATTAACCAACGGAAGAACCTTTGCAGCTCGCTTCAGAACTACAGAGTCACTGAGGGGCCCGAAACCTTGACCAAGCATCACGACGGGTATCTTTCTTTGAATGGCTGCCTCGAGCAGGTCCAGAATTTCCTGGCTCCAGGTCCGGCAACCGTCATAGAAGCCGCCCGCACCGCAAACGATCACCAAGTCTGCTTTCTGCAGGGCGCGGGTAAAGACCGCAACCGATTCAGCATCACCCGGCCGGTTTTGACCCTTAAGCCTCCTAATCAAAATCGCTCTTAGAAGATTCGGAAATCGCGACCTAATCGTTCCCTCTAACCGCTCTAATAGATCCCCGACCCGCTTCGGCACTAAGTTGCTATATCTTCCCAGCAATGCTCCATCTGCGAACCATAGCGCTCTCCCCCGATTGTCCAATGGTCGTGCTGCTGGACAGAATCGTGCCAGGTTTTCCGCCGAATCCGTCAGCACTTCGATGGAGGCCTTCGGAAATAACTTGTGCAATCTGTCCACAGCTACCTGCAGCATGGAGACATCGCCCATGTTTCCGTATTCTTCGACGCCTTTGCCTAAGCCTGTTTCGATAATGAGGTGCTCCACTATAAGGGTCCCCACAAAGCTAGAATATTGCCGCGGCTTACTGAGTCAACTGGACCGACAGCGGCATTGGTCAGAATTCGAATAATCGCACCACAACGGCCTGAAGAGTAGCAATGCCCCAATGTTCTGATGCTCTGGTGGTTCCGGCAAATGCCAATGACAATGCTCAAGCGAATTCAATCCCGCAGCAGCGGAGCATAGGCGATGAGTCCGCGTGTGCGGAGTTCCTCCAGAACCGATCGCGCAGCTTCAATTGAAATCCCGCAAATTCTGGCGATCTCGTTGACGGAACGCGTTCCGTCAACAAGAAAGAGAATATCGAACAGTGCCCGGTTCCCTTCCGGATTGGAGTATGCATCGATGTGAAGGCCATATCTTGAGCAGAAGACCTCGCCTTGAAAGAGATTAACCGGGATCTCGTTGGTTTCAATCGCATCAATCATGCGAAGAACAAGATCGCGCGATTCAGCCAGTCGAGACTCCGGCGCGAGTTCGGGTGTGTCGTGACTGGAGTGGTATTCGGGGAAATAGGGCCAGCCATTTGAAGGATGGCGGAGGACACGTGATAACGAGAGCATTGGCACACGAATACCAGGGGCGTTGAATTGCCGCTCGTCATTGCCGACCACTGTACGAAATGCTCCGATCCAGGCGTCGGGGCTCGAACTTGTAAGGACGGTGGAGAGACAGCGGTCCATCTCCGTATCACCCTTGAAAGATAGTTGCAGTGCATGCGGGTTATCGAGGCCCAGCATCTCCAGGAACAATCCGCCAGCCATTTTTGGGACGAGTTGAAGATGATCGCTGAGATACGCCACCGACCCGATTGTTTCAGGCAGAATGATGAAGCGGTACGTGTAGCGAAGCTCAGGGCGCTTCAACAGCTCCTGCATCACCTGAATGCCAACGACGACGCCGCTGAGATCATCGTTAACCATGGCGGGGTGGCAGAGATGAGCGCAGAGAACGAAAGTCTGATCACTCAGGCCGCGCACAACGCATTCGCCGACCTTAAGCGATCCAAAACTGAACTCCGAATCAATGAGAACGCGGTATTTCTCATCGGTGAGCGAGTCCTTCAAGTTCTTACTACAGCAAAGTCCCCAGTCGCGCTCATAGTATTTGAAGATGAATGGAATGGCCTCGTCGAGGCGCGGGTGAGTGTGAAGATGCTGAAAGAGCTCTTCGCGTGTGACGATCCCATCGAAAGGCAGCGAGTAAGAAACGCAGTGCAGCGGATTATCCCGATAAGAGAACAGGACTCGACCATCGAGGGTCTCCAGGCGCGCTTCGCGACAGGTCCATTTCTCAGGGATAAGCCACGTGAGGCATTCGGTTCCGGTGGGATATTCATGGATGTCCATCGGAATTTGCGTCGCGAGCGCCTGAAGTGCCGCGTCGTAGCCATCGGAGACGATGTCGCGCGGCAGTCGCCAGAGCGCGGAGATCGTCTCGCTCATCGAGGCCGCCGGTGGCAGTTGAACCTGCAGATTCGTCGCTGAAACTTCATGGCTGTTCAAAGGCCAGTGGGTCGCTTCATCCGACAGCCTCGATGTCAGGAAAGCGGAGAGATTGTCCATTTCCGCTGAAAGAATTTCGCCCGCGCCGATTGGAGCACGACCAAGCAAATCCCCTGCCTCGGATGCGCATCGTTTCCGAATTGCCCGAGACTTTTCCCCAATTGCTTTGTTCGTCACGGATGCGACCCAACCTTGTCGTTGACTCGCTCCAGATCGAAAAGCTTTCCCGGTGAAGAGCTTTTTATAACGCCATGGAACGGCGGCCGACTCTTCGAGAAAGTCGAAGAGGACGGAATGCCGCAAGTCGACCCCGATCAGGCAAAGTCTGGCGTTCAATTTCAAGAGACGTTCGAACACGCTGTCCCAGCCGAAACTGGTGTTTGGAAGGTTGTTGAGAACCTGTTCCGCCATGGGGCCAATGCCCACAACAGAGTAGAGCGGATCTTCTGATCGGACCGCGCCAGAATGGCGGCGGGCGACCTCTGCAAATTCGGCCGACTCACCCCAGTCCCCTGCCAAGGCGGGAGAATTGACTGGGTCGAACTCCTCGCGTCGCTCGAACGAAAGTGTGAACGCCGGCACGAAGAGCGTGCCGCCGGAACCAATGACTTCAAGCAGAGCCGCGAGCGTTTCCTTGCACGCCTCAACCATGGAGTTCGCGCCGTCACTCAGCCCGATTTGAGGCAAAGATATCTGCACGAACACAACGTCGCCGGCATGCAATCCAGAGGCTGACAAGGCCTGCACGAGATCGGTCTTGCTAAAAACGGATTCTTTCACAGACATGAAAAAAATGCTCTCTGGGTTTATGCGACAAAGATGTTGTTCGTCGGGAACCGGCTGCTTTGAGGCTAGTCGTTCCGGGTACCCGCAGCTGCGGTTATTGCTGAAATCACTCTGTCCTGGTCCTCGCCCGACAGATTGACAGAGCATGGAAGGCTTAGGGCGTGATCGGCGAGATGTTCCGCGACGGGCAACGATTGAGCTCCCTTTACAGCATGAGCAGGAGAGAGGTGAATGGGCTGCCAAAGTGGGCGCGTCTGGATTTTCTGTAATTCAAGGACTCTGAGCAACTGCCGGGCGTCGACGCCGAATTCAATTGGGTCGACAAGAATGGTGTACATCCAAAACGTACTTTCTGCCCAGGGAGCATGATTCATGGGAGTGAGGCCAGGGATGCCAGCGAGCGCCTGTTGGTAACGCGCGGCAATGGAGCGCTTCTTTGCAAGGTAGGTTGCGAGTTGCTCCATCTGTGCACACCCAATCGCGGCCAGCACGTTGGTAAGACGATAGTTGAAACCAATTTCGCCGTGGATGTACTCGATTGGATCGTCCTTCGCCTGGGTCGTCAAATACTTCGCCTTCTTTGCCCAGTCCTCGCGATCGGTAACGATCATTCCACCACCCCCGGTGGTGATGATCTTATTTCCATTGAAGCTGAAGCAGCCAATGTCTCCAATGGAGCCTGGGCTCCTGCCGCGATATGTCGAGCCCAACGCTTCAGTCGAATCTTCAATGACCTTCAGGTCGTACTTGCGCGCGATGGCGAGGATCGGCTCCATATCGACGGGATGGCCGAGGATGTGAACCGGGAGGATGGCTGAAACGCGCCGTCCGGTATGGCGATTGAAGAGTTCGTTGTTGATCCACTCGCATTCATGCTCAACAAAGTCCAGCACCCGGTCAGGATCCATCTGCCAGTATTTCGGCTCTGCATCGACGAAGACGGGCCATGCTCCCGCGTACCGAATGGCATTGACTGGCGCAATGAACGTCAGTGTAGAGACAAGCACTTCGTCATTTGGTCGAACGCCCGCAACCAGGAGAGAGATATGAAGCGCAGAGGTGCCATTCACGGTTGCCACAGCATACTTAGTGCCGGCCTGCGCAGCGAGCATCTGTTCAAAGCGCTCGACGTACGAGCCAACTGAGGAGACCCAGCCTGTATCCAGGCACTCCTTCACGTACTGCCATTCGTTCCCGCGAATTTCGGGGACGGAGAGTGGGATGAACTGCGTGCCCGACTGTGCGGCTTTGAGATCGGCTTCGATTGTCTTCATGGTCAGCAAGTTTAAAGCGCCTCTTTATTTCTAGTTGCGGTAGCGGTTGTCCGCCAGATTGGAGATCGCTCCGGTACGAACCAGCTTTGCGACTTCCACGATGCCTTCCACGACAGTTCGGGTGGTTTTGTATCCAAGTTCGCCCAGGATGCGATCGAATGACACGCGGTAGTCCCGGGGATCTTCATTCTTGCGTACAAACTCGACTTTGGCGTCGGGAGCCAAAGGTCGAATCAACTCCACGATCTGCTGCTTCTGCAGATTCTGGTCTGTTGAGCCTACATTGAAAACGCGTCCAGCTACAGCTTGAGGAGAAGAACTGAGGATGAGTGCGATACCGCGAGCGGCATCAAAGACGTGAACATAAGGTCTCCAAAACTGCTCGCCGAAAACAACGAGGTGCTTCTTTGTGATCATCTCCATCGTGAATTCATTGACGGTCAAATCGAAACGCATCCTGGAAGAAACGCCGAAGACGGTGGCAAAGCGCAGAGGAGTGGGACACCAGCCATCGCCTGAACTCTCGAGCAGGAATTTCTCGACAGCAACCTTTGTCTCGGCATACAGCGAGACCGGTTGCAACTCCGACTCTTCATTCACAAACTGGCTCGGATCTTTCATCTTGCCGTAGTTACTGCACGTGGAGGCAAAGACAAAGCGCTGAACGCCAGCTCTGCGGCTCTCTTCAATCAGGTTCATCGAGGCGTCGAGGTTTACGGAACGGGCAGTCTCCGGCTCGCGCGCACATGCTGGATCACCTACTATGGCAGCCAGATGAACCACGGCGTCACATTCGCTTACGGCCTGGCGGAGTGTTTCGCGGTCACGAACGTCTCCATGAACAAATTCAAAATTGGGGTGAGACCAGACGCCGAGAAGCGATTCGCCACCATATAGAAGCCGGTCAAGGACACGCACCTTGTGACCTGCTGCGAGCAAAAGAGGAGCCAGGGTCGATCCAACGTAGCCTGCTCCGCCGGTAATAAGAACCCGCACCTATAGTTCTCCTTTCGAAACCAGTTCCTGCGCCTTGATGTAGTCTTCGTGCCGGCCAACATCAATCCAATATTCCATGATTGGAAATCCAATGACTGTTTCTCCAGCCTCGATGAGAACGCGGATCAGGTCTGTCATATCGAACCGCTCGCCTTGCGGGATTCGATCCCAGGCAGCGGGCTCCAGCAGATACGTGCCGGCATTGATGAAGTAGCTGAGGCTAGGCTTTTCTTCGATCCGGGTGATTCGAACATCATCGCACTCGACGACTCCAAAAGGCACCTGCATATCGTATTTCCGAACACCTACAGTAAGCATCGCCTGATGGGAGCGGTGATACTGCAGCATCTGTTGGAACGGTACACCAGTAAGGATGTCACCGTTAATCACCAAAAAGGGGCCTTGCGGACGCTCCATAAGGCGCAGTCCCCCGGCCGTCCCCAGGGGATTCTCCTCACGGGAGTAGTTGAGTCGCACGCCAAAATGTTTGCCATTACCAAAGTGCCCTGAAATCGAGTCCGGCAGATAGTGGGTTGTGAGATTCACGTCGTGAATGCCGGCCCTGCGTAGTTGGTGAATGATAAGTTCAAGCAACGGCCGCTCGCCGACTGGAAGCATCGGCTTGGGCACGTTCTCCGTCAGCGGAAGCAGGCGCTTGCCATAGCCGCCCGCCATAACCACCGCCTGGAGATCGTGCTGCGACTGAGGAAGAAGATCCTTCCGGAGCAGGAAGTCGACGATGCGCCCCTCTCCATCCACCAACGGCAGTTGATGGATGTCGTGCTCATTCATAAGGTGTAGCGCGTCCGACGACGAGATTGGCTCCGACGCGCAGACGGGCCCCGGTGTCGCAATGCTCTCGCAGGACTCGCTGAGTGGAAGCCTCCGGATTACAGCACGACGGATGTCTCCATCGGTAATCAAGCCACAAAGTTTGCCCTCCGCATCGCACAGCACGAGAGCGCCGGTTCCGGCCTCATTCAATTGAGCGATAGCATCGGAGATTGACGCCTGCGGCGCGATACACACCTTGCGGAGCCGATCGCCTGACTCGACTTCAAGCTGATACTCCTCAACGACGTTCTTCCTGAGCACAAAATCAACTAGTACGCCCCGATCATCGACGACTGGAAGTTGATGAATGTCGAATTCATTCATTAGCCGCAGAGCCTGTTCCGCGGAAGCCGGACTGACGGCGATGATCGGCTTAGTGCAGGCAACGGTGATGCAGGCATCCTCGAGCGGGTGCCCATGCAGGAGTGCCCGGCGGAGATCTCCGTCGGACAACATGCCAACCAGTTTGCCCTGCTCATCGCAAAGGGCAAGCGCCATCGTGCCGGCCGCATCGAGTGCCTTCATCGCATCGCGAATCGATGCCGCGGGAGAGAAGATCACAGCATCAAGGTTCGTCATGTTGGGGCTCTCTTTCATTGCGGGAAACCCGATCAGGCTTTTGTGTTCGCCGTTTGGAATTCGCGAATGGGCGACGCTTCCGCGCTAGTCGCTGACGGGAGGTTCCAGTGCCTGGTAATGCTTCGCCGCGACGCAGGATCGATTCGTACGACCGTCGTCGTTCCGTATGCATTGTTCGCGGCAACGCCAATTGCGCTGAGAGCTGACAGAGGAAAGGTTTCCTGGTCGAAAACGTACTGCCAGCGGTGGAATGGGATGTCACTATCGAAATTGTCGAAGTGGTACTTCCCGTCCGCGGTCTTCAGCGCGAGCCATGGCTGAGGTCCAAAAGTTGGTGTCGCGGAACTGACCTTGAGTACAGCCGCAGACTCATCCACGGTCTCGATTGTGCAATCAAGCTCGCATGGCGGCTGTGGCTGAATATTCAGCGCCGACCGCATTGCGCTGATAGCCTCGGAGTAAAAGAACGGGACCTGAGGGAAATCGCGCGCGACCACTTCGAGCAAGGCGCAGAATCCCTCAACATCAGGCGCCATGTCACGAAAATCGTGATTCGTTATCGAGAGCACAACCGGCTTGCCGGCAGCCGCCTCCTCAAACGCCTGACGAATGTCTTGCTCGCGGATCACGCGATAACGTGTACCGACGTTAAGGCAACGGGCGATCCAGCGACGGCACGCACCCGGCACTTGATAGTCATCCGCAGCAGGATGGTAGGGCTGCCAGGTTGCCGGTGCGCGACGCCAGTCGCCAAACCGTCCACCGGCTACACCAAATTGCTGCGAATCCGTACCGGTTTGCGCCATGGATTGGTTCGAGTAATCGAAGGGAATATGCTGCTCGAGAAACCAGTGACTGTCAGGACGAATTACGTGAAATCCGGGGCGGTGCGCTGCGGGAAACCACAGGTGATCAATCACGCGTCTTGAAAGGACCTGGTGAAGACTGTCAGACGACGCCCACCAGTGAGTGGCAGAGCGGTGCGCCTCACGACTGAACGAATGCGGATGGTAGTGGAAGTGCAGTCCGTCACGGTTCGTGGGATCGTGCTTGAGAATCCAACTGTAGTGCTCGAACACGTTGTGATAGCCCATATCCCGGCGACGCGGGTTGGCATCGTAATCGACGTGGTCCACGCAAAACCAGTTGTAGACCCATCCTTCGCCTGCTGAATCGGGGCTCTTCTTGCGAAAGCCTTCATCCATGATGCGCGATAGCATGACATCCACCTTGTCCCACGTGTCGTTATAGGCAAGCAGATGCGGATCAACTACCCTCTGCACAGCCGCTTCAAGCCCGTTGAGAGCATAGGTGCCATGTTGCAGCTTTTGAAGAGTTGCCGCGCTTGGTTCCAGATCAAGATGGAAGATATCGCGCAGGCGTTCAAAGGTAGCCGCAAGGGACTCGTGCAGCGGCCCCTCGGTGTCAATACAGTGGACAATATAAACGGGTCGGGGAGTCATAGTTCTCGGATTGTCCTAAGCCTTCACTCGAATTGGTCGGGCCGGGATCCCGACGACGGTACAGCATTCCGGTACATCGGAGAGCACAACGGCCCCTGCTCCGACAATGGCGTCCGAGCCAATGTGCACGCCTTGAATCACAGTCGCGCCGGCCCCGACGTGCGAACGCGAGCCCACATGTACGTTGCCACTCAGGACCGCTCCTGGTGCTATGTGAGCGTGAGCACCTATCACACAATCATGGTCGACACGAGCGCCAGTGTTGATGATGCAGTTTTCCTCGACGACACAACCCGTCTGAACAATTGCCCCGGCCATGATCTGCACTCCGTCCGCTAACTCTGCCTCGGGAGCGATGATTGCGCCCGGATGGATCACCGAAGCGAAACGGTATCCGCGTCGCCGGAAGGATTCATACACTCTGAGGCGATTTCCGATGGATGCAACCGAACCGAGTCCATTGACGAGCAGCACCTGGCTTGGATCAGATGAGATGGCGTCATCGCCGCCCAAGCACGGAATCCCCAACAGTTCCGCTCGCGTCTTGTCAGGATCAACGAAGCCGAGGATCCGCGCGCCCAACAGCCGGAGAGTACTTAGCAGTACTCGCGCATGTCCGCCTGATCCCACCAGGATGAGCGGCTGCTCGGCGTCTGCCTGAAGTGTCACTGCAGATGACTCCAGCGCAGCACCTGATCTTCTCCCAGGTCACCCGCAAGAGTACGCCCGACGACATATTGAATCTCGTCCGGCGCAACTCCCGTCCCGGGCCGCTTTGCATCGAAGTCGCTTTCGCTGAGGACGTGACCTTTGCTAAGTGCGTGCCGCGCCACCAGGCTGCGGCGAAACTTCTTACGCTTCTCCATTTCGTCCTTGCTGACGCTACGGCGGCCACTTCCGAGTGCCGTAACGATGTTCTTCCCTTCCCTCACTATCGTCCGCATCTGCCCCGGATCAGCGGAAATCGCATGATCCCAACCCGCCATGTCCTGATCCAGGGTGAAGTGCTTTTCGATCATGCACGCGCCAAGGGCAATGGCAGCAAGTGGAATAGCCGTTCCCAAGGTATGATCGCTGAACCCGACCGGACAGTCGAAAGCGCGCTGCAACGTCTCCATGTTGCGCAGGTGTATCGTCTCGTACTCCGGCGGATAGATCGAAACACAGTGCAGTAGAACGATCTGATCGTTGCCCTCGGCACGAACCGTATCCACCGCCTGTTCGATTTCTCCCATAGTCGCCATTCCCGTGGAAATGATGACCGGCTGCCTTTTGCGTGCGATATAACGAAGCAGTGGAAGGTGCACGACATCCATTGATGCAACCTTGAAGAACGGGACATTGAGCGAATCGAGCAGATCCACTTCCTCACGGGAGAACGGGGTCGAACAGAATGCGATTCCCTGCTCGAGGCAGCGGGCATTAGCCTGCAAGTGCTGGTCAGAGGTCAGCTGATATGCCGTAACCATCTCGCGCAAGGAACCGAAATGCTTCTTTTTGTCGGAGTAGTCGGTGTTACGCTCATACTCTTCTTCAGCGATGAGCGACTTGTCAGTCCACGACTGGAACTTAACCGCATTGGCGCCTGCCTCCGCAGCAGCATCAATGAGTTCGTAGCAGAGCTTCATGTCTCCGTTATGATTGGATCCCACCTCCGCGATGATGTACGGAGGATGACCCGAGCCGACTTCCACGTTCCCCAACTTCACAGTTTGCATAGTGTCTCTTCCTGTTTCCATATGTGCGCCAGAGGTGAATAGGCCACGGAGGTCCACCAGATCGGTTGCTTCACAGCCCTGTTCAGCGACTCAAGGTAGGCATTCAGATTGGCCGGACTCCGATGAATGTACCGCTCGAATTGCTCAATGTCGCGTGCGACACGAAGGAACTCAGCCCACCGGCCAGGCAGAAAGTGCTCCTGACCTCCCGAGGCCAGAACGAGTTGGAAGTGCCTGCGAACGAGCAGCGAATCGGAGAGAATCTGATCTGGCCTGAACGGCAACCGAACCCTCGCGGTGTTGGCGTCGTACTGGCGGTATTTCATTCTCACGTAGTGATCGAACGATAATTCCGCACCAACCAGCCATGCGCGCGTGGCGAGATACCAATCGACCAGGACCGCATCCTTGGGAATCGGGAGACAACGCTCCAGCAACTCGCATCGATACGCGGAGTTCGAAAAGCCGAAAACATTATTACCCGGCAAGATTTGCGATAGCTTCAGCGCTGGATCAAAGTCGAACTCGTAGCCAAGCGGCTGGCCGCTCTCGTCAACAATGTTTAAAGCACAAGCGGCGAGGTCGCTCATTCGAAGCTCCTGGCGTGCCGCCGTCACTCGACTTGGATGCAGTATGTCGTCACTGTCCACAAGGACCACATCACATCCGGCCGCGATCAGCCGCGTCAGAGCAAGATCGCGGACCTGGGCGGGCGTTGAATTCGCAGGAGCCTGCACCCATCGCGCTTTGACGTGGCAGCCGAGCGTGCTTTCAACGTCAGCCTGCCTAAGTGCATCAAGGCCAATCCAGAGTTCAAAGTCCGGATCGGTCTGCGCTCGGACAGACTGGTACCACTCCGGAAGGTACTTCAAAACCTCCGGATAGATCGTCGTATAAACCGCAAGTTTTGTGGCGCGTGCTTGCATCGGAAGTGAAGGAATTGCGTGATCTTTGATCAATCGTTTTTGCAGGTCAAGTTGAGAAGTGCTTCCGTGAACTCCATATCCTCGGGAGTATCGATGTCGACGCCGTGCTGCCAAGAGATTTCCCAGCCTGTACGTCCGGCGATGTGGAACGTCCTCTGTTCTCGAATAACTTCAGTCTTGCCCCACCAGATCGCGCCCGTTGGGCAGAACAGTTCCGGTAGATCCTGGCTGCGGGCTGTCATCTCTTTCGGAAAGAGCGGATCAAGTGAGAATTTGGTCGCATCGCGTCTCATCGCCCACCACGGATTCTGCCATCCGTAACGGACGACAGATATCTGCGTATCTGCACCAGTTTCAGAAAACTGCTTGTGGCTCGAGACCACATCCTCGGCGGTTCGCAGCGGGCAGTTTGCCATAAGCTGAGCGACGAGTTGGTACTGGCTCCCATCCGGATCGAGTCTCTCCAGGGCATCGGCGGTTGCAGCAGAAACCGGAGTCAGGTCGTCCGAGATCACCGCTGAACGGAGGAACGGTACCTCTGCCCCATAAGTCCGCGCGACCGCTGCAATGTCCTCCGAGTCGGTACTGACGACGATACGGTGGAAGAGTCTGCTCCCTAGCGCTGCTTCGATTGTGTACGCAATAAGAGGCTTACCCGCCAGAGGACGAATGTTTTTCCCCGTTACGCGCTTGGACCCGCCGCGGGCCGGAATAATGGCAATTCTGTCTTGCAACATTTCGGATTTATGGAAGCGAAACAGCTTCGGTCAGGCGTCGCGGCTGATTCAGCGCATCGTTCAATGAGAACGATGCGACTGTACCATCCGGCAAGTGCCACTCATAGGGCACCACAACTGGCGTCGAATTCGGAACCCGCGACAGGAACTCGCCTTTGAACCCGTAGTTAGCCAAGTCACCTATAACATTGAAATAGGCGACGGCGCTGTAATCGATGACGAAATCCTCTCCGCTCTTCGTGCGAACAGCCATCTTCAGGGTGTAATTTTGGGGGAATATCGGCAGCGCTTTGAAGCGACATGCCAGCATTCCAGCGCCGTGCAACACAGCCGGACGATTGCCATCGAGAAGCATATTGGCCGTGAAGCAGGATCCCATCTTCCCGGTGACGCCGAATGTGATGTACGGCTGTTCCAGAGGCTTCTCTGCCAGGTAGTGCAGTTCCACAATCATGTCTTCGCCAGGTGAGAACTGCAGGGAGCGCTTCCCGCGGCTATTCTTGAGGACTATGCTTTTCACGGTGAAGCCGTACTCGTGGTTTTGCGATGAGAATGCGGCCACGCTGGAGATTGCCTCGAAGTAATTATCTACAACCAAGCCGGCCGGGCCGTCCTCCTGAACGTGGCCGTTTTTCAGCCACACGGCTCGATCGCAGAGGTTTCGCACTGCGTCATGATTGTGGCTTACGAAAAGTACTGTACGCCCGCTCCGGGCGAAACTACTTATCTTCGCTAGACACTTTCTCTGGAACGCAGCATCACCCACGGCCAATACTTCATCCACGATGAGAATTTCAGGTTCGAGGTGTGCCGCAACTGAGAACGCGAGGCGCACGTACATACCGGAGGAGTAGCGCTTCACGGGTGTGTCGAGGAACTCACCAATCTCGGAGAACTCAACAATCTCATCGAATCTGCGGATAATTTCGGTCCGGCGCATACCGAGGATTGCTCCGTTGAGAAAGATGTTTTCGCGACCTGTGAGTTCCGGGTGGAAGCCTGTTCCCACCTCCAGGAGACTCGCGATGCGCCCGTTGATGCGAATGCACCCTTCGGTGGGGACAGTGATTCTGCTCAGCAGCTTGAGCATGGTGCTTTTCCCGGCGCCGTTGCCACCAATGATGCCGACGACCTCTCCGCGCTGGATCTGGAGCGATACGCCACGAAGTGCCCAGAAATCCTTGGTGCGCTTCGCATGCAGCTTCTTTTTGAACGCAGCAAGCGGAGATCGAAAAGCGCTCTCGATCACGTGTCGAAGGCCGTCGTTCGGGTCATGCATCCGGCCAACATCATACCGTTTGCCGAGGTTCTCAACGGAAATGGCAAATTCTGAATTCATATCTCTTTTGAAATAACAACCATAGACTAGACTACGTCTGCAAATGTGCGCTCGGTCTTTCTGAAATACCAGATTCCCGACACGATAAGACTCGTGACTTCAACAACCGAAATCGCCAATCCTTGCCAGTAAAGCGGCGCCCTCCCGCCCAGGAGGCTCCAACGAAAACCATCAATAATACCAACGATTGGATTCAGCGAATAAAGTAGACGATACTGCGAAGGAACAATACTGCTCTGGAATCCAACAGGAGAAAGATAGAGTCCGAACTGAACTATGAACGGAACGATAAATCGAAAGTCGCGATATTTAACCATTAAAGCTGCGATCCAGAGCCCCACTCCGAGGGAAGCACCCACAGCAAGCATAGCAAGAAAAGGAAAATATAACACCTGAATCGGCGGAGCAAAGCGAAACCACATCATTAAGGGGACAAGAAAGATTGCCGATATCAGAAAATCAACAAAACTGGTCATCACGCTGCTAACAGTAATTACTAACCGCGGGAAGTACACTTTGGAGATCATATTTGCATTGGACACAAGGCTGTTGCCGCTCTCCGTTATCGCAGTCGAAAAGAACTGCCAAGGTAGCATCCCGCAAAAAACAAGGAGGGGATATGGCAGGCCATTGGCAGGCATCTTACCCAGCTTCCCGAAGACCACTGTAAGAACAAGCATGGTCAGGAACGGTCGAATCAATGACCAGCTCACTCCAACAACAGTTTGCTTGTAGCGCACAAGTAGATCGCGCCACACCAAGAAGAAAAACAACTCTCTGAAGCTCCAAAGATCGCGCCAGTACTGGCGTTCGATGCGATCAGCTTCAATTAACACTTCAGACATATGCCGCTTTTCCAGTGATTCGATGAGAATTGGTGGTTGGACTGCCCGGTGATTTAAGTAAGATAGTCAGCCTAGCGCAGTTTTGAGAGAACTCATCCTTTGAACCGAGGTGCTAGTCTCCGACTCCAGCTAGCTTAGGTTGAATTCATCTGATGAGTTCACGCAATCGTAAAAATCCCTGAGAGCTTTGCTCCTAGAAGAACTTATCGAAGCATGCGTCGGTGAACTGGCCTCATCTGCGAAGGACCGACTGTGTATCGGGATTTACCGGCTCAAGCGCCTTTCTAAAGATGTAACTGGGCGTGGTCTTGTCCCGAGTCGCGATTTTCCTGACAAAATCGAGAATCTGGCCCAGCAGGCTTCTGGCCGACCAGGGATGGAGAAGTTCCTCAACTAACTGTAACTCTCCTTCGGGAAGATCATAGTATGTGGTATCCGAGGGAATGACATCGGCTCCATGGTTGCCCCCCGCCCCGTTTCGCGGGAAATATGTAATCCTGGTCTTGTTCGTTACCGGCTTCCGCTCGATCATTGGTTCATTTGTCAATTGCGCCCATAGAGCTGCGATCAAATCGCGTCCGCGCCCGAGAGGCATTGGGCATGGTGGCGTGCATCGTGGATTCATCTCGATCAAGTAAGGCAATTCCGTGCCCTCTTCTATCATAAAGTCCAAGCCAAAGAAGCCGGACAGATTCAGGCGCTGCGCCAGCAACTCCGCCGCTCGTAACATCTCGGACCCTTCAACCACCTGAACCACAATGGCGGGTTCCGTTGGCCCTTGCGCCTGGACAACCTCGACAGCGATACCCGCCAAGAGCTTGCCTTGCCAGCAAACGACAGCACAGTTTGCAGGGCGCCCGTTAATATACGACTGAACCAAGATATTGGGCTGGGCATGATTCCACCACTCCGAAAGAATCCACCCCCGGTCGCGGTTCAGACTAAGCCGTTTGATTAGTTCCAGCAGACTGGGACGCAGGCTCAACGCTTGCCAATCTTGCTGAGCCTCGCTGGCGTTTTTTGCCATGCGTACTCCGCGACCACCCCACGTGCCATCGGCTTTAATCACCCAGGGCGGAGCAGTCTTCGCACACCATAGATTGAGCTCGGTCAAGCTGTCGATCGCAATCATTTCTGGTACTCGTATCCCTTCGGAACGCGCAGTTTGAAGAAGCTGGTACCGGCTCGACACAATCTGAAAGCTTGCTGGCGCTCCAAGTGAGCGTTCGATCAACAAGGCGATTTTGGAATGCGGCCCGTCGTTGGAGGTTGCCGCCAAATGCAGCTCATGCAGGTACTGCACACTACGATCGCAAAGAGGCAAAATAATGTCTGGATCGACCGTCTCGATCGCGCGTTTCAGAGATGCGAGCGGTTGACTGGGCACGTATGGAAAAGTTCGCCGCACTACGCTTGTCTTGGCGGCGGGATGGCCAGGCGAAGGACAAACGACAGAGATGTCCCCTCCCATGCCGGCCAAACCCATGGCCAGGCGCGGACCCAATGGCCAGCGATTCGTATCCGCTAACAGGATTCGTGGACGAACTGGGCCGCGTCCGTTGGATTGAATAAAGGCGCTGTTCATGACCTCTTCGGAATCTCTGGCTGTGTTCTCATACGCGTTCGGGTGCACGAGCGCCTTCGTTTCTAGCGAAGACCTTCTTTGCTTCCCGAAGCGGCTTGACCAGTCGTTTCGAGATTCGGCGTGCAGTATAGTCGGCCCCGAACGCAAAGCGCATCATCGGTCCAAAAGTGTTTGCGGAGGATACGCCGACAAAGTACAAACGCGGAACTGAGGACTCGTAGGACCCCGACAAGGCCGGCGCATTCCCCGTTGTTCGGATCTTTTCCCGAACGGCCGGACTCAAAAACTGCAGTCTTTCAAGATCCACGCGGTATCCAGTTGCCGCGATCACATGATCGGCTTCCACGGACCGTTGGTTGCCCTGCGCATCCTTTAAGAGCAGCGTAGGACGGCCACCCTTCAGCTCGGCGGAGGCAATCTCGACACTCAGATGAAATGGAACCTTGCCGTCGACTTGTTCTTTCGTAAACCACGGAGGAGCGGGGCCAAGAGTCTTCCGGACTCGATCTAGCCTCAGGCTCTCGGGCAAGTGGCGGAACCAATGAGGCGCATTGGCATAGAAATATAATTGCATGCCGGAACCGATACCAGTTCTGGGATTGAGCAACTTTTGCGTGAAGGAACGCTCCCCGCCCGGCGGGTCCTGAAAGCGAATCTCAGAGCCGCGCGCAATCACCTGAACTGATGCACCAGCCTCGTGCAGCAACGCCGCGATATCGAGAGCCGAGCCGCCGGCTCCTACGACCGCAACGCTGCGACCCTTGAAACCGGCGAGATCGCTATGCGCCGAGCTGTGGCTGACTACCTCTTTGGGAAGTCCGGCCAAGACCGGAGGCAGATACGAGTAATAGCTGATTCCAACAGCAACCACGACGCTGCGCGCGAGAACCTTTTCTCCATCCTCGAGCTGCAACTCGAAACCAACGGGAGATTCCTGCAAGGAGACAACAAACTTTTCTTCAAGATTTGGCACGAACTTTCTCTGGAAGGCCAATCCGTACGCAATGAAGGTTTCCAATCGAACCGGTTCACCCACATCGGCATATTCGATACCTTCTTGCTGGCAGTAGTGCCGCAGAGTGAATTGGGCTCGGGGGTCGGAAAGGGACGACGCGAATCCCTCGGACTTCAGCCGCATTCCTTTTGGCATATGCTTCTGCCAAATGCTCATGGGATGGCCAAAAATACGAAACCGCACCCCGGAAACTGCCAAATGCGCGGCGACGGAGAGCCCGTAAGGCCCTGCTCCGACGATCACAACATCAGCGATATTTTCAGATTGACTCTTCATTTGTGCCATGGGCGATTTAATCATCTCTCCCTTCACTTCACTTGTTATCTTCATGACATTAAGTTACGTATCCCTGAAATCTGAACTTGGTAATGCGCGCTTCATTCGTTAACTCAATTGCTTGTCGGCGAAAGGCTCTGTCCCGTTTGATTTGAACGCTTCTCAAAGGCGCGCTCATAAGCCAAGAGTAGGTTGTCGATCGAATACTTCCACGCGAACTGCTGCTCGATTCGTCTCCGCCCAATCTCACCCATCTTCTGGCGCTCCTCCGGGTGATCAAGTAGCCAGAGTATCTTGCGGGCAAAATCCGCAACTTGATCCTGATTATCACTGTAAAGAGAGGCATCACCCGCTGTCGCGCGTCCCTCCTTCAGATCGAATTGTACGATTGGTTTACCGAGAGCCATGTACTCCGCTATTTTGATCATGGTCGAGATGTCATTCATCTCACACGGCTTGTCTGGATTCACGCAGACATCGGCGGTGGAAAGAATGTCCAAAAGTTCACTGTCGGGCACTCGACCTGTAAAGTTTACGAAATTCTCCAATCCCCTCTGCTTTACGAGCTCTCGCAAGCCCTGCAGCCCCGGTCCGCCTCCAACGCAGGTGAAATGAACATCCGCGCGCCCCTTCTCCCGGATGAACGCAGCCACGTCAATGAGAATATCGAGACCTTCCTGAATGCTCATCGTTCCCACATATCCGACCAGCCATCTTTTCCCATGCTTCAGGCTAGGCTGCGCAGGAACGAGGCGAAATTTATCAAGATCGGGTCCGTTGCGGACAACAAACACATCGTTTGAGTCACGTCGCCCCCGCTCGATCGCGAGGCCGCGATAACTCTCATTAGTAGCCATTACTACATCGCTAAAGCGATAAGTCATTTCTTCGAGCCATACTTGAGCCTTATAAAGAGCATCGCGGCGCCCGTATTTAGACAGATAAAGTTCGGGGTTCGCATCGTGGTGGTCAAAAATGTACTTCACGCCGAAAAGTCGAAAGGTTAGAGCAACGAGAAAGATGTTGTCCGGGGGATTGCAGCCTTGGATGCATTGAAAGCCCTTCGTAAGAAAAATCCACCAAGCGTAGAGGAACTCCCAAAAAATCGCACAACCGTATTCCCAAAGATAGCCCACGGCAGTGCTTCCTTCTTTCGGCATGGGATGCCGGTAAATGTGCACTCCTTCGAGCAGCTCATACTGCCGCGCATATCCTTTTCCGCGCGGCGAGAGAACGCAGACCTGGTAACCCGCGTCGCGCAACGCGCAGGCTTCCTTCCAGACTCGACTGTCGAACGGCACTGGAAGATTTTCGACAATGATCAGGATCTTTCTTTTCGTGAGAGGATTCGTTTTCAAAGGCATTCGTAGAGTCCCGCGAGTGCACAAAGCATGGTCGCCTGCCCCCAGTGAAGAGTCGGAGTCTTATTTACTAGAAGGCTGGAGTAACGCCGATAGTAAAAGTACCCAGTGCGATCCTGCATATGAGCGATCGTCCATTCGGCGACTTTCAAGGCGAGTGTCAAACTGTCTGGATCCTCTCGCCCGAACAACACGAGAGTATCGATTGCCTGTGAGCAACATTGAATGTCGATCGGCAGCGTCTTGGAGTTATAGTACTTCGGCGTTCCATCAGACAGGAAGAACTTTTCCTTCCAATATAGATAGCCGCGCATCATCGTGTCATGAAAGCGATCGTCGCCGGCGCTTTGCTCGTAATGCCTAAAACAGTCCAGAACGTATGCTGTGTGAAAATTGTCGACCCAGTGTAAATTCTCTTTCTCTCCATAGAACCAAGAACCGTCCGGGCGCTGGCAATTCGCCGTGTAAGTGATAGCCTGCCGCGCCAACTCGCCGTACCTCGCATTCCCGGTCGCTGCATGGACCCGGGCCAACAGGCTCGCACCCAGCGTGTTTGCATTGTGCACCAGGATGTTCTCTCCCGGGATATAGGAGATACAAATTGCATCTCTTGAAGGGATAGCTGCAAGATCGTGCGAGATGTGTTGACATGCGCTCACTGCAATGTCCAGATAAGCGTCCTCATGAAAGTGCTCCCAGCCATCCATAAAGGCGTGGCCTATCAGGGAAGTCCACACAACCGTCGGAACCCCCTTGGGAAGATAAAAAGTCCGAGACTGATAGTCGAAGTGATTACCCCAACAAGCACCGCCGTAACCAGGCGACCTATGCTCAATAAGCCACTGGAGCGCGGTCTTCGCTTTTTCGTTCCAGCTCTGTTCGGCGGTCGCCTTATTCAAGCGAATGAAACCGCGGGCGAGGAAACCCATGCCCTTGGTCGAACGTTCGGGCGAGACGCCCAAGAGCGGTCGCAGATTCAGCGGGAACCGTCGAACTCCCTGAAGCAGGACGGTACGAAGGAACACGCTGTTAAATGTGAGCGGACGAACGAACCTGGCATTTAAGCCGTCGAAGGTATCGTAGCCGCGATAGTCGTGTTCCTCCAGCCAGTGCGAAAGCCGCTGAATTGACTCGCCGACGACCGCCTTTGAACCGACCGCAGGACCCGTTGGCATCAACATATCAAGCATAACTGAGCTGGTGCTTCGCATTAAGATTTCCCTGTCGAGTTATCCGAACAAAATCCACGAGACACTGATCTTCGTGGAGCCTGGCTTGAATCTGACTGAATTCCGGATCGCGATTGCCGATTACAATTGTCTTTGCGTGAGCGAGAACAGCGTCTATATTGGACACCATCAGCCTTGAGATGTGTGGAATGTGGTTAAGAATAAAATCTCGATTGGCGCCCACCAATGCGGCAATATTCACGTTTCTGTCATAAATGCGGAGATCGTAACCCTTCCCAACGAGCCGTTCGATTACTTCAATCACTGGGCTCTCGCGGAGATCATCCGTTCCCGCTTTGAAGCTGAACCCGAGTACTCCGACACGTGGGCTTCCACCATCCATCACCAGTTTCACCCCACGCGCAATTTGCATCTCATTGCTGGGGAGAACCGCGCTGAGAATCGGGAGCTGTAAATCATGCATTTTTGCTTGATAAGAAAGCGCTCGTAGATCCTTAGGTAGGCAAGAACCGCCGAAAGCAAAGCCGGGTTTCAGATATGCTGACGAAATATTCAGCTTTTTATCCTTGCAGAAGATATTCATAACCGCGTCGGCATCAACACTGAACGAGTCGCACAGATTTCCGATCTCGTTGGCAAATCCGATTTTCAGTGCATGCCAACTGTTGTCGACGTATTTGACCATTTCCGCTGTGTTGAGGTCTGTCCTTATCATCGGAGCTTCTACGTGTTCGTACAGAGATGCGAGTAAGTCGCCACTGGCTTGATCCAGTTCGCCGATAACTGTTTTTGGTGGGCACCGGAAATCCTTAACTGCGGAGCCTTCTCTAAGGAATTCAGGGTTATTGCATATGCCGAAGTCGACCCCGGCCCTTTTCCCGGAAAACTCCTCGAGGGTCGGAATAACGACACCTCGCATGGTTCCGGGCAGGATCGTGCTGCGGATTACGACTGTATGCCGGTTCGTCTTGGTTCGCAGGGCGTCCCCAATCTGTTCGCAGATTCGGCGAATATAACGAAGGTCGAGATTCCCGTTTGGCTGACTCGGCGTTCCAACACAGATAAAGGAAAGATCTGTCTCGTGGATCGCCGCAGTTGGATCTTGGGTCGCGCGCAGTCTGCCCACACGGACGGTCTCCGCGATAATCTCATTGATCTCGGCTTCTACGATTGGTGAAAGCCCGCGGTTAATCAGATCAACCTTGTCTGCAACCGGATCGATCCCAAGTACTTGGTGCCCCTCGTCCGCAAGGCATCCCGCGGACACGGCTCCCACGTAACCTAATCCAAAAATACTAATCCTCAAAGCGCGCTCCTTTCGAAGTTGCCGCCTGCAGAAAATAGCCTCTGGCAACAGTCCAACTCAGTTCTTCTTCCGTCGCGTCAAGCAGTCCTATTGTCGGGCCGAAAGATCAGGACCAAAGGAGATCCGGGTTTGTCATATCGGGACTCTTCCAGGACAGAAAACTTGCTCTTGATCAAATCCAGCTTTTTCTTAACGCGAAGCTTGATCTCCCCAGTCTGAAAATCGCCAGTGTAGAGCCTTACGATAAAAACGCCATTGCTCTTGAGATATTTCGAGTACTTGTTCAGCAATTCCATCACCGACCCGTACGGAATGTGATACATGGACTCCCTGAACAGAATTACATCAAATTCGCGTGGAGGCATATAACTAAGAAAGTCCGAGCAGACGAAACTATTCTTGCCGGCTCGGCCATTTTCATTTGTCCGCCTCACTCCTTTGGCTAAGGCCGACTCCGATATGTCGACTCCGAGATATGTTGTGTATGCACTCTCGGCCAGTTCATTTGCGGTGTTGCCGGGTCCACAACCGAGATCCAGAATGTCTCCACCGCGAGCATGCTTTTCCAGGTGCGCGTAGACGCAGTCACTAGCTGTGTCGTCAATAAAGTTCCATTTGTCGCCAGAGAATTCCTTGTCCCACAAAGCCTTCTTGATCTTCGTTGGGCCGTAGCTTAAGAGAAACCCACGCGCGAAAGTTAATGCGCGCTGCACAATATACATTTTCTGATCTCCATGGAGAGTTTGCTCTCCGCACTTGTCTTAATCGAACAAAGTTGTTACCAGACATTGGGAAGCTGTTTGCGCATTTCAGCAAAAAAGCGATGAATCTTTCTAGATTTGACTCCTAACCGCCTTCACTCCGTCGCTGAATGAAATTGTTTTCCCGAACAGAATGGATCCCGCTTTGTCGAAGTCTGCAACTCGTTTGAACCAGGTGCAATACCTAATTTGTGGGTTCCGGCAGATTTGTGCCAGTCTCCCCAACCTCTTCGCGCCAAGGAATCAACTTCTTACCAGGCTTCGCCTGAATTTGCGCCCGTCTAATTGAAAAAGAAACCCGTCCCAGAGGCGCCCCAACGACCATTTAATACTCCCCAGGAAGACTTGGACCCGCCTGGCTCGTTGCCGCCCGAAAAGCGCCGAGATCCACGCAGCCTTCCAGGAGAGCGTCGGAAGTAGCAGTTTTCCGCCCAAGCTAGCAGCGATCTCCTCGACTCGCTTTACGAGGTCTTCCCTATCGGGATAGAAGAAATACACCCAGTTTTGAAGATACGTCACGCAGGCTTCTCGCACCCTTTGGCTGTCTTCAAGCGACCGGATATATTGGATGTGCAGCTCCATTGAGCATAATTGTGCGACCATCTTTCTATCCGAATTCCCAATGTAGCTCAAGCTGTTAGGACCGGCAGTGCGATAGTAGACTTTGGCCTGAGGAACAAACTGCACTCCATCGCAAGCGAGCAGAACACGGCAAAAATACTCACCATCGTCGTCTCCCAATAATCTTGTGTCCCAAGGTCCCGCCGCCTCCGCAAGCTCACGACTCACTAGCCAGGTGGCCGTTTGCATATAAAGATTCAGCTGCATCTTGCGAACCAGCCACTCGATCGGAGACAGATCGCACCATAATGCACTTGGGACGAACTGCGTCCGATAATACCGATAGAGGAACCTTCCCCAAGAGCCCGATAGAAGGATACGCCTATTCTGAGATGGGCCCAGTGCCTCCATCTGTCTGGTAATCTTGTCAGGCGCCATCAGATCGTCCGCATCCAGGTATTGAATGAAATCCCCCTTGCTCAACGAATACGCTGTATTTCGGCTAGCGGCTGCACCCTGATTCTTCTGTGTCACAACTCGAAGCTGGCTGGATTCGAACCGCCGAGCAATCGCCAGTGTCCGGTCAGTCGAGCCATCGTCAACCACGATGATCTCCTTCGGCTCCCACGTCTGCGCCAATGCAGAACGTAGAGTGTCAGAAATCCACGCCTGCGCGTTGTACGCGGGAATGAGGATTGATACCAGGGGCTTCATGATGGTTTCCTCCTCAATATTTGCGCATACGCTTCTCGGGTTAACTCGGCAACTGCACGCCACGAGTGGTTTGCATTGACGTAGTTTTTCAGTTCCTGCCGACGGACTTTGAGGTCCCTGAAAAGATCGCTTGCGAAATATGTTTCGATAGCTCTCGCCATATCTGTTGGATCGCCGGGCTTGCACAGAAATCCCGTGTTACCCTCGACAATATCCTCCCGAAAGGACCCTACGTCCGTTGCAATCACCGGCAGGCCAAAGCTGTACGCCAAAAAGAGCACTCCGCTCTGGAAGATTTCCTTATACGGAAGAACCAGAACATCGGCTGCTTTGAAATACAGTTCCATCTCCTCGTCAGGAATAAATTGGATCTTGAGGATAACCTGCCCTGGATGGAATTCTTGAGAAACGAATTGCTGAATCTCGCGCAGATACTGTTCCGAGCCTTTGTTGGGCTCTCCAGCGAGAATCAACCGGTAGTTGCCTGAACGAGGTGGTGAGAGGAGCTTGAATGCCGCGACCAGGTATTCGATGCCTTTGTATGGCCTGATTTTGCCGAAGAACAAGATCGCCTTCTCGTCGTCCTCGAGGCCAAGCCGCCGCTTAGCCTGGGCTGGCGTGAGTTCCGTATCGGGCAAGGCATGATTCATCGGGTACCGGATCACAGTGACCGCATCTTCGGCCACGCAGAAATCCTGGCAAAGTTCCTCCTTCATCCTTTGCGTATGCACGAAAACACGGTCACAAAGCCTGTACTGCATTTTGAGCGTGACGCGATTGAGAAGTGAGTCTTTTCCATCGCGTCTCTCCCGATTCACGTTGTGTGCCGTAAGGACGATCTTTTTCCCGCATGCCTTGTAGTAAAGCATCAAGAGAGTGCGGTCAAAAAGCTCAAATTTACCATTCCATAGGATGTGCAGAACCTTGGGCTTGGTGTGTGCCGCATACTGGATGAGCTTCCCATAGTAGAAAAGCAACTTCGATAGTCTCTTTGCAAAGCCGGCTTTGCTTCCAGGGTCGTAGCGAAAGTTGAGAAAGCGCAGATTTGCGGTCGTGTGCAGCTCAGGGCTGTCAATCTCGTTGCTGCCCACAAAATCCAAGCTCATGCCTTCGGCGACGAGCGCCATGGCCAGCCCTAATGCATAATGCGGATCTCGGCAAGCTGTAAGCAGGCCAAGCTCGATCCCCGGCAGCGAATCGGGGACTGCCCGTCTCCCGACCTCAATTTCTGCGATAGTCGGCCTCTCGGCAACGTTCATGATTTGCATGATCATTTACACCTTGACTGCTCTTGAGATAGGTTTTTCCGAAGGACTGTCAAGTTGAGTCAGGAGTCCAACCTTATTCGCGGTGGTTGAAAACGACAAGACTCAGATTTGGGGCGTCTTTACCGGTTCTCTTCTGCCTGAGGGGTGCTTCTTGTCACAACCGCACTCGAGACCGGGCGCGTTCTCAATTCAGGAGGCCTAGCTTCTCATTGTTGGCGGCGCATAGGCCGTTGCAACTAAGTAGTCGCGCCAGCGAGGAATGAGATGCAGCGGATAACCCAGAAGTGCTAGTGGCCGAAAGAGCGGGTTGGTGGGGAAATGGTGCATCTGAACATACTCTACGCGGTATTGCTGGAAGCCGACCTTTTTGAACTGCCAGTCGAGGTGATCGCGACTGTACTCAAGCACGTGACCGAGGGCGACATCTTCATCTGGATATTGAAAATTGTCGAAGATGGGGTGTCCCAGCGCCATGTATATTACGTTCCGGAGGCGATAGAGATTTGGCGTGGTACATATAATGACGCCGCCGGGCCGTAGAACCTTTCGAAGACGTTCAAGAGCGATATAACCAGGTATCGGCAAGTGCTCGATAACTTCAGAAAAAAACACGAAATCGAATTTGGCGTTCGAAGGCAAATCAGACTTGCACAGGTTCCAATGGATTGTCTGCACACCCTGCTCCGCCATATACGACAGATGCGGCCCGGGAAGGTCCACCGCTACGCCGCGGTCGTTCCACAACTTCGCGCACACGAGGGCTAGCTGTCCTCCGCCGACATCCAGGACGTCAACAGGCTCGGCTGGAGCCAAGGTAGCGAAGCGCCGGATGCATTCCTTGAAACGAAAGCGATATCGATGATAGTAAGCTCGCCCCCCGAATTGCAGGTCGTCACGACAGATGTAACGCTCATATACTGAGTCAAATTCATGAGGCTTCCACGGGCGCGCCATCAGAGACTCTCCTTCTCGAACAATCTTGGCCATTCGATCACTTGGGCTCTCGTAGCTTTTTCACCAAATGATTCTGGACCTGGTTCACTACGCGCATGCTGCAGAACACAGGACTTGGAATCGGGGGCAGGCGCTAAGCCTCTTGTGCTTGGCAGTGCTTTTTTCCAGAAGAACCAACATTGGCAGCGAGAATCTTGGGGGGCGGAAAGTCGGGCTTCGGTCCCCGCTGCAGGACCCAATTGAGGACACGAGTGACGGCCAGAGCTTTCGCATCCCAGGTCAGACTTTCCCGGGCGTATGCCATTCCTTGCCGCCGTAACCGCTCGAGCCGATCCCGATTGTTGGCCAGCTCAATCAGAATCTTTTCCATCTGCACCACGACGTCGCTTTCATTCGTAAGTGCCGCCTTGCACCCCACCTCTGGATGGACGATATCCCCGGGCCCGCCAAAGTCCACTACCACAGGTACGGCGCCACTCGCCAGAGCTTCGAAAACTACGCCTGCACCATTGTCACGGAGAGATGGAAACAGAAACACATCCGAGGACCGCAAACCCTTGAAGACTTCCGCGTGGCCGAGCCAGCCGCAGAAGGAAACCGCCTTTTCGATTCCGAGGGATCTCGCAAGCTCCTCGAGACGGCTGCGATCCGGCCCATCACCAATCACGGTAAAGTGGGCCGCATCAATTCGCAAGAGTGGAGCAGCCGCGCGCAAAGCAAGATCGCAAGCTTTCCGCGGAACCAAGCCGCCAACAAAAATCAACTTAAGTTTGGCGTCTCGCTCAGGACTGCGCGGTTCATCGGAACACGAAGAGGAACCGATACCAGGCTCCGGAACGAAAAACAGTTTGTCGCGATATGCAGTGAACTCGGAATACGTTTGGGACGAAGCTGCGATAATCGCCGCCGCGTAGCGATAGGTGGAGCGAGCGAACGGCATATAGCGATACAGATTGCGCAGGCTGGAGACCGGTTCCTTTTGGTTTTCGAGCTGGCCAAAACCCGACGGCCAAGGCAGACCGCCGTTGAGCGGCCCGAGTACAAAAGGTATAGGCCCCTTGCGCAGGAAGAATGAGAAAGGGCTCGGCAAAACCGGCGACATCGGCAAGACACGAAGAACCACATCGAATTCACCCGCAAAGATGCGGCTCCGCAGCTGTCGCCATGCGTACCACTCAAATGCAAGGGAAAGCGGATAGAGGAATGCGGTGTACATCTGAGTGTCAAAGTTGTATTTGAAAACTTTGCGGAGAGTCCAATCATGGATCCGCTCGAGCAATGGCATCCGAACCACTTCGATGGCGTGAAACGGAGCATTTGCTCGGCGCACCGGAGCCTCAGAATTCGATCCGATGACCAAAGTGACGTCATGGAGCTGGGAGTGCGCTGCAGCATGCGAGTAAGTGACAAATGGCATGCTGACGGCTTCCGGATTACAGTCCGGCGCTAACAGCAAGATCCTTAATCGATCCATATATGATCCCCTCGTGAACGACTCTTTTCTAGCCCAACCACCTGGACCGCAGACTAAGTGCAGTTGCCACTCCAGAAAACTTCGGCGCTTTGGTTAGTAAATGAATCAAGTGCGGCATAAAAACTGATCTGATCCAATCCATTCTATGTGTAGGGCCGGAGCAGCAATCGAGTGTGTAGTTGAGGCGACTACCTAATCATAGATTTCAATTCCTTTGACACTCCTCACGGTACGCTCCGGTAGCAGGTCGTGAACCAGGCTAGCGGTCTCACTGAGGGGCTTGAGCCCACGGTGGAGCGCAATCACGACTCCTAGATACAGACCGAAGAATACCAAAGAAACGAAAACCATCCTCGCGAATGCGCCCGAGGCTCCAAATTCCGCCATAATGTGCGGCATAGCCCTGAGGATCAGTGCAGTCCCACAGCCAGCCACAACCGATGCTACAAAGAATTTCCAGACGGCTGCGAATATCGGCCCAATACCCAGCCCGATCGGCTCTCCGGCGTACCAGAATCCGGGAAACATCAGGAGAAAATACGAAGCCGTCCAAGCCAACGCGATTCCAGAAGGGCCCCAGCGTAGAGCCAGCAGGAACAGGGTCACGGTGAACCCAAACTCAATCAAACCCCAGCGAAAATACCTCTCGGGACGACCGATCGAAAGATGAATCCACCCTTGCGTGTTATACAGGAACATAACTCCGATTCCTGGGCCGAATAAGGCAAAGATTCGACCAGCCTCCTCCCAGCCAGGCCCGAAAAGAAAACGAATGAAGTCTCCTCCCACTAAAGTAAAATCCGTTCCGATTCCCATTCCCACGAGCGCCAGAACCGATATCGCACGCAGGAAGTAGCGTTGGAATTGTTCGCGGTCCTGGTTAACTCGGCTAAGCGTATTTATGGCCACGGCGCTAATTGGTGCCAGCAATTGCGTTCCTGGCAGAACGAACAGGTCGTACGCCTTCTTATAAAATCCAAGTGTGCGCGCGCCAAACCGCCAGCCAACGAGGAGGTTGTCCGTGTTTTGAGTCGCGTAGGCGAAAACAAAACGCGAGTAGACGTTCATCGCAAACTTCAGCCCTGAAGCGGTGCCCGAGGCGCGGCGCGGCCGACTCGGTATCCATCGGCACATGAACCAAGCGCCCACTGCGGCGACTGCCGTCTGCGTCACACTGCCCCAAACCAGCGCCCAGTAATGCCAACCCGCCATCGCCAAGACGATAGAGATAATCACTTGGAGCCCCTGCCCGGCGAAATTGATGAATGCGATACTCCGGAAGTGCATGGCGCGCTGCAACAGCCCCGTGTGAATATACCCCAGGGAGCCAATCCCAATCGTCAGCGACATCCCCTGAGTCACTTGAACTACGGCCGGGTTGTGATAGAAAAGCGCCAGCAATGGACCCAAGCTAGCAAACGTAAGGGCAAGAATGGTGCCGACGCCCAGATTAATCCAAAAGAGATTGCTCGCGAGAGAATCTGTGAGTTCCTCGCGCTGCATGATCAATTCAGTGAACCCATTCAGGCCGAAGCTCCGAAGCAGAAGGCTAAAAGTGGTGACCATGGTCACGATCCCGAAATCAGACGGAGTAAGCAGCCGTGCCAAGATAACTACTGACCCAATTTGCAAAGTGAAGTTACTGGCCGAACCAGCAATGGCCGCCCCGGCACCGCGAACTGCCCTCCGGCGAAGCCCACTTCCCGCGGCGGTGGGCTGAAAGGTGCCGTTCGACTGAAAAGGCTTCAAGATTTTCTCGTTTCGATGTGGCGCCGTTCCGGTTGATGGCCAACCCAATCGTTCCACAAAGTATTGCTCATGGATTGGAAGGGCTGCGGGGTCCTATGTTAACCTCGGTGATATCCGCGATTGTACGTTGTGAACTCTTTGCTGGACGCATCACGTTCAGCGTGCTGGAAAACGCAGACCACAGTTCTGCGGAATCGGCCGGGAGTTGGTTCCCATCCACGGCTCTTTCGATTGCTGCCTTGGCCACAATTGAAATTCATATTGGCCTGCATCGGATCCGGCCGGCAGCCCCAAATCCCAAACTGGGGAATTTGACCCATGGTTTCAACGTGACTTGAGTAACCGTCTCTCTGACCCGTTTGTGGTACTCGCCATTTCTTGAGTACTAGACTCGGAACAGTCAACCCTGGGCATAAACCCATTGCCATTTTCGCGTTACAGCGAACCCCCTTCGCGGTAACACCACAATAGGATCTTTGATCCAATTAAAAAAAGGAGTTCTGCATATTTTATGAATCTTCCTCCCACACTTTTCTGGATGCTTCGCCCGAAAGCCGAAAACGGTAGCTTTGAACGCCAAACGGGTTCCTGGTTCGGTAAACAAAGCAACCGAGCAGTCTCCTCTCACAACCAGCCCACGCATGTTAAACGTTCGATCCTTCGGAGCCGATTTCGGGCAGGCCTGATTGCGCTGGCTACGGCCTTTCTGAGTGCAGGCATGGCGCATGCGCAGGGAACCTATACGGCTGCTTCCTCCAACGAATCCGACGTAAACGCGGTCATCAACGGACCCACGCACACAGCGGTCAACGGCGATTCGATCCAGATTCCTTGCAGCGGTACGCAGTCGGTAACCTGGACGAGCACTCTGACGGTGACGGCGAGTATCACGATTACCGCGCTAGGGGGAACGCCAAACAGCGGTCCATCGACATTCGGCTCCGGCACAAATTGCTTGACGATCCTCGACAACAATCCCTCGGGCCCGATCTGGTATTTGGGTCCGACCTACGCCTCATCTAACAACGTAACCACGTTGCAGAACATGAATCTGGACCCGATCACGAGCAGCACATCGCTCTATGGCCCGCTTCAGATCAACGGAACTGCAACCTCAAGCGGGTTTCCCCAAGTCCGTATCAATAACATCGTTTTCGGCAAATCTGCGCAGTGGACTGAATCTGGCAACGGGAATAACGCCGTCAAAATGATCCGCGAGGATGACGTAATCGGAGTCGTGGATCACACGACAATTCCTTCAGGCAGTGCGGTTCAATTGTCCTCGCCAAATTTCTCTTCGTATCTCGGAGTTGGCCAATACGGTGATAACTCATGGGCGCAGCCGGATTCCTTTGGAGGAGCGAATAACTGGTTTGAAGAGAATAATGTCTTTTACGGCGACACTGCAGGTGTGGGAGGGAATGTCCTGAACGATTGCACCGAAGCTCCTCCCAGCGGGTCTTCCGGAGGCGGATGCCGAGTAGTAAACCGTTTCAATCACGTGACACTCAATGCGGGATTTCAGATGACATCTGGGCACGGAACCGATACTACCGGAAGGCCGAGGAGCGCTCGCCACACAGAAACTTACGGCAACACCGCGCTCTGCAATGTCGGGGAATGTTCCCTGGGGCCGGTAGGATTCCGCGGAGGCACAGGACTGGCGTTTGGAAACACACTGACGGATGTGCCGGGTAGTTCAGCATGGAGCAATATGTTTGGCTTCACTGTTTACCGGACAGTTTTCGGTAATTCGCCCTTCGGTTATTGCGGCGGTCTGAACGCCCTTGATCCAGGGGACACGAACGACAACACCGTCTATTATTCCGGCACCTTGACGGCAAGCGGTCTGACGATGACCGACGGAACGAAGAGTTTTCCTTCGCTGACCCCCACTGGTGCGCCTTATTCGGTTTACGACACCACACAAGGATTCGTCGCTGAAGTTGCCTCCAATACTTCAACCACAATCACCGTCCAGCCGCCAATTTCAGAATCTACGTGGTCAGGATTCAACAATGGCGATGCTTACGAAGTCATTCGTTCGACGGTCTGCATCGATCAGGGCGGTCGCGGAGCAGGAGCCTATATTTCTGGCGGATCTCCTTCTCCATCGAGCGCGTTGAATCAAGCGTTAGATCCAGTCTACGAATGGGATGATACGGTTGAGAATTTGAATGGTGTGCAGGTCATAACCGATACGGCAAGGATCATCGCCAATCGCGACTACTACACAGACAATTCGCTCGGCTCCCCTCAAGCCCAAACTTCGCCGACTTCGCCGTTTACCGGGGCCAGCGGAGTGGGATTCGGAACGCTGGCAAACCGACCTACGAGTTGCACCACGGGTGTGGGTTACTGGGCAACCGACCAGGGAAGCTGGAATACCAGTGGCAATAGCTTCGGGCAGGGGCAGCTTTATAAGTGCACCTCGACCAACACATGGAATCTGGCTTACACACCGTACGCTTATCCTCATCCGCTCGTGAGTGGTTCAAGTTCGGGCGCCACTCCTCCTCCTCCTTTAAACGTAACCGGCACTGTTGTTCAATAGAATAGTGAGACGCAGACATAAGAGAGAGAAGGAGCATGATGTTTTCGGAAATCGAGCCGCGCGCCCCGCTCTGCATTCGAAGTTGCGGGGACACTACTCTGGCAATTCCTTGTTGAGTTCGGCAGCAACTCGAGCCGTGAATATTTCTGCTCCTCTCTGATTCATATGAAAGCCGTCCTTCTGATAGTAGCTTTGATCAAACTCATCGCGCTTAACCGGCAACAGCACGGTGACTCCATCTTCTCGTCCCGCCTCTACGATTGTTTCATCGCCTTTTTGATAGGTAGGTGGCACCACGAAAAGAAGGTGAGCGCCATACGTCTTGCATAATTGGTCTAACGCAGCCAGCCTTCCAGCGGCTAACGGTTTGAACACTGAATCACTGAGCTCGGGCTCACGAATAGACGCAGACCGGTTTTGCAATAAATCTGCTACTGAGGGAAAAACACGGCTCATGACGTATCCGCGGAACACGTCCCGGATGCTGTAAAACACGCTATAGTGCGCTAATGCGAATTCACTTGCTCTCGTCGCGTCCATGTGACTCTGTCGCACCAGATCAAGGAGATCCGACTGCTGAATTAAGTAATGCGCACTTATGTCACCTCGGACTTCCGATGTGGCCAATTGATTGGGGCTCAACCCAAGCACTATATATCGAGGTCGCATTCCCTCTGCGAACAAGCGCCTCAGGCCATAGAACCAATCGTAATAGTTCGTCCCCAGTACGAAATAGATCGTGGGCACATATCCCGGTGCGATCTTTGCCTTCAAAAGCGGGACCTCCACGCCCTCAAGCATCAGCGAGTTCCCCAACAAAACAACATGTGGCTCACCGCTCGCTGCAGTATCGCGGATGGCAAGCACGCCTGCTCGCTCTGACAGCTCCCTCATTTCTACCTTGCTTGTGGATTCAAATCGTTCCCGGCTCACGATTTCAAGAAACACCAAGACGACCACGATTGTGGCGAGCAAAACGATCGTAAAGCGATCCAGCCCGACACGAACAGTCTGCCGCTCAGAAACGGAAGTAGATGAAGGCATGATTTCCACTTGCTGAAAATAGGGTAACCAGAGCGATCGCTATGAGAGCCGCGCTGTAACGGAGCACTGGCACTCGGTTCTGAAACACATATTCCCCGCCGCTCCGCTCCATTTCCAGATCCATCATAATCGCCAGTCCACTCAGAGCGATCACAAATAGCCAGGCCGCGGCGTAATCAGGAGACCATTGAAAATGGCCCAAAGTCTTGAGCATGTTGAAAGCACTGGATACATTCTCTGCGCGGAAAAAAATCCACGAGAAACACACAAGCTGAAAAGTCAAGATCCGGCCAGCCAACCGCCGGACTCCGGTCGACTGAGCGACGTGCAATCGGCTGCCGGAGATCCACCGCTCGATAGAAAGGACGCAACCGTGAATCGCTCCCCACACTACGAAAGTCCAATTCGCTCCATGCCACAAACCTCCGAGCAGCATTGTGATCAATATGTTTCTATAGGTCTTCACATGGCCCCCTCGACTGCCCCCGAGAGGGATATACAGATAATCGCGCAACCATGTGCTCAGGCTGATATGCCACCGGCGCCAGAACTCCTGCAGGCTGCAAGCTAAGTACGGCTGGCGGAAGTTGACCATGAAGTGAAATCCCAAGAGCTGAGCACTTCCTCGCGCGATGTCGCTATATCCGCTAAAGTCTCCATAAATCTGCCATGCAAACGCATAAATTCCAATACATGTGGCCCAGCCGTCGTTGCCTAAGGCCCCGCTGAATGCTGCGTTTGCCAGATGCGCGCAATTATCGGCAATTACTGCCTTCCTCACCAAGCCCATCAAGATCAGCATGCAGCCATCTCGAAATGCACTTGGGTCGAACACGCGTCGCGTCTGAACCTGGGGAAGCAAATGCGATGGCCTTTGAATAGGCCCCGCAATCAGATGCGGGAAGAGGCTGATAAAGAGCCCGTATTCGACGAAATTCCGCGACGCCTTTATCCTGCCGGCACTCACATCGACGATATACGCAACTTCCTGAAAGGTATAAAAAGAAATTCCTGGCGGCAGTATAACCGCGAGAAGGTGTCGTGGAACACCGTGTATACCCAAAGCGTCTAACGCCGCTACTGTTGAGTCGAGGAAGAAATTAAAATACTTAAAGAAGCCCAGTATTGCAAAGTTGAGAACAAGGGACGTAATCAGCAAGATTTTGCGCTTGCGCTGATCCGAAGCCCCTTCAATTCCACGAGCAATCAAGAAATCGATAATCGTCGAGCCGATCATCAATAACAAAAAGCGCCAATCCCACCATCCATAAAAAAAATAGCTGGCGAGCAGGAGTAGAACATTTTGGCGTCGTTGGTTCAGTCGCCAATACACAGCAACGACAATGGTGAGAAACAAAAGATAGATAGGCGTATCAAATAGCATAGAAAGCTACTTATCCAGCCGCAATCCCAGTACGGAAGAATCGCTCGACAACGGTTCGGAACAAACCATCTCTAAAATCGCTGCTTCCTCATTTCAGAGCTTGGGAAATCATCCGCTTTTACACTCCCCCGGCTATCTGCACATGTCGCTTAGCTGCATATCGCCAGGAACCCGTCGCAGATTTTCTTATTACCGGATCCCAGACGACCCCAGAGTTGATGGCCGTCGAACTGACTATGGCCAAGAGGAGAAAGATCCACATAGGATCCGGCGACCTGAAGCCTGCCTCGGTGACACTGTAGACCGAAGAGATGATAATATACGCAAGCATAAGTCCACCAACGGATGGATTTTTCCTAAAAGCAGCGACCCCGCGACTATATCCGTTTATTAGGATGCATGAGATCAGGCATACGCCTACCCATCCAAGGTTTGCGTAGACCTCAATGAAGCCGTTGTGGGCTTCGTTGAGCCGCTCTGGGTGGTACCAGCCGACGAGACCTTGCGCAAACTTCGACACATTCTCAGGGTTCATCCAAAAGCTTTCATATCCGGCGCCAATTAACGCATTCGGTACCGCTGGAATCACTGCCGCCCAAATTTCTGTGCGCCCCGAGAGATTCGACTGTCTGCCCAACGCGCTCGCCACCAAACCTTGCCCTCCAAAAAGCAAAATCGTCGCAGCGGCGAGAATGAGCACCAGAACGAGTGCATGTATCCGTGCCGGCTGCCGTCTGAACGCCGGACGGCTTGTAGCGAAAATGAACACCGCGCCTAGCACGAAGCACGCGAGCGAGGTGGAAGAGTCTGCCAGCTTGAACAGCCAGACGCCGAATGCCAAGAGAACACCTTGGGCAATCAGATGCCGCTTGCGCTCGGGCATTGTCTTAGAGCGCCAGAGTTTCATTATCTGCCATAGAGTACACAATGAAATAACCAGCAATATAACCCCGAAAACATTCTTGTTCGTCGTTGTGCCGGTATTCATCAGCATCCCGTTAGGGGCATATCCGCGTCCAAGAAGAGGAAAGTATTTGATAAAGAGCAATGAGACGGGCAGCAGAATGTAGCCGACGCGCGAGATAAGGCGCCTTAAAGCCGCCGCTGGCCGTGGATCCGTAACAATAATTAGCACCATCACCAGATCATTGTTAGCCTTGATCCATCGTTTGAGCGCGATATCGGGTTGAACGGACCAAGCAACGCTGAAGAGACAATAAAGGCAGTAGACCAAAATTGGCCAGTTTGGCAGTAGTAAGGTCAATACGCGATGTCCGCGGTGAACTAAGACCCCAAGACCGGAAACCAGCAGGAGTGCAAAGATCGCTACGTCGATCGGGCTACCAGCAGATTGGACGGAATCTCCTCCCCCCGCTAAGCCTCCACTGAGCCAATCAGAAACCGGACGCGATCCAATAATCCACAAATAGATTGTCGGCAACCACAGAGCCTTGGATGTGCGGACGGTCCTGTCGCGATCAAGATAGAAAAGTCCCGCAATCCCGCAGGTGCAGATAAATGCGGCAATAAAAGGTCCCATTGAATTGCTCGAAGGTTTCCCGTGGTTTCAATTGTCAGCTGGCGTCAAAGAAGAGCCGATGCAGCAGTTCCAACGTCAACAACTTGTGAATGGCGGTTGTATAGTTGAGCCCCCGGCGAGTGTGACCATCAACTACCGCCTCCAGGACCGACTTTTGTAGATAGGGACGCCCCAGGGCTCGTGGGTCCAGAAGAATCTCACGCACATAGCTTGCCAGTTGGTCCCGATACCACACCCGGAAATGGGTCAGCTTATGGCGTCCCAGAAATAACCGTTCAAGATGAAGACCAGAGAAAAGGTGATCGACGCGCGCCACGGAGGCGGGCATACCATAGTCGTAAGCATACTCAGACTTGAATGTGAATTCTCGGCTGGCCCGCCTGAGCATTGCCAGCGGCCCTCCGTGGCCAATCACGCCACGATCCGAGGGAATCTTGGCCAGAGTGGCACTCCCGCCCCTGATCAGTCGAAGGCGAACATCTTCACCCTGCAAAGTGTCCTTGGGAGCGCGATAGGCTGTTCGGACGAAGTCGTTATCCATAAACGGAGAACGAACCGTGATCTGACTCTTTTCGATCGCCAATATTCCATAGTGATACCAGGGCGACTGAATGAATGCCGCAAACGTGACTGGATTCTGTTTCCGCGCCTGGGCATATGTGCTGGCGGCTTCATCGAGGTATGGCAGGAAATCCGGCGAAAACAATCCTGGCACCGGTGCACTCGGTTTGAACATTGCCGCATGCCGAATGATCTCGCTCCCATAAGTCCCTACGATTTTTGCGGGCGCAATCTCCCGGACTTTCTGGCTTACGTAAAGGTCGGACGCTCGGTAAACGTCGACCGTGCCTTCACTGATGAGAATGCTACTCTCCACGTAGCCGGCAAATCCACGAAGGAATTCCTCCCCGACCTCGATGACCTGATGCGGCTGCTGAAGAACCCCTGCGATCTCACGTCCAATCCGAACATCGAACGAATCACGATAGGTTCCGCCAAACGTATAGCTCGGCAGCGATCCCGGCGGGACCGGGTGAAGGGCTAGGATTACCCGCGTATCGAGCCCCCCGGTCATCGCTATTCCAAGTCGTTCAGGTCCCTGGAAATACTTAGGAAGCGTTGTCGTAAGAACAGAGCGAAGTTCCTCGTAGAACGGCGCCGGCGCGAGGGCAGTCTGCTCTTCCCACTCTCGCGGATCGAAGTACGTTCTCTTGCTCGCGAGCTGGGCGCCTTTAAACGTCCATTCGCTGGCCGCGGGCATGACGTGGATACCTTTAAAAACCGTCCGGCCTCCGAGAACACAACTATACGAAACGAATTCGCCAAGTCCCTGGGGATCGACCGTCCGAAGTTCCGGCCGCACCGCCAGGATTGCCTTAGCCTCGCTTGCAAAATAAAGCGCGTCGGCTGCCTCATGATAATAAAGCCGGTGCATCCCATAGCGATCGTTAAAGAGAACCGCTTCGCGATTTCGGAAATCAATCGCCAGTCCATGAAACATTCCGTTCAGCTTTTCAACAAAACGCGAATCCTCCTCGCAGAGGTGAACAAGATATGCGGCTTCCTTTTGATCAACACAATGGCCACGTTGTTTCAAGTCTTGCCGATTTGAAGAACCGCTATATTCCTCGCCAGAAAAGAAAAGTGTAACGTCCCCCTTTTCGTTGCGAATCGGCATCTCATCTGCAAACGATCCTTCGAGAGCCGTCCAGCCAACATAGACTCCCAAGGATTCGTCAACGAACGCTCCGCGCCGGTAAAACTTCTCACGATGAGTGGCACTCATCATCGCTTCGAGCTGATGCTTCTTCTCGCTGCAATCACCTCTCCCAATAATTCCAATAAGCCCCGGCATTTCGGTGGCTCCTAACTATGATTGATGTTCGGGTGAAATATCTTGGTAGCTACTTATTTATACATAGCTATAAATTGGAGCCGGCGGGAGGATTTGAACGCTCCATCTGCCGATAACAATTCGGCTGCTCTGACGTTAAGCTACACCGGCGCATGAAAGTCTTTAGATCGTACCACAATGCCCGAGCCCGCAGTCCCGCTGTGATCACCGCAGGAGGTAGGTTACCAATAAGGCCGCGATGAAGTCTTGCTTTCATGCAAAGCCTTCCCCACAGAGTCAAGGGCACGAAATATCTAGGGACAAGAAACTCTTTAAATCCGTTACGGATCTTAAACTCTCGCAAAGGACTGTCGCGCTTGTTTCCATAATTGTAAAGTCCATAGGTGATATGTGAAATCCCGCGCGCCCCACTGATCTCAACAGCTTTCGCCATTAAGGCATTCGCTGGTCTCTTATCAAAGTGACTTGGCTTCGAAGTTAGATTCAGAATCGCGGCCACATTGCCCCGATAGACCAGATGCAGGAACCCGATCATTTCCTCGCCTGAATACGCGCAGATAAAGTCACATCTGCCGATGAATTCGCCATAACGTTTAGCCGTCTCTTCTGCAGTTAGTCCGAAATAGGCGTTCCGCAGGCCTTGGCGCGTCGGGGAATCGTCGTTTACGCCTCGAATTCCCTCGATGAGCTTCTCGTCGAACTCTTTGACATTGATCACGACTCCGCGTTTTTGCGACCGCCTTACATTCTTCCGCGATTCCTGAGGTAAACCCTCCCACCACTGCTTGAAGTTGTCGAGCGGTATGGCCGCGATACTCTCCCATTCCACCGGATACTGAAACTTCGGTTGCGTTTCCGGAAGCTTCTGCGTGAAGCTGAAGATGTCACTTTTTAATATGTGATCCGTGTCCCCTTTTAAAGCCGCAATATAGCATTCGGGGTCATCCACGCCCGTCTCCATCATTTCTTCGCCGCGAATGCGGGCGATCCTGAGCCATTTGCCTTTCGTAGTTAGTTCGCTCCCGTTCACCCTCATCACGGGAACTGCAACCCACCGCCCCTTGATTCTGACTTCAACTGATTGACTGGACTGGACCATGCCTGTGTATTGCACCTCTAAGGAACGTCTGGGTAAAGCTATTACTTTAAGTTCTGCCAGGCACAGAAGTCTCTGTCGCGTTCCTGGAGTCTATTATCGCGTTTGCAATTCAATCGAGCGGGCGTGCACAGGTTCAGACAACCGCCGCAGCGTGTTCCCGCCCATAATCCCTTGTCGGTTCTGCAATGCTCTCACTTAGGCTCCTAAAAATGGCTTCCATGATTCTCGAGGTCAGGAGAATTTCGCGATAGGGGATTGGCTCAGGTGTCCCTTCGATAATGGAACGATAGAAGGACTCAATCAGGAACTTCAATCCCGACTTCATGTGGAAGTCGTTACCGAGGAAGGTCTTCAAATTCAGCGATGCGTTCCCCAAGTACTGCCCGGCAAGGACAATGGGCGGCACAAATTTCTCCGCATAGCTCTTGTACCGTGCTCCGCGGAGCTTAATAAGCGTCTCTTGATCCTGATCGAGCATGAGACCGTTCTTGGAGCCGTATATTCGAAATCCATGAAGCCCCGGGCGCATCTGAGAAGAAAAGGTAAAGTATGCAGTAGCCCCATCTACATCGTGAATGATCACTCGCAGTTCATCGATGATTTCGGTCTCGCCCATCGACCGAAGAAGAGGACTTGTAAAGCCGTAAGTGATGACCACCGGCGAATCTCCCACCAGGAATTCCGCGATCCGAGCGATGCCATGACTAATGATATTTTGCAAAAGCTTTCCCGGCAGTCGCCGTACCCAATGCTTCTTGTCCCCTAACAGAGCTCCAGAGTACCCGGCCTTTGAGATTTCATAGCAGTAGTAGCTCTCCATGTGAACAGGTGAACCGCCCAGAAATCCATTGCGGACAATCGAACGCATCCGGCGCGACACGTGACTGAACTGATCGTCATGGCCGACAGTCAATTTCAACTGTCGCTCCTTGGCAATTGCGATTAGCTTCTCAGCTTCATCCGCCCATACAGTGAATGGCTTTTCTACATAGACGTGACAACCATACTCCAGACAGGTCTTCGCCAGATCAAAATGACCTTGTGGAGGCGTGGTGATGTGCACAACATCGGGTCGCGCCTCATCAAGAAGTTGCGTTAGACTGCTAAAAGCCTTCTTGATTGGGAATCTCTTAGCTAACTGCTGCGCCATCAAGGGCTCTCGATCGTAAACGCCTACGATCTCACAACCCTTAATCCTGCCGATCTGAGAAGCATGCGAGTCGGCGATCTTCCCGCAGCCAATTATGGCGACCCTAAGCACTTGTTCTCCTGACTCGACAGCTCTCAAAAAATAACTTCAATCCATCCTCGGTTCGAACCCTCGGCATCCAGCCAACGCGCTCCTTCAGTTTTTCATTGCTATAGCGCGTACTCTTCCAATATGTGTGCCATCTCCTGCGATTGAATACTGGGGGGAGCTGATCGTGGGACCATTCAGAATACTTCTCCCAGAGGTAGCAGAGCGCGTAGCTCATCAAGTGCGGAACGTACAGCGATGGAAACGACCTGACATGCTTCTTGTACAGGCGTAAGAATTTGCGGCTGCTGGGAAGGTCGTCATCCACAACATTGAATATCTGGCCGTCAGCTCCATGCTTAATCCCAGCAAGGATTATTGCATTTGCGCAGTTATCGACATATGTCAGCGGTATCGTGTTGGAGCCACCTAGGTGAAGAAAGATCCCGAACGTTCCGATTCCAACACGGCCCGTAATTCCCTCATTTCCGGGCCCGTAGACCTGACCCGGTCTGACGATTGCGTAAGAAATGCCGCGTCGGGTCGCATACTCGAGCACAATCTGCTCCTGTTCCACTTTCGCGAAGCAATAAGCTTCCCCTCGAAGTGCGGGCGATTGTTCCACTGGACATGACTCATCAAGCAGCTTGCCGTGGCTCTTATGCTGGTTGGAATAGACGGAAAATGAACTGACGTTGACGAACCTCTTCAGGCAACCATTGTTCGCCGCCGCCTCCAGCAGATTTCTGGTCGTAACCACCGAGTTCATGAATGCATCGGGAAAAGACTTCTCGCCTCGGCCTGCCGCAAGATGAAATATGACTTTCGCATCCGTCGCGGCGCTGGCACAATCTTGCGGCGATAAAAGGTTACCGTTGACGATCTCCAACCTCGAACCGACCCCATCGACTTTGGCGAGCGCTTCTAACCGATTTCCACCTCTCGATGATCTCGCGAAGCATCGCACGCGCTGAAAGCCCAATTCCAATAAGCCCTCAACAACTCGATAACCAATGAATCCGCTCGCGCCTGTCACAAGCACGAGATCGTTTTTGTCGATGATGTTTTCGTATTCCATCGATGCTAGCTTTGAGGACCCGTCTCGAGAAAACTACGTTTTAGAACGGATTGTTTCAGAATCAATTCTATGAAAGCCGCTTCATTTCGAGTGGGACATTCCTACAATCCGACTCGTAGTGGCTTGCGAATTCCTGCTAAAGAACTTCTTCAGCCTGTTCAACTGTTCTCTTCGGACAAAGGCGACAAGATCTGGGGAAAGCGGGACTTCTGCCCGCCGAATAAGTGACCAGGCATATCCTAAACCCAACGCCAGGCCGCCAATCGCAAAAGGGCTGCTCTTCATTTGATAAATCGTTCGAGCCAACTCCCAGAGAGGATGGTTACCAACCGTGTAATCCTTCACGCCGATTTTGAACCGGGCTTTCAGAACACCCTGCATCGCGGTGCCCATTTGGCGGTGATGCAAACAGACATTTTCCGTGAAGGTTCTAGTCTGCCATCCATGCATGCGTGCCGACAGCACAGCGACATGATCGATGCATCCACCCTTCAAGGGCAAGTATCCACCAATCGCCTCATAGCACTCGCGCCTAAAAAGCTGGCAACCGCCCCAGACATTTTCAATATTGGAAAAGCGGTAATCATATTGAAAAGTTCCTTCGCGAAAGGGAGCGCCCGCCACCCCGATTTGCGGATTTTCGCTCATTCTCTCGATAAGGAATTCGAAGTGCCTTGGCTCGAACGAGACGTCAGCATCCAGGTTGCCGATGATCTCTACCTTCGTATCCTTCAGTCGCTCGTAGCCGGCCTTGAAGGCATGGACCTTGCCGGCAAAATGTCGCTGTGCACGCTCTGGCATTCGCACCAGCTCAATCCATGGATACTCTTTCAAGTATTTGCGCACCAGTTCATCGGTCTGGTCGGAGGAACCGTCGCTGACTATAACCCACTTCAACGGCAGAAGACTCTGCGCGATCATCGACTTGATAGTCAACTCGATGTATTGGGCTTCATTCCGCGCCGGCGTGATCAACGCATAATTCAACATTGGAGGCATAGTGGGAGAGGTTCGCAAAAGTGAAGGGTGAATGTTCTTGATGCCCTGCAGGATCGGGCGATGTGTGGGATGGACTAAGTTATTTCTTTCCTGACGAAGAAGCCAAGACTGCTTGCTCGGCCTCAGGACTATCGCCGGAACAGTTCCTGAAAAATGTCACGATCTCTTCAGCGACCATCCCCTGTTGCGCTGCTGTCAAATGAGGAAATAGTGGCAAAGAGACGATCTCCGACGCCACCCGCTCCGTCACGGGAAAGTCTCCGGAACCGTAATTTAACGATTTATATGCCTTCTGCAAATGCAGCGGAATCGGGTAGTGAATCCCTGTGCCAATACCCTTCTCTTTCAAGAAAGACATCAAGCGATCGCGACTAACCGTGCGGATCACATAAAGGTGATACACCGCGCGGGACCAGCTCGGTTCATACGGACAAAGAATCGCGTCGTTGCCTGCCAGAAGCCGGTTATATTCTGTCGCCCGCTCACGCCGCTGTTCGTTCCACTTCTCCAGGTGATTCAGCTTCACGTGCAGCAGCCCCGCCTGAATTGAATCAAGCCGCCCGTTATAGCCTTCTATGTCGTGGTAATACTTCTTCACCTGGCCGTGATCGCGAATCATTCTGATCCTAGCGGCAATGGCTGCGTCATTCGTTGTCGCTGCTCCGGCTTCGCCACACGCGCCGAGATTTTTCCCCGGATAAAAACTGAATGCCGCCGCCTGCCCGACAGAGCCCGCGGTCATCCAACGGTTCAATTCGCGAGAAAAATACTTTGCTCCGTGCGCTTGGCAAGCATCTTCGATCAGCATCAGATCATACTGTCGACATAACCGCAAAATCGGATCCATGTCGGCCATCTGACCGTACAGATGCACCGGCACAACTGCCTTCACGGGCTGTTTATTCCTGCGACTGATCAACCTTCCCGCATCGTCCCGCGTGCATTGTTCTTGGATGAACTGCTGCAGCTTCGTCGCAGACAAATTATAAGTCGTCTCGTCGATATCGACGAATTCCGGCGTCGCCCCAGCTTGCGAAATGGCTTCCGTTGTTGCGATAAACGTGTGCGGTACCGTCACCACGACATCGCCTGGGCCGACACCGCAAGCCATCAGCGCGAAGCGCAACGCGTCGGTGCCGCTGCTCACGGCGACCGAATAATTTACATCGCAGAATGTCGCAAACGCCTGCTCAAACTCCTCCACCATCGGTCCGCCGATGAAGCCAGCCGTGTGCAATGCTTTCCGAAATACTTCTGTCAGATCCTTCTCAAGCTCCATATGAGGAGTTATAAGATCGAGAAAAGGGATACTATTCGACGCTTCCATGCTTCGCCTCTAGACTTGGTTCTATTTTTCGCAGTACCCGCGCCGGGTTTCCGGCCACAATTGAGTTCGGAGGAACATTTCTGGTGACGACGCTGCCGGCTCCAACGATCGCGTTTTCCCCCACAGTTACATTGGAGAGTATCGTCGCTCCCGACCCTATAGATGCACCCCGTTTGATTACGGTCGATTCCACCTTCCAGTTCGCCTCAGTCTGCAGTTTCCCATCTGGTGTCGTGGCTCGGGGGTAACTGTCATTGATGAACATCACCCCGTGTCCGATAAACACGTTGTCTTCGATCACCACTCCCTCACAGATGAACGAATGGCTCGATATCTTACACCTTTGGCCAACTACCGCGTTCTTCTGGATCTCAACGAACGTGCCAATCTTCGTCTCGTCTCCGATATCGCACCCGTACAAATTAATGAACTTCGCCAATCGGACGTTCTTTCCCATCTTCACATCGTCCGATATCGAGTTCAGCGAGTTTAACAAGTTCACAGGTAGACCAAGGCTCCCCTCTTGCTAAGCGACTCACTCGCCGCTTCCAACATTTGCACTACCCTCAGACCAGCACAACCGTCGTTAAATGGCTCCTTAGAATTTGAAACACACTCCACAAAGTAGGTGAGTTCCTGACGGAGGGCCTCCACCTGCTCGAGCTGCGGAGACCACATATCTCCTGACCGATAACTCACCAGTAACTCGTATAAGCCTTCGCGGTTGGTAATCTTTACACCCTTATCGTAGACTTTTACTTTTTCATCGGCTTCTAAGTCGTTCCACACGAGCATACGTTTCTCACCGCCAATAAGTGTTGTGCGTACCTTCACCGGCGAGAGCCAGTTGACATTGATATGAGCAATCACCTTCTCAGGGTAGTAGAGAGTCATGAATGCGACGTCTTCATGTCCATTTAGATGGCCTTGTCCTGTCGCAACAATCGCCTCCGGACGCCCTTTGAGGACATGATCCATAATTGAGAGGTCATGTGGCGCAAGGTCCCAAAGCACATTGATGTCGTGCTGGAATAGTCCTAGGTTTACGCGGGTTGAGTCATAGTAATAAAGGTTCCCGAGTGCGCCCTCGTCGAGCAATTGGCAGATTTTGCGGACCGCGCCCGTGAAAAGGAAGGTATGATCCACCATAATCCTGAGATTTTTTTGGTGCGCGAGGTTGATTAATTCCTCGGCTTGCGCGGTATTGCTTGTGAAAGGCTTTTCGACAAATACATGCTTCCCGTTCTGTAATGCTGCCTTAGTCAATTCGTAGTGCGTCCATACAGGGGATACAACCGCAACAGCATCGATCGCCGTAGACGTTATCACCTCGGATGCGTCTGCTGTCACATTGACGTTTGGATACGCTTTTTGTGCTCTGGCACGCGCGCCTGCATTTATTTCTGCGATTGCGATAACCTGAGAACCCTCAAGGTTCACTAGGTTTCTCACGATATTTGGACCCCAATAGCCGTACCCGATTACTCCGAAATTCACAGTCCTTCTCCGTCTTGCCCTAATTAGCAGATGATCTAATGTTTATCTGTAAAGTGGTACCAACAAACGTCGGCCAAAAGCATCTATATCGGACGAGACCGGTATAGGATCTCAATATGCACCGGACCCTTTGATGACTGCCACGGGGGTGCGAAGCAGGATCACTAGATCGAGCCATGGGGTCCATGTCGTGGCGTAGCGCAGGTCAAGCCGCACCATCTCATCGAATTTCACGCGGCTCCGTCCAGTAACTTGCCACAGTCCAGTAATTCCGGGCTTAACTTCCAACACTCTCCGACGATGCCACACCTGGTACGCTGCCAATTCATATGGAATCGGCGGACGGGGACCAACAAGAGACATGTCACCTTTAAGAACGTTGATCAGTTGGGGCAACTCGTCGAGGCTGGTTCTTCTTAAGAACTTCCCTATCGGAGTAACCCTCTTATCGTTTGTCAGCTTGTATACGCTTTGGCGGCTCCCCGGCTGCGCTTCGGCTGTGGCATCTTCTGCGATCAGTTTCGTGACAAACTCGCGATGAACCGTGTGATCGTTATCGACATACATCGAGCGGAATTTCAGAAACGTAAAAACTTGACCAAATTGGCCGACGCGCTCTTGCCTGAAGAGAACTGGGCCCTTCGATGACCATTTAACCGCGGTCGCTATCGCAAAAAACAACGGCAGGCAAATCAGCGTAAGCACACCGCTCCCGGCAATATCGATGCACCTTTTGACAACTAAAAGAGATTTGCGGCCATTGTCATGACTGGTCAGATCCGGATATAAGGCTGAGTTGCTTGGACGGCCCGGCTTGTCATCTTCCCAGTCATCTGGAAAGAGGTGGAAAGAGATGCTGATTTGGCTGAACTGCTCGAAAGTAAGCTCGTTGCGAAGAGTCTCGCTAACCCTATTCAAGATGGCGCTCAATATCGAGTGTTTATCGTTGACTACGAGTCCCGTGAACATGACTCCGACAATGCAATTGTCCTTGTACCATCCAACGAGATCCGTGTCCCTGCAAGCCACAAGCAAGGCAGTCACGATACATTCGAGCGATCGCTTCGTTTTCTCCGAGTTCTGCTGATTCGTGACTTCCAATAGCATGAGAACGAACGGCGACTTTGAGCGCTCGGTTCGTTTGCGCTCGATGGCGATCACACGCCTGAAGGTCTCTTCGTTGAGTGCCCCTTGTTCGGCCGAGGCAACAGTCTCGCTAATCGATTCAACGAGATTTGTAGACCGTTCCTGTCGTATAGTCACGATTGTCTCCTTTCGTGCTTCTATACTTATGCAATTTACTTCCGGAGAAGTATTGACCCAAAGACGCGCATTACATGCGCATTTCTACTAGCGAGAGATTGCAACCTGTTGTTCGTGGGAAGTAATTGCAATGAATTGATGGATGGGACAACGCTACCCACGCGATCGGACACTCGTCAGAAGGACGCCCTGCGCCGAATTCGCGATAGATCAATAGTAGTAGTGACTGTTAGCCTGGTTTTTGGAACAGTTCAACAGCGAACCCACGAGCTTCTGAGGTTCGATTGCTTCAAGTCCTCTTTGCAATTGCTTCTTCTCTGTAATTCCCTGGCGCGCAACCAGAATGATTCCGTCCGCCAGCCTCATCCAAACGCTGGTATCTGCCAACGGAAGGACAGGAGGCGAGTCAATCACGATGCAATCAAACCAGTCGGCTAACTGGGCCATCAAAGCATTCAGTTTGACCGACTGCAACACCTCGAGAGGATTCTGAGGAGAGCTTCCCGCCGGCATAATCCAAATTCCCGGACCATCGAGATAGTAGACACAGGCTGTCAGCTTATGATCGCCTCTAAGCCATTCGCAAATCCCTGGGTTTCCCTGAAGTCCGAACATTTGCGACAATGCGGGGCGTCGGACATCGCCTTCGAGAAGCAAAATCTTTTGCTGTGTTGAACGAGCGAGCGTGAAAGCCAGGTTAGCAGAGATCGTTGTCTTGCCTTCTTGAGGAATCGTGCTCGTAATCAGCACTTTCTTCAGTGGGCGGGTGCGACTTAGATCCCGCAATCGCACGCCCAGGAGCCGAAACGCTTCCGCGGCCGGACTGTCTTGCTCCGTAAGAGCCACAAGCCGGTTCTCGGGTGACAGAGAAAGCTGCAACGACTGAAACTGGCCAAGGATTCGCAAGCGGTCATCATGCTTAGAAGAATTGCTTTTCCCCGGAGTCGATGATCCCGAAGCGAGCGTATCGAAAATGGCCTGCGGCCTGTCGCCTTTGATGTCTTCGACGGCCACCGACTCGGATCCACCGAGGACTGTCTGGCTCTCCCACTTCGACGCAATTTGGCGCTCGGCGCGCCGAAGCATGTCGTTGGTTTCCAGAGGCGCCTCTAACGGGCTACCCGCACGTTCTGCTTCCGATCTCTGTAGGGCGTCAAAAATCTGACTCATTCTCTTTTACCTCTCAGCCTTATAAGCGAGCTTGTTCGGGATCACTTGAAACCTCATCTTCGACATCTGGCAGTTCGAAATGGTGTCCGTTCACATAAGCGCCGTTTTCCAAACTTCTGTCGATTTCAGACACAGAATTATCGAGCCGGAACTCTCGTGCCACCTGCTTGACAATGTCCGGAGTGATAACCGGAACTTGCCGTGCATACGCCGTTAGCAACGAATTCTCGCAGATTGTATTGATCAGTCGAGGAAAGCCCCGTGAGAATCTGTAAACCATCGCTGTTGCCTTTGGCGAGAACAGAGAGGACGCACTGGAATCAGCCCCTGCAATTTGCAGACGGTGTTCAATATATCGCTGTGTCTCTTCAAGGCTCAGAGGGGTAAGATGGGTGCGAAGAGCAATCCGTTGCTTCAGCTGTCTCAACCCCTTGGAATCAAGCTTCTCGTCAAGTTCCGGTTGACCCACCAAAACAATTTGCAACAGTTTGTCGTCGTAAGTCTCGAGATTCGAAAGAAGCCGGATCTCTTCCAGGAGTTCATCGGACAAGAGATGCGCCTCGTCGACAATGAGGACCGTCGTCATCTGTCTGGACGACCTGGAAACTAAGAACTGACTCAGGTCGAATAACATTTCGCACTTATTCTTACCTGACGCCTGCAGACCGAAATCCAACAGCATGTACTGTAGAAACTCAGTCGATGTCAGGCGATTATTAAAGACGTAGGCATACGTAATATCTCTGCTCTCTTCGAGAAGCCTCAACAAGCACCGCAGCAAGAGTGTTTTGCCCGTCCCCACTTCTCCCGTGACAACGACAAACCCCTTGTGCCGTCTCACACCATAGTAGAGCGATGCGAGCGTTTCATTATGCCGCTCGGTCGGAACGAAACAGGTCGGATCCGGCGTAAGATCGAACGGATTCCGTGTGAGTTGAAAGTATGTCTTGTACATTCGTTTCGACTCGTCCTAGCTTTCAAGAAGACTAATTGTGGTGCCGGCCAGAATTACGACGACAACAACTGCAGTCATCGCCCAGCTCAGCACCATTCGCCTCTTGCTCCGTGCCACATCCGAAGGGTGCACTACTTCTGGTATTTCCGAAAGAATTGCCATCGGCAGCAATGCTTTGAGATCCGTTTCGTTATACAGACGGTCATCTGCGAATTCAAACCCGACCACCACAATGGCTCCCACAACAAGCCCCAATCCCAATCCAATGCCGCAGAATTTCAGACGATTCGGGAAATAGGGCTTTGCCGGCAAGCTTGGAGGATCCAGCATCGTAAAGTGCTCTCCCTGTTGCAATTGCTCCATGCTTGTTGCCATCTCCGATGCATTCTTTTTCTTTAACAGATCGTCGTAGATTGACTTAGATTGATCGTAACCACGAGTCACTTCCGCAAATTGTTGCTCTGTCGCAGGAGCTGCATTGAGCCGTGCCTGGTATTCGTTGATTCGCTCCTGTAACTCGTCAATCCGATGTTCGCGATTCGAAATCTCCAGTTGATTTGCCTTCAGCTGCCCCTGCAACTGCGCCAATGGCGCGTTGGTTTCAAGACCGTCGATCTCGCGCGACGCGGCGGCGTCGTCAACCGGCTTCTTCGGGGCAGCAATAATTTCCTTTCGTATCTTTTCTGTCTTGGCGATCTGTTCCTTCAACTTAATTACATCCGGGTATTCGTCTGTATAACGCGAGCTTAGGTCCACCAAATCCCCTCTTAGCTTGGCGAGTTGCTGATCGACTTCCACCAGCCCCGTGGACGTGCCGTCCGCCTTTAACGAGCCGTGCGGTGCACGATTCTGATCGATAAGCGCCTGGAGGTAGACTCGTTGCTGCTTGGATTGATTCAGAGAATCCTGCTCGTTCTGTAGTTGTGTCTGCAGCCCGCCGAGAATCGTCAGATTGCTGGTCGCCTGGGACGGCAAGATACCCTCATGACCACCTTCGAACGCCTTCACTTTTGCTTCCTGCTGGGCGAGCTCCACGCGTGCGGCTTCCAGTTGATCCTCGATGAATTTCGTAGTTCCCTGAGATTCTTCCTGTCTGAACCTGTTGTTTTCGTTAATAAAGAGATTGGTTAGCTCTGTTGTCACCTGCTGCGCAATCCGCGGGTCAGGTGCGGAATAAGAAATCCTGAATGCGGTGATCTCATTATCCCGACTATCTTTTACGAGATCAATACTAATTTCCTTTCGCATTCGCCCTACGCGCTCGTCCTCGGCTGAAGAACTCTGAGAGTCTCCATAGAGATGAAGCTTGTCAATAATCACTAATAGGCGCGTCCGGCTGAGTATTTGCTGTGTAATGCTTTGCAAACGGTTCTGCAGATCCTCGTTTACGTTGGGCGCCACATAGTTGGACGGCATTGTGGGTTGCTCCACAAGGATCTGGGTGCTCGACTTATAGAGTGGCTGCAATACCCAACTGGACCCCCATACAACCAGCCAGGTCAGGAAAAATGGAATGAGCAGGTGTAAATAGCGCCTGCGCATGATGTCAAGATACTTCTCGACATTCGGCTGTTCCGAATTTTGCTCTTCAACCATATCTACCATCGTTATCGTCCTAACGGTCTCCGGAACCCGTAGCTAAGAGAAACCGCTATCCGATCCGCATCAGGATCATCCGAGATCGCCACAATTCCGGAGAATGTATTGTGGAGACGATTGTATTCTCCAACCAAGTTCAGATGCTGTCCTAGCATGTAATCGAGTGAAGCTCTTCCGAACACGGTGTGGCCGGCTAAGGAAGTCGTCGTAATCGACGGGGTTGCGTTCTTCGTGTTCGAATAATTGCCGGACAAACCACCAGTGAGCCGTTGGGTGAACTGCCACCGCGCCGATGCCGTTGCACTGTCTGCTGTGAAGGAACCGAACAGACCCCAGCCCGTCGTGACCGCGCGAGAATAGCCCAACGTAACAGCCGCGCGACGTCTTTGCCACCCAATGCTTCCATTTCCACTCGGAGCCCACGTCGCAATCGTCGAGGTTCCGGGGACGGAGGTTGTGGTGTATTCAGGCCCCCCGCTAGCTGATAGAGAGAAACTATTGCTAAGCTGGACGCTGTAGAAAACGGTAGCAAATTGGCTTTCTGTTGTCGAAGGGGATGGAGTTGTCTCGGATATCGCATACCTATACGAAAGCCCAAGATACTGCGCGCGTCCGAATCGACGGCTGTAGGATCCTGACCCGCCGCCGCCATGTGAGCTATAGAGGCCCTGAGATGCTGTCGAATTCGAAAAACTAAACGAGGAATAATTGCCCGAGGCGCTGATCATGCTGCTTCTGCTGAATTGATAGCCGACATGCGCGCTCGTAGAATCCATGATCTGGCCCGCATACGGAGCAATCACGATTGGATATCCAGAGCTTCCAGAACCGGATATAGTGGCGCCTGACACCGTGTAGGGCTCGCTAAAGACCGTTGAATTCTGTCGGAATACTTCTTGTACAGCGAGCGTAGTGTGAGGAGTCCAGCGAAACTGGAAATCGGCATCCGCATTCTGTGTCACTTGATTCAAGTAGGTCGTCGGATCGTAGAACATGAATCCGGGGCTGTAGTTCAACGATCCACGCAGTCGGGATGTGCTCGTTGAGATTTCGATATTTGGCAGGATTGTGTACGACTCGGCGCCGATCGTTCCGGTACCACCCCCTCCTGCCAACACGTTGTCGTCATAGGCGGCAGTAAAGAGGAGGCCTCCTGACAAGACATTCTCTCTCCCCTGGGATCCCACTTCTGAAGGGTAAAACGACCCACTTATCGCGGGCGGCATCGACATAAGCGAATCATCGTCAGTCGTTCCCGATCCGCCTGTAGCACTTGGCTCCACCTGACACCAAAGGGGCGTCGAACCGACTAATACGGCGAGACTGAGGAAAATGCGTCTAAACATGGTCAACCTTTATGGGACGATGATCATGTCACCCGGTTCAACTTTGACATTCTGGGAGAGATTCTTGCCTTTGATAAAGTCTTTGTAGTTGAAATTCAACCGCGCCTGAGTCCCATCCGGATTCTGTCGAAGGATATATACACCCTTCGATTTGGCAAAATCCTTAAATCCGCCCGCGAGCGCAATCGCATCCATGACTGTGGTCGAGAGAGTGAGTGCATATGCTCCAGGCTTCCCCACGTAGCCAAGTATATTGTATTTCTTGCTGTTAATCTGCTCCACAATCACAGTAACTTCGGGCGCGGTGATGTAGTTCCGCAAACGGCTCGAAATGTCCGATTCGAGTTGCAAAGGTGTCCGGCCCGAAGCCTGCATCTCTCCCACGAGCGGCAATGAAATCTTCCCATCAGAACGTACTGGAATATTCTTCGTGAGATCAGGCTCCTTCCAGACGTTGATCGAAAGGTGATCGTCATTGCCAATCACATATGAATCATCATGTGCCTTGGTGCTCGTACCGGTCTCAGGCTGCGAAACAGAGGATGCCGCACCTGCTGCTTGGGAATTTGCATCTGCAGCATTAGGAGTGGTGGCCTGCCCAAACGCTGGAAAGGACAAAACCACAAGTGAAAGAACAATTTGGATTGGCGCTCGTGCGATCGAATTCATTTCAACTCCAACGGCAAGTCAGGCATTTCTACTTCGGCACAAGCAATTGTGCCTTCCCTTGTCTATCTTCATTCCGAAATTGCCAATGCAACCGACGTTGTGCTCTTCAGATATTGAACGCAGAGAACCAAGTCGATTTCAATTCGTAATTCACAAAAGTCAATCAACAGTCCGTCCCGCGCTTCAACGGCCTAACGCGCTTGCACTTAACGTCATTCCGCGCGAGAACAGGTCGTTTGAGGACCCACCACCAGAAGTCTCTGCTCGGGGAACGACGCCGGTCAAGCCCTTTCCTTTGACAGGTTCCACATCCGCGGCATCGATTTCGACCGAGACTGATTGCGCGAGCATTTCCACGGAAAGAACCAGTCGGAAAAGACTCTTCTTGCGCACAAGTACTCCAACAACCCCTTCAAGGCTTCCGCGGGTTACTCTAACCATCTCGCCGCATTGCAGAAATGGGTGTGGCTCGACGCGGGTGGGGCTGTTGACAGCCCTCCTAATTGAATCAATTTCATCGTTTGGGATAAATGCGAGGCGTTCGCCGCTGTAGAGGATGGTATGAATACCAGGGGTCGTCACAACCTGCAGCCGGCGATTCATTCCGCCCCGCACGAAAACATAGCAAGGGAAAAGCGGCAAAGAGAGGGTTTTGTTTCTATCTTTCCAGCGACGGACGCAGTCGTAAAGCGGCAGAAAAACTTCGAATCCCTTGGTAGAGAGTACCTGCGCAACTGCCTTTTCATGTTGATGGCGCGTGTATACCGCCCACCAGCTTGAAGAGTTTTCGACCTCTTCGTCGATTTGACACAAGTTGTTCATTTTTTAATAGCTTACAGTCAGATTGACGGTCTTCAATTTGAACGCTTGAGGCACAGCTCCGCCCTGTGAGCCACATGCCCTTGTTTCGAAACTTATCCAACGACCTTCGCCCTTTTCCGGCGCCGCAGACTCATCATCTGCAGTTCACATTCCATGCATCTCATCGGCAATTTCAGTTGAGAGCAGAGTCGTTCGATTCAGGCCTATGCGGGTGCGGGCTATTCGAGCGGTTCGCTTCCTTAAGATCCGTGAAGCCCTTGTTCCAGCTTCACAGTCCGCAATCTTGCGTACTACCCATGTCACCTGCTTGTAGGCACTATGTCAATTCCACGTTGGTAATGACTAGCCAATTACCAGTCCTACATATTCCACATTTTGCGGGGGATCGCTCTATGTCCCGTCGAAATCTCCCTGAACTTGTGCGCGCACTCGCCTCGTCCCAATCTGTGTTTACCCCGACCTACGGCAAAGAGGTAAATTCCGATGACTTCATCGACCCTAAGATCGTTTGTCCACTGTCCAGCGCAAACGCTTCGCTCAGAACAGTTTCCTCTAGCATAGTGAATGAGGTCGCTCCGCAATTCAATTTCACGAAAGTTGCACTATCTCGAAGTGACTTCCGCAAACAACTGAGTCCATTGAGCGCTACATTCTCTTGAACGGAAACGGCAGAGGTATTCCGTATTCTAATCCTGCCGAGAAACGCGCGAGTTACGGATGGATCCTTCTGTCCGCCCAAAGGGATGAAGATCGGATCATGGCCGCGGCGCGCAAAGCCCGCCATCAAAAAAGGGGAATGGCGAGCGTCAATACAATAACGCAAACGAGACGCACACAGGCTATTCTTTGCAAATCTCTGTTTCTAAAATGGTTGCGCTGGCGACTTCTTGATTAAATGCTCCAATCCAGCTCCCATTTTCGGATCACTTCACCGCTCGTTTGGTGGAGCTGGGCGGGGTCGAGAATCTCCTTACCAAGGTATTGCCTTCGGCCCGGGAATTCGTTTACCTTAGCCAACATGCACGCTGTCAGGTGGTGGGGATCGCCCGGACCCTTGTTTATTGAGATGCTGCGCTCGACTTTAACTGTTGTAATTTGAATTTACTACGCATAATTTAAGTGATTCGCATCTGCCAACATCACGATAGTCATCTGCACAAGTGAACTGCCCGATCATGCCCCATTTTGAAGTAGGGTGGGCACAAAGATGTACACAGCCCACTGCGTGAACCCTTCGGTTGACAAGACTCCACATCGAATGCGCGATCTCTGCGGTGGCAGCGCACTGGAAAAGCTTTAACTTACAGAACATAAGTGCGACGGATGGCTCTTTTTGGGCGCTTATGGGCGCGGCAAGGAAGCGCTATTGCATCCTCAATGATGTGCTCGTGAGCTCTCCCTGGACCATCCATGGTCGGGTTTGTAACGATTGAGGCGCAGCCATTTGCTTCGTTTCCACGGCGCTCGTAGCTGCCCGCTCGATTAGAGAAGCACTGCATCTCGCTGCGAGATATACACAGCATGGCTGCCGTCGACCTCGATCACGCTCCAGGCGTCAATTGCGGATTAGGTCTGGCAAGGGTCTTCCGAAGGTGAGACGGGGGTTGCCGAAGCACAGCCCCGCTTGCCAGATCGTTGGATATCCTGGAGGCCTCTGCCCAGCAAGGAATCGCCAGAAGCTGACGATTTTTCAGAACTTCACTCAGCGCCAACTCAGAGCTGGGGCGATAGTGGTCAGAATTGCCTCTAGGACATGCACATTGTAGGCAACACCCAGTTGATTTGGAATGGTGAGCAACAACGTATCAGCCTCCGCAATCGCTTCGTCTTTGCTAAGCTGCTCGATAAGAATGTCTGGCTCAGCAGCGTAGCTGCGGCCGAAAATCGCCCGTGTGCTTTCGTCGAGGAAACCGATTGTGTCCTCTTCCTGAGAGCCTCGTCCGAAATACGCACGATCGCGGTCGTCGAGCAACGCGAAAATGCTCCGGCTAACGGAAATGCGGGGAGTGCGCGTGTGACCGGCTTCCTTCCAGGCCGCGCGGAAGGCGCGAATCTGCGCTGCTTGTTGGATGTGGAGCGGCTCGCCGGTCTCGTCGAATTTTAGGGTTGAGGTCTGCAGGTTCATTCCGAGCTTCGCGGCCCACTCAGCGGTCGCATTGGAAGCGGACCCCCACCAGATCCGATCACGCAATCCTTCAGAGTGCGGCTCAAGACGCAAATGCCCCGGCGGATTGGGAAACATCGGTCGTGGGTTAGGCCGAGCGAAGCCCTTCCCGCGCAGCAGCTCGAGAAATTCCTCGGCATGCCGTCGGCCCAGAGCCGCATCGTCCTCGCCATCAATTGGGCTGTAGCCGAAATAACGCCAACCATCGATGACCTGTTCGGGTGAACCGCGGCTGATTCCCAACTGTAGTCGGCCGCCGGAGATTAGATCCGCGGCCCCGGCGTCCTCCGCCATGTAGTGAGGATTCTCGTAACGCATGTCGATCACTGCGGTGCCAATTTCGATCTTTCGCGTTTTAGCACCAACGGCCGCGAGCAGTGGAAATGGTGATGCCAGTTGTTGCGCAAAGTGATGAACTCGGAAGTAAGCTCCGTCCATTCCCAGGCGCTCGGCTTCCACGGCGAGATCGATGGATTGCAGGAGCGCGTCAGCCGCAGACTGCGCTCGTGACTGGGAAGAATGTGTCCAATGACCGAATGAGAGAAATCCGATTTTTTTCATCTATTCCAGTCTCCCATGACGAGGAGTCCGGCGGTCGGCAGCACACCGCTCCGGCTCAGCGTTCTGAGTGAAGTTTGAAAGCACTTTCTCTCTAGGTGCCCAGAAGTGAGAGAGGACCGGTGGCCTCGTGGCCGGTATTGAGGAGAACCTTTGATCAATATATAAATGAAGTCCCGATCTGACATCTGCCCCGGCCGAGACGATGGTATAGTTTCGACGGTTAGAAAGCTATGGGTGGTCTTTTTATCCGACTATCCGGCGGTTCGGAGCGGGTAAGTTTGCCCCACGTATACTTTATTGCAAGTGAGGAACTCGCCATGGATGCGAACGGAAAGTCGGCGGTCGTCTCTTCAACTCTTGACGAGTATCTCCGGAAGAGACTGAAGCCCGTAGAAGGGGCTATCCCTCATCTGGCTGGAGTCGAAATGTACGGAAACTCGATTCCTGCGGCTAATGCGGACGGGGATCTCTTCGAGTACATCAACTTTCAGCAGCGCTATAACATCGGCGCTCGCATAGAACGCGCAATGGAACTCTCGAAGACATACCTGGAACCACTTTCAGAGGGCTCAGCTCCGCAGAACCTAGTCGATGTCCATCTGCAGTGGTTGAAATCAAGACCGGAGTACACGCCGAACGACGCCAACCAATACCGGAAAGCCAAGAGCTCAGAACAGCTGCGGATTGCTGAGAATCTTCACGAACTTTATACGACTGCGGGGGTGCTCCTGGTCGACGCCCAGGGGCATGGGAGTATTGCGGCCAAGATTGCGTCGACGGTGCATGACACCTTTCATACAGCTATGCTTTGCGAGCTCGACTTGAGCGGAAAAACGACGGCGAAGGTCTTCGAAATAATCAATCTCAGGCTTGCGCAATCCGTTACCGCCAGAAACGCATTGGGCATCGAGATGGAGGACAGTTCTCGCGAGATCGCGACCATGGTGTATGGGGAAGTGCGTCCTGACGGACTCTTTCGGTTTGTAAACTTCGGTCATCCGCCGCCGCTTGTGTTCTCCGCGGAATACGGGAAATTCATGGAGCTTGGAAGAGCCAGCATGGTGCAATTCCCTTCCCTCGGGCTCGAGATTCCCGAGGACCATCCTGACAGGAACAGGTATGTCTCCATCATGCTTCGCCGGAGTCAAATGACTTCCAATGATTTGGATGAGATCACCTTGATGAATAGAGGCGACATCATCTTCCTTTATACGGATGGAGTCTACGACGGTGAAGATGAGGAGAACAGACAAGAGATCGAAAAGATTATCGAGGAACACAAACAGAAACCGGCGAAGGAAATCTGCGACGCTATTCTCGACTATGCACTGCTGAAAGACGATCACTTGAGGCGGATTAATCAGCCCGACCGCATTGATGACAAAACCGTGTTCATTATCAAGAGAGGATAGGAACGTCGCACATGTCCAACATCGCTCTTGCTTCGCCTGATGTGTTTGCCCGTGCTCGTAAGATCAAACTGTTCCTCATGGATGTGGATGGAACGCTGACCGATGGTGGCGTCTGTTTAATCTCAACCACTACTGCCGAGGGATCTGGTAACTCGACTGTCTCCGAAATGAAGGTATTCAACGCGCACGATGGGCAGGGGCTTTCGCTCGCCCACACGATGGGAATTCAAACAGGCTTCATCACCGGTCGATCTTCGCCCGCCGTGGCCAGACGCGCGGCAGAACTCAAAGTCACTTTCGTGTATTTGGGACAAGCGAGGAAGACCGATGCATTCCAGGAGTGCATGCAAAAGGCGGGCGTGATCGAAGAAGAGGTCGCCTATCTGGGCGACGACCTCCCGGACATTGCGCTGGCGCGACGAGCCGGATTGGCAGTATGCGTAGCCGATGGAGCGCCCGAGTTGGCCGCGATATGCCATTTCACAACTCACCGGCCTGGAGGGCACGGTGCCGCGCGCGAAGTTGTAGAACTGATCTTGAAGGCACAAGGACGTTGGGAAGAGGCAGTGCCGCAGGCGCTTGCCTGAAGATTCAACCAGAAGAGAACATTCCTCTCGCTCTGGACTTCATTCTTGATCGCCGTCAACTTCCTCCTACCGGTGATCAGACCTATCGGGTTTTGATACGCCCGTGCACCACTTCGTTGCTCGCACATTACGCGAATCCGATTACGGCTTATCCAGCAAGAACCGATTCAAGGTAAAAAACGATAGGGCCGGCCCCGATACATGCCCATTTGCTCCACAGATCGCACGCGAATTACTTGCGCCGTCGTGTTATCGTTGCCATCGATCTCCACGGCACGCGCCACCAGCTCGCGCGCGATCTCATCAATGTTTTTCTGCTGGGAAACAATCCCCGCAATCATCGGAGTGCTCATCTCGTCGTGCAACCCATCGGTGCAAAGCACGAGCAGATCCCCAGGCTGCAGAGTCAACGCGGTGGTGTCCGGTGATACTGACATCTCCGGCCCAAGAGAACGAACCAACGCGTGCTGCGCGTCCGATTCCGCGATATCGCGGGCTGAAATCAGACCAAGCTTCCTTTGTTCATTCACCCAGGTATGATCCTGCGTGATCTGTTTTGCTCTGCCATTGCGCACCAGGTAGCATCGCGAATCGCCCACATGCGAGATGATGGCCTGGTCGTGCCGCAATGCGCATGCCACCACGGTCGTCGCCATCTTCTTGCCACGATATTGCGGAGCCAGAGTGCGGTCGTGCACCGCGGCATTGGCAAAGTGGATCAGTCTCGGGAGCAGACTGATCAGCATCGCTCCCGATTGCGCTTTCGCAAACTCCTCGGTGATTACGGAAACGGCAGTGGCCGAAGCCACTTCCCCCAGATCCAATCCGCCTACTCCGTCTGCCACGGTAAAAAGGTAGCCGTGCGATCGAGCCTGCTGGCGCGAAGAAGGGATGAACGATCCCATTGAGTCTTCGTTATTGGTTCGGACTTTGCCCGGATCGCTGGCCTGGCCGAACTGTACCTCTAACATGAGCGGTGCCGCCTGAAGATTCTTCCGCGATTTCGCGGGGATTTCTAATGTTCCTTAATCGAATACGTTCAAGAGCCTACTGGGTGGTGCTCCGCAACCGTCATTGCCAAAGCGGCCCTCGAAGATGCCACCCAGTATTTCTGCTACAGTTTCCGGTCTACCCAACGGCTAACCGAGAGCGCTCTTCGATTCGAGCAGTATCGACTTTCCTTTCGCCTTGGATGAACGGAGGAAGTAAACTGCGCCGTACAAGCCCCAGACACCAGAGATACCGAGTGCAATGTACGGCTCTTTCCAGGTTCCGTAGCCGAGAAAGGGTACGACGAGGTATGCGGCCATACAGGCCAGGTTCGCGATAAGGCCAAACCCGGGAATCAGGAGGTGCCTGACGAAGCTGTAGTCGGGGCGATTGTGGAAGGCCACGATGCACAGGAAGCAACTGAGCGCGTAGAGAATGAATGTACCGAAGTTGGAGGTGAGCGTGACGGCCAGGATGGAACTGGGCAGCGCGGCTAACTTATCGTGCGTCGTGTATCCGAAGCTGGAGAAGATCCCCTTGGGTAGCGCGGCAATGGTGGCATCGGTGGGAGCGCTACCGTCAGCGAAGTAGAGCGAGACGCCGATCACGCCGATGACGGCCGAGATAATCGCCAGCGTCCAGATGGCGCGCCGCGGCGACAAAGAGCCGGCATGAAGAATACCCAAGCGCACGGGCGCCTCATCGTCCTTGCCCATGGCATACGTGACGCGTGCGCCGGTGTTCATGCAGCTAAGCGTGGTGCCGATCAGCGCCAGGAAAACGGTGAAGGCTTCAGCGAGCATGAAGTACCCGCCGTTGCCGTGGCCCAACAAGGCATCGCCGACAATAATCATCATGTCGCCGACAGGAGCCGCTGAGTTTGCGGCGCTTTGCATGGTGTATCCGGAGTTGAGGAAGTAATTGGCCGCGAAGTACTCAATCAGGTAGCACACCACCCCCTGGATCAAAAGTGAAGCTATAACAGCGATGGGAATGTGTTTCGTGGGGTTTTTTGCCTCGCCTCCCATCGACGTTACCGATTCGAAGCCGACCAGAATGAGGATTGCCACGGTGGCCTGAATGAAGATGAAGCTCACCTTGTGCGGCGCGACTACCGAGGAAGCCGAACCATGGGAAAGGAAGTTACCGCTTGCGTCCTTCTCCGGGTAGTCGATGGTGAATGGAACCGGCTTGCCGGCTTTGTCCAGCAGCGGCAGCGGATTACCGCTGGCGTCGCGGACCGTCGAGCCGTCCTTGGCTGCCTGATACTGGTAAGAGTAAGTGGCCAGCGTTTGCGAGTCATATTGAAAGGCGGGTACCCCGGCGGGATGGTTGGCGCGATAGCCGACGGCCAGAACGCTGAACACCAGTAGCGCTGAGATCTGGATCACATTGATGGCGAGGTTGACAGCGGTTGATGCGCCCGCGCCCCTGGCGGCGATCCACGCGACAAAGAAGGAGAAAACCACGGCAACCAGCGCCATGAAGACAGGGCCGGGATTTGAGCCACTCATGAAGGTGGGATAGAGGAAGCCGACCACATAGCCCACGAAGACACCCGTGGTGGCCACCATCACACCGGGATAAACCCAATAGTAAAGATGCGAGCCCCAGCCGACAATAAACTTGGCGACACGCGCGTACTTGAAGGCCTTGTCCTTGGAGAGCAGAGCCTGCTCAGCGTAATAGTAACTTGAACCTGTGCCGGGGTAGAGCTTGGAAATCTCGGCATAGGCGACCGCCGTGGCAAGGCAGAGCAGAAGCGCCACAACAATGCCGAACCACATGGAGGGAGAGGTCGTTCCTTCAGTAGCCTGGAGGTAAAAGGTGAGCCATAGAAAGGCGCCGGGAGCGATGAGCGCCATCGCGTTGCTGGTCAGCCCGGTAAGACCGAGCGTGGCCTGCATCTGCGGTGCTTTTTGGTCTGCCATGAGCATTCTCCTGGAATTGAGTTTCGAATGGCTGCTTTCGGTAGTTGCAACGAGGAACCCTAATGGGACTCGCCCGGCTCTAGACTCAAATCCAGGCGGAGGCGGGGATATCGAATGGTTAGCCGAATACTAGAACTGAGGTGGTAAGGATCAAATGAAGAATTGACGTAAGTCGCGACAGCTCTCGATCCTTTGGCCTATTTCGGTCTAAGTCGCAGAGAAATCAGAGTTATTCGAGCGCTCATCATACGAACGTCATGTCGTACTCATTTCTTGCTCATATTAGAGCAAATGGATTTACGCTCATGTTGGTTGCAGGTTCCATCAGTTGAGCAAACAGGTGCGCAATCAAGATCCTGATGCGACGAATTGCGCACCCTCCGTGGCGACGCGAAGGGATCTCGGGCACTTCGGTTCACAATGGATTAGATGGCTGGCGGTTATCCACCCGGGATCGGGTTCCTACCGGCAAGAATCGTATCAACGGCCTGTCCGGTCACTAGAGTTATCAGTAAAGCGCTCGGGCCTTTGGATCGCCATCGATACGCACTAAATTCTCACGACAGACGAATTCCAACGCAGGACAGGCTTCGCACATAGCTCCCTCAGGAAGTTGAGCTGCAATCCTAAACATCGCAGATGCGCTACCCGAGTGGGTTTCGGCCTCAGCAGTCGCCATTTGCACCCGAGCAGCAAAGGGCGACGGATGAGCGGAGGTGGGTTGTGACGGATCTCCGTGCTGTCAGGATTGACAGACCGACCGATAACCCTTATGACATCTTTGTGGGAAATATGGCCTCATTGAAGTTGGGCAGATCGATCGCTGACCTCTAATTGGATTTATTTTTATGGCCCGGGCTGAGCAAGGCTGTTTACTACATTTTCTAAAGAGGATACATCACATGCAGCGTGCAATTCGCTTCGTTTTGAGTGCGGTTGCGGTTTTTTTGACACTTTCAAGGACGGCCCTGGCGAGCGGGCCAAACCCCGACAACTATCCGCTGCGCGTCCATATCCTTAAGTACGCCTCACGATCTGCCCCCAGCCACGGGAAGAACCTTTCGGGGGTGCAGGACTTCGTCGACGGGCAGGGTGTGGCGGACCTTTTTGAGAACGGGGAGCCCCGCGGCTTCGAATTCACCTCTAGCTGCACCGAACCACCAATGGCGTCGAGCGGATATGGAAGTTTCCCCGCAAAATGGAAGAAGAAGGAAAAAACGCTGGAGATGCTGCTGCCGCAGACCGGCAAGCCGTGGAATTGGGAATCGTGTGACCTGCGGACAGAGATGGCGGAAGGGGTGGTCTTCTTTTGGAAGAACGGCTCCTTGGCGGTGGAGGCGGCTAAGGTGCTCAAAGAGTGGATGGTAAAGCACCAATACAACCCGGAACAGGGCAAGGACGAGCCGATTCTGGCGGCCGGAGAGTTGCCGGCACCCGGCGGGAGACCAAGCGATCCGCAACTCGCTGGCCCGGACTAGAGCGGGCGGATCCATCATGCCAGAAGATAAGGAAATTGCCGGACCATCGGTCCGCCGTGTTCCATTCCAGACGAAACTTCTCACTTAATGCCGCAGCCATGATCACTCGCGGCTAGATCGATTCACAAAAACGATACCCTATGTGGGATTCTGTTAGGAGATACTTGGGATTTGCAGGATCGTCTTCGATCTTCATGCGCACTTGCCTGACAAAAGTCCGTAAGTACTCCAGCTCATTCCCGTACTCAGGCCCCCATACGGATCGCAGCAGCTTGGCATGAGGCACTGGTTTGCCCGCATTGATCATTAGAAAATGAAGAAGCTCAAACTGCTTTGGCGTTAAGTGGACTGTGCGTCCATTTTTCAATACGAGGTGCCTCGAAGCATCGAGGGATACGTCGCCAATTAAGATAACCGCCTCTTCCTCTTCGGAGCTCTTGTTCCTTCTCACAACCGCGCGAAGCCGCGCAATAAGTTCGCGGAGTTGAAACGGCTTAGTGATGTAGTCGTCGGCGCCCGCATCCAATGCCTCAACCTTACGATCTTCGCCACCTTGTACAGTCAGCATCACAATCGGAAGGCGTGAAGAGTGTCTGCGCATCATGCGGCAGACATCGATTCCCCCGATGCCCGGCATATTGATGTCAAGCAGCACTACGTCGAACTGCGCTGTGCGGGCAAGAGACAATGCTTCTTCTCCTCGCGCTGCTTCGACGATCACGTACCCGAGGCCCGAGAGGATAGTACGCAACGAGAGTCGAATGGACCGCTCGTCATCGACGATCAACACAGTACCCTGATCCTGGCTCATTGGGATCCGCCTCCTTGTTGGGGTAGAGAAAGAAAAAATGTCGTTCCTTCCGCCGGATCGCTGATCACCCATGCGTGGCCGCGATGCGCTTCAGCAGCCATTTTTACAGCCGAAAGACCAATACCGGTCCCTGAAGCCATGCTCTTGGAGCCCTCGCTGCGGTAAAACCTCTGAAAAATTCGTTCCCTGTCCGACATCGGTATTGCCGGACCAATGTTATGAACTGAAATCATAATTTCCGAATGACTCTCCCAGGCGGATACCTTCACCTTTTCTCCAGCAAATGAGTATTTGGCTGCATTATCGAGGAACTGCCCCAAGGCCATCGAAAGTAACTCAGAATCGCCGCGAATGATAAGCGCGGGATCCGGAACATCCACTTCGATAGGGTGCCCTGCCATCCGTCCCGCCTGTTCTTCTACGACGTGGGTAACAAGATCCGTGACAGCAATCTCATCCTTGCCCAGACTCACATCTTCTGCTTCGAGCTTCGCCGTTTGTAACAGACGCGTGCAGAGAAGATTGAGCTGGGTCGATTCTTCTTCAACGAGAGAAACTAATCGTGCTTGCGATTCGTTGAGACTACCGACCTCGCGCAGCCCTGAGCTAGCCGACTGAATCGCAGTCAGCGGGGTCTTGACAGCATGCGCCAGTGAGTCAAGCACAGCCGCTCGGAGCCGCTCGCTCTGATGAGCGGCCTCTATGCGGCTTTCCTTCTCGAAGGACACACTACGGTCCAATGTAATTGCGGCCAACGATGCGAGTGCGTTCGTAACCAGCGGGCTCAGATTGCCTCGAATGGCAATTGCACCGACGGAACTGCTCCCGATCCGCAACACCCGCATCGATGTTTGAGTCGCTGAGTCTTCACTATCCTCATTCAGTACGAAGCAATCCTTGGCGCGATCCTTCTCGCTTTCTGTCCAGTTTCCCGACGAATCGGTTGTGCCGGAGTTGGCGTCGAAAATCGAAATTGCCTCAACAGAGAAGATGCGTTGAATCAGTTGCGTCAGCTGAGGCCCCGGCGGTTGATGCAAATTGATCAGCAGCGTGCTGCGGCTGAGCTCATACAACTGCTCCATTGCGGTGCGCTGGAGCATCGCTTCGCGTGAACTGCGCTGCTCTCTCGATGAGACGCGGCTGACAACCAGTGCGCTCAGTTCGAAAGCCCCAAGTGCGACCCAGTCCCGGGAGTCCAAAATATTCAAGGTCAGATACGGGGGGTAGAAAAAATAGTCGAGACACCCGCAGGCCAGGATGGAAACGATTGTCGCCTGCCAGAACCCACAGAGAATTGCTTCCGACACAACGATCAAAAGAAACAGGAACCCGACCGGCGCGGAGTTAAAGTGCAGAACATATCCCGAGAACCCAAGCAGCGCAACAACCCAGATACCGGCGAGGCTTTCACCAATAAACTTGAATCGGCTCCTTCGGTTCCCCACTTCGAACATGTTGGAGACTTTCATCTCTCCGGGAGATTCCTCGTCACTTGGATCGGCGAAAGAGAATATTGGGAGGGACATCGTAAATGAACCACAAGAAAGCTGAGGGGCGGCAGCCATCCCCTCTTAGCTGTCGACTGCCGCTTCAAGTGCAATACACGCGCCTACTGCGCCTTAGCCGCAAGGTTTTCATACAGGCTTGCCTGACGGCTCATGTCCTCGGCCTCGTAGCTAAAGTAGTCATATCGATTCCTTGAAGAGTCGACAGGCCTGGGGTACTTCTGAGCCAAACCTGTTGTGTTTCGGCTTCGGCGCTCCCACTCCTGCTTCTCGGTCTGAGCCTCTTGGTCGAATTTCTGTTGCTGCCCCCTGAAATACTCGGCAAGTGCGCGGTATTGCTGGGCCGTGTGAGCCTCGTGCGTCATATGTTTGATTTGGGCTTTACTATACTCAGGTGTGTTGGTGGGCTCACTATGCACCAGAATGACGCTCGCTGCCAGGACTGCCGTCAGGAAAGTTGCCTTCAGGATTACTTTCATGTTCTCCCTCCATGCATTCCAGTGTGGACGGAATGAGGTAAAGGAGGCATGAGGCTAATATGTGGGAAGATATAAAGATATGAATTCCTTATGAGCTTCCGTAGTTCATCCCTCGACCACTTATCCCGCAAAATTGCGCGTCAATTCACGGATACGGTGGTCGTAGCGCATGGGTATTCTTTCTTGAACTAAAGCTCCATTCAGAATCTGGATGAAAGCAAGATTTAGGCTTCCTCCGGGAGCTCGTTGAATCGATAACCGACGTAAGCATCCGTCAGAAGATAATGGGGGTTCTTCGGATCATCTTCAATCTTGCTCCGTAGTTGACGGATAAACGTCCGAAGGTACTCAAGTTCGTGCCCGTACTCCGGCCCCCAAACGGCCTTGAGAAGCCGCGCATGTGGGATGGGCTCGCCAGCGTGCGTCATCAAGTAATGCAGCATCTCGAATTCCTTGGGCGTGAGATGAATTGAGCGGCCACGCTTAAGCACTCGGTACTTCACCGGATCCAATTCCAGCCGGCCATATCGGATCGGCGCGTCCCGATTCGTATCCTGAACATTCCTTCTCCTCACTGCCGAGCGCACTCGCGCAGTCAATTCCCGGAGTTGAAAAGGCTTTGTAATGTAATCATCGGCGCCTGCGTCCAAAGCCAGCACTTTGTCATCTTCGCTATCCATGACGGTCAACATCAGGATAGGCAAACGTGCAATCGCGCGACGAATAGCTCGACAAGTTTCCACGCCTCCCATTCCTGGCATATCCACATCCAACAACACGGCATCAAACCACGTGAGGCGGACGAGTGACAGCGCTTCCTCACCGCGACCAGCTTCGACAACCGTGAAACCCAATTCCGAAAGCGTTACGCGCAATGCCCGCCGCGTGGAGAGATCATCGTCCACTACCAGAACGACGCCCTGCACCGCATTCACCGGTACCTTGTTCAAAGCTTCCTCCTTGGACCTATCGGAAGTGAAAGAAAAAACGTCGTTCCTTCCTTTTCATCGCTGATAACCCACACATGCCCATGGTGGGCGTCTGCTGCTTTCCTCACTACGGAAAGCCCTATGCCCGTGCCAGGCACCGAATCCACCATCTCGGCTGCGCGGTAAAAACGGTCGAAAATTCGCTCCCGGTCTTCAATCCGGATCGTCGATCCGAAGTTATGTACCGAGATAATCACCTCGGTATTACTCTTTTTCGCTCTCACCTCAATCGGTGAGCCCGGCCTGGCGTATTTCCTCGCATTGTCGACAAATTGCGCCAAGATCATCCCCAGCAGTCCACGATCCCCACGCAAAGTCAACGCAGGGTCTTCCACAAAGACTTGTACCCTGTCGTGGTCCGCATTCATTTCCCGAGTGTTCAGTACTTCGCGGATCAGGTCGTCTACATTCACTTCGTCTGTCTTTAGTCCAAACCGCTCCGCTTCGAGCTTTGCTGTTTTTAGCAATCGCGTGCAAAGCTCGTTTAACCTGACAGTCTCGCCTTCGATCAGATCGGCCAGATCGGTTTGCGCTCGAGTCAGACCTCCAAGTGCAAGCAAACCCGAGCTGGCGGTCCGAACTGCTGTAAGGGGGGTCTTAAACTCATGCGCCAGCGCGTCCATCACCGCCGCACGCATTTCCTCGCTCCTTCTTGCCGTCTCGGCGCTCTCTTCCTTTTCAAACCACTTGTGGCGGTCCATCGCGATTTCGGCTAACGAGGCGACTGCGTCGACGACCAATGGATTCAGATTTCCTCTGACAACTAGTGCGCCCACAGCGTCAGGTCCGGCGCGCAAAATACGTTGCGCTAGTCCGGGCGGCGCATTGGATCCCGTGGCATCGCGAAAATAACACTGCTTGGCCAGATCTTCCTCCCCGTCTCTCCACTCCCCCATCCTGTCCTGACGGCCAAGATTTAGATCGAACAAGGCAACAGCTTCAGCGCCGAAGATCCTATGAATCAAGATCACCAGCTGTGGCCCGGGCGCCGTGTGCATATCCAACAACAACGAACATCGGCTCAGTTCATACAATTGGGCCATTCCTTTGCGCTGAATGGCTGCTTCCCTCGCATGCCTAAGTTCCCGTGCGGACAGTCTACTGACTGTCACTGCGGCTAACTGAAACACTCCTAGAGCCACCCAGCCCTTGGGATCGGTAATTCTGAAACTGAAAAGAGGCGGCAGAAAGTAGTAGTCAAGCGAAGCAGCTGCAATGAGTGAAGTGAACGATGCCGGCCAGAAGCCGAAACGTAAAGCCACAACGAGAACAACACTGTTGAAGAGAAACCCGATCGTGAGCGAATTCACTCCGAGAGCAAATCCGCCGTAGGTTAGTATGGCGAGCGCCAAACACCCAGCCATGCATTGGCCCAGCAACCGGATACTTTGCACTCGTCGAGTCTGCGAAGAGAATACCGGTCGTTCAAAAACCCGTCGGTTTGTCATCTATGTCCGCTAAATGACAGAAGGACCTCATGAAAGGCTGATGAGAGAATAAACACAAACTCGTGAGTAAGGCATAAGGGAGATATATAGAACACGTATTGAAATGAGGGGGTCGGACTCTGCACCCTTTCTCCTGCACCTGCAAGCGAGATTCTGCTGCGACCATTTCTAAAGTCAATAAACTTATTGTAGTTTTGTCGGAGTAACGCTCGTCCCGAGCTGGTTATATTTCAATGAGAGCGTCTGCATTTCTGAAGCTTTATACATATAGTATTCATAAAGATTGCGTGCCGAATCGACCGGCCTTGGATACTTGGCCGCCACACCCGCGATGTTCTGGCTCCGCCGAACCCATTCCTGCTTTTCCTCTGCGGCCTGTTTCATGTAGCTCGTCTGCTGCTCGCCATAGTAACTCGCAAGAGCTCGGTATTGATCCGGCGAATGGGCATCGCGCACGAGCTGCTTGACCTGAGCCTTCGTATAATGGACGCTGGTCTCCGGCGAAGTCGCTGCTTGCTGCGCGCTACCTATTCCCACGAGCGCACAGGAAAGGATGAATGCTGCAAACAGTTTATTCTTCACGTTTGTTGTTCCTCTCTTAGCCAAGTATTGAAGATCTTGCGTGAGTGCCGCATGAAGATAAACAAATAGTTCTCTAACGATCTTAGAAATACAGCTTTCTGAAATCAGACTGTTCTATCTGCATTATTCGCAAATAAATCAAAACTAACCTGCCGTTTCGGCCGCCGTGACTCGGCCTCGAGTATCCTCCGCTGTATACGGCGCTCATTTCACCTACGGCTATACGATGAACCTTAGGGTTCTTGTCGCGGTGTATTCTTCCAAAGAAGAAACCTGTCCATCCATCCCGTCGTTAGTAGTAGGTCTCCCGCAGTGCTCGCGCGTCTTTGACCATGGAGAGAAATCTGCTAGCCAATTCATGGATACGATCCTCTTGGCGAAAGTGCAAAGCCTCCTTCGGCAGCATCTCTCCGCCAACGCCAATGGCCGTTGCTCCGGCGAGGATGAAGTCTGTCGCATTGGCCTGGTTTACGCCCCCTGTGGCAATCAGCGGTATTTGCGGAAGCGGCACCTTCAGTGCTCGCACATATTGAATTCCACCCACATGGCCTGTGGGGAAGATCTTCACGAAATCCGAACCAGCCTTCCAGGCGGCAATGATTTCTGTTGGTGTAAGAGCTCCCGGAAGCACCGCAACATCGGCTCTCCTGGCATATGTCACCACTTCCGGAACAAATCCAGGACTGGTCAGAAATCTCGCGCCCGCGTCCACGCTCCGCTTCGCAAGTTCCCCATCAAGCACAGTGCCTGCGCCAACGGCCAACTTCGGGAAACGCTTCGCCAGGTCCTTGACTACCTCCAACGCTCCCGGCACAGTAAGGGTAATCTCGACGATCGGAATACCGGCCGCGTAAACCGTTTCCGCTGCGAAGAACGCGAGATCCTGCGATGCGACCCGCACGGATGGCAGGATCCCGATCTCCTTGATCAGAGCGCAAACTTCTTCTCGTTTCATTGATCCGACCTCTTCGCATTTACATGCGAACGAAAAAAACCGCGTCCGCGATTCAAAGAGGAGATGCCAGTCACTGGATCGCCTCGCGTCCCGCGGCTAGATTTAACTGGCTGGTAGCTGTCATATAGGCGCCAACCAATTGCAAATATGCCAACTGCACGACACGGTAATCGCTTTGTGCATTCAGGAAATCCATCAAGGATGCGCCGCCATGTTCATAGGAATAAGTTATGGTGTCGCGCACACGGGTTGCCTCGTCCTCGTATTTATCCCGGTAAGGCGTCAGCAGTGCTATGTTGCTTCGCACTTGTTCGTATGCCGAGTCGACATCGCTAAAGACCTGGGCACGCGTGGCCTCGCCAGCTTGCTGACTGCGGCCGATATCGATCTGGGTCCTCTGCTTCTCGCCCTGGTTGTGGTCGAAGACGCGCAGCGGAATATTGACGCTGGCGCCAAGCGTTTGGATTCCATTCGGATTATTGTTCGACGAGTTATACGTGTACCATCCGCTAAAGGTGGGATCGGTCGAACCGTTCGATACCGCCAATTTGTGATTTGTCTGCGACTGCTGAATGGTCTCGAGTGCGGCCTGCAGGTCGGGCCGTGCATCGAGCGCGATTTGGCGGAAATCGTCGAGAGGCTTGAGCGCATCCGAAAAATCGAAGAGACCTGTCACATCGAATTGATCTACCGGCGTGCGAGCGTCAAGAAGTTGTAACAACTGAATCTTTGCCGTGCGTAGATTCACAATCGCTGTCTGGATTTCCGACTCATACTGAACCCGCAAAAGTTCGATACGGTCAAAATCGACCTGGGCAATATCTCCTGCCTTGTAGCGTTCGCGGCTGATCTCGATAATCTTGTCGTAATATTCGAGATCTGCCTTTGCAAGTTCGAGGATCGCCTTCTCCTGCAAAGTATTCACAAATGCCGCGCGCAGCGTGAACTCTAAGTTGCGCTTCAGGTCCTCATGCTGAGATTCGGCGATGCGCGTGCCTTCTTTGGCGCTTTCAAGACGCAGCTCGCGCTTGTGTTCGCGCTCATGAAGGTAACTGAGCGTCGGGACGACATCTGTGCCTTTGAAAGGCGCCCAACTCCCGTCGTGCGGCACAATTTGCGTACCGTCTGTTGACAGAGTGAACTGCGGATTGGGCCGCAGGTAGGCCGTGATCTCCTCCGCTCGCATCTCATCGACGTTGAGAGCGTCGGCTTTGAGCGCGGGATTCGTGGATTCAAACCTGGACTTCACCTGGTCCCATGAAAGTGGCGCCTGAGCACCGGCGAGATCCGCGAGGGAAACAATGCACAAGACACAACTGCCGATGCTTCGTCCGAAGACAGCTACTTTATTAGCCTTCAAAGGACGCCTCCGGTTCAGGCAACGCGTCGGTGTCGCGCGCGAACCATACGTACAGAGTCGGCAGGAGAAAGATGCCAATGCACAAATTGGCGAGCAAACCACCGACTATCACGATGGCAAAGGGCCGTTGGGAGTCTGAGCCAATGGCATGCGATAAAGCTGCCGGCAAGAGACCCAAGGTGGCCACGAGCATCGTCATCATGATTGGACGGAGCCTCAATACCGCGCCTTCCACGGCAGCGCCTTCAACCGTGTAACCGGCCGCGCGCAATTGATTGATGAATTCGATCATGATCACGCCCGCCTGGACCGAGACGCCAAAGAGCGCCAGGAATCCCACAGCCGATGAGACTGAGAAGTTGGTGTGCGTGATGAAAAGGGCGAGCGGGCCGCCGATCGAGGCCATGATCACGCTGATGAGGATCAGCACGGCCCACTTGAACGAGCGGAACATCGTGTAAAGAATTAAGAAGATCGCCATGACGGTGACGGGAACAACGATGGCCATGCGCTTGTTAGCACGTTTCTGGCTCTCGTATTCGCCGGCCCACTCGAGGTGATAGCCCGTAGGAAGTTGGACGTTGTGCTCGACCTTGTGGATTGCCTCTTCGACGGTTGAGCCGAGGTCTCGACCCTTCACAGAGTACTTGATGGCGATAAAACGCTGACCCGCCTCTCGGTTGACTTGCTCGGCACCATCATTAGTGGTCGCTGTGGTGATCTGCGCCAGGGAGACGCGTTCGCCTGAGGATGAAAGCAGACGGACGTTTTCGATGGCTTCGCGGGTATCTCGATATTGCTGTTGATAGCGTAGGGTTACGTCGAAGCGGGCCTCACCTTGCTGCACCTGGGTCAGGGCGTTTGCTCCGATGGCAGTCTGCATGGCGTCCTGCACGTCGGTAACGTTAATGCCCCAACGCTTGGCGGCCTTGCGATCTACCTTCAAGTCGAGATTGGGCTGGCCAACGATGCGGAAGATGCCCAGGTCCTCAACTCCCTTGACGGAGGCTAACTGGGCCTGGATCTTTTCCGCAGTGCGTTCCAGCGTCCGCAAATCATCGCCATAAAGCTTGACGGCCAGCTCGCCCTTAACCCCGGAAACGGCCTCTTCCATGTTATCGGAGATGGGCTGCGAGTAGTTCCATATGACTCCAGGGAATTTGGAGAGCTGCATGTCGAGGGCGGCAATCAGATTCTCCTTATTCTGATGAAAGACTGGTCGCCATTCCTCCTTGCGCTTTAGGTCAACAAAGTACTCGGTATTGAAAAAGCCCGCCGTGTCGGTCCCATCGTCAGGTCGGCCGGTTTGGCTCACAACCTGAGTTACTTCAGGAAATGAAGCCATAACCAAGCGCGCTCTGTTGGTAAAATCGATGCTCGAAGTGGGGCCTTCGCTCGGAGGCAAAGTGCCGCGCACCCAGATGGAACCTTCGTCGAGGTGCGGAAGAAACTCCGATCCGATTGGTCCACCAAAGGAAAGGTAAACAGCGATAGCGAACAGGAGGGTGGCGATGCCGAATGTTGTACGCCGGTGTTCTATCGCCTTGCCCACTGCGGTTCGATAGTGTCGAGTGAGCCAAAGCATGACTGGGTTCTCCCACTCTTTGGCGCCCTTGCTAAACAGCATGCTCGCCAGCACTGGGGCGATGACAATCGCGAAGACCAGTGCACCGATCAGGGCGAATGTGACGGTCCAGGCCATTGGCTTGAAGAGACGGCCCTCGACTGCCTGCAGGGTGAAGATAGGCAAATAGGAAGTGATAATGATGCCGCGAGCAAAGAAGACAGGGCGCTGCACCTCGAGAGCCGCGTCGCGGATTTTTTCCCAGGGAGCGTGGGTGTTGTTCTTATTGCCTAGGTGCCGAACCATGTTTTCGATCATGACCACGGAGCCATCCACCAACATCCCGAAGTCAAGCGCGCCCAAAGAAAGAAGATTCGCCGGAATGTGGCTAAGGTCCAAGCAGATGGAAGCGAACATTAGGGCAAAAGGGATGGTCAACGTGACAATAATGGCGCCACGCACGTTGCCGAGAAAAAGGAAAAGTATGATAGCAACCAGGATCATGCCTTCCGAGAGATTGTGCTCGACAGTTTCAACCGTGTACTTGACCAGCTTGGAGCGGTCGAGGAAGGGCACCACCTTAACGTCAGGGGGCAGAATTCCGTGATTCAGCTTTTCTACTTCCTCGTGAATTCCCACAAGGACCGGGTCCGAGTCGGCGCCCTTCTGCAACAGGACGATGCCCTCAACGGTGTCAGGATTGTCGACAATCGTGCCGTCTTCGCGATGTGTCGCTTTCCCGATCTGGCCCAATCGAATCTTTGCGCCTTGTGAGACGGTGGCGATATCCTTAATCGAGATGCCAGCTCCGTTCTGGTTCTTTACTACGGTATCCTCGATGTCCTGCACACTTGTATAGAGCCCACTCGACTGCACATTTATTTGCTGCGCGCCCTGTTCGATGAAGCTGCCACCCGCATTGGTGTTGTTGTTGGCGATCTGCTGCTCGACTTGGCCGATAGAAAGTCCATATGCCACCAGCTTTTCGGGATCGAGTTTGATTTGGTATTCCTTGGTCGGGCCGCCAAAGCTGGAAACATCAACTACTCCCTTTACCCCCTTGAAGGATTTCTCGAGTAGCCAGTCCTCGAGAGACTTCTTCTCCATCACGTCGTAGGCTGGGTTTGTGCTTTCTAATGTGTACCAGTAAATCTGGCCAACCGGGCTCCAGTCTGTACCCATCTGCGGGACAAGTCCACCAGGAAGGTTGACCTGACTCAGGCGTTCGAGCACATGCTCGCGGTTGATATCGCTGGTTGAGTCGTCGTCGAAGATAAGCATAAGACTGGAGAGCCCTGCCAATGTAGTGGAGCGCAAATGCGTGAGGTGAGGAATGCCGGCCATCTGGATTTCGACTGGCACGGTGACCTGGCGCTCGATTTCTTCGGCGCTGCGGCCCGGCCACTGAGTGATGATCTGCACGTAATTGTTAGCTACGTCGGGGTAGGCTTCGATAGGAAGCGCCCGAAAACTGATGATGCCCCATGCACTGAGCACGATCGCACCCCCGAGGACCAGCCAACGGTTCTTTAATGCGAAATCTATCAGTGTGCGAATCATCTACTGGCTCCCCGCGGATTCGAGCAGTAGTGAGTTACCAACTACCTTCTGGCCCGGCGCGATGCCTGAAAGCAATTCCTGCCGATTGTCCGGCAGCATGGAGCCCGCCCGCACCTCAACGCGCTTGAATTGGTTGCCACCTGCCGGGACAAACACCCAGTCGCGATCATGAAGATGAAGAACGGCCGGCGCGGGCACGGCGGCGAAAGTCTCTTTGGTTTTGCTCTCGAAGACGGCATTCACGAACATCCCCAACTTGAGAATGCCGGGATTTGAAATCTCGATGCGCACTTTGGCTGTTCTAAGGCTCGGATCAAGCACTGGACCTATGTCGCTTACCCGTCCAGTTAGCGTCTTGTCGGGATATGCGATTAAGTTGATCTTTGCTTGCTGCCCCAGTTTCAACTTGGGGATGTCGTTCTCATATACGTCGCAAAGAACCCAGACATTCGAGAGATCTGCAATAGTGAATGCGGTGGCCGATCCGGAGAGGCTGACGCCGGCAGCGGCTGCATTCGTCACGTTCTGGCCAATGATCACTCCCGATATTGGTGCGTGTACGTCGACCACCGGACTGGGATGGTTCTTATCGACTCCCAGAATCTTCAACTGCTCGTCCGCAGCCGTCAGATCGGCCTTGGCATCTCTTTCAGCATCTTCGGCCTGCTCAACCATGGCTTGCGAGATCGCTCCGTGCTTATAAAGCTCGTCAGCGCGGATGTAAGCCTTGTTGGCGAACTGCTCGTCATTGACAGCTTTCAAGTACCCATCGAAGGCATTGCTGATGTCCGGGCTTTCCACGCTGAAAAGAAACTGGCCCTTCTTCACGTTATCGTCGAGACGGGTCTTAAGGTTGACCACGCGGCCATTGGCCAGGGTAATAACGGGAACCTCCCTGGAGACATCCGGAAACACTGCGCCTGTGACCTTCAACTCGGCTGATCCCTCTGCGCGCTCTGCCGCGATAAGTGGGAATTGATCGGGCTTATCGACTGTAACCAGGCTCATATCCCCTGTCGGTACGACCTGCGGTGAAGGCGGCGCACCATCCCCGGGCGAAAACTCCTTCTTGCAAGCCGATATGGAAACAAATGCAGCAAGACAAACGAACGTTACAAAAACAGATTTGCTTTTCATGGAATAGCCTCACGCCTTGAGCCAGGATTCTCCTGGCCACCAGCCGACAGATTGAACCTCACCGCGGTGACCCGATACTGTGCCACTACCGCACTAGCTGAGACGGACCTGACAACTTGCATCATCCACAACCCATGAGCGCGATTCTCGCCCTGATTACAGGAAGTACTTCAGCCAAGAAATGTGGAAGGAGAGGGAGATTGATCAGACAGCCGGAGGAGGCCGAGTTTGGATGGAAGCGACGGCTGGAGTCTTCGCCGAAGCGGTCGGGAGACCGTCTGGCAAAGCGACAGTCAAGGATCCTGGATAAAGCACTCCAAAAAACGGCAAGAACAAATCTGAAACAGAGTGATGCGTGGGGGTTGCGGCCGTGCAAACGTGGTCCTTGCGCTGGCAAATGCTGGTTTCGGCAAGGTTCTGCGCCGCCACCAGGTCGTCGGTCATCGAGATGGCCGGAAACAGAATCAGGATGATCACCGCCAGAGCTACAGACTGCGGCCACCGACCTTCGTCCTCGCGTGGTATACGGCTTATCCATAGCCACGACATAAGCGTGACCAATACCATCCAAGCGAGATTGAGCGTCGACTCCATGAACTATCACTTTCCTACACGAGCACAGCCCGGAGATCGCGTCCCAGCCGCCGAACCAAGCCGACATCGAGTTGATGGTTAAAAGTGCCAAATCAAATCGGCAGCGACGGTGAGAGCCTTCGTCTTTCCGCCTATGCCTTTCATGACCAATGCCGACGGCAACAGCGCAGCATTGTTCTGCAACGCTGACACCGACGACCCAGGCCCAATGTCCAAGGCCCTAAGCCCATAAGGACTGAAGGAGTGGGTGTAACTCAACTCAGGGCGAAATGTAACTGTCGTGCCCACCCAAAAATCGAACCCCACCATGTGTTCCTCGTAGATGCCGGGAGTACCTGTGCGCTGCCCCTTAATATCGTCAACAATCTCGTTGCGGATATTGAGCGAGGCCGTGTTGTTCCAGAAGTTGTGCTCAACATAGTTAGTGATCGCCCACTCCGGCGCGTAGCAGTAGGCTGCGCGGTTTCCCGCGTAGACAGTATTTGGATTTTCACAAACCGCCCCAAAATTAAGCGTCGACGGCATGGCGCCGCTCGGCAGCAGATGATTATTGCCCGTATTCTCAGGCCAGGGCGATGTGACCTTGTTATAGGGAATGCCCGTGTTATACCACCACATATTCGGCGTATCTTTCATGTATTGATACCAACCCTCGGTATCCGTGTGCCAGTGCGCGTCGATACTGTGATACCAGGTAAGATAGTATGCGGTCAGGTTGTTGTATGCGTATTTGCCGTCGTTGATCGTATTATCGCAGACGTTCAACGCATCGCCACCGTTGTGCCATGTGTAAATGGCACAAACATTGCCCGTAATCTTGGCGTCGGAGGTCCATGGCGCTGTATCGCAACCCGGCGAAATTCCGCCCTGCAGAGTCCAGCGATCGTTTAGTTTTACCGTGAGGTTAGCGCCAACCATGGTGTAGCAGTCATAGGTATAGAGGATGGAGTGCGAATAGGAATAGTTATTCGGCGCTAATTGCGCTTCAATGTCTGGCAGTGAGACGTACCGCCCGATTCGCAGATCTGCTCCCCGGCCGAGTTTCGGTAGATAGAGATCTACGTAGAACATCACCGGGTCGTAGCCGTACTGAGAGTTCTTGACGAGTAACTGCTGGCTAAAGATGCCGTGCGAGGTTGTATAGCGGTAGTCCTGCCCGTAGAGGCTGGTCAGCCGAAAGCCCCAGTCGAAGTGGTCGGTCTGCACAGTGTCCGCCAGCCTCTCCGTGTAGAGCGCAAATTGGTCGAGCACGACAGTGTTGGGGTACACATCGTACGCCGACGGAGCATTGGCGGCGATTCCCTTGCTCGGATTGCCGCGGTTATTGGTCGAACCGTTGGCGCCGATCGCGGCCCAGCCATACCATTTAATCCTACTTAGCTTGATTGGATCGCCATCAAATGCGGTTTGAAGCTGATAGGTTGAATAGTCGGGAGCGCCGATCTCCTGGGTCCCGCCTATCGGCCAGTCGGACGCGGGATAGGGCGGCGCTGGGATTGGGGCTGGAGTACCGCGGCGTTTCGGCGCATCAGGATCCGTTGCCGTTGTACCCGTCCAGTCCGCCATGTAAGCCTTCCCCCACCGGGTAAAAAATCCTGGTTTGATCTTGGCCGACGTTGCGGGCGAAAGAACCTGTGGAGTCTGTCCGTCACCGACGAATGCGGTGGCGTCGGCGGATGACGAATCTGCCGCCATATGCGAATCACCCGGATGCTCCCCTTGCGCCGAAGAGAATAACACTGAATTTGCTCGAGTTCCTCCCACGGAACTCAGCTGGGGCGACGGTGCAGCCACAACGTTGCCTGAACCCGCACTTTGTGCGTGACACACAAACTGCTCAAAAAGACAAAGAATTGCAACCCCTCTTACAATGACCGTCCGGAGGTCTGCTTTCATCGGTAGTAATGCCTCTGCGGCGTTTTACGTCGCTGGGTTAACAGCTATGAAGAGGCTCATTCATCCGGACAGAATCACTGGGCTATTTCGTTATCCTTCCCAATGGTTAGTCGAAGCCACAAAAGTGAATTACAAGGAAAGTGCGTTGATTCCGCAAAGACAGTAGGTTGTCGCACCGTCCGAACACACCTTTTGCAGGCTGCTTTTCAAGAAGAGAAAGCAGTTGACATTCGACAGACTGTCCCAATGGTTCTTTGAGTATTCAACTCAAGGTATGGGGACCGCATGAAGAGTTTCATAGTGGAGATGCGGAGATCCCTTGTTGGTAGGCATTTCACCCCCGCTCTTCCTGAATTTATCGATCATCCGTTTCACATACCTATTGCTTGATCGTCTTACTCCTTGAGCTTGTTGTTCTGGACACAACCGTTCGCTTCAAACGCACGCTCCTTGATGAGCAGCATCGGGATCGTCAGCGACGCCGATGCTGCTCATGAAGTTTCTCCAACGGATTGTCACGGCCCCACGTCAGGTTGAATCCAGGCTAACTAGAACCTAACCATGATTGACCCCAAAGTGGAAGTTTGGTTGGTGCGCAGATCGGGCCACCAGAGAGCTCGCTGATCGCCCGGCGTTACGTAACCGTTCGACAAGTTGAGCGCCTGGCAGTTTGCAATAGCCAGAGGCTGACCTGCTACGCCCACTCCTGTATTGGTGTTGGTGTAGACGTAACCGTAGCCAGAGTCCCCGCCGGCTGCGCATTGGTAGTCCGCGGGATTGCCGTTGTTGCCGCCTGGAGGTGTAACGCCGCCGCGGCCGCTCCAATAAGGAACGCCAGAGTAGCGGTACGCTTCTTCCAACCGGAAGGTGATGAATTGGCTCGGCATATAGTCAAAGGTGAGCGTCATGTCATGTGCCTGCGCTCTGTCGCCTGCGTTCTCAGTAAAGTACGGGGTGCCAGTGGTCGCCGTTGCACCGTTGATAGCAGGCAGTAGGGTGAGATAACGGCCGGGGTTGTTCATCTGACCGCCGCCGAGTGTCACGGCGTAGAGGTCATGCTTGAACCAGGCGCGTGTATAGGCCATCCAGCCGAGGAACATCTGTTTTGGCCTGCCGTCTTTACTGCTGTGGCAATCCACGCCGCCGTTGTAGGTTGAGAGCGTCCCTTTCAAGGGTGAGGCGCCCGTTGGGTCGCGAGTCGTCTGACTCGTCACAGCAAAGCTGACTGGACCTCCGCCATATTCGCAGCCGGCGTCGCCGGTCAGTGTCCAGGCGAACTTGTCGAGAAAATTCTTCGGATTATCGTAGACCTTGTTCTGGAGACTGTAGTCGGCGTGGACACGCGAACGTCCGGGGAAGCCTGCATCGTCTTCACCGAGGCCGTAGTCGTTGAAGTTAAAGTGCCACTTTTTGTTCGGACGCCAAAGAACCTGACCGCCCAACCCTCCGTGGCCGTTGTAGCGGGCATACGACTGCCAGCCGTTGATGATCCACGGCTCAATCTTCAACTTGTCCGTTGGGAAATATTGGATGCGCACACCATTGAAGAACCAGGGTGTGTTGGACGACACGTAAGAAGGCTGATAAGCCCAGTTGTCAAAATTGTAGTAACTGAAAAGGCCGACGTAGGAGACGAAGATGCCCGCATCCACATTGAGGCCGTGGGAAACATCCCAGTGATAACCGCCCCAGGCTTCAGAGAAATACTTGTAAGCGTCTTTCAGATCCCACTGGCCGCGGTTGTAGCTGGCGTCATTGCGCACTGTGGCCTGCGAGAACAACCCGTTCATGGTTAGGATGCGGCCGCGCGTGTTCTGTATGCGGAAGTCGCCACCGAAGCTGGCCTGCTCTAGCTGAAACTCGTCGGAGCGATACATCTCGGTTGACCCAACCATCGAGTCGTCCTCCGGATGGTTGTAGTCGAGGATGTAATTCGCGTCGAAGCGAATTTCCGGGGTGAAGTACTTGGTGCTCATCGGGCTGTCCACATTGTGTCCGCCATCGTTCAGCCAGGTCTGGTCAAACCAGCCGAACGGAGCCGATTTGGTTGTCGTCTCTGCCGAGATTTCCGGCGGTGTCGGCGCCGCAGCCGGTGGCGGAGCCGCCGCGGGCGTCGATTGCCCAGTCGGCGCCTGCGACCCGTCGGAAGCGCGGGAAGCGCCGTCTGTAGTTTCGGCCGATCGAAGCGCGTTGGCATCGCTCGTGGCGTCGCTCGCTTTCAGTTCGTCCTCCAGTTGCGCAATTCGTGCTTTCATCTCGGCAAGTTCTTTGATCACCGCATCCCGAGCTACCGGTACCGAGGCGGAAGCCGGATCGGGTGCGGGAGCGGGAGTTGCGTCTGCGGGAGAAGAAGCCGAATCGGGAGTCGTTGCCGGGGTGGTCCCAGAATCCTTAGAAGATGCGGCCGTATTTGAGTCCGGGCTTTTCTCTACTGGGACTTCAGCCAAATAGCTATGAACGGGTGTTGTGGTTCTCGCGGACTGCTGCGCCACAGTGGACAACGGCACGAGTCCGCAGCATAGGATTGCCACGGCTGGGACGGCCTTCCAGGGATCTCTTGTCATTCAGCCTCTCACTTTCGCAAAAGATTTTCGTTCAGGGTTTTTGACAAACTTGCTTTCCGTGGAAACTTCGGATTGCGAGACAGGGATCCCCTGTCCTGTTTTTGCAGGTTTCCTGTGGTGCCATGTGTGCTTCTTGAATTCCGGAGAAGCGAGGTATTCGGGCCTGACTATCAGCCCAAATTCAAATTGCCCGTACGTTCACGAGCTTGATCCTAAAGACAAGGACATTGGCTCCATTACTCAGCAGGGAGCTATGAGTTTTCTCGAAAGTACGACCCATGCCATAAAGATCCTATATGTCTTTTTCATAAAGTCATGAATGCTAAATGAGTTATATATAAGTAAGTCATAAAGATTCAGGAAATCTTGACGCTTACCATTGACCATTAACTGCGAACCGCTCAAACGGAGATCTTAGCGGTTGCGCTTCCTCATTCCATTCTTATTGCTTTGCAAATAATATTGATCTTGCTCATCCCACGCGCACACGTGTCCACATCGTCATCTTAAGATGAAAGACGCAATCAAGAAATTCAGCATAAGGGAGAATCGGTTGCGGCGAGCTAACTTTGCATTTGCAATTCTGACACTAACGGCGATTGGGCTCTCGGCACAAGACGGGGCTCGCCCTGAACTGAAGTACCATCAAGCGCCAGATCAGGACGGCGTGTACTACGCGGGTCCCGAGGTGAGCGCGCCCCGTTTGGTGTCCACTGTATATGTGCCCTACCCTGATGAAGTTCCCTACAAGGCTCTTAAAGGCATGACCGTCATGGCAATGGTCATCAACACCAGAGGTATCCCGGAACATATCCAGCTTCTGCTTCATCATGGCGACTTATTCGATCGAGCCGCAATCGCCGCAGTGCAACATTCAAAATTTGCGCCGGGCATGCTCGGGCAGAAACCGGTTCCAGTTTGGATCGACGTGAGGGTTGTCTTCAGCGCCGACCGCAGCCAAACAACCCCGCAGGTCCTCATCACCGAAAGGGATCTGCCCGCACCAAGCGAGTCTCAGCTCGAGGATAAACATCACAGGCCCCTTTCCTACACACCTCCCCTCCCCATCCACACCGTCGATGCAGACTTTGTTGATCCGTTTGTCAAGCGCCCCTACATCCAGGTCGCCGTGGTCTCGGTGCTGGTGAGCAATGAGGGTGTGCCGACAGATGTTCGCGTCGTGCGGGGTCTCGGATTCGGTTTAGATGAGAAGGCGGCGGCTGCCGTCTGGCGCTACAGATTCTTCCCCGCGATGAAGAAAGGCAAACCAGTCGCCGCTCGCAGAAATGTGATAGTTGATTTCGTAAAGTTTTGAACCTCAAAGCTCGTTCGAATAGCGGCTTTCGACCAAGCGGATCACGCGATTCTCGAAGCTCTTACCGATGGGTTCCACCACGGTGTGCGGTCTCCAGTTGCGACTGCTCAAGTTCTTTCACGTCCAGCTCGCCATCATGGTTCGTATCCAGCCGGTCGAATTCAGCAGCCATGAAGCTCATGAACTCGGCCCGAGAGACCTTGCCGCTCTTGTCGGCGTCCATGAGGAGCAGGAGCTTTTTTGCTTCAACCTCCCCGGCCGCAACTTTTGAGGATGAGGGCTTGATGGTCGGAGCGGTGGAATTGGATGTTTGAGGAGCGGACGTGGCGGCCTGACCAGCTGCGATAACGGTCCGGGCCGCGCTTCCAATTATGAATATTCCCGCGACAGCAAGAATCCCCAAAATCAAGCTTTTCGTTGAAAACATAACCGTCTCCTTCGTCAGAATTCAGGCTATAAATCGCCCTATTTGCGAAGTGAATACACACCAGCATACAGGCAGAGGAAAGCGCGTAGGGTCACGAGTTGCGACTTCCTCGCAGAGCGTGCCATCGGTATGCCGATACACTTCGGAAAGCGCGGCACAAAACAATGAGTGTCCGGCGACCATGTTGGTATAAATCATCCAGAGGCTTCCATCGCGAGTTGCACGAAGGCTGGCAATCTGGTCGGATAGGAGCGCCGAGCCTTGAGGAGGCGCATAACGTTCGAAAGAAACTCCGTCAAACCTGTAAAGACCGTCGTTGCCGGCCAGGCAGAGAAAGCCGTCCGCACCGCGTTGACCAGAAATCAGGGAATGACCATCGCAAGGGCGGCTTTACTTTTCTGAGCCAAACCGCCAGGAGATTGATCCTCCGACCCAGGACACCATGCGAATGCCGACGCTCTGCTCATTCGTTCCGCAGTCGAAGTCGTTTTGAGCACCGCTCGGACCCGACCCAGGCGCGCAATATGGAACATCTCCCACATGCCAAGTGGGATTGAAGGTTTCGGTAGTCTGGCCTGTATAGCCTCGGGCCAGCATTCCGTTTACCCCGAGTTCCAATCGGCCGTTCAGAAGCGGACGCACTACCGCCATCCGGGTCTCGCCGACCGGAATCGCTTCATAAGTGTTTGGGTGCTGCGCGTTGCCCAGGTCCAATTGCTTGTGGCCCACGTACTCGTATTCGCCCCGTCCGTGCAGGCCGAGAGGTAGCTTGTCCAACGTTGCCAAAGCGTCGAAGATAGTGCGCGGTGCCTCGGGCGTAATCTGCGCGACGATCTGCTGGCCGTCGATCGCGCCACCCGACAAGCGGGCATCGGCCTTGGAGAGAACCGCTTGCAACGTCCCGAAGCTGCTGAATTGATGCCGCACGCTGGCGGTGAGAAACTTTAGCGTGCCTGGTCCCAGCGGCTGCTGTGTTCCATTGTCGGGGTCGATTTTGCCCAGGGTCTGCGTGGTCGTTGTCCGGCCCACCGTGACGCGCACATCCGTTGCGGAATACTCCTTTTCGAGCACCAATTGCTGGGAGTGGGAGCGCTCGAAGGGAGAAGGCAGCACTGCTGCTCCGGTCTGGTTGCCCGCAGTTTTGCTACCCACTGCGATGCGCGGATCTTCCGTGAAAAAGGCCTGCCCGATGCTGAACGATGCCGAGGGTAGCCAATGCGAAACGCCCGTTCCAGATCCTGAACTCTCAGGTGTCCATGCCAGCGTGGCCTTAGGGGCCAGAAACGTACTCCAGATATCGAACGAATAGGCCGAATTCAGCATATCGGTGTTCTTTAACTCGATGGTGTCCGGCCGCAAACCGCCGTAGAAGCGCAGATGCCTGCCCAGATCGCCATGCAAGGCCACGTAGGGGGTCGCGTCGCGTATGGTCACGTTGCTGGATAAAGCCTTGAGGAAAGGGCCGTAGACCCGCGCATTGTCCGAGAGATAGTGGTCCAGATTGTCGCGGTGAATGTCGTCCTCGTGGTAATCGAAGCCGGCCATCGCCTGCAACCAAGGCGTAAACGCGTGCGTCTCGCGCGCTTCCGCGCCTTCTACGGTACGAAACTCGCTCTGCCGGATCAGCCCCTCGCCGAAGTTTGAATAGAGCGCGAGGTTGTAAGTGCGGAAGAATCCGGAGAAGGCAAGTTCGTCGCTCGGCCTGGCCTTCCAGATGTCGTCGATGGCCTGTATCGAGGAATGCGTCTGATCAAACTGCCGTGGGTCGATGGTGTCGTCTAGTTGCAGGCCAAGTCCCACAGGAATCAGATTGCCCTCGTGCGACTTGCCCCAGTATCCAAGGCTGAAGAGCGTGATTTCATGCTTGCCGGGATCGAGAACGCGCATCGCGTTCCACTTATATTGCTGCCGGTGCTCCAGCGTCCTCATCAGTCCGTTGCCGTAGTTCGCTTCCACAGCCAGCCATTCCTTCTTGTCTGTATTCTTTGGCGCAAAACCGGCGCTCAAATCCGCGTCGCGCTCGTCTCCGACAAGGGTGAAGAAGCGGCTCAGTTGCGGGCGCAGGACATAGGTGGCTGCGAGGTTGAGCGCGTGATTCCCTTCGAGCACGTTGAACGCGCCGCCGTCGGTGGTCACACTGCCCAGCGCGCCTGAGACGTAGATATTCGGGTCGGCGTAGCCATTGCCGTGAGCATTAGCGGATAGGTTGTTTGTAACCAGATAGCCGCCCACTGCGATGTACTGTGCGATCGGTTCGCCATGGTCGCCGGCCACACCGGGCACGAAGTATTGCGGCGCCTTAATGCCTCCGGAGGCCGTTTCGATGGGCAGGCCCGGAATTGAGATCGGCGCGCCAGGACGTCCCGGATTCGCGTCCAGCAACTCTTCGCGTACCAGCACCTTCTCTGATGGGTCAGGCGAGGTGAGTGAAATCTCGCTCACGTCGCCCGAAACGATCACCTCTTCGGTTGCTTCAGCAACACGCTCCAAACGCAACGCCATGTTCGCTGTCGTTGCATTTAAATCGACATTGAGAGTCAAAGAGGCAAACCCCTCTGCTTCCACGCGCACCGTGTAGTCGCCCCACGCGGGCAGCGCGATCGTGAATCCGCCGTCGCTTCCCGTGATACCGATGAGGCGCACACCGGAGGCGGAATCGAGTTTGACATGAGCTCCAGCCACTGGCCGTCCGTCCGGATCGAGCACTATGCCAGTAGCATGGCCAATCGCATTTTGTGCCACGGCCGCAAGGGTGCAGGCGAAAGCTGCGATAACAAGAATTGCGATGGCTAAAGTCCAAAGGCCAACTCTGCCGCTCGTTATTGCGGAGATCGATCTCCAAGCACGCATTTTTACCTCAGTGATTGGAGCGGCAAGCCGGGACAGTTCGGGGAGGGTACCACTTGTGCACAAGAAGCTCCCTGATGAAAAGGATACGAGGTTTCTTTTCGATTCTCTCGATAAAGTGGTAGGCCCTTTTCGGAATCGTGCTACCGATTACGCTTTTGGCTCTTTTCATTGATTACGTATGGGCCTGGCTTTTGGATTTCCTTGGGCCTGTGGAGATTTCTCTCGCCGCACCACCAATCCAAGCGAGAAGCTGCAGCGTATCTATTGAAACGAGCGGAGAGTCCCTGAGCCCCCAGCAATCTGTCCCCTCCCTGTTCAGGAATTCCGTTCCTAACACCACCTAGTGAATTCGGAGAGCCCTATGTCAAATCTGAAGTCCGCAGCCGGACTCGCGTTGAGTCTGCTCATGACCGTCCCACCTGGCGCCTTTGCGTCCAGTCACCGGGAAGCACCAATCACCGCCCTGGATCACACCGCTGACATCACCGATTTCTACGCGTTTGCCAGCTACGATCGTCCGGGTTACGTCACGTTCATTATGAACGTCGATCCGTTTTTGCAGCCGAGCAATGGACCGAACTACTTCCCGTTCGATCCATCGATCGTGTATCAGATCAAGATCGACAATGATAATGACGCACGTCCGGACGTCACATTCCAGTTCCGGTTCCAGACCCACATCCTCGACGCCGGACTCCCTGTCGGCTTTGCAGGAGCAGGGAATGGAATCGATGCGCCTGCAAACTCACCGGCGCCGGTCGCTCCTGGAACGCCGATCGTGCCTCCCGCGATCACGTCTCTCACTGGTGATGGGGCCGCAGGCCTGAGTCTCCAACAGACCTTCACCGTCGACGTGATTAAGAGGGACAGAATCACTCCTCTGACCAACGGCAGCCCGCTAATCGCAGTTCCCAGCAACGTGGGTCCACGCACCATGCCGGACTACGACGCTTTGGCCGCGCAGGGTATCTATAGCCTGAAGGGCAACGATGTATCCGATGTCCGGGTTTGGGCCGGAACAGCCGCCGATCCCTTCTTCATCGATTTGGGTGCGACCTTCGATAGCCTCAACTACCGCGCTGGCTCAGGCGTTGAAGCTCTTACCCCCGCGCAGGACGCCGACGACCAGATGAATTCGGCTCCCAATTCGGTCGCCGGATTTAACGTCAACACCATCGCCATAGAAGTTCCCATTACACTGCTGACCAGCGATGGAAAGACCCACGCCGCCACGGATCCAAAAGCAACCATCGGAGCCTGGGCGACAACCTCCAGAACACAGTTCACCATTCGCGAATCCCCGAACCCTGCACACAACTTTGGCAACCTGGCTCAGATACAGCGCTTTGGAAATCCCTTGATCAATGAGCTGGTGATCGGCACCGGCAGCAAGGATTTCTGGAGTATGTCGGAACCGGTGAAGGACAGTCAGTTTGCCTCGTTCGACCTTGATCCTCTTATTGCAAGAGTGTTCAACACCGTCTATGGATTCAACATACCCACTCCTCCCCGCACCGATCTGCTACCTCTCGTCACTTATGCTCCGCCGATTGCTGCTTCGGGAACTCCGGCCGGCCCGATCGCGGACCTTATGAGGCTCAACACCGGCGTGACTGCGACACCGAAGGCGAGTCGCAAGCGCCTTGGCCTGATCGCCGGTGATTCTGCGGGCTACCCCAATGGCCGCCGTCTGACCGACGATGTGGTCGATATAACCGAACGCGTCGCGATTGGCGGCATTCTGTCGAAAGGCTTCGATGTCGCGCCGAACAACCTGCTCGGCGACGGCGTCAATGCACCCGACGTTCCTCCGCAGGAGACGTTCCCGTACGTGCACTTTGCCTACAGCGGACGCGACAGTCGTCATATTAGTCCGGGCGATCCTACCGGCTGCGGCGATCAGCCAACGTCCTCCAGTTCACAGAACTCGGAGGCAGCCCCCGCAAACCAGGGTGGCCCGCAGCCCTGCCCGGTCGACTAACTCAACTAACTCCCAGCGGCGCCCAGCAAGCCAGTCTGGTTGCCCGAGCATAACAGGTTCTCTGCGCGAAACCGTTCTTCGTGCAGAGAACCACTTGCGAAGACTCTGGAGAATAGGTTCCTTATGAAGTCGTTGCGCGCAATGGTATTCACTCTCTTCGTACTCCTTTCCATGCAGGGAATCGCTCAGCGCGCGCTCCCGTCGGGAGCCGTTCCGCATAGCTCGTCCGGCGAGGCGGACGCACCGGAAGATACTCCTGCGCAGCAACGCATCGTGGCGGCGAAACAGCAGATCGCGACGGATCCGAAGAGGGTGCAGGCGTACAACGAACTGGCACTTGCCTATATTCGGCGGACGCGCGAGACCGCCGACCCCAAGTACCTGAAGGATGCGGACACTGCCCTTACGCAGGGCCTGAAACTGGAGCCGGAGAATTTTTCGCTGCAGAAGGCTCAAGTCGTCCTCATGTTGAGCCGCGATCAGTTCTCGCAGGCAAGGGAACGGGCAACGAATCTCAACCACCGCACGCCGGACGACGTAATGATCTATGGATATATCGCCGACGCGGACATAGCACTCGGCAACTATCCAGAAGCTGAGACCGATGCGCAGTGGATGATGAATCTGCGGCCCAATAACACTCCTGCACTCTTGGTCGGTGCCAAGCTGCGGACGTTGTACGGCGATGCGCATGGCGCGATAGATTTTCTCAACCGAGCGTATGCGCAGACCTCTCCGACAGAGGTTGAAGACCTTGCTTGGATTGCCAACCAGATCGCTTCGATTCAGATTGAATCGCGACAACCCGATGTGGCAGCGCAAACTCTGCAGGGGGCCGAACAAATTCTCCCGAGGTATCCCTATACCATCGAGAATCTGGCGCGCGTTCGCATGGCGCAGAATCGAGTGAGCGACGCAATCGAATTGTGGACGCGGGCCGCACGGATCGACAAAGACCCACACATTCTCTATCAGCTGGCGAGAGCTCAGGAGGCAGCAGGACAGGCCCAGGACGCAAACGCCACATATGCGCAGTTCGGGAATCTGGCTCGTGCGCCGGAAACGGCTACAGAGACTGCAACGCTCGATCTGATTCTGATGTATGCCGGAAACACCGCCGGCGCACCCAATGCGCTGAAGCTTGCGCAGCAGGAGATTGCTGCGCGCCAGGATGTGTGGACGTTGGATGCATACGGGTGGGCTCTCTTCGCTAACGCCAGGTACCAGGACGCAGACATCGCACTCCAGAAAGCCATTGCGGTTGGAATCCAGAGTGCGCAGATCTTCGATCACGCCGGCCACATCGCGCAGAAGCTCGGTCATGCCGCGGAGGCTTCGAAATACTTTGGGCTCGCGCTTCAGGCCAATCCCTCATCGGAATATGCCCTGGATGCTCAGAAGTCTGTAGGCTCAACGCACGTGACCGGAATCGGAGAACATCCAGTTTCTCCAGTGCCAGCGCAGGTTCCGATGTCCACTGCCGATCTCCCGCGCGATTCAACTACTGAGACCAATACCTTCGAGCGCACCACCGCGCACGACAGCGCATCGAGTGATACACCCTCTACCGTCTTTGCTCCGGTTCCCGAGAGTCTGCTGACTCCCCGCCCCACAGGTACCGAACGCATGATTCATAGCGCGCAAACCCTGGTAGCTCGGGATCCAAAAGACGCGACCGCATACGCTGGATTGGGCGCAGCTTATTTTCAGCGTGCCAGGGAGACAGCCGACGTAAGCGACTATGAACTCGCCGAGCAAGCTCTGACAAAATCTCTCGATCTAGCGTCAGACGATTTTTCCTCGGAAGCGGCTTTGGAAACCCTGGCCGAGGTCTGCATGGGAGAGCATCGGTTTACCGACGCGCTCACCTACGCGCAGAGAGCGTTGTCGCTGGGAACCGGCGAACTGACTCCCTTCGCCATTGTCGGCGATGCGGATGCAGATATGGGTGAGTACGATAAAGCAGCCGCAGCCTACGGCCGGCTGACACCGCGCGACATGACCCCGTCGCCGCGGGCCGCCTATGCGCGAGACAGTCGAGTCTCCTATCTGAAGTTCATCTCTGGCGACACAGCCGGCGCAATCGTCCTCATGAAGACCGCCGTCGCGGAAGGCGTTCAAGCGCAGCTCCCAGCCGAAAACCTGGCCTGGTTGTACTACGAACTGGGAGAATACGACACGCAGGCAGGTGACGCACCCTCCGCCGATACGGCCTATCTGGCCGCTCTCAACATTCATCCTGGCGACTATCGAGCTTTGGCCGCTTTGGGAAAACTCAGGGCCAATGAGGGCCGTTCTGCAGAAGCGATCGTGCTTTACCAAAAAGCCATCGCCATCGTCCCCATGCCCATCTTCGTCGCTGAGCTTGGCGACCTCTACGCCAAGTCTGGAAATCAAACAGAGGCCCGCAAGCAGTATGCGCTGGTCGGATACATCGGGTTGCTCGGGCGCATCAATCAGGTGCTGCACAATCGCGACCTGGCCGTCTTCTATGCCGATCACGACATGAAGCTCTCCGAAGCCCTCGATCTGGCGCAAAAAGAGCTTGAAGTCCGGCGCGATATCTACACCTGGGACGCGCTCGCATGGGCCCTCTACAAGAACGGAAAGCTGACTGAAGCCGCAGAGGCAAGCGGAAAGGCGCTGCACTTCGGAACGCGGGATTCACTGCTGTTGTTCCACGCCGGAATGATTGCTGAAGGACTCGGGCAGCATGAGCAGGCGCGCGGTGAACTGAAACAAGCACTCGAGATCAACCCGCATTTCCATCCCATCTACGCGGAGGCTGCACAGCAGAGACTCGCAGCTCTGGAAAAGCAATCCAAATCAGAGGAGGGGTCGGATCAACATGGCCGCTAGAAGGCTTGGCTTCCTGACATTGTTTTTCCTGCTGGGGTATTGTCGACTTGCCACGGCGCATCCCATGGGCAATTTCAGCGTGAACCACTACTCTAAAATTACCTTGGAGAGCGACCGAATCCGCATTCGATACTTCATCGATCTTGCGGAAATCCCCACTTACCAGGAGTTACAGCAGGCGGGAATCGCAGCCACCGATAGGGATCCCAATTCCCAGTCGGTTATTGGCTACATGTCGATCCGGGGTGCTGAACTAGGCCGCGGTCTCACGCTCGATGTGGATGGCAAATCGACACCACTTCGACTCATCTCCAGTGGAGTCATCTTTCCCATGGGCGCTGGTGGATTGCCGACGATGAAAATGGGCTTTGTTTACGAAGCGGCGTACCCCAACCCTCGTCCGTCGCAAGCAAATCTCCACTACGCAGATAACAACTATCCAGGTCACAGCGGATGGAAGGAGATCGTTGCGCTTGCAGCCGCTGGATCATTGCTGCGCAGCTCAGTTGGCGCTGCAGACCGAAGCGGTGAACTAAGCAACTATCCAACCGATCTGCTCACAAGTCCGCCTCAGGATCTCGAGGCGTCACTGCAATTCTCGTTGCCAGCTCTACTGCCTCAAGTCTTAGTTGATGAGAAGCAACCGGAGCGAGCATCGCGGCCGCGAACAGTTTCCGCAACTGAGACGGCCAGAACCGGGCTGAGGAAGACCCCAAACTCGACCCTCGCGCCGAACCTCACGCCCTCGATGGCAACCGGACAGTTTGCGACCCCGATGCATCTCCAGGCCAACCGCCAACAGACACCGCGCAGCAGGTTTACCGACCTGATTCAAGCCGAACATCTAAGCCCGTGGTTCTTGTTTACCGCGGCCATCATAGCTATCGGTCTCGGTGGCCTGCACGCGCTGGAGCCTGGCCACGGCAAGACCATCGTTGCCGCATATCTTGTGGGCTCCAGGGGCACGGCGCGTCATGCGTTTCTTCTGGGTATCATCGTGACCGCGTCGCACACAGTTGGCGTCTTTGCTCTCGGAGCCATCACCCTCTACGCCTCTCGGTACATCGTTCCCGAACAGCTCTATCCCTGGCTCGGCGCGCTTTCCGGCATCACGATTGCGGGCCTGGGGTGCTATATCTTACTGCGCCGCCTGACCGGCACGGCTACGGACCACTCTCATGCTCCCGGCGCGGCTCATGCTCACTGGATGTTTTGGAAGCGCCCACCCGATTCCGAGACTGAAATCAACCCCAATCCGGCGCGAACAGTAAGCCTGACGCAATTGTTGACTCTCGGCGTCACCGGCGGAATCATCCCCTGTCCGGCCGCGCTGATCGTGCTCTTGAGCGCCTTCGCATTGCACAGAATCGGCCTGGGCTTTTTCCTGATTGTGGCCTTCAGCGTCGGTCTGGCCGCAGTCCTGATCGGGTTTGGAATGTTGATGGTCTACGCGCGCCGCTTCATGACCCACCTGCAAATCGACGGCCCGCTCACCAGGCGTTGGCTTCCGGTCGCGTCCTCCGCATTCATCACAGTTCTCGGCTTGATACTCGCCATTCAAGCCTTTTCCTCCGTGCACCTCAACATGCACCTGCTTTCCAAAGAGAGGCTGGGGCCCATTTTGTTTGTTACGGGTCTGGGCCTCATCCTCGGCATGCGGCATTCTACCGACGCCGATCACGTAGTTGCCATTTCAACCATCGTCAGCAAGCAGCGGAGCATCCGCAATGCAGCCTTCATCGGCTCCGTCTGGGGAATAGGTCACACCATCACGATCTTTATCGTAGGCTCGCTGATCATTCTTTTCGGGGTCGAAATTCCACCTCGTCTAGGCTTATCCATGGAGTTCAGCGTTGCAGTCATGCTTATTCTGCTCGGGATCCTGAACCTTTCCGGCGTCATGCAGAAGGTTACAGCCTTTTTCACTCCGGCAGTTGGCGCACTTGAGAACACTCCGGCTCCGAACCGGAAAGAAACAAGCAAAAAAGGAGTGGAGCGACTAATCGAGAGTTCACTTGGCCGCTTCGGTCTCTATCAATGTCTCCGCCCTCTGGTCATCGGGCTGGTTCATGGACTTGCCGGGTCTGCGGCCGTGGCGCTGTTGGTTCTATCAACAATTCACAATCCGGTTTGGGCGACGGCATATCTGCTCATCTTCGGCGCTGGAACGATGGTCGGTATGATGTGCATGACCGCCGCAATCGCCATTCCACTTACATTTGCGGGAGATCGATTCGCCAAACTGAGCCGCTATCTTGGAACTGCCTCAGGGATGGTGAGTCTTTGCTTCGGATCTTTCCTGGTATATCAACTCGGCTTTCTCGGAGGGCTCTTTAGTGCCCATCCTCAATGGACCCCAAGATAGTCAGACCCTGAAAAAACTATTCCCAAGCGAATTAGACTTTACGGGGGGATCGAGCGAGGCTTGCCAGAGGCCAAGTGATCTCAGACGCAGACGAGGAGCTACTTTGCTACGAGCACATCGTCAGCGGACGACTGCCGTAACCTGAGACGTGCAGCCATCTTCACCAATTCAGCCAGAGATTCGGCCTTCATCTTTCGCTTCGCGTTGGTTGATGAACGCACTCGACGCATGGTCCGATTTCCCGCCGGCGATAAGGCACCACAAAGCTCTTGGGTTTTAAGTCGCAGAACAGATTTGATGGCAAATGTTGTTAATTAAACTATTGTGCAAATTATTGATATAAAAATATATTGGCTCCTCAGGTAGGACTCGAACCTACAACCCTTCGGTTAACAGAACTATTAGCAGCGTAATATCAACAACTTACGGGGAACGGTCGGCAACCTAAACCCTTGAAAAGGAACGAAGGGCAACAATTATTGTGGGGCTATTGTGGGGTTAATTAAGGGTGCCAATGGCACATTATTTTCCTTGACCGAAGGTGTCCAATGGAGTACATAATTTAGATGCAGACTGTTGTTGAGAACCCCTCCTTTACCGTAGTCGCTGAGAAGTTATTCAGCACGGAGGAAATTGAGGAAATCATCGAAACGGTTGCAATCGATCCCTATTGCGGCGACGTTATGCCAGGCACCGGCGGATTTAGGAAATTTCGTTTCGCACGGGCGGGGATGGGTAAAAGTAGCGGTGCTCGTGTCATCTACATCTATAAAAATGACCAGTTCCCAGTTTTCCTCATCACCGTTTTTGCGAAGAACCAGAAGGCGAATTTAACCAAAGACGAACGCAACCAGCTTAAGAAACGTGCCGACGGAATATTCAACAACTATCGGAGATGAACATGAAAAGCGCTTTTGATTCCATGATGAACGGGCTGGATGAAGTCGAATCCTACCTCTCTGGCAACACCAAGGGGTTCAAAGTGCACGTTCCTGAAGTTGTAAATGTGAAAGAAATTCGCACCCACCTGAATATGACGCAGGCAAAGTTCTCAAATTGCTTCGGTTTCAGTCTCGACGCAGTCAAGCATTGGGAGGGTGGGCGCCGGACGCCCGAAGCCTCGGCCCGCGCATTTCTAACTGTCATCGCAAAGAGACCCGACGTGGTCATCGCGGTCCTTCATCCAGAGCGCTCGGAGATTGCCGGGAAAACATCCACATCCCGACGTAAAAATAACAAAGCCGCCGAGGAACTGGTCCACGCCTAGTTTCCACACTGTATTCGCCTTTTGTTCGCTATACTCTCCGTCATGGGTGGTGAGCGAGCATCTACGGTTCGGATGCGTCTCGCGGGAAAAATCTGCGCCTTGTGCCGCGCATACCTCCCGGAACCCCACACGCCAGGCGAACGCCTCTGTTCCAGCTGCGAAGCTCAGCGCCCCAAAACCCACCGGGTCTACATGTCTTTCATGTTCCGCAACGGATGGTATTGCCAATTCCTGGAAGAGGACCTCAAAACTTCCCTGCCCCGCAAAGTCACGTTAAAGACAGAGGACCAAGTCAAAGAGATGGCGCGGCGTGGCGGTGCCGTCATGAACCTCGAATCGGAGCAAGCGATCGAGCACGGCATTAAGAACGGCCGCGGCGGAATATACCTGCAACTCACGGATGAGCAATATCGGAAGCTCAAGGAAGGCCAAATCAAATGATCTGCTTTATCGATCTGCCTGATAGGATGAACAGAATTCTGAGAATTCATAAGGGAGATGTGGCATGAGCGATCACTCCAAAATAGAGTGGACTGATGCCACGTGGAACCCTCTGCGTGGCTGCACTAAGATCAGCCCAGGCTGCAAACATTGCTATGCCGAGACCTTTGCCGAAAGGTTTCGCGGTGTCCCAAGCCATCCTTACGAACAGGGCTTTGATCTTCGTCTTATCCCCGAAAAACTCTCCGAGCCATTCACATGGCCTAGCCCGCGCACCGTTTTCGTAAATAGCATGAGTGATCTCTTCCAAACAAACGTCCCAGATGACTACATTCTGGACGTGGTCAGAGTTATGATGGATGCAAACTGGCATACATACCAGGTTCTTACTAAGCGATCAGACCGACTTCGGGATTTACTTTCTGCGAAGCTAAGGTTTGCCTCTGAGGCACGACACATTTGGTGGGGTGTCAGCGTCGAAGACAAGAAATACGGCCTGCCGAGAATTGAGCATCTCCGGAAAACGCCAGCGGCAATTCGATTCCTCTCTATCGAACCACTCCTTGAGGATCTCGGTCAATTCGATATCTCCGGCATTGACTGGGCCATCGTGGGTGGTGAAAGTGGCCAAGGTGCCAGACCAATGGAAAGGGCCTGGGTCGAAAATGTCCGCAAGCGTTGTAAGACTGAGTCGGTCGCATTCTTCTTCAAGCAATGGGGCGGTGTTCACAAATCCAAGGCTGGACGTCTCCTGAACGGCAAGACATACGAGGCCATGCCTGAGCGCATTGTCGCAAAGATGCCGTCCAAAGACGAAAGAGCTCGATCAGCCGAAGCCACGAAAGAACGTGGCGCGCGCTGGGTCAAGACTCTACATCAACAATTGGAGCTTGTAGCGTTGTAGTTCGCTCCCAGCTCCGTCGAGAAGACCCGATGAGCGGAAGCAAATCAAGTCTCGAAGCACAACCCCTTCTCTTCAAACCCGAAGATATCCCCACCATTGATCCGTCGACCTTGGAGCCTGCAATGGCCCCAATGCGGTCACCGGTCTGGACCGACAATAAAGCCCGCTTGATTATGCACTACCTTCACTACTTCGTCCTGCTGACGAAGCATGGTACATACATCGACGGTTTTGCTGGACCGCAAAGCGAGCGTGAGACTGATTCTTGGGCTGCGAAACTCGTCTTGGCAAACGAACCTCAGTGGATCCGACATTTTCATCTATGTGATCGGCAAAAGGGCCAAATTACAAGGCTGACAGAACTCCTAGCCTCGCAGCCGCACCATAACAAACGCGGGCGCAAGCTGAACCGCAAGATTCACCTGTACTCTGGCGATTTCAATGACAAGGTAGATGAAATTCTTGGCGCAGGCTCAATTCGCCAAAAAGAGGCCACCTTCTGCCTGCTTGACCAGCGGACTTTCGAGTGCCAATGGAAAACTCTTCAGAAGCTCGCATCCTACAAGAAAAGCGGACACAAAATTGAGCTTTTCTATTTCCTTGCGAACGGCTGGCTGGAACGAGCACTGGCGGCCCAGAAAGATACTGTCGTCTTGGCTCGTTGGTGGGGTCGTAGCGACTGGACCAATCTGCGTCAGATGTCGCGAGATGGGCGCCGGGATGCAATTGTTGAGCGACTCAAGCATGAGTTACACTATGCCTCCGTCAAGGCATGGCCGATCTACGAGAAAGAGACTGGAGGAGCAGTCATGTATTACATGATTCACGCGACGGATCACCCAGAAGCACCCAAGCTTATGAATAGGGCTTATCGTCGTGCTGTCCTGCCGCTTGAGCCACTTGAACAGCTCACTATGGATCAATTGTTCGCGGAGGCCGACGAATCAGCACAAGAGAGAGTCGTCTGAAGCCTCTCAATTTGAAGTCTCGACGACTTCATACCGCGCCATTGTTTCGCGCATTCTTAATGGTCATTGCCAAGAACACTGTGATCGCCGCCGTCCATCCTGCCCACACCCAAGCAATGAAACCTGCGCATCATGGCTCGCGCGCAAAGAGTAAGCACTCCGAGGTATACGCAGCCCCCGCTCTGTAATTTGTGGAGTGGAGCTTATGTTCCGCTCTCCCTTCCCCTCCCCTCCCCTTCACGTCAAGAAGACAGCGGAATTGTGGGAGGGAATGTGCCCTTGTCTTTCGCGTCGGCGCGGACTCGCGCCCAGGACAACACGTCAACAAGGCAACAAGTTTGCTTGCAATCAATATGCCTTGGCAGCGATCCGGCTTCGCATATCAGGCTCGCGCTAGTAAATGGCCCTTGCACCAATCCCAACAACTTAACCAGTAAACAAGCCAACATGCAAACAAGAGGACATACATACTTCATTGCTAGTATGCAATCTGGTAAGGCAGCTTTACAGGATGATTGTAAGATTACATGGCATCAATGCATCATTGCGAACAGTAATCAAGCCAGTAAGTGATTTTGGTTACTAGCCAACTTCATTAATAGCCATCAAGCTTACTAGTAATAATGATTGCAAAAATCGGCAATTGTGATATGTGGTGTGCCAGGGGGACATCGCCAGACATGCGTATCATCGCGCTCATTAGCCAGAAGGGTGGGGTAGGCAAAACAACGCTCGCTATTCACTTGGCGACGGCGTTTGTGACGGCCGGCTACAACACACTTCTGTTGGATCTGGACCCCCAGGCATCCGCCGCCGAGTGGAAGGACTCGCGCTCCGCAGAGACTCCGCCCGTAATGGCGGTTCCCCCTGCGAGGCTGGCCAAAGTCATCGAAACCTCAAAAAGCATTGGTACAGACGTGCTGATACTCGATACCGCCCCGCACAGTGAGGGAACCGCCCTCGACGCCAGCAGAGCCGCCGATCTCATCCTCGTACCATGCCAACCCTCCATCATGGATCTCCGGGCACTGCGCAAAACAGCCAGTCTCCTGGAGCATGCCAAGAAGCCCACGTACGCTGTGCTTAACGGAGTGTCGCCCCACACCACCGTGGCCGACGAAGCCGCACGCGCCATCAGCGAGCAATTTAGACTCGACGTTTCACCCGTGCGCTTAGGGGATCGTGTCGCTTACAACCGCTGCCTTATTTCGGGTCAGACGGCGCAGGAATTCGAGCCGGAGGGGAGGGCCGCCCAAGAGGTGAAAGAGCTTTTCCTGTGGGCAAGTAATCTTGTTGGCTTGCCATCTAGCAAGCAGGAGGCCGCGTGACCAAGAGCAAAAAGTCTGTCGATTTTCTGGCGGGATTTCGCTCCATGGATGAACGCGATGCCGTCAAGCGCCATCCCCCTTCAAAACCGGCGTCCTCGGCATCGCCCGTCGCGGTCGAGCCCCCTCCGTCAGTTACCCGAGTTCCACAACAACCAAGCCGAAGGGGAAAAGTGGCTCTTACTCATTGGGTGGACCCGGCGGTGCGAAAACAGCTCGCGCGGATGTCCATCGACCAAGACACCTCACAGGCAGCTCTTGTCGCCGAGGCATTGAATCTTCTTTTTGAGAAGTACGGCCAACCTCCCATCGCCGCGTCGATTCAGGACCCGTCGTCTGAACTCGAATCGGCGATTTAAGCTCGACGCCGCTAGACGGTCTGCGTGCTTTGAGTGTGCAAGAACTCCGCTATATCACTCTCCGGCGCTCCCGCTTTTCGCATCGCGTCCGCCGTCGCCCTAATTTTGTCTGCTACGGGTGGGGTGGGGGGGACCACCTCTGCGCTCTCGACTTGTCCGCGCAGCCTTGCCATGCGTCCGATTTTGCTGCGATTGCGTTCCTGCATAGCTGATCGAAAGTCGTCTCCCGATTTGCGCCACCATGCCAGCGTCACGGCGCGAACCGGCGCTCGCGAATGGATGCGCTCCGGCTCGATCTGTAGGCTCATATCTGACAAACCATTCACCTCAAGAACGGCAGGATCAAGCACCTTGCGCTGGAAATTGTCGCCGCGCGAATATGTGCCAGGGGGAACGCCGAGCAGTTCGCGGAATCTGTCAATCGAGAACGTCTCAATGCTCCTTTCCATGTTCGCCCTCAGCTGAATGAGCTCATACAGAGCGATCGCATACTTGCTCGTCATGGAACAAACAATCTCTGCCTTGATTCGTCCCCATCGCCCGGAACTTTCCAATATTGGTGCAAGCTTTCGCGGCAGACCGTAGCGCAGCGTGGCTCGCTTAGCCAACTCCTTGGCTGACACATCAAAGAAATCGAACAGTCCCGTGATCACGACACGCTGTTCTGGACTCTCGACACCCTCTCGACTCTCGGCGACATACGCGACGTTCACTTTTACAGACATGAGTCTGCTCAGGCTATCTCGCAACCGATCTGAGCTTTCGTGCTTCGAGAATGCCTGCCTTATGGTAGATAAAGGAATTTCCCACTCCGCATTTTCCTCAAGAAGCTTGCCACTATCATGCGCGTGCTGGTAAAGGAGGTTGAGGATCGCACGGTCGCTTGCTTCAAGCACATGGGTACCAGTCATCTCAATAAGCTCTCCGGGTTTCGGAAATCCCAGATGATTAGTCTTCTGCTCTGCTGTGCGACTCACAATTGCCATCGCGCAGAAATACACTACCCCTACTTGAAGTCAAGTAGGGAAGGAGATTGCTGCCCGTTTGGTAGGAGAGTTTCCGCCTCTATGGACAACCGCCCGTTTGGTAGGAGACCGATTCAATCTGTTGCCCCTTTGGTAGGAGATAAAGCATACACGGCCTACCGGCAAAGCGATCATCAGCAAAACCGCGCGTCTTTAAACGCTCCCAATGCGAATGTCGCCCCTTTGGTAGTGAACCGCGGGCAGGTCCCGTTAAGCGCCTCAGAAAGCCGCCCTTTTAGTAGGAGACCTTCGCCCGTTTGGTAGCAATCGTCTGCCCGCTTGGTAGGGAAAATGCGCCCGTTTGGTAGGAAACAGCCCCGCTAACCGATTGACGCGCAAATTTTTTTCTACCAATGAAATTAGAACTTAAGAGAAATTGAATTTAAACAGCGCACAATTCTCAAAATCACTGGATTCCTACCTCAATCCCACCAAACCGGAAGCTCAAGCCCATCGAGGGCTCTCGCTTCCCAAGGAAGAAAAGATTCTTCCTTGACCATCTCAATGAAACACGGCGGGGGGGGAGCTGCAGATGAACACTTGATCCGCCCGTTTGGTATCATTTCCGGTTTGATGGCGGCACTCTGTAATCGCGTCCATTAGTTGATTCGAGTCATGCGCCGGTTGCATGTTTACAAAAGCGGCGCCATCGCCATTTCACCCCTTGCGTCATTGGCCTGCCCACAAGAGAGCAAAGGCTAATGACGCAAGAGCTAAACGAATCGAGGAGACGGCAATCAAACTTCCCCGAGGTCAGCGAGAAGGCCCGCGAGCGCGTACAGACGGGAGATGAAGGTTATCCCCTCATCACTGCCCAGAATGCCGCCGGCGGCAGTGGAGCGCAATGCACTGAAGCGGGGCAGGGGCTGACTCACGCAAAAACGGATTACGGCACCGAAATTACACCCGAGTTTTCCACTGACAGCCGTAATCTCCTCTGCTAGTGTCCCGACGAGGCTTAAAGTGAGAAACTTGAAAACAGATGAAGGCAAACCCATCCACTACGTGTTTTGATGTTTTCGAGCAGTGCGCCCTCGCCGTACAAGCCGGTGATCTCGTTGAGTCCGTGAGCGCCAAGGACAAGGAATTTCACTTCCAGAACTGGTTTCAGAAGCGCATTGAGAAGCTCGGGATTCATTACGAAGGCTCAGGGCGAAACACGTACCCGGATTTTTGCCTCGTCGAATACACCGAAGGTTATGAAATCAAGGGCCTGGCATGGCCGGGACGGGAACGCGATTACGACTCCAATAGCCAGGTGCCGACCGGCTATCACAACGGACGGCAGATTTTCTACGTGTTTGGTCGCTACCCAGCGGATCTGTCGCCTTACGAGGATCAGGGCAACGGTCGCAGGCAGTATCCCGTTGTCGATCTCGTTATCTGCCACGGCGATTTTCTAAATGCCGACCATGAATATGTCCACAAGAACCGTAGCGTAAAAGGTTTCGGCACCTACGGCGACATCATGATCCGCGACCGCAAGATGTACGTCGCGCCCACCCCTTTTGCGCTCACCGAGGGCACTACCGGCCTCATGACGCTGATCGTTCCGGCAGCGTTTGCCCCGGATGACCGTTTTGAGGTGGTAGGCCAGCTCACGCGCATCGAGGCCGACATGCTGGTTGTCGGCTACAGCTTCGATCTGCGTACCAATGCGCTTAAGGCCGAGAAGATTCCGAATCCCCGCAAAGGTACCGAGCACCGCTTTACCGCGTACCGGCTCAAATCCCAAGCAGGCAAGCCAGTTTCCATGCTCTCGCGCGCTGAAATCCTCGAAACCGTCAAGGAGATGGAAGAGGAATGAGCAGCCCCCTCAAAATCGCCTCACTGGAGCAACAGGGTACCGCGCTGGAGCACGGATTCCCGATTGTGGAAGTAAGCCAGGTGGCAGAGCATGAGAGCTGGCGCAAGGAAGTAAACCGCCCCCTCTACCACATTCACAAATGGTGGGCGACACGGCTCGGATCGGTGTTTCGCGCCATCACGCTCGCGGCCCTCAGCCCGAAAAATACGCCCGTTTGGGAGGCGTTCTACAAACGCCACCATCTCACAGGTAAAGTCGTGCTTGATCCGTTCATGGGCAGCGGAACGACACTCGGCGAGGCGCTCAAACTCGGAGCCAAGGCCGTAGGATGCGACATCAACCCCGTGAGCACGTTTCTCGTGCGCCAGGCGCTTGCCCGTGTACCGGAAGACGACCTCCGCGCGGCATTTGCTCACTTGGAGCGTAGGGTCGCGCCGGAAATACGCCGCTATTACCAGACCAAAGACCTGCAGAACGGCGAGATGATTCCGGTGTTGTATTTCTTTTGGGTGAAGCTGGTCGCGACCCCGGACGGTGAAACCGTCCCCCTCTTCGATAAGTACGTCTTTTCGCAGGATGCTTATCCGAAGAAAAAGCCCAGGGCGCAAATCGTTTGCCCGAAATGCTGGGAAGTGATCGAAGGTCGCTATGACGCCACCAAGCTTGATTGCCCGCAGTGCAAAACCACATTTAACCCTCAAGAGGGCAAAGCGCGCGGCCAGCAGGTGACGACGCCGACCGGCAAATACCGAATTAAAGATCTCCTTCCGAAAGACGGTTCCCCCTTGGGACATCGCATGTACGCGATGATGGCCCTCAGACCTACCGGAGAGAAAATCTACCTGAAGGCCGGTCCCGAAGACGAGGCGCTTTACCGGGAGGCGGAAACACGTCTGGCAACTGAGCAGCTTCCGTTGCCCACGCTTGCCGTGCGGCCCGGACACAACACCGACCAGGCACGCGGCTACAACTATCTTCACTGGCGAGATTTCTTCAATGCGCGCCAGCTCCTGTGCCACGGGCTTTTGCTAAAAGAGATTCTTCGCCTCGAAAACACGGCGATCCAGGAGCAGCTGCTTTGTCTTTTTTCCAGCAATCTCGAATTCAACAACCTGTTTTGCAGCTTCAAAGGGGAGGGGACGGGAGCCGTCCGCCACATGTTCTCCAACCACATTCTCAAGCCGGAGCGCACGCCGCTTGAGAATTCGGTGTGGGGGACAGAAAAAAGTAGCGGCACGTTCCTCTCACTGTTTGAATCCCGCCTTATCCGCGCGAAGCGCTATCTTGATGCGCCGTTTGAAATCGCTATGGATCAGTCGTTGTTTGGTAATTCCAACAAGGCCAGCAAGATCACCTGCAGCGATCCGATTCATGTCCCACACGTAACGACGTGGGATGAATTGAGCGCGGTCACGCAAGGTGCGCTCATTCTGAGCGGCGACAGTTCGCGTCTCCCGATACCGGATGCGTCCGTGGATGCGGTTGTCACCGATCCGCCATATTTTGATTTTGTGCATTACAGCGAACTCAGCGATTTCTTTTTTGCATGGCTTTCCCCGGCACTCAAGAAACGTTACACATGGTTTGACCGGCATGATTCCTCCGATGCTGGTGAAGTGCAACATAAAGATCCGCGCACCTTCGCCCGCCAGCTTTGCTATGTCTTCACTGAATGCCGCCGTGTACTGAAGGATGAGGGCGTCCTCGCCTTTAGCTTTCATCATTCACGTGAGGAAGGGTGGGCAGCTATCTATGAGGCTGTGACCGGTGCTGGCCTTCAAGTTGTGGCTGCGCACCCCGTTCACGCCGAGCTGCGAGGCTCCAGCCCCAAGAACGCCGCGAAAGACCCGATTAGCCTTGATGCAATCCTGGTCTGCTGCAAAGCCACTGAGAGGAGGGCGCGGGAACATGATCTCGGCGACATTCTCAACACGACATTGCATCTTGCTAAGACGCTATCGGTTGCCGGAATGCACATTTCGAATGCGGATCGCTTCGTAATCGCCGCTTCGCAAACGCTCATCTCTGCTTCCGCAGAAAATCTCTCGTTTGAGCAGTTCAAAACCATGCTTAAGGAGGTACGTCGCCATTTAGGAGAAAAGATCGGGCAAAGGGTTGTTAGCCTTTCAGAACCTGATCCTCTACCAATGTTTGCCGACCCAGGGATTAATCCCTTAGGTGCTCGCTAAAGGCGTTGCGTCTCACCCAATACCATCCCGCTCCACAGCGGTCCGATAGGTGGTCGGGCTGTGTATTATAAGTGCCTCTGCCGATTCCCTGCTGCACCCCGCATTGGCCTGACGGGCGCTGAAAACCGGGGCGAGAGACAAATGACCGACGGTATGATAAGCCAGCCATGAGAAAGTTAGGTAACAGGATATGACAATCTATTCCATGACCGGACTCTATGAGGGTGAGCAGCTTTCGTTGGACTTCGGAGCGGGGAGTCCTGTCGTTTCACATGATAGAAGCTCGATAAACGCCAAATACGTTAAAGGTGAAGTGCGCATTATCACCGAGCAAGCGCGTTACCCGCTGCCGAGCGTAGTTGGAATGTATGAGGATGGCAAATCCTATGTCCTAAATCCTGATTTTCAGCGGCGACATAGATGGAACCGGCAAAAGCAGAGTCGGTTGATCGAATCGTTCATCATGAACGTCCCGATTCCGCCCATATTCCTCTATGAGGTGGAATATTCTCGCTACGAAGTTATGGATGGCTTACAAAGAATGACAGCCATCCATGAATTCTACAAAAACAAATTTCCTCTGACCGGCTTGGAAGAGTGGCGAGAGCTTAACGGTTTGCGGTATTCTGAGCTTCCAGATCAAGTGCAAAAAGGGATTGATCGTCGCTATCTCTCATCTATCATATTGCTGCAAGAAACAGCTAAAGATCTTCATGAGGCGCAACGTCTTAAGCAGTTAGTGTTTGAACGGATTAACAGCGGAGGCGTCAAGCTTGAGCCTCAAGAATCTCGCAATGCTATTTACGACGGACCACTTAATAAGCTCTGCATCGAGCTGGCGCGCAATCCCTATCTCTGCCGTATGTGGGACATTCCAGAACCTACCGCCATTGAACTGGAGACGGGCGTATTCTCCGACGAGCTACTCGAAGATGAAACCTTCAGGAAAATGGATGACGTAGAACTGGTCTTGCGTTTTTTTGCCTACCGGCAGCGACTTCTCCACGACCAGACAGCTCTCAACGTTTACCTCGACGAGTTCCTACGCAAAGGCAATAGTTTCTCCTCGGAGTTGATTGAGAAATACAAGGAGCTGTTCCAAGAAACGGTGAAATTCGTCTTTGAAGTTCTGGGAGAGGATGCATTTCACCTCTACCGTCAACGAAAGAGCGGGTGGAATTGGTTCGATCGGCCAACAAAGGTCGTTTATGAACCTATTATGTACGCATTCAGTCAACGACTGGAGCGCAAAACAGAACTCCTGCTTAAGGCGAATGAAATCCGCGCTGCGTTGCCCGCGTTCTACCAAACCAACTACGGGATTTTCGAGGGCAGGAAGGTCAATCGCGCTGACATGAGCGGCAGAAACGACGCAGTGATCGCATTACTCGATTCATTTCTTCCTGCGCAAAGCTAATTATGTGGGCGTGCATTGACAGATTGAAGGAAGGCCTGGCCCTGCTTCGTCACTATCTTGACGGGCTCGACAAGCAGGACTGTATGCTCACGCTCGAAGCCGACGCGTGCGGAGAAGCTAAGCAGGCAGTGAAAGAGCTTCAAGATCACTTCCGCGCAAAGAACAACAAAGCCAGGTACGATTACAACACCATCATCATCTCGTTATATGGCTACTTGGAAAGATTCATCGAGGATTTAATCGGCGAATACCTCGCGCTCGTGTCCAGCCACTCTCCAATATTCACCGATCTGCCGTCTGCAATACAGGCTAACCACTTGGGACTTTCGCTTGAGCTTATGCGTAAGGCCGATCACCAGAGATATGCTGGTTCTGTTCGAGTGAGTGATATTATTGCTCGGCTGCATTCATGCTTAAGTTCCCCGGAGAGATACCAATTAAATTATCAAGCATTCGCCCAACACAGCGCGAACTTTCGTCAGCCTGTCGTCACTACCACTTTTCTCCAGTGTGGAATTCCGGACATAGGTCAGCCCATCCGACAGTCAGAGCCTTTCAGTTCGTTCCTGAAGGAAGAGGACCCGGAACGAGACACGAAAACATACTTGGCCGGAGGGGACGATGTAGTATTTGCCCGACTGAATGACCTTGCCAACCGTAGAAATGACGTGGCCCACGGCACTCCAGTGGACAATATTCTCTCGCGAGACTTACTTCGGAGCTACGTGACCTTCATAGAAGCTTATGCAAGCGCGCTCGCACAGGTAGTATATGAGCGCTCATTGCCTTTCATGCTCAAGAAGGCTCAGGCACTGGGCCCGGCACTCCTAGTGCACGATCACCGTATAGTGTGCGTCAATCTGCCAACGGGCCAAGTAGCGGTCGGTGACCTGCTTATCGCGAAAACGGCGGATTCTAGCCGTCCCTTCAAGGGCGGCCTAATTAAGGAAATCGAACAAAACCACGTTAAAGTGCAGAGGATTGACGGCGGTCCTGGCGTCCAAATCGGAATGCTCATTGATTTTGGCGCGAAAGATAACCAGGAATTTTTCTTATTACAGTCTCCGGACTCAGAAACGTCGGGCGCCGTCAGTTAGGGGTCATCGCAGAGGATGTTATAAATCCTACGCTAACGTCGAAAACATTCAATTTGCGCGTAGGTTCTTAATCAATTCATTGGCAGACCGCATTTGTCGCGCGAAACCTTTCCGGCCTCCTCATATCTGCGCTCCAACTCTTTCTTCGCAGTGGCATCCATTCCTTGACCGAGATGAAGATAATCCTTCATTTAGCCGTCGGCCTCGTGTCTAACGACCTGCGCCAATTCGACATAGCGACAGAGTGCATTTGCCAGTTGCATTTGCCTCGGGCTGTGACATTCCGGCTCCAGCAGGAGAGGGTTTCCGACAATGATCACCATCGCCTGCGCCCGAGAAGTCGCAACGTTGAGGCGATTTAGGCTGTAGAGGAATTCCATTCCACGCGGCGCGTCCTCCGGGGATGAGGTCGTGAGCGAATAGATCACCACCGGCGCCTGCTGACCCTGGAATTTATCTACCGTACCGATTCTGGCTCGTGGTATCCGCGTCATGAGATCCGAAACCTGCGCATTGTAGGGAGCCACGATGAGAATATCGTCCATTTGCAATGCGCGGGTCTGCCCCTGGTCATCAATCCAGTTCACCCCGGGCCTAAGAAGCGATTCGACGAGCTGTGCGATGCACTCCACCTCCTCGGACGAAGAGTTCTGGTTGCCTTCGTGCTCAACGGCGACGAACCAGAGATTGGAGCTGTTGAGCCACGAGTGCCCCTCCACACTCTGTCGCTCCAGCCCGTCTCGGGAGTTTAGACGCCCTTCATAAAAGACCTCGGACGTGAACTTGCAAATGGCCGGATGCAGCCGCCATGTTCGCTCTAGGAAGAGACCCTTGTCTGGCGGAATCGTTCTGGCTCCATCGAGCAGGTGCTCAAGCGCCGACACTTCTGCCCCGTCGGGATGGCTGCCCTTTTGGGGCTGGTCGAGCTGCTGGGGATCACCAAGCAACACCAGGCTCTTCGCGGCCTGTGCTATCGCCAATACGTTTGCGAGGGACATCTGCCCGGCCTCATCCACGAAAAGTACGTCCACCGCCTCGAAATAATCCTCGCATGCCCACAGCCAGGCTGTACCCGCAACCACCTGAGCGCCGGAGAGGAGTGCTACAAGCGGCGCCGCGTTGTCGGTGGCGAAGGTGATGCCGGCCGCATTCTCCTCGGGCATCTCTCTCACTCTCTGAATGCACCGTATGTCCGCAATGCCGCTCTTCTGGGCCGCGGAGACAACCTCATCGAGGAGGTTGCGAATCACCTTGTGGCTCACGGCGCTTATGCCGACTTTCTTGCCTTGCCCTATCAGTTCACAAATCATGCGTGCGCCGGCGAAAGTCTTCCCGGCACCAGGAGGCCCCTGGATAGCAAGCACCGAATCATTCAGAAGGCCTGCGATCCGCTTGGCAGCACCCACCGTCGATTCGCCCGCTTGCAGGAGCGTTGAACCGCTGCCACCGAGCCACGGGGGCCTGCGCAGCAGCAGATCCCGCGCCGCCCTGTAGGGCCCGGCCGCATCGACACCGTTAAACTCGACCCAGGAACCCAACCGGTAAAGAGAGTCAGCCAACACGTCGGTATTCGGGCCAGTCTTATCGACGAACACGGCACTCGGGTGCACGTCCGCAGTCTTCTTCGTCTTCTTGATATCTACGGTGCGTGCGACGACGTCAATGGCAACGACTTCGCCGATCTTTTCGCCGCGCTGGCAGACGGTATCGCCCGCCCTGACATCCGTCTCCTGCTTATCGAAGGAATAACGATCCCTCGGAATCTTACGCACCACTTCGAGCGTGGAAACGAACCTGAGCCCTGCGATCGCCGATCGCTCATCCAGGAGGTCTTCGTCGGTCAGGTCCTTCAACCTGAAATAGTCCCACCATTCGGCCTTTGCTTCGCGGCGGTGCCAGTCCAGCAGATTGGCAAGAACCCAGGATGCCGCCTGCTCATCGGTGCGCAGCTCCAGCTCTGCCGGGATATTCCGGGTCAGGGCTTCGCCAAGCATCGCGCTTCGTTGCTGGCGCTCACTCACCGCCTCCGCTGCCGCTCCATCCGACGGAACCGGACGCGCCAGGCGGTGCCCTGCATTCTCCAATTGAAGTCGCTCGCGTTCCAGCCAGTCACGCAAGGAACGGGTGGAGAAGCAGTCGTCGCCGTTGTAAAGGGCAATCGCCTGTCTCACGGCATCGCTTACCTGCGGCGCGCGCTCAATTTCAAGGGCATGCTGCATGGCCCGCATCGCCCGGCCGGCCTCTTCGAGGGGAATTCTCCGCGCGAAGCCGTGAAACAGCTCCAGTGCCTTGAGGGAATATTGTTCGACGCTGGCCCGGACTGACCGCTTGATCACCGTGTGCAAATCAATGAACAGTTTTGCCCGCAGCATCCGGTCGATTTCATCTTCGTGGAGGCCATATCGTCCCATCAGCCGTTTCAAAGCGGACGGCTCGTAAGGCGCGAAATGGTAAATATGCATGGACGGGTACTCTGCCCACCTCGCAACGACCAAATCCACGAACCATGTGAACGCCTCCTTCTCCTCGGACGCGCTCAGTGCCCATCGGCATTCGTATCTGGGCTCGTCTGCGTCCGCTAAGACCATGCCGAACAGGTACTCTCTGCCGGTTAGCCCGACAAAAGGATCTCCCTCCAGGTCGAAGAAGACGTCTCCGGGCGAAGGCTCGGGTAGGAGATTGAGTCCGTGCTCGTCGGTCACCTGCAGCACTTCATGCACGGCGCGTCCCAACTCGCGGCCCGCCACCTGGACGCGCGCTTGCTCGCGGACGCGGACATAACCTTCGCGAGAGCCGTGATCGGGACGATACGTGATGGGGACCGGAAATCCCGCCAGGGCCGCGACTGTGTTGGTATCCCAGATGCCAAGCTGTTTACGCTGCAACCTGCTGATTCCTGCGACGAGCGACAGGTGATCATCGTTTCGCCGCTCCTGATCGCATTCCTGCTGCCATCTGCACACCTCGCAGTGCGGGGTCGGTTCGGGGTATGTTTCAGTTGAGCCGTTATCCGCAGTGACGACCGTTTGCAGCCGAGACTTCACATATCGGTAGTAGGCGGCGTAATCCAGAACCCGGTATGTTTCGGGTTCGAAGGTCTCACCGGGCGGAACCACATACATGAATTCAGGAAGCGCCCCCTGCGTGGCTTCCAACAGGTGAGAGTAGAGAGACAGCTGAAGAATCGTGGCCGCTTTGGTTTCACGGGCGAGCTTGCAATCGTAGGCCTCGTACGACCAGTCACCGAGCCCGCTCGCGCGCGGCACCTTACGCAAGACATCTGCCCGGCCAAACCAATTGCCATCGCCGAATGCGGCCTGGACGATGATATCCACGCCTGCTTGCATGGTCAGAAGCGTTTCAGCAACGGCCTGCTCATCACTGCCAAAATTCCTGAAACTGACGACAGTAAGGCCGCTCGTCCTCAGATGCTCGACATAGGCGTTTTCGTGAGCGATACCGCGCTCCCGCAGGATTTGTGCATCTGGGGAATTCCAGGCAGGGGCGGGGCGTTCCCCGGCCGCCACGTCCAGGTCCAGAACGGTCAGGTGACGACAAGCAAGGTGATTGCTCAAATCACTTGCAGACAGTCGGATGCTCGTCGCGCTCATCTTCATGCTTAGGGCTTTCTTTTATTGGATACATTGTAGGAGTCTCGCCGAGTGTGTCAGCACAAAGGTCGATCTACTTTACGTCTTTGGGGTAAACCAACATTCTTGCTACCAGGGACAAAGTAGGGCCGAAAGATTTCGCAGAAGTGTAGAAAGACGAAATAAAGTGACTCCAAATCCGGCCATTGATAACCCTCATGGCCGGAAATGCCCGATATTTCGTACTGCCAGATGAAAAAGCGAACTCCCGCCCTGTTCGATGGCGGCGAGCAATGGCGTGGTAATTGCGCTCTTGTAACCAAGGCTCACCAGCAGTTTCCAACTACATTGCCCCTCATAATGAATATGTTGGGCTGGGGCGGTTAAGGTAGGGACGAACATGCGCTGTACTTTCGCCGGTTTCCCCGATAAGTTGCGCAGTCCGTGGGTCTAGAATCCTTTCTAGGATGTATAGAGCATACTGCCATGAATTCAATAGGCTCGATCTGGCGTAAATGGGATTTGCACATCCATACTCCTGCCTCGTTTCACTGGTCTGGGAAGCGACTTCAGCAGCAATCCAACGCCGAACGCGAAATCACATGCAAAGCCATCGTCGAGAAGATAAATTCTCTCGACATCGACGCTTTCTGCATCATGGACTACTGGCTTTTCGACGGCTATCTTGCCGTCCGCGAGTACCTCTCGCGAAATCCGACCGCGCTGAAAAAGTGTCTGTTCCCAGGAATAGAGTTGCGCCTGGAGGCTCCAACCGACTTCCGGCTGAATACCCACGTGTTATTCGACGACGCAGTTCTTCCCGAGCGGTTGGCGCATTTTCTGGCCTGCCTTCGCATGGGAGCATCGACGGGAATGCCGCCGTCGCGGCAAAACTTCATCGATCTCGGAAAGAGCTATGATCTCGGAAAACTACGGCAACATAACTGCTCGCCTGAAGACAAGGCCGATGACAAAAAAATGCTTCAACTCGGCATGGCAACTGCAGTAATTACACGCGAGTCCCTCGAACAGGCAATGAAAATAGTCGGAGATGATTCTTGTCTGCTAATTCAGCCCTACGATACGAGCGATGGATTGGAAGCTCTTGACTGGAAAAGGCATCCTTACTCTGACTCGTATCTGATGAAGCTGGCGGATATTTTTGAAACGCGCAACCAAACAAACGTTGATCTCTTCTTAGGTCACGGCATACCGGACAAGCCGCACGTAGGTCAGGAATTCATCGAAAATCTGGGGGGCTTCCCGAAGCCCGCTGTCAGTGGAAGCGATGCGCATTCCTTCGAGAAATACGGCGTCTATCCCAGCAATCGCATTACTTGGCTGAAAGCACAACCTACTTTTTCCGGACTGCAGCAGGTCTGCCATGAACCTGCGCTACGATGCTTCATCGGTGCTACGCCACCCAAACAGGAGCATATCTCGCAGAATCCCACCAGGTACATGAAGCGCCTCCAGATTGCGAAGTCGACCGATTCTACCCTCTCCGATCACTGGTTTGCCGGCACAGACATTCCTCTCAACCCCGGCCTCATTGCCATTATCGGTAATAAGGGCACAGGCAAAAGCGCATTGGCTGACATACTTGCCCTCGCAGGAAACACTCATTGTCCCGACCTCGAATTTCTGACGCCGAAGCGATTCCGCAAGGGGGGCAATATCGCAAAGCATTTTGCAGCCAGGCTTACCTGGGCAGATGAAAAGCCCGTTACAGTGACGCTTGATAAAGATCCCGATACCGACCAGCCCGAGCGCGTGCGATATCTACCGCAGCAATTCATAGAGAATTTGTGCAATGAGATCGAAACCGGCGGCGGAAACTTCGAGCGCGAGCTGAAGAAGGTCATATTTTCCCATGTTCCCGAGGATAAGCAGCTGCAGAAAGCCAGCCTCGATGATCTGATTGATTACACCGTGGGAGCGCATCGCAGAGCCATCTCACAACTGCATATCAAGCTACATAGTTTGAATGGCGAGATTTTGAAGGCAGAAAAAGACCTCAGTGCAGATACGATCAAGTCGCATCAGACGGCCCTGAGCCTCAAACAGGAAGAACTGGAGGCGCACGATAAGACAAAGCCCTCAGAAGTGTTGCAGCCAACCGATGACGCGCAGACTCCCGCCGAAATAAAGGCGACGGAAGAACTAAGCGTGGCGCACGTTCAATTGGCGAATCTGACCGCCACGCTTACCCCACTTCGCACGGAACGCACCTCGTTGGTTGCGAGGACGGCTCTGCTGGATCGTCTCAGCGGCCACCTGGACAATTTCGAGGCGTCTTATCAGGAATTTGTCGAGCAGGTCGAAGCGGAATTTATCGAGGCTGGCCTAAAGCTCAGCGACATCGTAAGGGTTTCGGTCGAACGCGTGCCCGTCACTCATGCCATCGAGGAAGCAGGTAATCGGCTGGCGGAAATTGCAGCCCTAGTGAACGGCAAGGACAAGGCAAAGGGGCTAGAAAGCCAGATCGAAGAGGTTGAGCAAACGATCGCCCGTCTTCATACTGAATTGGGAACGAGACAAAGAGAATATCAAACTTATCTCGCGGCTCTTGATCAATGGCAGAACCGGAGAGCGTTGATCGTCGGGAATGCCGATAAGCCAGACACAATCGAATATATTAAGGCGCGTATCAAGACTGCTGAAGAAACACTTCCGGCCGCACTCAGCGGCTACAAAGATCAGCGCAAACAACTCGTGCGCGATATCCACGGCGAGCTGCTCAAGATTCGCGCAGTCTATCAGGAACTTTACAAGCCTGTGCAACAAATGGCGGCAGCCAGCTCAGCATTCACGAAGGAACCGTTGCATCTGGATTTCGATGCCTTTCTTTCTCCGGCTCGTTTTGAGGACGATTTTCTGGAATACATTCACAAGCACAAGATCGGCAGCTTCTACGGAGACGAGGAAAGCGCCAAAACTATCCAGAAATTGCTTACGGAGCGAGATTTCAACGTCACAGACGACGTGGTTGCTTTTCTCGACGATGTGATGAACGCGCTGACCTCGGTTGATCGTGGCAAAGAGAAAGAGTCGGTTACCATCCAGTCTCAGCTCAAAGGCACCAAGAAAATTGAGGACCTTTATGACTTTCTCTTCGGCCTCAAATATCTGGAGCCGCGTTATGCTCTGAAACTCGGAGAAAAGGACATTTCTCAGCTTTCGCCTGGGGAAAAGGGCGCTCTGCTTTTGGTTTTCTATCTGCTGCTCGATCCAGAGGAAATTCCAATCATCATTGATCAGCCGGAGCAGAACTTAGACAACGAGTCCGTTGTCAAATTGCTGGTTGACTGTATCCGGCAGGCGAGGGCAAAACGTCAAGTGGTGATAGTGACACACAACCCGAACCTCGCGGTGGTATGCGACGCCGATCAGGTCATCTGTTGTTACATCGATAAAACCAATGGCAATAAGGTTACCTATGAATGCGGCGCAATCGAGGATCATCCTATCAACACGACGGCCGTGAATGTCCTAGAGGGAACGTATCCCGCCTTTGATAACCGGCGCAGGAAGTACCACAAGCCCCAGCTTCTCGCGGTTCAGTGAGTGCGTCGCGCGCCCCCGTCAGTACGTGATAATCCGGTTTATCACGTAGGGATGAAGCACGGCGCGGGGTATTGCGCGTCAGTCTCCCAGGTTCCTTCGTAAGACCAGCATCTGTTCCGCCTTCGAGAACTCCTCATAGGGCCGAACCCACTCCACGAGCCCGTGCGTGAACCGCACGACATATTCCTTCAACTCGCGGTCTTCAGGGGTGAGCAAAATATCTCCGTGAAAGTCCAGGTCGATGTCTCCGGTAGGAATGGCTCTCATAAGGGGTAGGGGGCCATCGCCACCTTCGCTTTCATAACGAAAAGAGCGGTATATCAGCCGTCCTTCTTCGCTGATGCTGAAACGATCCAGCCCACGATAAAGCGACTTGGTTTGAAATGTCTTTCCTGCTATTGCAGAACCGCCGGGAAGACTGGCAGCGCATTCGACGTAATCGTACATCCCCATATCTATTTCTCCGCCGATTAAGTCTTCGATGGCGACGAACCGCGGCGCGATTGCACAAATGCGCGCAGCACATTGTTCATCAGAGTCTGATATCCCCGGCCGTTGGCTCTGAACCACTCCAGCACGTCGTGGTCGATACGGATATTGATATGGTCCTTGGGCGCGGGAACTCCCATGATGGCCTTCGTCCAGTCGGGTTCACTCCGAACGTCATCCACGTCGTTCCGTATGGACGCTTCGAGTTTCTTGCCCGTCGTGGCTTTGGCTTTGCGCCACTTCGTGCGATCCTCTCCGCGTTCAATCTTGGCTTTGAGCTGTTTAGCCGTATAACGCACGGTATCGCTTTTCTTCGGCATCTCTCGCTCTCCTTGCTGTGATAATTCGTATCGCTCCGTCCCGCCACGTCCAGACGACAGCGAAGCATTTCCCTTCCATGGGGCCAATGCTTAAGAATCGCTCTTCATCGTCCCGTGGCGCGGGTACGGTCAGCAGGGGACGGCCATCGAAAAAGCTGAACGCCACGCGGAGAAAATCAATCCCACGCTCTTTCAACACCCAATCGCGCTTTGATTCGTCCCAGCTGAATTCCACGTCGAATCATAGCCACAATTGTACCCACAGTCAACGGGCTTCTTCATTGAGCGGACGCGTAGGAAGCTCATTAGAAGCGCACGATTTCTGAAATCCTCTGCGACGATCCTTTGGAGCGGATTCGAGCTGGCAGATCGTTTACCAGCCACGGGGGGGCTGTGGACGCACGCGATTAAAGAAAGCAGTGCTGCTCTCACCTGAAATTGTCCATATTGTCTTTTCGCCGCGCATATAGCGGTGAATTACGTGAATCCTCGGGCAGTCGGATCCACTTAACGACCCCGGCGTATTAACACCTACTTCGAACCGCTTAATGGTCTCTTGGATGTCCTCCCACGATGAGGCAAATTCGGATAGTTGGGAGAGCAACTCCTTTTCGATTTCTGTTTCAGGAGTGTCGTCCTCACTAGACAGCCACAGCTGGATTGCAACGAAGTCATCACAGAGTTCGAAAATGACGTAGATATTCGACTGGAGTCTGTAAGACTTTGCGCTCTGGCGCTTGTGAAGCTTCGAAACAAGGGCTTTGATTCCCTTCCAGAGATCCTTACCCGCCTCCTTGGCTGCTTCTTCGAACAATGGCTTTGCCAGCGACAGAAATGAGAATCCGAGGAGGTACAACAGGATCAATGTAGACTCGGATGAGCCGAAGCCCGTGCGGCTCTGCCCGATGGGTGGAAGCCAGCGGACGGTCCAGAATTCGATAACTTCTTCGGCGAGCCCGTTCCGATCCTCTCTTGAGGTTAGAAGATGCGGGTTATCAGACGAGAGCACTTGGACAGCAACAACACCCAAATGTGCAAGATCTTCTGGCATTGCGATCCCCCAACCCCGATCAACATCGCGCCGTCATGTACCGGATACTGTAGCACCCGGCGACGATTAACATTAGACATTGTGGATCGTTGGCCCGACAGCGGGGTGCCTGTGCCATTATGGTTGGGCAGGCCAATGGCACGGTTGGTCCGTCACCTGCCACGCCGTTTTCAAATCGGCACCTTGTGCGACGCGGAATCCCTGACACTCCGCCGCCTCTTATCGTAAATCTGGGTGGTGGTGATGTGCTTGTGATCGAGCAGCTCCTGGACGGACTCAATGCGCTCTCCAGCGTCGAGCAGGAGTGTTGCGGTCGTCGCCCGCAGGGAATGCGGCGAGTAGACACATTCCTGAATCTTTTCCCCCGTCGGAAGCACCTTTTCCCGGAGTGCGCCGGGCAGGCGTTCCAGATACCCCGTCAAAACGCTATACATCGCGCGCTGCGTCATCCGCCGCGCGACAAGCTCGTCACTCCGAGGAGCACGGCGGGGGCGGAAGAGGGGACCGCTTTCGATGCCGGCCGCTTTGATGTATTCGGCGATCGCGTCGGCCGCGGCGAAGTGAATGCCTTTCGTCTTGGTGCGGTTGCCTTTAATGTGGAACCGCAGCGTTGCCTCGTCACCGTCCTGGTGGAAATCGGAGACGTTGAGCGCGCAGCCGGTTTCGATGCGTGCGCCCGTATAGAGGTAGAACTTCAGAATCGCTCTATCACGCAGCTCAATCAATGACTCGCCGGTGACCATCGCCATGAGTTGCCGGGCGCGGGTTTCGGAGAGGGCGCGGGTTTCCTCGACGGGGTCGGACGCCTCGCGCGCAATGAATTGCGCATGCGCCGGATTCGGGACCGTAATCGGGAGTCTCAACTCCGCTGCAGCTCCGCTCAGGAACTTGTAGAAAGAGGAAAGTGAGGATATCCGCCTGTTTATCGTCTTTGGCGCCCCACCGTGCTTCCCCATTTGGTCCTTGAAAGCCTGGACATCGAGGATGGAGACGCGCAGGAGCTTTGCGGAATCCCTGGGCCAGGCAAACTTGCAGAACTCGACGAATGCCATCACATCGCCGCGATAAGCCCGGCGCGTGTGATCGGATTTGCGCCGGTTGACCCAGGCTTCGAAGATGGCGGCAACCGAATGGAAGAAGCTTTCGACACGCTCTTTGATCTCAGGAGTGAATGCTCCGGCGATCACCGGCGGCAATGCCGGCAAGTTTCCCTGGCCTGGTATCGGGACCGGATCGGTCAGTCACTTCCCCATGCGTTGTTGCTTCCTTACTTCCGATAACAGAATTTATCGGAAGTGACAATCGAAACAATTTATGGCAGGCCATCTGTAATCTTCGTTGAATTTTGGCGGCGAAGTTTCAGAGTATTTTGGCAGGCTGTGAAATCGGACGCTCGGCTGTCCAAGCCTCTCGTTTGAAATGATTCGTGCTCTGGTCAAGCGGCTGCCGGTCATGATCTGCCCGCGATGGGTCGCGGTTAAAGCTCAGCCGATTGCGATTGAAGATGTAATCGCCTATCTTGTGGCTGCTCTGGACCTGCCTCTTGGACAGTCCGCGGTCTATGAGATCGGCGGTCCCGACCAGGTCAGCTATGGCGAAATCATGCACGAGTACGCGCGGCAGTGCGGACTGCGGCGATGGATGATCCCAGTGCCCGTCCTGACACCGCACCTGTCGAGTCTTTGGTTGGGACTGGTCACTCCTGTCTATGCTCGCGTTGGCCGTAAACTCATCGAGAGCATGAGGAACCCGACGCTGGTCCGCGATAAGTCGGCGCTGTCCGGCAGTCGCATTAGCGGCGCCACCGCGAATATCCCCACCCCCCGCCTCCGAGCAGAAAAAGCACCAGTAGAACAATCACGACTGTTTCCATGTTGTAACCTCACTCGCAAGAGGAAGCGGACTCGCCTTTGTAACGACTCTCCCACTTCTTCCCTAAACATGATCCTAAGAGTGACCGAAACGGCTGTCTGATCACATTGGACCGCCCAGTGTGTCAAGTACAGCGCGCCGGTTTCGATGGCACTTCAAGAGCCGGAGCCGCTATAGGAATCGATGGAGTAAGAGCGGCGATGGGGCCTCAGGGCCTAATTGGATTCACAATAATGATTTGGCGCTTCCTGCATTGTCAGTCCGACCCGGCCGACATTATCATCGCTAGTCTGGCATGGCTCGCAATTTCCTTCCTGGCCTGGGCGGATCGATTCGAGAAAGTTGACCAGAATTGAACAGATTGGAAGTTCGTGCCATGGCAAACTTAGGACCTGATCGCCCCAACCCACTGCTCGGTGATCGGTTTTAAAGGAGTTAGGCATGATGATGCCTTTGCTTGACCTTCACTCCCGGGAGTTTGTCTCGGGCGCGGATGCGGTAAGGTCGTTTACGGCGGAGCTGCATTGCGAGGTTGAGCAGACCATGGCGCTCCCCGGATCCATCCAGACGATGGCGGACTATCGCCGCTGGCTGATCAGATTCTTCGGGATTTATCAACCCCTTGAGCACCTCCTCAGCGGCTTTGCAGGATGGACTGCGACAGGCATCCGGATCGATCAACTGGGTCACACAGAGGCACTCCTCAAAGATCTGAAAGCAATGGGGAACGATCCCGATGGCATCGAGCTGGCTTCGCGTGCGGCGCTTCCGATGGTCGAAACGCTTGGGCAGGCGTTTGGGGCGCTCTATGTCTTGGAGGGATCGAAGCTCGGTGGACGCTACATCTTGAAAGACCTCTCGAATCGGCTAGGACGCGAGATAGAGGGCACGGACGCCTTTTTCACCGGCTATGGAGCGGATACGTCGCTTCGATGGGCGTCTTTCAAAGACTCGCTCAATGAATTCTCTGCCCTTCGCCCTACGGAATTTCCGGAGATCGTTGCAGGCGCGAAGATGACATTCGCCGCAATCGGCGCATGGATGTCGCCGCTCACGAAGAGTAGGGCTTGATGAAAGAATTGCCAACCAACGTGACGGGCAGGGAGAAGTACCTCGGCGATCTAACAGACTGCGATAAAGAGCCGATTCACACTCCGGGATCGATCCAGCCGCATGGCGTGTTGATTGTTGCACGCCGCGGGGACATGCGGGTTGTGTATGCCAGCGTCAACACGGAATCGGCCCTGGACAGGCCGGTTGTTTCGGTTCTGGGCAAGCCCTTACTGGATTGTCTGGGTCCTGCTGTGTACGAAAGGATCGTACGCCGCAATGAGTCCGGCCAGGTTATTGCTGAACCGCCTAGGACGATCTGCTTGTCTTCTAACAGTGGCCCGGGCCAATACTTCACCGTTCATCACCTTAACGACCTGATGTACGTCGAAATCGAGCGGGAAGTTGAGGATACGGAAGCGGCTCGGCTGCCGATACAGGCGCGAACGGCGATCGACGCAATTCGTTCGGCGGGTTCGTTGAATGAACTTCTCAGGACGGCCGCCTACGAGCTGCGTTCGCTGACTGGTTACGATCGCGTAATGGTGTACAAATTCGACAACGATGGGCACGGCCATGTGGTGGCTGAAGACCTCATCGATGACTTGGAACCATATTTAGATCTTCACTATCCAGAGTCTGACATACCGTCTCAGGCAAGGCGGTTGTACAGCCTGCAACGAATTCGGGTGTTGGTGGACGCGGATTGCACACCAGTTCCCGTAGTGGCTGATTCAGAAATGGTATCCGGCGGAACTGATGCGGTCCCGCTCGATATGACATTCTGCGGCCTCAGAAGTGTATCCCCCGTGCATATTGAGTACGTCCGGAATATGAAGGTGGGTGCCACTCTTACTCTTTCGCTGCTGACGGACGATCGGCTGTGGGGTCTTCTGGTCTGCCACCATCGTGAGTCAAGGCTTCCTTCGCCGGCGTTGCGCAGCAGTTGCGATCTGATTAGTCAAATCATGTCGTTCCTGATCCGGAAATATATCGAACTGGAAGCGTCCAGTGACAGGAGCCGAAAGGAGCTGGCGATCGACGATATCGCCGCATCGTTGAGTCTGTTTGGGACGGTGACAGACGGCCTGGCGGCGGCTGAGACGCAGGTGCTTTCCCTGGTCGGGGCCAGCGGTGCGCTCCTGTCTTTCGGGGGGAAGATGGCGTGCATTGGTAAGACTCCTCCATTCGAGGATGCCGTGGAACTAAAGGCAAGTTTGCGCAAGCTTGATAACGGCAAAATCTTCGCTCATGATTCCCTGCCGACGCTAATCCCGGACTTTGGTCGCCTTCGCGAGACTTCATGCGGGATATTGCATATGTCGATTCTCAGAAATCCCGGTGAGGGAATCTTGTGGTTCCGTCCCGAAGTTGAAACCGTGATGAAGTGGGGTGGCAATCCCGACAAGCCTTCGGAGTTCAACACTGAGACTGGAAAGATCTCGCCGAGGAAGTCATTCGAGATTTGGAAGACTCGCGTGGCCCTTCATTCGCTTCCATGGCGGGAAATCGATCTGGAGATGGTAAGAAACCTGAAGCGGACAGTCTCGACCCATTTGCTGGCGCTGGCTGAGACGGCATTTGACCGGTCAAGGACACCCTCGACGCCCCTCACCCAGTTGCCAAACCGTCGTCTGTTTCAGGAGAAACTGAGGGTTTGGGCTGAGCGCAAAGATCTGTACCCGGCCGCAGTGATTCTGATTAATCTCGATCGCTTTAAGCTGGTCAATGAAGCTTTTGGACGCTCGGTCGGTGACGATTTACTGTTACAAGTCTCACGAAGGCTTTCGGAATTCGCGACGGTCGATGTGCTAATTGCAGGACTCGGCGGGGATGAGTTCGGCGCGCTGTGCATGGGGATGAGTTCGTCAGCAGTGGACGAGACCGCGCGAAGGATCAGCGGCGCGCTCTGTATCCCGTTTCAGGTGATGGGCCAGTCATTTCATATGACGGCTAGTATTGGTGTGGCCCATGCCTCGCATGGTGCAGAGGAAAATCTCTTGGATGCAGCGGATACAGCGATGCACTTCGCAAAGCGAAGCGGTCGAAATCAGTCGGTCGCCTTCGACAAGCTCCTCCAAGTCACTGCAGTTAAGAATCTCGAAATTGAACAGGATCTATATCGTGCAATCGAAAAAGGGGACTTCAAGTTGGTGTACCAGCCAATCGTGGACCTTCCAGGGGCTGTGCTCTACGGATTCGAGGCATTGATACGTTGGCATCATCCTGTGAAAGGGACGATCTCCCCTCTTGATTTCATCCCATTGGCTGAAGAAACCGGATTGATCGTGCCAATTGGGCGATGGGTCCTTCGAGAAGCGGTGAGAACAATCAAGCACTGGAAAGATCTCTTTGGTCTACCGATGAAGATTCACGTCAATGTCTCTGCCTCTCAATTGATCACGGCCGATTTTGTGAACTACGTCGCAGATCTGCTGCAAGAGTTTGTCCTCGATCCCGGCTCCCTGTCGATCGAAGTAACGGAGAGCGTCCTGTTACGGGAAGCGGCGGTCGAGCGCTTGAGTGAGTTGAGAGCCCTTGGCATCGGGGTATCGCTTGATGACTTCGGTATCGGGCACTCTTCACTTGCATATCTACAGCGATTGCCGGTTGACCTAATCAAAATCGACCAGAGATTTGTCCGTGACGTTGCGTTTGATCCGAAATCTAGAGAGTTCTTAACCGCACTGGTCAAGTTGATTCAGTCACTGGATTTGGAACTCATCGCAGAAGGAATCGAAACGAAAGAGCAGAGTGCAGCCATTCAAGAGGCGGGATGCATGCGGGCGCAGGGCTATCTGTTCTCGAAGCCGCTCGCGGAGTCGGCTGTCACAGAAATGCTCTCGACTCATGCGAGTACCGTTTTGCGAGCCGCGGGGATTTAGGGATGACTTGCGGTGGGACGAGGCACCCGATCGTCGCACTGCTTTCGGAACGTCGGGCTTTCAACGAAGAGTCGCACCGCGCCATTCCATATTGTCCAGTCCTATCCTAGAGATCCTCACGTCTACGCACCGTCGTGCGAGACGGATCACTCCTTCAAAATCCAAAAAGTTATAGCCAACTCCCAAAAAGTTATTGGACGCGAGGCGCGGATCGAGCTTACGTTCACGGCATATCGCGGCCCAATCCGGGCCGCTGGAGGTGCCGATGAACGCCACTCTTACACACAGCCGCCGGTTGCAGGCTGCCTTCAGAGGCAGCCTGCGCCGGATTCGCCCTGGCCTTAGCCTCTTCACCCTGCTGATCCTCTTTACTAACCATGACGCGCGCGGCGAATGCAAGAGGCATAAATCACACCCTGATAACATCATCGAGTGTAGCGCCGCCTCAGGCTCGACGGTTCCTCTCGGAGCAGCACATTCTTACTCCAGCAGCCATTTCATATGACATCTCTCGATGAAAAGTATCCAACAACAATGCCTTACCAGCCACATCGCGATTCGGATTGGCGCGTGATTGAATCTGCTCCTGAATATGTATCACGGATGCAAGAGGGCGCTCTCCGTCAATGGCCCGCGGAGGTCCTGCAGGAATGGCTTCATCGCCATGCTGATTTCATGGAGGATTATGCATTTCTTGGTTTCGAACAATTTCGGTTCACTAAGGTCTTGTGGGAGCTTGGCCGCGTTCCGGGCAAAGAAGTTTTTAGAGATGAGTCATTCTGCGATAAGTTCCAAAACGTCGAGCTGAGAGCAGCAGACAATCAACACGATTGGTTGGCGCACTACATGCTTCGGGAAGGCACCTGGAACGTCCCGATCGTCCTTTTGCATAGTGAAAGAACGGGACCGATGAGCTGGCCGGCAGAGATCAAAATGCCTACCATCTCCTCGAGGGCCACCGCCGCCTTTCCTTCCTACAAGGGCTGAAGCGTTTAGGAAAGGCACGCTCAGCGCATTCCATTTGGCTGGTCAACATTCGATAAGAATGCCTCTAACACGGTAATGTATTTTATCGAGTTAGAAGTCAACGGGAGATGCGCATGAACTTCCAGGTCAGCTAGAAAACACGCGTTTGAAAAACCCTTCGCGGAAGTCCGTCTTCAATTGCGCGTCACCGGCATAGCTATAATCGGCGACCTCCTCACAGACGCGGCCAGTAAGCCTGAGGGTTTGCTCCAATCCCTCCGTAGTGAGCACAATAAACCTGCCGGTTTCGAAAATGAAACCGTAGACCGGCCGCCCTTCAAATCTCGAAAATCCGTAGCACACGCCGATCTCGCCGGTGAAGCAGGATCTGGTTGTCATCGTCGCCACAGCGACGGACCCGATAGTGATTTCAACGGTCATGCGGATAGCTATCTTCGACATTCACCAGCGCATGGTCAAGCGGCTTGAGCCCTCATGAGTGAACGACCAAGCAAACCCGCGCTTTCCAGAGAGCGCCGTAGGGTTTTGCGGAGTCGCCGTTGCGCGCCGGTCACTTCCCATCGGGCGTCGTCATGTATTTGAGGACGATCTCTTCGCCTATCTGCCAACGCGTGCACTTGTCGGGCACCTCCCAAAGCGGAGGGCAAACCAAATCCATCGCGAGCACCCAATAATAGACAGGTTTAAATATCAGGTCGCCTGCCCCCTCGGGCATGTTTCCCGGTGGCACTTCGAAGGCACGTTTTAGATCAATTCCCGCCGCTTCCAGCCAATGCGCAATCTTCTTTTTCTCTTCTTCGTCCGCCGGCCATGCGATACAGCCGGGCTTGCTGTTGCGCACGAGCCGCTTCACCTCTTCGCTCGATTCGCATCGGTCGGCAAAGCTGAAGGATTTCTTTTCCTCCGGACGATACCGAATTCGCTTGAGCTTATAGCCACAGCCAACTGCGATGAGACACAGATCGCACCAGAACGATCCTGGGGCGATGAATGCGAGCTCAATACTGATCCCGCACCTGTGGCAGACGGTTTTGCCACAGCGCGCGCAATCCCCGACATTCTCTTCGTTCCGATAGTTCTCCCCGCAATGCTCGCAGAAATATCTCATCGCAGCCACCCGACCTCCCATGATTGATCCGGATCGCTCTCATTTGCAAGCGCGCCACTCCCCCTTCCCGCTGCCTCCTGTTCTCCTCTTCAGTCCGGCCGAACCGTACTGCCTCGACCCTAGCCGTGCGCGGCGTTCCGTCAACGGCGCTGCCCGCTCCATTCGCTTCGCTCCCGTGTTGGCCGTTTCCCTACGCGGTGACGGCCCGCCTTTAGGCGCCCGTCTCTCTTGTCCTCGGCGGTTCGGAATTAACCGGCCCAACGAGGAGAACAACGTCATGAGCAGCGAAAGGCAGGATGTTTACACACGCATCACGAACAAGATCATCGCCGACCTGGAACAGGGCGTCCGCACCTGGATGAAACCTTGGAATGCGGGCAACACGGCGGGGCGCATCACAAGGCCCTTGCGTCATAACGGCGTTGCCTATTCAGGCATCAACATCCTGATGCTCTGGGCGGAGGCAATGGACAAAGGCTTCGCCGCTCCCATCTGGATGACTTTCAAGCAAGCGCTTGAACTCCAGGCAAACGTCCGCAAAGGTGAGAAAGGCTCGCTCGTCGTCTACGCGAACGCCATCACCCGCACCGAAGAGGGCGACAATGGCGAGGAAACCGAGCGCGAGATCCACTACATGAAGGGCTACACCGTCTTTAATGTCGAGCAGATTGACGGCCTGCCCGGACAGTATTATGGCAAGCCAGAAGCACCGACGACGCTCATCGCGCGCATTACGCATGCCGAGGATTTCTTCAAGGCGACGAAAGCCGACATCCGCTACCCTGGCGACCGCGCGTTCTACAGCCAGGACGGCGACTATATCCAGATGCCCGTCATCGAGGCATTTCGCGATGCGGAGAGCTTCTATGCGACGCTTGCGCACGAATCAGCCCACTGGACGAAACACCCTGCCCGGCTTGACCGCAGCTTTAACCGCAAAGCCTGGGGCGACGAGGGCTATGCCCGCGAGGAGCTGGTCGCGGAACTGGCAAGCGCTTTTCTCTGTGCCGACCTTGGGCTGACTCCGGAAGTCCGCGACGACCACGCATCCTATATCGCAAACTGGCTAACCGTGCTGAAGAACGACAATCGCGCCATCTTCGGCGCCGCCGCACACGCCCAGAGGGCCGTGGATTATCTCCACGGCCTCAAGGGTAAGGACGAGGAGTGGGCCACGTGAGCGGCCTCATCAATCCCCCGCCTGCATTCGGAAGGAGAGCGCGCAATTGACGTTCGCGCCGTTGTTAATCTCGACGGAATAATGCTGCGCAGCTCCGCTGACGCCCGGAGTACCACTTGCGGCGCTGCTGTTGTCGTAGCAGGTGGTGGAGGAACCCGGAGTGGCAGCCGTGGTCGGGTTTGCTACGGTGTAATTGCCCTGGTATGCGCCTTCAGCACCCCCCCCGGCGGCCCATGTGAAGGTTGCCGTATTGATATTCGAGTTTAGGTATATTGCCGTAACGTTTCCTGACTGGGGCAGGCCGTCATCCATTTTGCTGTCGAGCGCATAAGCCTGTTGGACCGTCAGCATTGGAGTGGAATCCATGACCCCATTCCCCGGCCAGGCTGGTGGCGGAAGAAATCCCGAAATAGTTAACTCCCGTGCTCATCCAGGTTGACGAAAAATATCCTCCGCTCCACGCATAGACATAGTTGGTGCTGCTTATCTTGGCAGTCGGGAAACAGGCGCTCATGGGAGCGTTGGCGCAGTTGGCCGATGCGGTAGCGGATGGTGTGGTAAATGTCTGGTCAATCAGATTAGCTGCACCGAGATCAGCCCAAAACATGACTGTCTCGCCCGCTGAAGTCACCCTTCCGTCCGCCCCACTGTTATTGTTGCTGCCTTCCAATAAGCCGTTGCCATCTCCTTGACCCGGTAAACTGCCCCTTGCAGCGAATCCAAACTGGGCGGCGGCGGTTGCCGTGATATCACCAGGCAGGTAACCGTATTTCTCGCGGAACGTGTTGGCAGCAGTGTTGTATTTTTCAATCTGGGTGATTTGGGCGCGCAAGGCGGCGGCATTGATCAGGCCCTGCCCTACCAGGATGCCGCCGACGACAAGCCCGATGATGACGAGCACAATCGAAAGCTCTATCAGCGTGAAGCCGCGCGCCGTCATGACCCACGGCTTTGACCGCGGTATCTCAGGCAAAATGGCACGAGATCCCGCCCCCATTCTTCGAAGATTAACGCGGGATGACGAAGAAGAGAAAATTTTGACGAAACGCCCTCCCATCAATCCCCCGCCTGCATTTTGAATGTCAGGCCGCAGGCCACATTACTGCCGTTGCTGTACCCGACGGAATATTTCATCGTGTTGCTAGTGTTGCCGCCATTATCAAAGCAGCTGGTAGCTGCCGGCGTAACCGCCACGGTGGGTGGTGCAATATTTATATTCGGCCAACCCACGCCCGGCCATGTCCAGTTATTGCCGGTTATGAAAGCGGCCAGAGTATTGCCCGTCAAAGGCATCCCGTCATCAATCTTGCCGTCAATAGCATAAGCCTGCGCCACGGTTAGTCCGACATTGGAGGAAAGGTAGCCACCCCCACCTCCGAATTGAAGCACATTAGAAAGCCCGTAATAATTCACCCCGTTGCTGGTTGTACCGCTGTTGTCGGCCCAACCGCCGCTGAAAACATAAATATAATTGCCATTCCCCAGCTTGGCCTGAGGCAGATAGAGGCTCACAACTGCCGAGCTTCCCGGATGCGCGGAGAAAGTGGCTGTCGTGAATCCGCCATCAATTAAGCCTACCGTACTCAGATCTACCCAAAAAACCAGTTGCTCGCCACCATTAGCCCCAAGCCCGTAGCAGCAGGTACCATTCATTTCTATGAGGCCGTTACCGTCGCCTCCTCCCTCGCCTGTCCCTCTTGCAATAAAGCCGAATTGTGCTGCAGGCACCGCCGGGATATCCCCCGGCAGGTAGCCATATTTCTCCCTGAATGTATTCGCCGCCGTATTGTACTTCTCGATTTGCGAAACGGTGGCGCGCACTCCTGCAGCGGCGATTAGGTTCTGCCCCACCAGAATCCCGCCGACGATAAGGCCGATGACGACCAGCACGATTGAAAGCTCGATCAGGGTGAAGCCTTGATTATGTCTGTGCTTCGCCATCAATCCCCCGCCTGGAACTTGAAGGAGAGCGCACAGTTCACATTTGCGCCATTGCTGATTTCAATGGAATATTGCATTGGGTTGGACGTGCTGTTGCCGTCGTCGTAGCACGTGGTGGCAGAACCCGGCCTCGCAGAAGTGTTGGGCGGGTACCATACGGCATCAGTGCCGTCCGTCCACATGATGCCGGTGCCGCCGTCGCCAGTATCTATAGTTAAATACTCCGCTGTCACATTGCCGGATTGGGGCAAACCATCATCCACTTTTTTATCGATGCTATAGGCGGTCGCCACACTCAGGCCCGGGTTTGAAGTCGTTACAAACTGAGCAATGCTGCTTACGGCGGAAAGGCCGAAGTAGTTAGCTCCGGTGCTCTGCCATGCGAAGCCTGACGAAGCATTTACCATCCCTCCGCTATAGACATAAATGTAATTTCCGCCCCCTATCTTGGCTGCAGGAAAGTAGGATGCCACCGCCGCGCCCGTCACAGTACATGCCCCATTAGTCTCGTTACCGATGCTGAATCCGCCATCGATAAGATGCGCGGTGCTCAAATCCACCCAGAACGAAACCGTTTCCCCTCCGCATTCTTCTATGCCCCAATCACTCGCCGCCTGGTCCCATCCCTCGATGACGCCATTACCATCGCCTTCGGCGCGTTGTGTGCCTCGTGCTATAAATCCGAACTGCGCTGCCGGTCCCGTTGGAATGTCCCCCGGCAGGTAACCATACTTGCCAAAGAAAGTATTTGCCGCTGAATTGAACTTCTCGATCTGCGTCACCTGCGCTCGGACGGCTGCCGCACTGATAAGACTTTGGCCGACCAGCACCCCGCCAACAATCAGGCCTATGATGACGAGCACAATCGAAAGCTCGATCAGCGTGAAGCCGCGTCGGTTGTATGCGCACTCAGCTCCCATGCTACCGAGCGTGGCAGAAATCCCTTAACGATTCGTTAAGGTCTGACGGCGATTTCAACAGAACATCGACAGGAATTGCGTTAACGTGCAGCCCGTCTTGCCGGAGAGCCAGCTCTCACTCGCACACCGGGACTGTCGCTATTGAGGAACTCTATACCGGCTTTTTCCAGCGCCTGTAATACCTGCGAAAGCGTGGAGGTGCGAGAGCCTATTTCCCCGTCGAAGGATTCCATCCGGCGAATGGTGCCGATTGCGACGCGCGATTTGGCGGCAAGCTCCGCCTGTTCCCAGCCGATCAACGCCCGCGCCGCCCTCAGTTGTCTTCCCGTGATCAAAAACTGACGCTAGCATGCATCCTCTCTTAACTGCAATTAAATGACTATCATACACAACTAGTTGATTATTATAATCAACTTATGCGATCATCCCACCAGATCGATTCGGGACGCACCCGGTCTGAATCGGAGACGCATCGATGAAACTCAGCATGGCAGTTATCGTCTTCACACTGGTCGGGACAGCGTGCAGCGCGCAGGAAACGCCGAATATCAACCATATTTCTGGCAATTGCGGGCCTGAGAGCCACACGGCGGAGGGCCAAATCGGAGAGGACCTGACGATCCGCCAGGTTCGGTACTACTGTAACGATGTCGGCGTCGCCTACACTGATCAACAAAACGGATACTTGATGGTGGTTTTCCGACAACAGGGCACCGGAGTGCCTCCGCTGGGCTTCGAGGGACACATCGAGGAACGAGATCCAAAGATCATGGACATCGAGATGGTTTACCTCAAAACGAATAAACCCGTTAACGCAACGAGCGGCATGTGCAAGCTTTTCTTCGAAGATACCGGCAATAAATTGACGGGTATCTATTGTGGCGCTCGGATCGACGCCGGCCATCATCGAACAGTGGCGTCAGTAGTGTTCAACGCGCTAGGGAGTCAGTAGAGTGCAGCGGATTCAACCTCGTCGCTTATGGGTGCTTCCGCCACAATGGCCGGGCCGACCCCCTGCAACTCCCGATGTGACAACCCTTCGGAGCAGCGGTCTGATTGCGGCTCAATGAAGCGAGCAACTGAAAATGTATTCACCAGCAAAGCTCCTACGAGAAGCTTCCTAAGTCTTCTGTCGCTTTTATCAAGTTTCGTCCGCCTCCTCGGTCAGGTTCAACGTTGGCTTCGAAGGTCAGTGGCAAATTCAGCCCGCGCAAGCTCTTTGATCCGAGCAACCAACCTTTGCGTTTGGCCGCGCTCCTTTTGCTCTTCCTGTTCCCACTCGATAACGTCGACGAGGTTAGCGTCGGATATCCCCCATGCCTAAGCGAGCGCCCCACTTTAGAAGTGGTCAGGAACGACAGGATTTCCGAGCTTCGCAGCGGCCTCCTTTCCTTGCATCAATTTATCCCACTTGAGCGTGATGTCTTGTATTGTGTCCTTTCCGCCCAAAATCAAATGCCTGACTCCGTGAAGGAGTCCAATCTCGCCCGCAACACGGATGCACACGACGACTGATACCTGACGCTTTCCGTCGAAGTCCGTTTGGTAGGATGTCCCGGTCAACGCTACGAACCCAGTCTCCCAGGCGTCGAGATGGTACCTAAACGCCGGGCTCGTTCCATACCCGCCCAGGTCCACATAAGTATCACGGTCGATTTGCAGCAACACGCATGTGTCAGGTGCGGCGCCTGTGCACAGCCACATCTGGTCCGGTGGGCCGGAGGATTCAGGCTGCGCGCCGACGACCGTTGACCACACAATGCAAAGCAGAAGCAGTATCAAAGCGCGTTTCATCGTCACTCTCCTTAAGCCTGCTGGTTCGATCTTTGACCGAACCGCTTGGCCTGACAAGAGCATGTCGCCTATTTGTGCTGAATGTTTCTCCTTCCGCGCCTTAGACGACTTAATTACCGGAAAGGCGATATCGACCGCACTTAATAGGTGTCTACATCAGTTAAGAAATCGCTTGCAGGTTGCATATCAGCTCCTATAATCCGCCGGCCAACAACCAAACAAAGGAGGAATTAACATGGCACAAGTACAACGCGCGGTAGCGCAGAATGACGAACAAGCGGCCGGCACCAACCGCCGTCCCGTGGATACAGCGCGCCACGGCAACGTGGAGATCGCGATCTGGCGGAACAGTGGCGAGAAGGGTGACTTTTACTCCGCCTCAGCCCCAACCATCCGCTACAAGGACGAGGCTGGCGAGTGGAAGGACGGCAGCAGCTTCGGTCGCCATGACCTGCTCGACCTCGCGGAGACCGCACGCGAGGCCGCGACCAAGATCCGTGACCTGCAGAAGACGCAAACTCGCGGACGCTAATTCTCGATTCGGCCGCCGCAGCCGGGTAAGATCGATCTACCCGGTTGCGGCGCGCCCTGGATAGTCACACGACACAGGGACGTGCGCGTTACAGTGATTTTCCCGGATCGACCCGCTCCCCTGCCCTCCGGTCATTGCTTGCCTGAGAGAACAACCTCCGCTCGAAGAGAGGCCGCGCGGAACAGTTCATCACTGTAATATCGGACCTGCTTACAGCGCATCAGCCTGCCTTCAATCAGGAGCATCTGCTCGTCAGGCGGAAGGTTCAGTATCTGCTCACCCGACATTCCGCCCACAATATTGGCGATTTCCTGAGCTGCGCGCAGATTGCGCGCACCAAACACCTGAACGACTCCGGCGTTGTCGATGAGGGTGTTCGCCTGCGCACCATAGACCTGCAGTTGCGCCAGGTTCTGCCAGAACGTCCACAAGGTGATTCCCCAGGATCTGAGCAGCGTGGCGGCTGTGAGAAAGGCGTCGATGCGCCCGAGATTGCCGATCTCGTCGCAGAGCATCAAGGTTCGCTCTTTCGGAGGTGTTGCGCGATGCGTGGCGGCGAGAATCAGTCCGGAGATCCATAAGCGAAGTATGGGCCGATAGGCAACGAGACGGGACGGCGGCACAATGATATAAAGCGACATTGGCGCGCCCGCCATGAATGCTGCCACATCGAGTGAACTCGTGTCAGTGACCCGGCGTGCAAGCTCACTATCGAAAAGCCGGAGGTGGGTCTGCGTGGTTCCAAGCACGCTGGGTCGTGTGGTGCCATCGGAGAGCTGGAGATAGGCCATGAACGCGGCCTTTGCTGCGCGGTCGCATACTGTCTCATTCTCATCAAGCATGCGCGCCAGCTTGTAATCGACATTCTCGTCATTGAAGAGATCAAAAAGCGCGCTGAGCCGCCGCTCTTCGGCAGGCCTGTCCGCGAACAGCCAAGAAATTCCACCGCAGAGCATTGTCTCGGCCCAGTCATTCCAAAATCTATCCTGTTCATCGCTTCCGCGCTCGATCATCTCCGCCGCGAAGCTGCGGGCAGATACGGCAGGTTCCGCGCCGCTATGCGCTATCAGGTCCAGCGGGTTGAGCGATCCGGGCAACGGATCGTCGCGAAGGTCGAGAACGTGGATCTCTTGTCCCATATCGCGTCGCGCCTGTGCCGTCGCGGCGTAGATCTCGCCTTTCATGTCCACCACGATGAGCTGGCCTTTATGGGTGAGCGCATTGCAGATGACCGGGCCAGAACTCTTACCCGTGCCTGTCGGCGCAACCGTCATCAGATGTCCGTCGCCCGAGTAAGTCACAAGCTCGCCCGCTTGACCCGACACCCGCGCGGCAAAGCCCACGCTTCGCGCAGCCACACCCCGGCGACCAAGAATCAACCTCATTGAGTTTCCCTGCTCTTTCTATCCGCAAGCTTGTCGAAGAAGAACTCCCACCGCGAAGAGCAAAAGCATGACGATGAGAAACGGTCCGATTTCAATGAGGAAGCAGATGATCGGCACGGATGCCAGCAACACGAATGGCCACAAAATCAGCAGTAGGATTCCTGCCCATTTCATATGCACACCTCCTTTGCGATCTCATTGTTGATCGAAAAGGCAATACGTGCCAAAAAAATCTTGCTCTCAAGGCGCTTAAGTGAGCCGTGGTCGTGGAAGTCATAGAAGTCCATGCTGTTCTCCTCCAGCCCGGACAGTCGCCGTAATCACTTCCCATCTGTCCGCCGCCAATTGACGCGAAGCGGTCGGCGTCGTATATTGCGTTGGTTCTGCGCGCGGCTCAACGTTGTACTTCACGCTCGCTTCTTATGACAAGCACGAGACTATGATCGGAGAGATCCTAATCTACATTAATGAGTGTTACCGCAAGAAGCTGGTCACATACGCTGACTGTAAGCATCATTACGATGCCATGTCCGCAGATTCTCTTCAATCGGAAGCGGCCTGGTTGCTGGGCGATGCCATGAAAGCATTGCCGTTTCAATTAATCTTCCTGCGCTGCTACGCGCTCTTCGACGAAATGGCGGAGAGGGCCGGTTGCTGGAAAGGGCTCAGCGACAAGCAAAGGATGCGTTTTGTCAACGCGACCATCGATGTGAAGGAGGAGATATTGCGCCGTGTGGCGCCCGGAGCTCACGATGACGTGGTGCGGCAGATTGAAAGAACCTGCAAGCGAGTCCATAAGGCGGGGCGCTTTAAGAAGGCCGTCATCCCCATCCGTAATTCCATGCGGGATTTTCCGGGGCCGTTCGGCCCCAGACGCGGCGTCATTCTCGTTCACCCCGGCGTCGCGACCATGCAATAGACTTGGGCGTCATCGCGTCAGATCTGCTCGCAACCGCCGAACCTCAATCCCCCGCCTGCATTCGAAAACTGAGCGCGCAGTTCACGTTCGCGCCGTTGCTCTGGGCGATTGAATAAAGTTTGGTCGTCGTATCGTAGCAACTCGCGGAGGTTCCACCGGCTGTGGCTGTATTTGGAGAATTGGCTATACCGCCATTATCGTATTGTGTTTGTACTCTTCCGGTCGTTGGAAGTCCGTCGTCAATCTTTTGGTCGATAGCATAAGCTTGCGCCACAGTTAGCCCAACAGCGGAGGTAAATTGGCCGTTGGGGATTAAAAGTGAGGGGACTGATATTCCAAAATAATTGATTCCATTTGTAGGCGAACCATTCTCCCCCCAAACATAAACGTAATTGCCCTGACCTATTTTTGCAGGCGGCAAATAGGAAGAAAAACTTGGTGATGAAGTCAAGGTAATGTTCGAGGAGGGCTCCCCATCAAAAGCGGTTGTAAAGCTGCTATCAATCAGATTCGCTGATGACAAATCCTCCCAAAAGAAGGTGGTTTCACCTGCTTGGTTCCAGCCGTAAGGAACATTCCCGCAATCATAGCAAATTCCTTGCACGACACCATTGCAATCGCCCCTCCCTGCCCCGCCAGCGCGAGCCTTAAACCCGAAGTTCGTGACTATAGGACCGCAAATGTCACCGGGAAGAGCGCCATACTTCTCGAAGAACGTGTTTGCTGCCGTGTTGTATTTCTCAGTCTGCGTCACCTGCGCGCGCACCGCAGCAGCATTGATCAGGCTCTGCCCCACCAGAATCCCACCGACGATAAGGCCGATGACGACGAGCACTATGCTTAATTCGATGAGGGTAAATCCTTTGAGGGATTTACGCTTGGGATTGATTATGATGCCTGGGTTATTGTCCAGTTCCGGGAAATAGATGCTGCACTCGGGAGCTGGCAGTGACGGGTTCACATTCCCCCCGCAGAAACGCTGAGAGTGGCGTTTTTGTAGGGGGGGGGGTAACTGCATGACTAACTCCACTCATGATTCCAGGAACGTGGAGGTGGGTCATTCCCAGCCCCCGCTTGGGTCTTGACAGCATCACTTTAACCACTTTCACGGAGAAGTTCTATGACTTATTACGCAGGGTTAGATGTCGGATTGCGGCGCACGTCCATCTGTGTTGTCGATGAAACAGGCAGGCAGGCGCATGCCAGTGAAGTCGCCACGGACGCGGAGGTGATAGTCAAGGCACTGGCTAAACTGAAGCGGAAGCAAGTGACCGTAGGGCTTGAGACAGGCCAGCTCTCCATCTTTCTTACCAAGGCGCTGCGCGCAAAGGGATGGAAGGTGGTCTGCATGGATGCAAGACAGGTGGCTGCGGCGCTATCGACGCAAGTCAACAAGACCGACCGGAACGACGCGCGCGGCATTGCGCATCTGCTGCGCTGCGGGCTCTACCGGGAAGTGCATGTCAAGTCGGATGCGGCCTGCGACCGGCGAATCGTGCTGGCCTCGCGCCGCCAGTTGATGACGCAGGTGGCAGGGCTGGAATCTACGCTTCGCGGCCTGCTCAAGATCCACGGCGTGGTGCTGGGGCCTGCGAACCGTCTGGCGTTTCTTCCGCGCGTGCGGAAGGTAATGAAGGGCCTGGGGGACGGCGCGCGCACGGGCCTTGAAGCGCTGCTGTCTTCCCTGGAGCATATGCGCTCGGTGCTTGCATCACTGGATAGGCAAGTGCGCAACGGCGCGAAAGAAGATGCGCGCAGCGCCCTGCTGATGACCATGCCGTGCGTCGGGCCGCTGACATCGACCTCGCTGGTGACGGTGCTGGACGATGCCACGCGCTTCAAGGCCTCACGGAGTGTCGGGGCCTATCTGGGCCTCACGCCCCGGCAATATGCCTCGGGTGAAACGCAGCGGCAGGGGCGCATCTCGCGCTGCGGCCCAGCTGAATGCAGGTCCATGCTCTATGAAGCCGCGCACTGCCTGCTTCACTTTTACAAAGGTCCTTCGCACCTGAAGCGCTGGGGCGAGAGGCTCGCAAAGAAGAAAGGCATGAAGAGGGCCATCGTCGCCCTGGCCCGGCGCATGGCCGTCATCATGCACCGCATGCTGATCACGGGCGAGCCGTTCGACGACGCCCGCCTGAAACCGGCATAAGGAAAGGAAACCAGAACCAACCCCGGTCGCGACTGCGATGCAACCGGGGCCAGGTGGAACCCGTATGGACGAGGTGAATGCGTTCGATCGTTGGAGCGAGAGCTATCCCGCCGAGCACTATAGCATCACCTCATCCGCCTGAACCGTATAGATGCGGCTCCCCTGCATGAGCTATCAATAGCAAGGGAAACCAGACCGCGAAGAGAACCACGGACGGAAACCACAAGGCCCCCCCATGCGAAAGGCGTGACCGTTAACTACCCAACGCACGGAAGGAGAATGTTATGAAAACACACCCCTCTTGACAATACGAATTAGAGAACGATGGAAAGCTCGATCAGCGTGAAGCCTTGGCGATGCGAGAGCCTTGCCATCAATCCCCCGCCTGAAATTTGAAACTGAGGGCGCAATTCACGTTCGCGCCGTTGCTGACTTCGATGGAATATCGCGTCGTGTTGGAGGCGTTGTTCCCATTGTCGGCGCAACTAGATGAATTGGCCGCCAGATTGGAGCCGGTCGGAAAAGAAGTATTTAAAACATCGCCTCCCCACGATCTGCTCGTGCTCCAAACAGGATCATTGCTCAGCCCTACGGCCTGCACGGAGCCTGAAAAGGGCAAGCCGTCATCCAGCTTTGTATCGATTGCGGCGGCCTGCGCCACGGTAACCCCTGGCGTCGAGGTCACCTTTCCGCCATTGGAGGAGTTCGCGATGTTACTTACCGCGGAAATGCCGAAGTAATTCGATGGGTAGTTATTGGTAGATCCATGATTCGAGTTGTTTGTGCTCCACACATAGACATAATTGCCGTTGCCTATCTTCGCCTGTGGAAGCCAGAGAGCTAGGTTCGAACCCGTGACATCCGTACTCCCCAAGCTTGACGGGCTCGCCGTGGAGAAACCACCATCAATCAGCCGTGCGGTGCTCAGATCCACCCAGAAAGCCGCAGTCTCCCCCCCTCCTTCAACCCATCCCCATCCTGTCCCTCCGCCACCGATGCCCTCCATTATCCCATTGCCATCGCCCTGGCCCGGACTTGTTCCGCGTGCGATAAACCCGAACTGCGTCGCCGGACCTGCCGGGATATCGCCGGGAAGAAAGCCGTACTTTTCAAAGAAGGTGTTCGCCGCCTGATTGTATTTCTCAATCTGCGTGACGGTCGCACGCACCTGGGCTGCGGCAATCAGGCTCTGCCCCACCAGAATCCCGCCGACGATGAGGCCGATGACAACGAGCACAATCGAAAGCTCGATCAGCGTGAAGCCGTGATTGTGCCTGCGCTCACTCATCAATCCCCCGCCTGAAACTGAAAGCTGAGGGCACAGTTGACGCCCGCTCCGTTATTTTGGTTGATGGAATAGGCGTTCGTTTTATTAGCCACACCGCCATTGTCATAACAGGTTGTCGCCGATGGGGTATTCGCGGTTTGATTCGGAGGGAAGACCACCCCCGGACCGTTGGTCATCGGGTCGCCGTTCATCCAGTAAGGCCAGAATTGACTTGGTCCGGAGAGCGTAAGGGCGATGACTCGTCCTTGGGTTGGAATGCCATCATCAATCTTCTTATCAATGCTATATGCTTCCGCAACCGTCAGGCCGGGGGCAGCTGTGGGCACACATGAATTAGCCCAGTTGACGGCTGAGATACCAGATACGGAAAAATAATTTAAGCCCGTGGAGTACCAAGGCCCCGCATAGAGACCTCCGCTGCTGAATGCCACGATGTAATTGCCGCGCCCTAGTTTCGCCTGTGGGTAATATTGCGAAAGAGTTATTCCGCTGATGCCGGGAGAGGGGATGTTCGCAGTTCCGTTTCCTATGGCGCTATAGTTGCCTTCGACCATGTGCACGGCGCTCAGGTCTTGCCAGAACAACAGGGTTTCACCTGAACCTTCCTCATTGCCTACTGCTTGACCACCCCAGTAGCCTTCAATGATTCCGTTTCCGTCCCCTTGTCCCGGCTGCGAACCGCGCGCTGCAAACCCAAACTGCGTTGCAGACTGCGCCGGTATGTCCCCCGGCAAGTAACCGTATTTTTCCCGGAACGTATTCACCGCCGTGCTGTATTGCTCCAATTGTGAGATGGTGGCGCGCACTCCGGCAGCGCTAATAAGATTCTGTCCCACCAGAATCCCGCCGACGATGAGGCCGATGATCACAAGCACGATCGAAAGCTCGATCAGCGTGAAGCCGCCGTGTCTTTTGTTTGCACAATCCGCTCCCATGCTACCGAGCGTGGCAGAGACCTCTTAATTATTGGTAAATTCCATTTTCTGGCGCAACGCCCTGATGTAGAGAGGAATTTGCAGACTTCACCTTTAAACATCAGCGGGTTGCTATGAGAAGGTATCGGAGAATCGGCTTTGAAGAAAGGATAAAAATCTTTCGGCTGTGGCTTGACGGGCATGGAAAGGCGCTTGAGGGTAAAGAGGGCCCGGACGCTATTCCCAGGCTCATAGCCCATCCTTCTTATCCGCACCCACGCGCGCAGATCGCCGAGGCCAAAGCAAACGCCGGGCAAACAGAAAGAGCCTGTCAAATAGCGAATCTACTTGCCGCCTGATCGATCCATCTTCGAGCAGACGAGAGCAATCGGTACGTAGATTGGCGCGAAAATTACCGCACCAATCGCAATGGGAATCGCCGCCATCAGCGCGAACGGCACTGCTACCACTTTACCTGCGGTCCACTTCATCGGGTCACCTCCCGCGATCTGATTGTTGATCGAAGCCGTCCAGATCGCAAATTTCAATTCATTTTCCGTCTGCCCCATCGCTTGGCACCTTGCAGGCGTCAGTCGCTAGGGTCAATGACGCGGATTTCCCCTGCCTCGCGGCATTCCTCGCGAAGCAAATCGCTATGACCCGCTCCTTTTTAGGCGCCTGCCTGTCCGTGCAAGCGAAGGGGCATGACCGCCTCTTTTTGAAAAACAAGGAGGAATTTATGGGTTCGACCCCTATTGCAAATTCGGATGGGCTGGCTAGTGTGAGTCGCACAACCAACGCGGGAAGTATCATGGCGCTACCCACAACTGCTCAACGGCGATGGACATCCCGGCAGAAGTCACTTAGGTCCCTTGCAAATCAGCTTGATCTTTTCTCTGAGGCTTCTATAGCTACTCTCGCTCCGGTTGAACCGGAGCCGACTCGGAACACACCGGCAACGGAGCCCTGGCATGCCGTTCAGCAGCCGCTTTTCCAACTTGATCCTCGAACACTGGAGGCGGCACCGCCCTCAAATGGTTCTTCACCTGCAACGGGAGAACAAACTCACGGAAGAAATCGAACAGGCGGAGAACCGGGCAATGGACCTGCTTTACCACTATCTGTCGGTAGACAATCTGCAATACCAGACGGCGTGGGACCTGGCGATGCAGGAATGCTTGCTGCCGGAAGAAACGACATCGTCGTTGAAGACGAACCCGAACGAACTCCCTCCCGCGACTTCCGAATAACGCCCGAACACCGGATCGGCCAGGGAGGCTTGCATGAGAAAGCCCGCGACAACATCGCTGCCATCCGCATCCTGAAGCAACTTGAAGACGATAACCGCGAACCCACCGGCGCTGAGAAAGCGGCGCTCGCCCGTTATGTCGGCTGGGGTGCGATGTCACAGGTCTTCGACTGGTATCAGCCGCAGGAATGGAAGCAGGCCGCCCACGATCTCCGCGAGCTTTTGGGTGAATCCGAATACGACTCCGCGCGCGCCTCGACACCCAATGCCCATTTCACGTCACCCTTGGTCATCGACGGCATCTGGGGCGCGTTGCAGCGCATGGGCCTGAAAAAAGGTGCGCAAATCTTAGAGCCCTCCATGGGCGTGGGTCACTTCCTGGGGCTGATGCCGGAGCAAATGCTGGAAGGCTGCCATCGCACAGGCGTCGAACTCGACTCCGTCACGGGCCGCATCGCCAGACAGCTTTATCCCGATTCAACGGTATTCATCAAAGGCTTCGAAGAAACTCCCCTTCCGGATAACTTCTTCGACGCAGTCGTAGGAAACGTCCCGTTCGGCGACTACCGCGTTCACGACCCTTCCTACAAGCGCAAGCTCACGAAGGCCGTTCACGATTACTTCTTTGCCAAGTCGCTCGACAAGGTGCGGCCCGGCGGCGTCATGGCGCTGATTACCAGCCGCTACACGCTGGACAAGCAGGACGATTCGATCCGGTCATATCTCTCCGATGGAGCCGATCTCGTCGGCGCGATCCGCTTGCCAAACACCGCCTTCAAGGCCAATGCCGGGACCGAAGTCACAACCGACATTCTCTTCCTGCGCAAGCGCAAGTCCGGCGAATCACGGGGCGGTCACGCATGGCGGAAACTCGCTTCGGTCGAGACCGAAGACGGCCCCATTGAGGTCAATGAATACTTCGCGCGCCATCCCCACATGATGCTGGGCAAGCTCAAGCTCGACGGCACGATGTATCGCGGCGCTGAGCCAACGCTCGAAGGTCAACTCACGCCCGCGATCCTGGAGAGCGCCATTCGGCACTTGCCGGAGGGCGCATACATTCCGCGTGATAAAGGTCGCGCTCCCCCCAGGCAGTTCATCCATGCCGAGGAAGTGACCGGCGTCAAGGAGGGTGCTTTTGCCGACCGCGACGGCCAGCTCCACATCAGGAGCGGCCACCGCTTCGAGCCCGCCAATATCTCAGCGGCATCCGCTGGCCGTGTCCGGGGAATGATGGAAGTCCGCGACGCCATCCGGAATGTCTTCAAGTCCCAGCTCGATGACGCACCCGATCATGTCATTGCCGAAGAGCGCAGGCACCTCAACCGCGTTTATGACCTCTTCGTTCGCAGGCATGGACCGATTTCATCGCGCGAGAACATTCGCGCCTTCGCCGGCGACCCCGATCAGCCTCTCCTGCTATCGCTCGAAAACTATGACCCTGAGACCAAACGCGCAACAAAGACAGCGATTTTCAGGCAGCGCACGCTGGAGCGTTACAAACCCGCGACCCACGTGGACACCGCGCCCGAGGCACTGGCCATCTCCCTGAATGAATACGGCGCCATTCACTGGCCCCGGATGACTGAGCTCACCGGCCGGAGCGAGAAGCAGCTTCAGCATGAGCTTGATGACCTCGTCTATCGCAACCCTGACGGCGGAGAGTGGGAGACCGCCGACCGCTACTTGAGCGGCAATGTGCGCGCCAAGCTGCGCGATGCCGAATCCGCAGCCTACCTCGACCATTCCTATTTGCGCAATGTCGAGGCATTGAAGGCAATCCAGCCGGCAGACCTGCTGCCTGGCGACATCAGCGCGCGGCTCGGTGCCTCATGGATTCCGGCGAGTGACGTGAAGGAGTTCATCGTCGAGTTGCTGAACTGCCCTGAGAGTCTGGTCAATGTCACGCACTCAGGCCCGATTGCCAGCTGGGCGCTAAACCTTGATTCGACGGCGAAGGCCAGCGTTGCCAATACGACCACCTATGGCACCAGCCGCGTGAAAGCCTCGGAACTCATCGAGGATGCGCTCAACGGCCGGACGCCTACCGTCTATGACCAGCTCGACAAAGACACCCGCGTTGTGAACCAGCAGGAGACTCTGGCAGCCCGCGAAAAGCAACAGCAGCTCAAAGACAAGTTCAGCGAATGGATCTGGAAAGATGAGGACCGCGCGCAGCGCCTCGCACGCCATTACAACGACACGTTCAACCATCTGCGTCTGCGGACCTACGACGGCTCGCACCTGACCTTCCCCGGCATGAACAAGTCCATCCTTCGGACCGGTGACCTCGACAAGCACCAGAAAGATGCTGTCTGGAGGATGCTCCAGAATGACAACACTCTGCTTGCGCACAGCGTCGGGGCTGGAAAAACGTGGGAAATCACCGCCGCCTGTATGGAGATGAAGCGTCTCGGGCTTGCAAGCAAGCCGATGATCGTTGTTCCGAATCACCTGGTCGAGCAATGGGGAGCAGCGTTCCTTGCCCTCTATCCCCAGGCAAATATCCTCGTTGCGGGCAAGGACCATTTCTCAACCGGCGACCGCCAGAAAATCATGTCGCGTATCGCCACGGGCAACTATGATGCCGTGATCGTCGCACACCGTTCCTTCGAGTTCCTGCCAGTCTCCGATGAGCTTTTCCAGCGTTTCGTAGGCAGGCAGCAGGACGAGCTCGAAGACGCCATCCGCGAAGCGAAGGCTGAGAAAGGCGACAATCGCCGAATCGTCAAAGAGCTTGAGAAGGCAAAGAAAAGGCTCACGGCGAAGCTGAAGGATCGCGCCGACCGAGAGAATAAAGACAACACGCTAACGTTCGAGGAGCTGGGTGTTGACCGAATCTTCGTCGATGAAGCTGACCTTTTCAAAAATCTCGGCTTCGTCAGCAAAATGAACCGGATCGCAGGGCTTCCCAACACGGAAAGCAACCGCGCGCTCGATATGTACCTGAAGACCGGCTATCTGCGCGACCGCGACGGCGGCGTCATATTTGCGACAGGAACCCCGGTTTCAAACACCATGGCCGAGATGTATACCCTGCAGCGCTACCTCGACCCAGAGGCCCTCAAAGCTGCCGGTGTTGAGCACTTCGATGCGTGGGCCGCGAACTTCGGCGAGGCGGTCACGGCCCTTGAGCTGGCACCGGACGGCTCCGGCTACCGCATGCACACGCGCTTTGCGAAATTCGTCAACCTGCCGGAACTGCTCAGCATGTTCCGCACGTTCGCCGATGTCCAGACGGCCGACATGCTGAAATTGCCCAGGCCGGAGATTCAGGGCGGCAAGCCCCACGTCGTTGCGTCCGAAGCTTCGCCTGAACTCAAGGAATATGTCGGCACGCTCGTTGAACGTGCGCAGCGGCTGCGGAGTGGCGGCGTCGATCCGCGGACTGACAACATGCTGAAAATCACTGGAGACGGGCGGAAAGCCGCGCTCGATATGCGGCTCGTCGCACCGCACCTTCAGGTTGACGCCCATACGAAAGTCTCGAAGGCAGCCGACAAAATCTTCCACACATGGATGGAGACCCAGGATATACGGTCCACGCAGCTCGTTTTCTGCGATCTCTCAACGCCGAACACAGACAAGTTCAATGTTTACGATGAACTCCGTGATCGCCTTATCCATAAAGGCATTCCCGCGAGAGAAATCGCGTTTATTCATGATGCCGATACGGACGCCCAGAAGAAAACTTTGTTCGATGCGGTAAACGCGGGAAAAATCCGGGTCCTGTTCGGCTCTACCGAGAAAATGGGAGCGGGCACCAACGTGCAGAAACGCCTGAAAGCCCTCCACCACCTCGATGCGCCCTGGAGGCCACGCGATATCGAACAACGCGAGGGCCGCATCCTGCGCCAGGGCAATGAGCATTCTTCCGTGGACATCTACCGCTACGTCACCGAAGGCTCTTTCGATGCCTATATGTGGCAGACCCTCGAAACCAAGGCGCGCTTTATCCAGCAGGTCATGAATGGCAGCGTTACGGTGCGCGAGGCCGAGGACCTCGAAGGCGGCGCACTCACTTACGCGGAAATAAAGGCCATTGCCTCCGGCAATCCCGCCGTCATGGAAAAGGTCAGGATCGACACCGAGGTTCGGAAACTCGACCAGCTCCGCGCATCCCACATCAACCAGCAGCACAAGATCAGCTGGGAAGTAAAAAGCCTGCCTGACCAGATACGCCGTGCCCAGGATGCATACGCCAAGGTCATGGCGGACATTGCCACACGCGATCAGCACGCCGATGAGGATTACACCATGACGGTAGGCACGCGGATCTTCACCGGCAAAGGTGCCCGCGAGCAGGCGGCCGAGGCTTTGAACAACGCCATCCTCTCATGGGCCAATGACCAGCGCCCGCAGGTACGCGCTCACTTTCGGGGCTTCGATATCGTCAGCCGTGGGCATGCGCTAGGACGCGACCATGAGCCCGATATATTCGTCAAAGGCGCGCTCAATTATCGAATACAGCTCAACCCTGACAATCCGGTCGGCACGATGCAAAGCATCGAGTATGCGTTACGGCAGCTCGACCGGCGAGCCCAGGAAGAGGACGAGTATGCCGAGCGGCAGCAGAAGGCCCTCGCAGAGTTCAAAACGCAGCTTGGACGTTCTTTCGAGCATGATGACCGCTTGAAGGAACTCACCAGGAAACAATCAGAACTCAATGCCCTGCTCGACCTCGATAAAGGAGAACACCAGGTCGTCGCTGAATCACCGGATGAGGAAGACAAGGAAGTCCCCACGTCGTTTCTGGCTCGGGTGAAGGCCGGAAATGCCTCTGCTGCGGAGATGGCTGTATAGCGCACGCCGTGTTTCGCTGGCTCTCCGGACCACTTTACATTTCATGGAAGTTGAGGAATGGCCCGAGCTTTTCCTCGAAGGGCTCCATTGATTGGAGAATCCAGTTAACACTACCCACTCGTCTCTCAAATTGCTTGGAGAATACTTTCGGATCAACCGAACTAAGCTCTTTTAACTTGTCGAAGTTCGTAATAAAAAAGGCATGTTCCGAGAACTCTTTCAAGAAAGAGAATATGCCTGAGTGTTCAGGGAAAAGGAATTTGGCTTCGCGAAAAGCTTGAATAAATGGATCTACAAGTTTCTTCTGCTCCTCGCTTCCGTCCCAAACAACCAAGGCCTTGTGAAACTCCATGACCGGGACGTAAATCCTGAAGCGCCTATCGTAGAGGTCCAGCCGCAGCTTTTCGCGATTGGTTAACCATTGCTGCCTGCTGATTCTGGCGACATAAAATGCCACGATGGTCGTGGTGACCAGAGTCAGAGCCTTGAGCCCAAGATCCAGCCAGGTCTCTACAGGTATCGCCTTCAACGAATTCCAAATCGGGAGTGCCATCGACCAGCCCAATGTTTCGCCACCTCAAGTCGTGATGGTTCTTTGTGCAGGTGCTCTTCAATCGTAGCGCTAAATCCCGCATGGCTGCTTTATTCCCTTTCCTCTGAGCTGCGTCATCGCGATCTCGCTGTTGTCCCGGCGACTATCCGCGCGTCACTCTCCGATCAATGACGCATTTTCCCCGGTCATTGGTCTCCTCTCAACCCCTTTCGCTCCAAAAATAATCTACGCCCAACCCAGTCTCCGCAGAAGAATCGCAACTCCTGCACTCACAAATACGCCTAGCAGGAAGAGTAGGTAGTCGCGCATAGCGCTCCGCTTTTCTCGTTTGTCTATCAATTGTGCGAAATAGTCAGCCGCCGGTAGCGGCACTTCCTTTAACTGAGCTATGCGTTCCTTCAAATCTTGTTCTTGCTCATTAAGCAACCCAAGCTCCACCTCCAGCTTTGCCGTCGCTTCCTCGCGGACACGCGTGTATTCCTGCATTTTCCGAACTGCTGCATCCATTCGCTCGGAGGCGTCTGCCAATTCCTTGAACAAGGTGTCTGCGTCTGTCGGACGGTCCTTTATCCCCAGACCTTTGGCCAGCAGCTTTCCCAAGGGATCAGTGGAGAGAAAATCCTGCGCTGCTCGCTGCTTTAGCAGAATTTCAGCGAAGTTCTTTAGAGCAGGAACTAATGCGCCGAGAATGGCCGCAGCTACGGCTGTTACTAATTCAAAGGTTGGCATAGGGCCATCATTCTACTACTGGGCCTGCCCGCTCCTTGATTCATTCGTGCTATCTGTTACCAACCATCCCCTTCGTACCGCCAGCAACCATCCAAGCCAATCCTTGAGTGGAAGCCTGCCGGAAAGACGGCCCTATGACTTTCAAGGGGCTGCCCGATCCATTCGTCTCGCTTTGCTCGTCTCCCGTGTTGCCGCCTTGAAGTCGGTCCGCTCCCCGGCCTGTCGCCTTCCACAAGGTTGGCAATGGTGCCGGCCGAAATCGAAAAGGAGACAGTTTATGGCTATCATCGGCACATTCAAAGGGACTAAGGACGGCTACGAGGGCGTACTCGAAACCCTCACCCTTCGGGCAAACCTCACCATCGAGCCCGCAAGAAAGACCAACGACAATCAGCCCGACTTCCGTGTCTTCCAGATCACCGAGCACTTCAAGTCCGACATCGGCGCGGCGTGGAAGAAGACCTCTCGCGAATCCAACGGCGAGTATCTCTCCGTCAGCATAGACGACATCGGCTTTCCCTCGAAAGCCTACTGCCGTCTGGTGAAGACCGGAGCCGAGAAGGGCCACACGCTCTTCTGGGATCGTCCGCGTCCCGCTCAGGAGCAGGAATAATCCCGATGGGGCGGTCTCCGGATCGCCCCATTTCCTTAGTTTCAAAGGCTTCATCGCGAAGCAGCCGCGCCTCGGGCTTCAGTGGGTGAACGAGGAGTTAGTCAGATGGCAAATACCAACTGTTTAGCCGGCATAGCTTGCCCGAAATGCAACTGTGAAGCCCGATTCGGTATAGGTGTCAGTGCCTTTGCATATATGCAAGATGACGGCTGCGAGAGCACGCAGGACATTGAATGGGACGACCAAAGCTCCATCGTATGCGGTGCGTGCGATCACTCCGGTACCGTCAAGGAATTCACTATCGAATAACACTAAGATCTCAATGGCTTCTTTGAAGCATTTGCTTCCCGTGCGCCTCGGCGGTTTCAGTGGGCGGAGTACAAATCATGTCGATCACCATGGAGGAACGTCTAGACCATGCACGCGCAGCCCTGACGGCCTACTTTGCGGAAAAGGGGGAGCCGGCGCGCAATAACGATGAATATGAGGACACCGATGTCAGTGACCTCATCGCCGACCTGCTTCATCTTCAGAAGAACCTGAATCTTCGCGACATCAACAAAACGCTTGCCACGGCGCTTATGCACTTCGAGGCAGAGCAAGAGGAACATGGGCAGCCACCCAAGATCGAAGCTCAAAAGGTATTTACAACCAAAGACGCTGACCGTCTTCTCGGGCTGGCCGACCAGTTCCTTGAAGATTGGGAAGACAACGAGGGCACAAATGATCCGGAATGCGCGGCGCGCCGAGCCGAATGGGATGCGATTCGCCCGCAACTTGCATCTGCGCCGAAGCTCTTGAACGCATTGCGGCAAGCCGTGGCGGCTCTCAATGCCAAGCCGCGCTTTCCGGTTCCTGAATTCCTGACTGATAGCTATAAGGTTGCCGCACTATGCGATGAAGCAATCGCTGAAGCTTCGGGAGGTGCGGCATGACCCCTGCACTAAATGAGGCAGCGTTACATCACCATGGACTCGCGCACGCCCGCACCGTATTTGAAGCTTGCATCGGCCCAGATTGCCGCTAAACTCACGCGGGAATATGAGGCCAGCAATGCAATTCCAACGCGAGCATATTGACGAGCTCAATAGGGCGCGACCGCGCCAGGGATTCCACAACTCGACGGTCGCTGTCGGCGCACATATCCTCAAGTTGGCTGGCGCACTTTCGCCGCTGTTGATTTTAGAGCTCGTGCCCGAGCCCACGAAGGCAACGCGATGGATACGCATGGCATCAATCACCACCGCAGGACTCAACGAGACCTTGTGGGCCATGCGGGTGCAGCGCCGGAGCGAAGAGCAGCGCTACCGTTAACCCTGCACCGTAGTTCGTTCAGCATATTTCTTCCATCGACTGGGTAATTGAAACACAAGCTCTTCAAAAATAGGATTGTATGCGTTCTTCCTTGTGAGAATCGCATCAACGGTCTCTACGACTGAGCCTTTCCGTAGAGTATTATTCGCGAATGCCACGATAACCAAATCAAAGTCGGCAACCGTATCATCAAAGTCCTCGCAAATACCGACCGCAAGCAAATGAATGTACTTGCCGTCATCCCGACGGTCAATTTGACGCGATGCTCGGAGATGAAAACCTTGACGGGGAATTGTGGCGATGGCACTGGGATGCAACTTCGTTATTCGTGCTATCGCTGCATCGAGCTGCTTCAAGTGCCAGTCCCAATGTTCTCCTACGGCGGAGCAGCGCTTACTAATAACGGGCAAATGTCCCCACCAAGTGTCTGGATTATCCATTGATCACCTCCCGCGCGGCGCCTCCCTCGGATTCGAGTTCCACAAGCCATTTCGGTTTTTTGCCCTTTGCCTGCCACACCAGCCCCTTTTGCGTCGGGTGCTGATAGGAGTGCCCACCCTTATAGGATGGCCCTTTGGCGGCTTTCGCTCTGGCCCCGGCGAGGTCTTTCAAGGTGAGCCCTACCGCCGCCAGTGTAGCGCGCGCCTGCTCCATTGCTTTTGCCTTGCGGTCATCATCGCGCGATTTCAGAACCTTATCGCAGAGTGCCCGCACTTCCCGAATATCGTCATCGTTGAATCCGTCCAGCATGTCCGCCTTTATTGCCATCGCCTTCTCCTTTGATCTCCATTAGGATTTCGTCCAAATCGGGGAACGATCTTATTGCTGAAATGACCGGCTCGCCCGTAGGGTTCGCCTTCAGGAGCATTTGCCTGCTTGAGGGAAGCTCCTTGATGCTGTTGAGCTTTCCCTCGCGGATGTCATCGACCAGGACCCCGAGATTATGTCCCTCGATTTCGATGGCGCGCTCCCCGAAAATCAGCACGAGCTTTTCGGTGTCGCTGTTATCGGTCCAGCGATAGCCGAGATAATGCGCCCAGGCGAAACCCTCTGTGCGCCTGCCATCCTTCCATTCGATATGCAGGGTGAATGCCTGCGCGGTATGCTGGCGCTCGCTCGTGAAAGCTTTTTGTTCGTCATCATCCCCGATGATTTTCTTGAGGAACTTGCTCTCAGGCATAGCCCATGCCCTCCGGCCCACGCCAGTAGTCGGCGATGGCGGCGGCGCGCTGCTTTAGGAAACTGGCAACCCGGTTGCGCTCGAATGACTTCTGCAGGCGGCTCTTCCAGCTTTCGCGCTTTATCTCCGTACCCGTCAACTCGACCGCCGAGAGGCGTTCGCTGTCGCGCGATATGGCGTTGCGCACTTCCTCTTTGGAATCGACATAAATCTTCGCCTGTTCGCGGCCACGGGAAACGTCAACATACCAGCCTGACCGCTTTTCCGCTGGCAAAGACTCCTGGCCGACCGAAATGAAAATCCTGTCCGTCGTTTTTCCCTGCACCGATTGAGACGTATCGACGTAACCGTGATTCAGGAAGCCAAAATCCTTCGGAAGCAACTTCCCGTTCTCAAGCCTTATGTCACCGTCTTTAGTGAAACCCTCGACGGTATAGACATCACCGTTATTAAGCTTCGTGCCCTTGGGCTGGCCCTCGACTCTCGCTTCGCCGTTTTTGGTGATGCGCAGCCGGTCGCCGCGGGCAAAGGCAATGTCGCGTGTCCGGCTTACCTGAAAGCGCTTTGTCTGTTCGAGGGCGAGTAATCCTTCCGTCCCATCCTTGCGCATGACCCGTACGGAGTCATCTTCAGTCCCGATGACGGCAACGGCTTCGCCTTTCTTAAAGCCTCCTTCGGTCACCCGTTCGCCATTCACGCGCCTGCGCGTTCCGGCAATGGCCTCGTTAAAATCAATGACCATTCCCGGCTCGTAATTGCGGACATCGCCTTTCTGGGCTTCCGTCCAGCCGGTTGACTTCCGGGCTTTGAACTCACGTTCCTTGCCGAGCGCGCCGCGCTCTTTTAGAACCGTTCGCAATTCCTCAGTAAGCTTTTGTCCTTCCGAATGTGTCGGGGCAATGATCAGTGCGCTTTTGCCATCCTCGAAAGCATTGAGGTAATCGTGCACGAGCGCCTTATGCCGCTCCTCGCCCGAGGCTTCGATAACAGAGCCCATGCGGTCGAGGGAGTCGAAACCCTTCTGCGCTGATTTTCCGGTGCCTTCGGAGATTTGCTCGACGGCCTTTTTATATCCGGGTTCCGTCTGGCGCCGGATCTCCGTTAATTGCCCATAACGGACGCCCGCCTCTTTTTCAATCAGCCGGAATGCGTCCCCGGCCTCGATACTTGAGTGCTGACGATAATCGCCTACCAGGATGACGCGCGCCTCCTGTTTCTTCGCGATATCGAAGATGGCGCGCATGTCTTTGGTTGAAACCTGACCGGCCTCATCGACGAGCATCACCTGTTTGTGGAGCTTCGCCTGCATCTTTTCGTTCTTAAAGAGTGTCGCGAGCGTATTTGCATCTTTGAAACCGACCTTCCGTAATTCGCCGCGCGATGCCGTTGTCGATTGTGCGAAGGCATAAACCTCGCTGTAATCCCCGTCCCCTTTTTCAATGGAGGTGATGACGGCATTCACGGTCTTGAGCATATGTGTTTTGCCGGTGCCGGCACCGCCTCGCACACCCACCACCTGGTCGCGGCTTCCGAGAATATGCACCGCCGCATTTCGTTGATCGTTTGACAATCCGGCCAGGTCATCGCCGCGCGCTTTCGTATCAGCGAGTGGCCTGAATTTTCTCTGCCCGTCTTTTGCGAATTGCAGGAAAGAGACTTCGTGATTAAGCATCGTCTTTGTGGTCGTCATCAACTGCCCCGCGCGTGTTTCGGCAATCACCTCCGGATGTTGCGCTATATCCGCAACATCCTCCGGAAGCACGGAGCCGACGCCGTATTTCAGAGCCTCGGCCTTAAGGCGCTTCTCGGAGACAGTCGACGCCCTTTCGAAGGAGTGTTCGAGCGCGTAAGCTTTTGCTTCATCGGCGTAATAGACACGGTCGCCCGTGGCTTTTCCATGAAGCGCATCGGACAGGGCGGAACGCTCTTCGTCGGACAGGCGCGAATTCCACTCGGCGCGAAGCTCTGACTTATTGAGGTTCGTATTCTTATGCTCGCGACCGTAATAGCCAATGGAATGCTTACCCTCGGCATCGGAAATCCCTTTCTCGGCAGCCGCAGCCTCTATCTGGTTGCGCCGGCTGGAGAATTTGTCGATAAGCGATTTCGGAACCCCGGCGACCTCAAAGCTGTAATCGGGGTTTTTCTCCGTTGCAATTCCGAGGCGTTTCAGCTTATAGGCAAGCCGTGCATCGAATGCCGCTTCAAAATAGGTAGCGTCCCGTTTCAGGTCCCCGAATTGGCCCGCCTTCCAGCGATTCTCGATTTCATCCTTCGTCACATTAAAGGCGTAAACATGGCTGTGAAGATGAGGATCGGGGATGCCATCAACGGGACGAGCGGTGAAATGGGTGAACTTCGCATAAACCATGTTTCTGGTTTCCCGGTCGTAATCCGTTCCGCGTTTCCGTACCCGCGTTTTCATCTCCGCTTCGATCTCGTTCATCGTTTCCTTGACCGAATCATGGAAGGCATGAAGGATGCGCTCGTCGCCGGATATCTCGTAAAGGGCTGAGACCGATTTTGGTGTCGAAAAGGTGAAGTCGAAACCCACCCTGCGATCCTGTTTGTTACGCGGGGTCATCTGTTCGCCGTTTAATGGATTCTTGTTATCGCAGAGAGCGAAATAATCCTGTTGCGAAACCTCGCCTGTGAGACCGAGCATCTTCGCCCCCTTGCCTCCCCAGGTCCCGGCCAGTTCCTGCCCCTCGTGGTAGTAGCCGGTATCGTCGCGCGTGAGGCTCTGGGTGAAGTATTCCTTCGCTCCCTTGGCACTCGTGCTTGGGGTAATCCGTAGCATGATCGGCACTCGATGTTTCTAACGTAGGTTGCATCCGTAGCATCGTATTCAACCTACGGCAATCGGTTTTCGGGAAGAAAAAGTTATGCACACCTGACTAGCATGCGTCTCCCCTAACCTCTGGTTTGGACAGTCAGCGCTCAATGCCTCGCCCTCTGTCTTGCTGGCGCCCTTGTGTGTGGGTCTGCCCTTTATGGGAGTCCGTCGGGCTGAGTGCCGACTGCGTTTTTCCCGGAGCACCTGCCGTGTGCATCAGCGCTTCGCGATTGTCGCCATGCGAGCTTGCGGACGCACCCGATCCCTGATGGTGAACCGTTGCGCGGTCCATTAATGCGCGCGCCGATTCACCGGCCTGCATTGCTTGTTGTTTGATTTCGGGAGGAAGACTCTGGACTTTTTCTGCTTCGGTAGGCATGTGGTTTCACCTCATCTCTGATGATGAAACCGTGCTTCTCTTTCGTCTGTAAAACAGCGTGAGACAGCGTTAGAAGGTTCTCGATTTCCTGTTCAATAAGACCTTGTACCAATTAGCTTCGGGATGCTTCCTTCGTGTTCGAAGTGTGCGGGCGCTATACGTACAGAAAGCAACATCTCGAATTCTGCTGGTATATCCTTCGGACCCCACCCTGAAGCTTCGACGAAACCTTCTGTGATGTTATCGTCGGTGAGCGCGAACACGACCTCTCTGATGGCGACAGTCGAATCTGAACTGACCATCGTGACGGTGCCTTTCGTTCCCGGCATGCGCATACGCGTGACCACTGCCGGCCTATCTCTTACCTGGGAGATGGTTGCGGCTTGTCCGAATAGGGTTATTCCATCCTTCTCAAAAACGTCATACCCAGTCATGCCTTTTCTCTCCTGATCCGTCGCCCCACGAATATCTACATGCCCAATTCGCTCCGGCGAGGATCGATAACAGAATTTTTGTCCATCTTCACTTTTGAGAAAGCTCTTGATGATCACGTTAGTTCGCTCGCTTCCAATGAGTATCGGACAGGAACCTTGCAGTCCAGAGACACGATCGCTGGCGGTTTTTGTCGGTTTAATAAGCGCCCTCTTCTCGAACCATCCGCTCAAGCGTTCAAGAGACTGCGCATCACCAATACCCATGTAGACACGCGTTGGCCGCAACCGTTCAACCAGTTTGTCCCCAAAAATCTTTTTCAGTTCATCACCGTGCCTGATCTCCAATTCTTTAACCGCAAGATCATTTCTTGTGGTTTCGGGATCGGTGTCTAAATAACGAAAATATCCTAAGCTGATGATGTCGTAATAAAATATTGGCTCCGCATAAATCAGCCTCACGTTGTCCGACATCGAGTGCGGCTTCCAGAAAAGCTCCGTGACCCGTTTCTGTCTTCGGTGCCCGATTAGGAGGCGGAAACCCTTCTTCCCGTCTTCCTGCATTTCGTCCGCATCAGGCATGCGTAGAAACTCTTCGTTCCCCGAATCAGCCGCAATATCCTTCAATGCGCTCCTCAATCGGAAGGCAAGTTCCCGTACTCGCTGCCCGTCGGTCTCCGCCTCTGTCTCTTCGAAGACCTCTTCCCAGATGTCATCAGCCGTAATTTCGTCGCGCATGTGCTTCTCAAGGTATAAGAGCAGCTTCCGTAGATTCGCAGACTTCTTCAGTGCTTCAGATTTGAGCACCTTCCGCACGAGCTCATGCGCATCTTGAGCCATCTCTCCCCCGCCGTCTAACGCCTTCTAATTCGAGACAATCGACCTCCAGAACCTGATCGACTTAAATTTCTTCCACGCCCTACCCGAGAGAGAAGGGCTTGGAGGAATCTCAATGAGAAAAGCACTTTGGATTATTGCTGTTGCCCTTAGCGTTCCGACCATGATCGCACAGCAAACCGCTACGCCCCAAGCGCCGCAGGCAAACCCCGCGCCGTGCACCCAATCCCAGGCGAAGCCTCCTAAATGGATTCACAGTCAGGTTCCCACCTGGCTGCAGCAGAAGATCAATAAGATCCAGTCGAAAACCGGCCAAGGGGTGGATGCGAATCAGGCCGCTCAGGAAGCCACAAAGCCTGCTCCGTGCCCTGCCCCGAAGCCGGCACCAAAACCAACTCCCGATCAAAGCCAGAAGCCCGCTCCCGTCCCGCAAGCACCAGCTGCAAACGCCAAGCCGGTGCTTGTCTGTCCACCGAGAACAGTCCTGATCGCCAATACACAATATTGCCTCGCCGCTGATCATACGACGACGGTTGATGCTATCCCGCTTCCTCCCGGAATGCTGGCTGATCCGGCGAAACCAACTCAACCCAACCACTAAGGCGGGGTGTAATTCCCCGCCCCATTTTCAGGAGCAACCAATGGCAAAAGACCCCATTCTCGACCGCGTCATTCTGCAACTGAGCCCAACTGACACCCTGTCCTTTAGAGATTTGACAGCTGGTGGCTGCCTAACGCTTGGCGGGCTGGGAGCCGGGAAAACAAGCACGGTTGGTGCAATGGCCGCCCGGTCATTCCTTTCAGGCCCTTATGGCGGTGTCATCCTCAGTGTCAAAAGCGATGAGCCAGATCAATGGCGAAAGCTCATTCGGGAAGCCGGGCGCGAACGAGACTTAATTGAGTTCGGCCCGGAGTTTACGACCTCGTTTGATCCCCTTTCCTACATTGCTGCGACGGGAAAATCCGCTGGTCTCACCGAGTCGATTGCCGAGCTTTTTAACAACCTCATTGCCGTGGGGAAGGTCTACCAACCGTCCAGTGGTGAAAGGTATTTCGAGGACGCGGTCGCTGAACTTGTCAGGGCCGTTGTCGTCATTCTGGTCAATGCCGAAGAGCCCGTCACAATTCCGTCGATTCACAAGTTCATCTGCTCCTTGCCTTCGCGGCCGGAGGAAGTTGACTCGGAGGAATGGCAGAAGACCTCGTTTTGCAGTTTGATCATCGCAAAACTCCGCGCGCGCAAATCCACGTTCTCTGAGCCAAGGTGGAACGATCTCGACATTGCAGTCATTCACCTACTACAACGTTTTCCCGGCCTTGATCCACGCACGCGCTCGAACGTTGAAAGCACGCTAACTGGACTCTGTTCAAAGCTGTTATATGAGCCATTTCGCTCCATGCTGTGCAGGGGGCGAATGGATTTTTTGCCCGAGCAAATAACCCATGAGCACAAGATCCTGCTCGTTTCAATGCCTTTGCTTGAGGTTGGCCGTGACACAGGGCGACTGTGCCAGGTTCTCCTGAAGCTCGTCCTCACTCGCGGCTGGTTGCGTCATCAATATCGCCCTGGCTGCTGCCACGGGGCCTTCATTTACATCGACGAAGCCGCCTTCCTTATGTCGAGGATGGATACCTATTTCCATATGGTCTGCAGAAGCAGCGCGATCGCTCCATTTCTCCTGATGCAGAACATTCTAACGATGGCCGGCGATGAGTTCGGCGAACAGATTCCCGGCTCAAGAACACTGGGCTTTCTCGGCCTCATTGGCACAAAAATCTTCATGGCGAATAGCGACATTCAGTCAAATATTTACGCCTCGGACCAAATTGGACGCGCATACCGATTCATGGATGGATGGAATGCCGGTGAAGGTCAACACCACAGCCATTTCGGAATGAGCGGCAGCAAACAGTTAGTGCATTTGGTAGAACCCATCACCTTCACACAATTGCTCCGCAGTGATGGCGAAAACCCAGTTTCCGAAGCGATTGTCTATACGGGCCGCACCTTCAATGCGACCAAAACCGCCAATCGACCTCAGGGACTTCCGTTCCTGAAAGTCCAGTTCTCTCGTGAATAGGAGGAATTATGTTTGGAAACTCACAGACAGCCGGAGTTCAGCATTTCCAAAACAGATCGAACAATTTTCTTTACGTCCTCGCCGCAGGGTTTGCTTATCCCGTCGATTGCTTCCTCCGGCCCCGATACGGAACGCGATTCGCAAATCCACCGATTGTATTCATCGGTTCGGCGTTGATGCTCTTCCTCCCAGCGATTGGCGCTCTCTACACGAGCTTCATGCATGCGATTCCGTTGGCCAGCATTCCGCCGGCAGTTGGACTCTTCAGCCTCGGTGATTTTGCCAAACTTTACTTTGCCGCCGCTGCAATCCACCTCGTCCGTATCGCCTACCTGATGGCTCACATGGAGAAGGAAGTGGTCTCGACCTTTGATGGGCCTCCGCTTGCGATTTTCGCGTTCCTTCCGAAGAGCACTTTTTATTTCGTGCGAATCGTATGGGAACCGTCATTGGTCGTATTGCTTTCAATTTTGCTTCAGGACCTGCGCATCATTCAGGACGGGCTGGCACTCTACCTCCGCTTTGCCGCGCTCGCGTTGTTCATGAAAGGAACCATCGCAAAGCAAGAGGCGTGGACCTATCTCCGCAACCTCTTCGATATGCGCAACTGCGCGCCGTTAATTTCAAAACTGGTTCAGGGCGACGCGACCGATGAAGAGCTCGCCCCCATTGGACTTGCTTCCTTCCCCAAGAACATCCCCCCGGAAATCCGCGAGGCGGCCGTGCAGCAGATCGCACGCGCCTACTCACCCGACAACCCAATCCGCTAACCCAAAGGAGGTTTTCCATGAAACAGCTCACCGACAAGCAAAAGAAAATCATCGCCATTGTGGTTGCGATCCTTGCCGTTATCCATTTCGGGCCAAGGTATCTTCACATGTTCATTCCGACCGATGCTCATGCGGATCAGGGCAAGACTTCCGCCGCTCACTATGCTCCGATTGCCCCGCCAACCGCTCCACTGCCGCCTCCTTCCCCTGAGGCGGTGGCAGCTGGCAAGTACGGAGGAATCTGGATTGGGGATGAATTAATGCCAGACCAGAACCGCTGCAAGATCCAGCTTGAAATCCGCCTGAGTGATGACCTGCCGAAGAAGCTGAAAGGCTACGAACAGAAGAGTTGTGTACCCTTACAGCCTTTGGCCGGTGGAAAGCTCGCTCGCGGCAGCATCGCGGATGTGATACGCGCCACCAGCCCGGTTTCGGCGGTCATGACCGGAGCACCTCGGGATGGCGGTGTCAGCTTCACCGTCGATCAGACGATTGGCACGCCCGGAGACGGCTGCTCATTGTCCGGCTTCTCGATTACCGATTTCGGGTCGGGCCAGGTCATGGCACAATGGCAGGAAGGAACCTGCCCTACCGGAAAAATGCTGCTCAGAAAAGCACGGGGGTGAAATGTGCTGGACAGAAACCCAACGCAAGAGCCGTTCGTATCCGCAGATGTGGCGGCGGAATTCCTAGGCATCAAGCGAAAGATGCTTCTTGACATGGCGAGGATGGGGATTGCCGGGGCATACCCCATCGGGACGGGGAAGATCCGCAAGAAATGGATTTTCCGAATCTCTCAGCTCACGACCGCTGTCACTCCGTCGCAAACATCCGCCGGATGGGGAGGACGCTAATGAGCGATCAAAAAGGACCCCGATTCGAGAGACTCTTCAGCGCGGAGGAGGCCGCGATCCACCTCCGCATTCATGTGAAGACGCTCCAGCGCCTCGCGCGCGAAGGACAGGTTCCATGCGCGCGGATCGGTAAATACTGGCGATTTCGCCTGTCGGACCTTGACCATTGGGTACGCGAGCATCAGAATCGGATCAGCCGACCGTTCCGCGTGGAAACAGGAGATGATCTTGATATCCCCGCGTAACAGGTTCCAGGAAGGAAGTCTTCGCAAGGTGCGCAGGAAGTCCGGAGCTGAGGTCTGGGAATACCGATTTCGCGATCATGCGGAACCCGGCAGCCCCATGCGCCAACTCACACTGAGCGTCCTTGAATATCCAACCGCAACGAAAGCCCGTCTTCGCCTGCATGAAGAGGTGCTTCGTATCAACGGGCCGGATTCGTTCCGCGCCCACGTCAAGCCAACCATGGGAGTCGTCATCGATAGGTTCAGGACCGAGGAGCGCTTCGAGGAAATCATGGAGCAGCCCCCCGGTCCCATATTTATCGTTGATGGTCTCTCCTATAGCACCGTGGCTGGATACCGTTCGTACCTGTCCAGGCATATTGAGCCACAGTGGGGCAACACGACGCTGGCCAACATCAAGCCGCTTGAAGTTAACGAATGGCTGAAAGACCTGGCATTGTCTCCTAAGACAAAGGGGCAGATTCGCGCGCTGCTTCACCTGCTTTTCGAGAAAGCGATGCTCTGGGGACTGATCGATATCCAGCGCAACCCCATCGAACTGGTGAAGCTGAAAGGCACGAGCCGGAGAACGCGCCGGCCGCAAATCATCACGCCTGAGAAGTTTCGGGAGCTGGTGGATAGCTTGCGCGATCCTTACCGCATCATGGCGATCGTTGCGATGTGCACTGGACTCAGGGTCTCGGAAATCCTTGCCCTGCGCTGGGAACATATCGACTTCAAAACGGGCGCGATGCTGGTCCAGCAGGGCGTCGTCAACGGACGCATCGGCAAGGTCAAAACCGAGGCCTCGCATGATGAGATCCCACTCGATCCGGTTTTTGCCCAGGTGCTGCTCAATCGCCGGGGCAAGCAGAGAGCCGGGCTCGTCTTTCCATCGCACGTCACGGGAGGCTGCTATCACGCTGGGATGATCCAGCGGCAGATCCTAAGACCCAGGGGAAAAGATGTTGGCATCATCGCGCTGGGGTGGCATACGTTTCGGCATACCTACCGCTCGCTCCTCGATGAGACCGGCGCACCGGTAGGGGTTCAGCAGAAACTGATGCGCCATAGCAACGTCGCAACGACGATGAACGTGTACGGCAATTCCACGCTGCGCGCGAAGCAGGACGCGAACAGCAAAGTGGTCCAGATGCTCATTAATCCGAAGTCCGAAATGCGGTCTGCGGCAGGTGTTTCTGCTTAATGTGGGGTTCTGTGGGGTTGAGGAATTTGAGGAACGCTGTAAGTATTTGATTTATTGGCTCCTCAGGTAGGACTCGAACCTACAACCCTTCGGTTAACAGCCGAATGCTCTGCCATTGAGCTACTGAGGAGTGTCTGGCGGTGGATTGCCCTTTAACAAATTAGCAGACCCGCAACCCCACGTCAAAAACCTCCCGTACTGCGATTCGCCCGCAGGCGATACCATAAATGCAGCCCAACGGAGGCCCAATGTCCCGTATCTCCCGCCTTGATCGTAGCGAAGTGACCTCTGATCTGGCAGCACTCTTCGACAAGGCTTTTGCCCAGCGTGGCAACGTACCCAACATGTTCCGCGTCATGGCGCACCGGCCTGAGATCTTCTCGACCATGCAGGCGCATTTCGGTGCCGTCCTCAACACCGGCACCGTTTCCACCAAGCTGAAAGAACTCATCATCGTCCGCACCAGCCAGGTCAACGACACGCCCTACTGCCTCGCCAGCCACACCGTCCTGGCTCGCGGTCTTGGCTGGACCGACGACCAGCTCACCCATCTCGCCGATTGGTCCCATCGCGACGACTTCACCCCTGCCGAAAAAGCCGCCCTGCACCTTGCCGAGACCGTCACCCGCAACGCACACGACGTAACCGACGAGCAATTTGACGAGCTTCGCCGTTTCTATTCTGAGGGCGAAATCGTCGAGCTTCTTTGCGCCATCGGTCTCTTCAACTACTTCAACCGCTTCAACAACGCCTTGCAAATGGAGCCCACAAAAGCCGGGGAGGGCGGATGCGTGACCGCGCAATCCGAGACTATCGCGTCCCGGTGAAATCCATCTCGGCCCGCCGAAGCCATCGTTCCTGGTACCTCACGACCTTCCGCCCCAATTAGCGGCCAACTCCTCTTCTGACCCAATTAGCTTTCTTTCAAACCCGCCTCGCAAGGAGTTCCATCGCTCGCATGAAGCTCGAACTGCCCGCAGGATTTTTCCGTGCTTACCTCTTCGACTGTGACGGCACCATCGCCGACTCGATGCCCCTCCATTACATCGCATGGAAAAAAGCTCTCGCCGAGTGGGACTGCGATTACGACGAGAAACTCTTCTACTCTTGGGGCGGCAAGCCGGTCCGCAAAATTATCGCCGACCTGAACGAGATGCACAGCCTCCAAATGCCCGTCGAACCACTCGCCGCACGCAAAGAGGCCCTCTATCACGAGCAACTGCCTCAGCTCAAAGCCATTCCATGCGTACTCGAGCATGTTCTCGCCCAGCACGGCCGCATTCCTTTGGCAGTCGTCTCCGGCAGCCGCCGTGATTCGGTGATCGGTTCGCTCACGGCGCTCGGCATCCTCGACAAATTCGACACCCTCGTCTGCGCCGAAGACTACGTACACGGCAAGCCAGCGCCCGACTGCTTCCTTCTTGCCGCCGAACGCCTCGGCGTAAAACCCGCAACCTGCCTGGTCTTCGAGGACACTGCACTCGGCATCCAGGCCGCAACCGCCGCCGGAATGGCCTCCGTCCTCGTACCGCAAATCAATTGGGGAACCGAGTCTCCTCAGCAAACGTAGGATCATTGCAGCTACCGGCGCATGCTCTCAACCCAGCCACATCACGGCACCGAAGAAATCGCCGCACCCCCCCGCCCCGATCTTCTACCGGTGCTCGCCGTCGCCGCCATCGCCGCCCTCGGCCACATCCTCACCAATGGCCAATACGGTTTCCATCGGGACGAACTTCAGTTTCTTTCCGACGCGCGCCATCTCGACTGGGGCTTCGTCGCCTATCCCCCGCTCACTCCGTTCCTCGAGCACATCGGCCTCGCCCTCTTCGGCCTCTCGCTCACGGGTCTTCGCCTCTTCTCTGTCCTCGCGCAAGCAACAGTCATCGTCGTCAGCGGTCTCATAGCGCGCGACCTCGGCGGCCGTCGTCTCGCTCAGTTCACAACGGCACTCGCAGTAGCGCTCTCGCCGCTGCCCATCTTTGAGGCCACGGAGTTTCAGTACACATCATTCGAAATCCTGTGGTGGGTGCTCATCGCCTGGTTCACCATCCGTCTGCTCAAATCCGAAAATCCACGCTGGTGGTTGGCAATCGGCGCGGCCGTCGGCACGGGTCTTCTCACCAAGTACTCCATCGTCTTCTACATCGCCGGAATCCTCACCGGCGTTGTCCTCACTCCCGCGCGGCGCTTTCTTAAATCAGGCTGGTTCTGGGCTGGAATCGCTCTCGCACTCCTCATCTTTCTCCCCAACTTCCTCTGGCAAGTCCACCACGACTTCATCTCTTACCAGTTCCTTCAGCACATCCACACACGCGACGTAGGCGAAGGCCGCGCCGAAGGATTTCTAAAAGGCCAGTTCATGGCGTGCGCCAATGTCTTCGCTGCACCTCTATGGATTGCGGGGCTCGTCGCATTCCTGCGCAGCCAGCGCTACCGCATGATTGCCTGGATGTACCTCGTACCCTTCGCAATTCTCTGGTTCGCCAAAGGCCGCTTCTACTACCTCTGCGCCGCATATCCCATGCTCATCGCGATGGGAGCGGTAGTCGGCGAGCGCTGGGTGCGCGGCCTGCCCCGTTGGGCGCGCCTCACGATCGAGTCTGTCTTTTTTGCAGGGCTTCTCGCAACGGGAGCTTTCTTCATTGCCGGCTGGGTGCCCATCGCCTCCGCTGGCCCGCTGCACGATTTCGCACTGAACCATAGCGGTGACCTCCGCGAAGAAATCGGCTGGGACGAATTGGTCCGCACTGTCGCGAACATTCGCGATTCTCTGCCCCCGGACAAACGGGCTCAACTCGGCATCACCGTCGGCAACTACGGCGAGCAGGGCGCAATTGAAATGCTCGGCCCGGCCTATCGCCTGCCGCCGCCCATCAGCACCACCAACTCCGCGTGGCTACGGGGCTATCCAACCCCGCCGCCCACCACGATCATCGCGCTCGGAATCTCGCGCAAGGACGCCGACAGCATCTTCACCAACTGCCGATGGGCCGGACACAACGGCAACAGCCTGGGAATACGCAACGAAGAAAGCCAAGATCATCCCGACATCTTCGTCTGCGGCCCACCACGCCTGCCCTGGCCCGAGCTTTGGCGACAGCACCGCGACTTCGGTTGATCGGAGTCAGCAGCCTTGCGGTTTGCGAAGCGTCAATCTCCGCGATAGTGGGAAAGCACGAACCCAAACTAACTTCAGTCAACTGAAGATCTCGGCGCGTCCCTCAAGATCCTCAATACAACAACACCGCCACCCGATAAATCGTAAACGCGCCTTTCACATCCTGCGCAGGACAACTCCCAATCGCCGCCTTGTGATAGCGCCCAATCGCCAACTGTTCCAACAGCGGCTCGGGCAGTCGCGTCACATCGGGGTTTTGCCAGCGAAAGAGAAAACTTGGTGGATCACCGCCTGAATACCTGCCCGAAGACGCGCAATAGTTCCGCGCATCGTTCGTATCCTGCAGAACTATGACCTGCCGCGCGCGAAGGAGCTTCGCAAAAACCGCCTCCACCTCTGTCTGTGTCAGCACCGGCACGGCACGCGCATAATCGGCCACCGCAAAAATCAGCTCTCCGATTCTCACCACGCCTATGCCCACACGATCCACAGAGGGATTCAGCAAATTGGCGCGATGCTCGGGCGAATCCAGCCAACCCTGATGAATCGTCTCCAGATTCGATCCGACCGCAATGTTCTCCTCGACGTAACTGAAGTGCGCCCCGGCCCCTCCGGCACGCGTCGTCAGGTCCGGCTCTCCGTCGTAGCGGTGCGCAATCAGCCCCTCAACCGCCATACGCAGGCAGTGCTTCAGTGCCGAGTCCGCCAGCGCCGGGTCCCATGTCAGAAGCCCCGCGCCAGCGGCAGCTCGCGCTTCATTCGCGAGCTCAAACAGTTGTTGTGCTTTTGAAGGCTCTGCTGCGGGAGCATGTTGTTGCGGCGGAGACGGCTCCGCCCGCTGCGCCGCACTGAAGGTCCCAACAAGCATCAGACAAGGAAACAGCGCCGTTCTCAAAATCCCCTTGACTCGCATTACCGCACGTTCGCTCGCTCGTTCAGAGATGCTTGCCCAGCACATCAATACTTCCCCACACGCCGATTCCGCTACGAATCCAAGATTGCTCAACCATCAATACAACAACACCGCCACGCGATAAGCCGTAAACGAGCCCTCCACACCCTGCGCCGGACAACTCCCCACCGCCGCCCGATGATACGCGCGCGATGCCATCTTCTCTGTCAGTTGCGCAGGCAACTGGCCCAGTTCCGAATCCTGCCAGCGCATAATGAATCCCGGCCGCAGCGAACCCTGCGCCATCGGTAGCCCATGGTCGGTCGCGCAAGCCTCGCGCGCCTGCGCATTGTCCGTCAAGATCGTCAATCCGCGCTCATGAATTAAACCCGCGACACGCGCCTCCACCCCTGCCTGCGTGAGCGCCTTGACACCGCGCGCGTAATCCGCCGTCGCATACAACACGCCACGCGCCGCCACCACGGCGATCCCCACGCGATCCACCTCAGGATTGAGCAAGTTCGTGCGATGTCCCGGCGAATGCATCCACTCCTCGTGGATCTCCCCAGCCGTCGGACCAATCGCAACATTTTCTTCAATGAAATCGAAGCGAGCTCCCGCATTCCCCGCGCGCGTCGAAAGATCCTCCTCACCCCCGTAACGATGCGAAATCGGCCCTTCCGCCGCCATGCGCAAACAATGATCCCGCGCAGCCGCTGCCAGCCCTTCATCCCACTCGAGTGCCCCCGCACCTGACTGCGCACGTTCCTGATTCGCCAGCACCGTCAACTTCCGCGCCGCATCCGGAATCAGCTCGCCCGCGCTCTGCTGCCCATGGGCCATCAACGGCCCGCTGCCAAGGCCCGCGCATGCCAACCCCGCACAGCCAATCGCCAATGCACAAAGAAAATTCCTGCGTTGCATAAGCTCCATGCCTCATTCAACACTACTCCGCTGCGTCCGTCGCGATATCCTTTCTGTGTCAATGTCCATCGGTACCGCATCCTCGTCCACCGCTCTAGGCAAGCTACTCCGCCGCCAACCCCTCGCGGTAATCGGAGCCGTTTTGTTGGTGACGTTTTTCATCGGCGGCATCGCAGCCCCCTGGCTCGCACCGCACAACCCAGCCACCATCGACCTACTGCACCGCCTCGAAAGCCCTTCCGTCGCTCATCTCGCTGGAACAGACGAACTCGGTCGCGACACACTGTCTCGCCTTCTGTGGGGTGCGCGTCTCTCCCTGGCCGTCTCCGTCACCGTCGTTGTTGTCTCGCTTTTTCTGGGCTTGATCATCGGCGGCCTCGCTGGCTACCTCGGCGGATGGGTCGACACCGCTCTCACCACCTTCGCCATGAATACTTTTCTAGCCTTGCCCGGCACCTTATTGGCCATCGCATTCGCCGCATTCCTGGGTCCCGGATTTACTAATTTGGTACTAGCCCTCGCCATCGGTGGCTGGGCCGGTTATGCCAGGCTCGTCCGTGCGCAAGTCATGGCCGTGCGCGATCGGGAGTATGTCGACGCCGCCCGTGCGCTCGGCGCAGGAGGAGTCCGCATCTTCCTTCGCCACATTCTTCCCAACATCGTGCAACCCATTCTTGTGCAAGCAGCTATTGGAATGGCCGGCGTCATTCTTGCGGAAGCGACGTTGTCCTTTCTCGGCCTCGGCATTCCTGCCCCGGCGCCGAGTTGGGGTGCCATGCTCAACGATGCCCGTCTGCATCTGTTCGACTCGCCTCACCTCGTGCTCTTCCCTGCAGCCGCCGTGGCCGGCGCCGTTCTCGGCTTCAACTTCCTCGGCGACGCATTGCGAGACCACCTTGACCCTCGTACCCGCCTCGAAATAGGGCTATGATGTTTCCATGTTTGCGTTGCACAAGGGCGACTGTGAACACTGTCTCCGAACCTTTCGCTACACTCTTCTGCATGCGGGATTCGGTGATTTTTCCTACGCCTATTGCGATTCCTGCGGCATGCTTGCCACCTTCAATTACTCCAACAGTTTTCTAGTCAAAATGCCGCGGGCCTCCGCAACCCATCAGGTCATCGATCCCGAATGGGAGCAGTTCATCGATCCATGTGAGTGCGGTGGTCATTTTCGCGCCGGTGCCTCGCCTCGCTGCGTCTTCTGCAAATCGACTCTTTCGGCCGAGCACGCGGCAACCCATATCGAGCGCAATACCATCAATGCCCGCGGTTGGCATTGGCAAGGAAATTGGACCGACCTCTATTGCATCGCAATGGAAGACCCCAAAGATCCAGGAAACCTTCGCCAGATCGACGATCCATTCCTCGCCCGCGGAGCGCGCACTGAGAAGCCCCACAAAGGGCTCTGGTCGCGAGTCCTCAGCTTCAGCAGATGAAGATCGGCGTCGTGAGTGACACCCACGGCCTTCTGCGCCCCGAAGTGCTTCCCGCCTTGGCTGGCGTCGATCAAATCCTGCATCTGGGCGACGTCGGCGACCCCGCAATTCTCAAGGCGCTCGAAAAGACCGCACCCGTTCACGCAATACGCGGCAACATCGATCGCGACGGCCCCTGCAGCCGCCTGCCCGAAACCGATGTTCTGCTCTTCGAAGGCCACTACCTCTATCTGCTCCACGATCTCGGCACGCTTCGTCTCGATCCCGTCGCGGCGAAGTTCTCCGCCGTTCTCTACGGCCACTCCCACCGGCCCAGCATCGATCGACGAAAAGGCGTGTTGTACTTCAATCCCGGCTCCTGCGGCCCACGCCGCTTCGACCTGTCGCCGACAATCGGCATGCTCACTCTCGAATCCGGAACAGCACTCCGCCCCGAGATTGTCCGCCTAATCTCCTCATCCGACAGCTAGTACAACCGCATTGGTGCGCACATCATCCCCGCATGCGCGGATTCACCCACCGGTACACCACATCCGTCAGCAAGTTCACCAGCACGTAGGTCATCCCAATCGACAGCAGGCAGCCCTGCACCAACGCATAGTCTCGATTTGAAATCGCATCCACCATCAGCCGGCCCAGGCCCGGCCAGCTGAAGATCTTCTCCGTCACGATAGCGCCTGCCAGCAGCGCGCCAAACTGCAATCCAACCACTGTAATGATCGGCACTAGCGCATTGGGCAGCGCATGACGGCACACCACCGCCGGCTCACTCAGTCCCTTCGCACGCGCCGTGCGGATGTAATCCTGCCCCAGTTCTTCCAGCATCGCCGTGCGAACCATCCTTGTCAGAATTGCCGCAAGGGAAGCACCCATCGCAATCGACGGCAGCACGAGATAATGCCAATCGATCACACCATGCGCGCCGCCGCCACTGGCGCCCGAAACCGGCAGCCATCCCAGCGATACTGAAAAAATCAAAATCAGAATTGGCCCCAGCGCGATCCCCGGCACGGAGAGTCCGAACAGGCTCACAACCGAAAGCGACTGATCGACCCACTGACCGCGATGCACAGCCGCCAAAATGCCCGCGGGCAGCGCCAGCAAGAGCGACAGCACTAACGCCGTCACCGTCAATGCCAGTGTGTAGGGATAGCGTGCCGCAATCAGGTGCCCCACCGAGTCGTGCAGTCGAATCGAACTTCCCAGATCGCCGTGAAGCACGCCTTTCCAATAGAGCGCGTATTGCACGCCGAGCGGCTCATCCAGGCCGTATTGATGGCGCAACGCGGAAACATCCGCCGCAGTCGCTCCATCCCCGAGCATCTGCAGAATCGGATCACCCGGAACCATGTGAATCAGGAGAAAAACCAGGGACACGACAAGCCAGACAACCGGAAGTGTGAGTGCGAGACGGATCAGGATCTGCTTCATCGCTCGCTCTCAACCATAAATCACGTGGCGAGAGCATAACGGGGGAAGTCGTAGGACTTGCGGTTCAGAAGGTTTCAATCAACACGAAATTGGGTGCCCCAGGTCCGGAGTCCCAACGAACAGATCTTCGTTCGTGGGGTGGAGGTCTCGCTTTTGAGACCTGCGACAGCACGAACGTAACACATTGAATTACGCGGTGACAGACCTAGCTTCCGCGGGTAACGCCCGTGTTGAATAGCCGGCTGTACTCGCTCACATCTTTTGCGGAGCTGCTTTGTCCCACCGCGGTTTCAATGCGCCGCGAGAACGGATCGCTCGCCGGCTGCTGCATCGGATAAGGAATCGGGCTTGGCGTTGTCGCTTGACCGGCATCGGAGAGAGCGTGACCCGGCCCGTCGCTTGCAACAGGTTGCCGCTCGACCGGAGCCGCAGCGCGATCTGCCGAAGGAGCCGCCGATTCAATCGCGACCAGAGGTTTGAGCGCCTCTACAACCTTTTCGATCCGATCTTTGCGGGAGCGCAGTTGCTCAAACTTCGCCAAAATCTCGCTCAGCTCCGCGCTCGCCTCATCGAATGCAACGCGGTAAACTTCCTGTCTCATGCTCGCTCCAGGCGCGTAGTCTAACACGCAGTCAAACTGTGGGAATCGAAGATCCAGCCCAACTTTCCTACTACAACTTTGCAGGTCCGCTCCTCCCATTTTCATCCCCCGGAGCGCACAAAACATTGACTAAATGGTCACACGCATTGCGTAACGAATGCGGGCAGCGGTAACCAGAACCCGCACCGTTCCTCATGATTTCCACAGAATCCAGAGATTTCCTCAATGCGAGCCGATCACACAACCGCTCATTTAAGGCTGGTTCGGAGCAGGTTGAATCGGATACGCCTTCTCCACTGCGATCCGCAGTTGGCGCAGCAGCGGAACATCAGGGCCATCCAGGCCCTCTCTCATCTCACGATTCCACACCGGCCCAATCAGTTTGCCGTCGGGATTCGTCGTATAAACCTGGAGCATGTCATCGCTGGGTCCAACCTCTGCTCCCACACCCACGCCGTCATCGTCTTGCGGCTGCCCCGGCGGTCGGCTCTGCGTCGGCGGACCTTGCGGTCGCGGCCCACCTGGAACTCCCACGCCCACCTGCCCCGCTGCTGCACGTCCTTTGCGTACAACGAAAACCAGTTCTGCCTGATCCCGGCTGGTCGCCAAGGTGTATCGCTTCCAATCCTGCACTCCGTTTTGCACATCGAAGATGGCCTGACGATCTTCGGGAAACAAACCCGGCCGCATCACGTCGCCCGCTTGCGCTTCCACGTAGAAATACTTCGCATTCATGAAAACAGCGAAAACGTCCGAATGCTTTTTCTTGTTCTGTGCGGAACCAAAAACCGCAGTGGCCAGCAAAAGCAGCGCGATCGCCTGGGAACGATTCATCGGCTCCTCCATGAGGAAACCGTCGCGAAAACGACTCGCCAAACGGCAGCTACAACCCTACACCTTCCGCTTCCCGCGTTGGATCTAATTCGTAGGCCTTCTGTAAGGCCATCGGACGACAGTATCCCGGGCTCCAGCTCGGGTGCCAAAGAGTCTAGACGCGGTGCTCGATCAAAATCCAAATCGGACGTTCAGCAGGCGCGATTTCCCGCACAAGTCGGCGTCGTACGAGAGTCAGACGCTGATCCGCGGACAATTCTTCATCGAGAAATTTTGTTGTGTGTTGGATTTGTCTTATCCGGCCTGAATGCGGTTGGCAACGAATCAACGCCCGCATCCAAAGCAGCTGCGAGAGCCGCAGCCTGCCGGGACAACAGAACATGAAACGTTAGTAGATCAACCTAGTAAGAATACGAAGGCGACTGCGAATCCTTCTTCTCGCCGGTCGCGGCCTGCGCGTCGACTCCGGCCAGAGGCTTCAGAGCTTCAACGACCTTCTCAACCCGCTCTTTCCTCAAGCGGAGCTGCTCAAATTCCCCAACAATCTGGGAGAGTTCGGCGTTCGCTTCATCGAAGGCGAAACGATATACCTCTTTATTCATCTTCCCTCCAAGCCGGTTGCTGATTCGAATGCCGGAGCCGATCGATCTTCGGTTCGTTCAATATCTTGTGCGGACTTCTCGCCCGTCGTCCCTTAACGATTCCCTGTGCTCCGACTGATCCAGCACTGCTTTTGTCCGGTGCGTCCATGGATTCTTCTTCGGATCCGACAGACCGGCCCTCGACCAGGGCAAAACGGATCGCGAATCCCCAAAACTCGGTGCGCCCCTTAAAGCCGCCAGACTCTCTCTCGGGCACATCGCAAACCGATCCAGGCCCGCGTATCTCCATCTGCATGCCCGAATTTCGTCACGCTGCTCTACGCCCGGGACAGCAAGCCGCTCAGTGCGCGTGGCAGAATCCGCGATTCCCTTGACCCAAGGCCGTGCCGCAATGCGTTGTCAATCCTCCGCTGAAACGGATCGGAAGACTGTTCACCGGCGTAAGCCGGCTCCGCAATAAGGATCGGCTCCACATGAATCGCGGGCTCAGGAAAAGACTCCTGCGCCATCTCGGTCATCGCCTCTTGAGCGGCCTCCGAAACTTGGTGCACTAGAAACGGAGCTGATTCGGTCGTCGGCTCTGCAACGGTCTCCACCAGCGGGCCTTCAACAAGCAGCACCTTCAGAGCGTCCACTACCTGCTCGATCTGTTCCTTGCGGGCCTGCAGTTGGTCAAATTGCCCAAGAATCTCCAGGAGTTCCGCATTCGCTTCTTCATAAGCAAAACGGTAAGTCTCTTGTGTCATGGTTACTCCAGGGGCGTAGACTAGCATAAAAGATAAAAAATCCTAGCCGGAAAGTAATGAAACTAAAAGTACAAAGGTAATGGCTGACCGGAAATGGAACAGCCCCGCCCGACGCTTTCCATACAAGGAAAGCTCTTAATCGAAACAGGAACCGGCCACTGCTCCATCGCAGCCTTTATCGTTCGCTGATCGAGCACTTACACCGCTGGCTGAAGTCCATGATGCCCGTGGCCATTATTGCTGCTGGATTTCAGCGCGTTACTCACCCGCCGCTGAAATGGATCGCTTATAGATTCTTCCAGCTCCGGCAGAGGTGCAGAAACCTGGTTGAATGTGTAATTTGCTGGCTCTAAAGAGGCAGGCTGTACAGTTGAACTCGCCTCGGCAGGTCGCGCCGCCCCAGGACTGGGGGTCTCGATCCCTAGAATCGGCCCCAGTACCGTGACCGCCCCCTCAAGCGATTCCTTTCGCTGCCTTAACTCCTCAAATTTCTTCGTGATGGCGAGGAGTTCTGCATTCGCCTCATCGTAGGCGACGCGAAACACATCCTGTCTCATGCTTCTCGTTCTCCGATTTTTCTCTAGGCGCGTAGCTTAGCATGGAAGGAGTCCGTCACATTCCAAAGTAATCACAAAAGTTTGGCACGAAGGTAATCCGAGAATACTCGGCACTGCATCGATTCGCGACACTCCTGGTTGCGCAGGCACGCTCCCCACCCTCACAGCTTTCATCGCGCCGGTTCCGCCGCTCGCGGCCCGCCTTCCAGCGGTTCCACCCGCACCTTGCTGATGCGGCGACCTTCCATCTCCACCACCGTCAATCTGCGATCCCCGAACTCCACGCTCTCGCCGCCCTTCGGAATCCGCCCCAGTCTCATCAGAATGAACCCCGCCAGCGTCTCCACTCCCCCTTCACGCGGCAAGCTCCACTGCATCTGCGTCTCCAGGTCGCGCAGGTTGGCGCCCCCATCCAATAGCAACGCCCCACTCGCGGTCGTCAACACGGGCCGCGCGGCATCGTCGAATTCATCCTCCAATTCCCCCGTCAACTGTTCAATGGCATCCTCGGCCGTCACCAAGCCAACCGTCGAGCCGTATTCGTCCACCACGATCGCCATCTGCCGCCGGCGTTTCTGAAAATCGCGAATCAGGTCCAGCACCGTCTTTGTCTCCGGCACCACCAGCACATCCCGCATCACCTGGCTCAATCGCAGTTCCACAATCGCCGGCCCAGAAGTCGGCGCGGGACGATCCGCCTGTCCTTGCAATATCGGAGCCCGTTGTGCCAGTGGCCGAAAATAAATCAGCCGCGCGATGTCCTTCGAATAGACCACCCCCACAATGTGCTCCGGCCCCCGCGCCTCGTCGTAGACCGGGACCCGCGAATGCAGGTTGTCGATCACTCGGGCACTCGCCTCTTCGATGGGCATATCCGAAGGCAAGGAAAAAATCTTCTGCCGCGGTGTCATGATCTCCCGGATTGGCACATCGTCCAGTTCCAGCGCACGATGCACAATCGTCTCTTGAAACTTCGGCAGCACACCCATGCGCCGCGCCGCGGTCGCCAGCAATTTGAGTTCCTCCGGTGAATGAACCGCGGAACGGTCCGTCAGCGGCACGTCGAATCCACGCAACACCAAAGCCGCCGAATTCCGCAAAAACCGAACCGCCGGTCGCGCCACGGTCATAAACAAAATCATGGACGGCGCCACTGCCACCGCCATCGCTTCCGCCCGCCGCAGGGCAAGCGACTTGGGCACCAACTCCCCCACCAGCACCTGCAGATACGTGATGCAGGCAAAGCTCACCGCAACCGCGCCCATGTGTGCGTACACCAGCGCGTGCGGCGGAATTGTCGGAAGCAGTTGCAGCCAGTCAAGAAAGATGTTGGCGGCGAGCGGTTCGCCGATCCAGCCCAGGGCCAGCGAGCAGAGCGTCACACCCAACTGCACAGCCGGCAAAAACTCATCCAGATTGTGCTGCAGTTTGCGCACCGCGCGCGCACCCGGAACTCCGGCGTCCACCATCTGCTCGATCCGCGTATCGCGCACACTCACCAGCGCAAATTCCGCCGCCACAAAGAAAGCGTTCACCAGAATCAGCATGGCCACAACGACGAATTGCAGCAGCGGCAGACCGTGCATCTCGCCTGTGAGGATAGCATCGTAAGGTCGAACCGCCGCCTCAAGTCCTCATTGGAACCAACCCGCCAGACCATGCGTATCATCACCACAGGTCGCGGAGTCCACGTCATTCCGCCCATGCGGTCGGGGTGACAGCCGGGCGCCGCAACCGTCTGACTTATGGATTCTCTTCAATCCCATAAGCCGGCTTCATCCTTCATCTATCGATATGGGAGCCAAGGTAGCTCTCGCAAAAGTCCTCGGAGGTTCAAGTGGCTGCGTCAAAGAAGGGCAAAAAGTTCTGGATCTGGATCGGCTCCGCCGCGCTTCTGGTTGTCCTGGTGCTCGGCGTCATGGCAGCCCGTCTGGTCAAAGGCACGCAAATCGACCCCAATCGCCTCGCCAAGGTCCAGCGCGGAGACGTCGCCCGCTCCGTCGTAGCCACCGGCAAAATTCAGCCCATCACCAAAGTCGAGGTCAAGTCCAAGGCCTCCGGCATTGTGGAAAAGCTCTACGTCGACATCAATAATCAGGTCCATAAGGGGCAGCAACTGGCCCAGCTCGACCAGCAGGAAATTGCAGCGCAGGTCGATGCCCAGCGCGCACAGCTCGCCGCCGCCGAGGCCAACGTTGGCACCTATCAAGCCAATATCGACCAGGATCGCGTCAACGCCGCGGCCCCGGACCTCCCCATGTATAAGACCACCCTCGACCGCAATCTCGAGATGGAGAAGGAAGGCGTCGTCAGCCGCCAAGCCCTCGATAACGCCAACCGCGACTACCTCGCCGCGCTCAACAAGCGCGATGGCGCAAAAGCCCAAATCGGCGTCGACAATGCCAAGCTGAAACAGGCGCGCGCCCAGGTCCTGCAGAGCCAAGCCAGCCTCAAGCAGCTCGAGGAGCAACTCAGTTACACCACCATCGTTGCCCCCATGGACGGTGTCATCCTCTCCCGCGACGTCGAAATGGGAGATGCCGTTAGCTCCATTCTCGTGCTCGGATCGACGGCAACATTGGTCATGACCGAAGGTGACATCAATCAGGTTTACGTGCAGGGCAAGGTCGACGAGGCCGACATCGCCCACGTCTACATGGGCCAGCCCGCCCGCATCGAAGTCGAAAGTTTTCGCGATCGCGTCTTCAACGGCAAGGTCACCAAGATCGCCCCCCTCGGCGTCGAAAAGGACAATGTCACCACCTTTGAGGTTCGAGTCTCCATCGACAATCCTGGCGGAGAGCTCAAAGCCAACATGACCGCCAACGCCGAAATCCTCCTCGACGAACACAAGAAGGTCCTCACCGTGCCCGAAAACGCGGTCAGCTACGACAACCAGAAGAACGCCTTCGTCGAAATTCCCGACAAGAGCCAAAAAGAAGGCTTCCGCAAAATCCAGGTCAGAGTAGGCTTGTCCAATGGCTCAGTCACAGAAATCGCCAGCGGACTTAAGGAAGGCGACCAGGTAGTTCTGCAGCAGTAGCAATCAACGTTCTGCTGCGTCCGTTTCGTCCACCGACGCACAGAGGTGTTCACAAACGAACAGCACCTCTGCATGAGCTCCGGGCTACAATTTGCTGAACCGCTGAATCCCTTGAGCTTGCATTGAGATGGATTTGGCATTTGGAATGCATATCTTCTCTTTGTCAGGTTTTTGTTTGAGGCAACCTTCCCGAAAGCCACTCGTCGCACTGTGATGAAACGGCATACGAACTGTGAACTAAGAACTGCGAACTCTGAACTGCCCTTCGAATCGAGGAACAAATGAAACATCTCTTCGCAACAGCCACCGCGGTCCTCATGGCAGCGGCACTGCCAGCGCTCGCCTCCGAAGCCACCTTTGAACGCAATCTCTCCGTCAGCGGACACGTGGAACTCACCATCTCTACCGGCTCCGGCAACATTCACCTGACCCACGGAAGCGACAACCAGATCCACATCTACGGGAAAGTCCACTCCAGCAACTGGAATGGCGACAACGAAGAGCGCGTGCGCGAGATCGCAAACAATCCTCCCATCGAGCAGACCGGCAACATCATCCGCATCGGCAAGCGCCACGAGGAAAGCTGGCACAACATCAGCATCGATTACGAAATTCAGGCACCCGCCGACAGCTACCTCACTGCCGATTCCGGATCCGGCGACGTCACCGTAGAAGGAGTAGGCGACAACGCCAAGCTGTCCACCGGCTCCGGCAACATCCACGCCACCGGGCTTCACGGCAGTTTCTCCGTGAGTACCGGCTCCGGCGACATCGTCGCCGAGCAAACCGGCGAGGGCGAAGTGAAGGCTGAAACCGGCTCCGGCAACATTGAGCTCGAAGATATCCATGGCGGATTGCACGCCCACACCGGCTCCGGCGACATCAAGTTCCACGGCGTGCCCTCAATGGACTCGAAGCTTGGCACCGGCTCCGGCAACGTCGAGCTATGGCCCGGCACCGCGGGCTTCACGCTTGACGCCTCGACTGGTTCGGGTAGCGTCCACTCCGACGGAGAGATGGTTGTGCAGGGTTCATTCGATCGCCACCACATCACCGGCAAAATCCATGGCGGCGGACCCATTGTCCGGATCGAAACCGGCTCCGGCGACATCCACATCCACTAAGCAAGCTTCAAAGTCGGCGACTCAGGAACCTTCAATCAGCATAAACATGGGTGCCCCAGGTCTCGCTTTTGAGACCTGGGAAAGCACTCAACCAAACCGAGTTCCGGAAAGCACCGATTAGCACGACAATGGGTGCCCCATCCAAGCTGCGCTTGGGTGGGAAAGCACAAACCCAAATCAGCCGCCATCATCATCGGCCGCTAACCAAGTTGTTCCTCAGGCGAGGTCTTTAGGTCTTCTGGGAGGGCCTCGCCTGCCTTTTTCCCTCCACTAGTCCCTGCCCACAATCTCTACCCGAAAATAGGGCTCGTCTTTCTCTGATGCGTCACCCACAAACTCCTGCTCGGTCTTCGAAGCATCGTAATCCCGCCACAACCAAACCATCTCCTCGGGAAACTCCGCCGAACCCTGCCCAGGATTGTGCGTCCCCTTCCCGAAGCTGAAATGAAAATCGTACCCCTTCGTCTTCAGCGAATTCGCCATCCGCAGATTCGCCAAAGGCCAGCTTCCATATTTCGCATTCTCCATATCGTTCGCCCCATCCTGCAGCCACACGCGAAGGTTGCGCTTCGGATCCCGCAAAATCTTCTCGGGATAATCCTGCCCGCCATCGGGGTTCGCCGCATCCTCCTTCCACTGAATCGACGTGAAGCTCCCGATCCACGAAATCACGCGACTGAACTCATCCGGCATCTGCCATGCCGCATTGAAACTGCAAATCCCACCCGACGACAGCCCGGTAATCGCGTGGCTGTACGCATCCTTGCGTAAGTTGTACTGCGCGCCCACATCGGCCAAAATCTCATCGCGCAAAAACCGCGCATACCGATCGCTCACCGTGTCATAGAGCGTCGACCGCATTGAATCCTTCAGCGTCCGCTGCCACTTATCGCCATAGGCCTTCACAAAGTTGTAAGTCGCCGTACCCGGCGCATCCGCGATATCTCCCGGATTGATAAACACGCAGATCATCACCGGAATCTTTTTCTGCGCAATCAGATTGTCGATCACGTTCAGCGTCGGATCGATGTCATCCCGGTGAATGTATCCGCCACCATCCTGAAACACCATCACCGCCGCAGGCGTCTTCGCCTCATACTCCGCAGGAACATAAATCCAGTACTCACTCTTCATCCCGTCATAAATCTTGCTCGTATGGACAATCTTCTCCGACAACTTTCCCGAAGGTACGCCGTCCTCTAAATACGACAGCGGCCCAAATGCGGGCATATCCAGGCTCCCGCCAAACTTCTCCCCCCTCACCAAATAGTGAAACTGGTGCAGACGTCCTACCGGTTCCACATCCGCCGTCGCATACCACAAATGCGTGCCCGGAATTTCGTCTAATGGCTTCGCCGCGAAGTCATCAATCACCAAGAACGGCGTCGCATCCGACTGGGCCGCAAAGAAAAACTGCGACCCGTGCCCGGCCCACGCAGTTCCAGCCTCCAGCTTCTTCGCATCGAAGGTAGCTTCGATCCCCGCACGCAACCCCGCGTCATGCGCCTTGGCCAATTCAACCAACTGCGCCGCAGTAAGCTTTTCCGCGCTCCAAGCGAGCGGTGCCATCGCAACCGCCAGCAGAAAAAGAACCCAGTTTTTCATGCGCCCATCCTACACCGACACTTCCACCCGTCGAAAACGGCGAGGAGGGGAAACATCAATCACCACAAAAAATGGGTGCCTCTTCAAGCTCCCCAGGAGTCCCCACGAACGGGTCCATGTTTGCGGGGTGGTCGAGGGGTGGGAAAGCACGAACCTAAACTAACCGTTGTCATCCTGAGCGACCGGAGCGCAGCGAAGTAAGTCGAAGGACCTGCGGTTGCTTTTCGCGATCCATCGACCAGAGCGAAATTGGGTGCCCCAGGTCTCGCTTTTGAGACCTGGGAAAGCACAAATTCAAATCAGCCGCCCTCATCTTGAGCCCGAGGCCCATCAACGAGGTCATGTCAGGTTGATCTATGTTCACCGGCTCCGTTTGGCAAATCGAATCCCTGCAGATTACAGTGGTCGGGTTGCGCCAATGGCTACCGTTCGCCCGCGGACGCTGCCGGAGTGACCGGTCAGGAACCAAATGAAAAATGGAACTCGCCTCAATCCACGCTTCAACGTGATTGCGTTTGTATCCATCGTTGCTCTGTTAGCAACGACGCACGCTCACGCACAGCAAGTCGCGCTCACACCAAAAGCCATGCCCGTCCTCGGCACCGTCGATGAGCGTTATCAGTCCTACAACATTGAAATGCTCGAAGTCACGGGTGGCCGCTTCTGGGCCCCCT
>CAZAQN010000002.1:0-208812 GCA_964487345.1 uncultured Occallatibacter sp. | reverse complement strand
AGCACGTCAGCGCCGCCTTCCGCGCCATCCGCTTCCGCCGCTCCGCATCCGCGCTCTCGGTAATCGCAATAAACGAAGGAATCGCCGCAAACGGATCAACCAGAAAAAAGATAGAACTCAACGCCAGCACCGAGAAGCGCACAAGAGGCGCTCGACTCAGCTCGTTGAATGCAACCGCAGCAGGGTTAGTCCAGACCACGATCAAAGACACAATACTTAGAGCCTATCCCAGCCAACATCGATTCACGGGGCACTGTTTCATTGCGCGAAACATCAATCCGCACGACAATGGGTGCCCCAGGTCTCGCTTTTGAGACCTGGGAAAGCAACGAACCTAAACCCGGCATTGTCATCCTGAGCGATGCGTAGCGAAGTCGAAGGACCGGCGGTTGCTAATCGGCATGACTATGGGTGCCCCATCCAAGCTCTGCTTGGGTGGGAAAGCACGAACCTTCGCTCGCCGCAATCTGGAGGGAGCAGGGGCCTTTTAGGCCCCTGAATCAGGGCAAAACGAAGCGGGCTTCAGCCCCGGAACGAATCCGCCGTCCTCCATCGCACCGTCGGTCTTAGTAGAGCAACAACTACAAGCTCGTCCCAAAAGCCAGCAGCCGCCCATCGCAATCCTTCACCACAAACTCGCGCGTCTGCCATGGCATATTGGCAAGTTCCCGAGTGAACTCCACACCCTTGGCAGCATACTCGGCATAAAGCGCGTCGCCGTCATCGACAGAGAGATAGGCATCCAGCAGTTCGTCCGCATATTTTTCGGGATTCGCAGTGGGCGGCTCAGCGCAGCGGAAGTGAATCGCACGCCGGTCGCGCGCAACGATAGCGTACACCGGCGGATCGTGCCACGTCCCCTGGCACTCGAAGCCCAGCTTGTCTTTGTAATAGGCAAGCGTACCGGCAATGTCGGTAGTGAAGAACAGAGGCGCGATCTGGCGAATCATGAGTCAAGTGTAAGGCGAAAACCGAAGCTTCACTACCACTGAAAGCATCAACGCTCAGCTAATTGCCTGGCGGTTCATTGTAATAACTCGCATTAGTCCGCACCGTGAGACCAGCCTGATTCACTTGCAACTGAATGGAATGGTACTCATCGGCGTGTTCGGCAAGTGGGGGATTGAAGGAGATCGTATAGAACGCGTTTGCATCCGAGATGCAACCTTCAATCTGCCCTACCAGGTCGTTATTTGGTCCCATGATTTGCCCGCCAGTCTGCGTCACAAGCACCTTCAGGGCCAGGTTGCCGGTCGTTGCCTGCTGGGCCGACTGCACTCCTTTCAAAAAGGCTTGATAGAGAAGGTTGGAACTGCCGCTTCCCACCGATGAGTCGAGGGGAGCCACGCTGTAGAGTGCGATCCGCGCCTCTCTCAATTGCGTAGAAAGCTCGACCATGGTATCGAAGTATCTCCGCTGATCCCTTTCGGAAAACCCGTCCGCGGGCCTGTCCAGCATCGGCCAGCCGGGCCCAAGCCAGATGAGCAGCTTTCTACCCGGCTTTCTTGCTTCGTTCTCCGCGATTGCCGCTAGTTGGCGCACCGACAACTGGACCCGTTCCAGATAACCACCGCTTCCCATGGCTGAGTTGATGCTGCTTATACCGCCGTTGATCCGATGCACGACGTCCGCCAGTGCATTCCCGTCTACCGAAGGACGAGGCTGCACGTGCAACCCGATATCGGTAAGCAGAAAGAGAGAAACGGGCTGCGCCGGATGGCCGCCGTTCTTGCGCAAAAAATGTTCAAGCTCCTCACGCACAAAAGCTATCTGCTCGAATGGCAAATTCACTGTGTCGACGAGCAAAATTACCTGAGCGGGTGGATCGGGCTTGACAGCGACTCCATCGAAGGAGCGGAAGGACAAGATCTTTCTTGTCGAACCGTTGTCCAACAGCTTGAAATCCCATGGTTCGAGTCCGGTGACCGGCTTGCCTGCAGTATCGCTTACCACGAAGTCAAGATGGATATGGCCTTCTGGGATCACCAAATTCGAAGCGGTACGCGGCGGAGGCCTGAGCATCAGCACCGGCTCGTCCGGCGATGCCTTCTTCGATTCCAGCCCGGGCTGCGGTACCGCTTCTGTTGCTGCGTTGGACGCCTCAGCAGACGCCGTGGCAGAACAACATGCGCTAGCAGGTGGAGGTGCCGCAAATGAAACAGCAGCATAGCTCACCGGAATTTCAAGTGTCCCGATCTTTTGGGAGCCCCAGTCGTAGACCCCAGTGGCCACGAATGCATCGATCTTAGGGAGGTCGATTTCCAAATGCGCCGGTAAACCTGATTGTTCTGCACGTGCATACGACTCAGCATCAAGACTCTCCGTCACCGATTGTGCAGTCCAGTTCAGTTGTTTCCCTTCACGATCGTAGGCGACAAGCGCAACCTCGACCTTGCCAATGTGGGTCCCGTTCGGCCCGGGCTGCAAATTCACATTTTTCGCCGGTATTGCAAAATCTATCCGATAGCGGACGAGAGGATCGGCGAGCTTCGCATTGCCGCCGGCTCGCATTCCATTCGGTTCCGGCTGCGACGCAGAGGGAGCCACACTCACCTGATAAGTGATTTGCGTGGAACTCGGCACGCCCGGCACCAGGAACCGCGCCAGGGGATCCGTGCTCTGATCGCTTTGGGTTGTTGTGCCGTTATCAGCGTAATAGCCGCGCCGGTAAGCCAGCTTGTATTTGCCTTGTATCGGTTTGACATCGATGCGGCGGAATTTGCCATCCATTCTTGTATTGATCGGCGTGTAGACCAGCGTGTAATAGTGGGCTCCGTTCTGAACGGCTTGCACCATCGCTTTGGTCAGATCATTCGAGGAATAGCTGGCTTCTCCGCCCGTTTCCGAGGCCAACTGCTCCATGGAGGCAGTATTCGCTGCATTCGCTGAGGTCTGTTGGAACGGATTCGTTTCAAAACTGTCTCCCTGCGGTTGACCGCCCGAATCTGCATTCATGGTTCGATCGACGAGAATCCCCTGGGCCGACATGGGATAGATCGCAACTCTGGCTTGTGCGAGGAGATTCACCGTCTCGCGAAGAACATCGGGAATCTCGCTTCCGTTGCTGAGCGTCTCGCGCGTTGATCCATCGGGGAAGACGGAAACTGGAAAAGTACTCGCGAACCAAATGAGGTTTTTGCGGCCCGGAATCGCGGCAAGAGATCGCGCGAGCTGCTGGAGTGCTGTCAAAGTTAGGGAAGCGCGCCCTCCTGCTTGCTTACCAGCATGCTCGGCTAATGACCTTGCATCGGCCTCTGCGGCCTCTGGGTGATCCGCATGCATAGTCATCGAAACTTCTTCCTTGTCGCGAAGATCGTCGTCGCGGGTGCGGGAATCGATCGTCGTCCCAGGTGCGGCAGCCTTGCTGTTGACAGCGGCAAGAAGGAGAGAAGTGTCCGAAGTGAATTCCTGCAAAAGATGGAGCTTTGTATTAAGGCTGAAGATGGCTATTGGTCCGTTGGGATGGAGATTGTTTAGGAAATCAATGGCGTGCTTGTGAACATTGGCCTGGTTCTCCTCCGAGGTATTGAGGCTATCGAGAAGGAGCACTGTGACTGAATCGCTTTGCGAGCCCGAAAGCTGATTGGAGAATGCATGCGGCGGCAACTTGGGAAAAGCGGGGGCAGGCGCGCTCGTGATGGAGTGTTCTTCGAAGAAATCGATGGCTTGTGGCTTGCCGTCTTCGGTTAAGTCAAAATCTCGCTTGCTGAGGCCAAGTGCCGGCTTACCGCTGTGGTCGGTCACCACAACATCCACAACCACGGCGTTGGTCTGCGCCTTTACGAGGGGTTGTCGTTCTTGAGGAGAAGAATTCGGAGCCTGGGCGCCAAGTGAAATACGACCGGCGGGGAGAATCAGCAAGACAAGAACGAAACCGCGCAACCACATTCAGTCTCCCTGAGCCCATTGATTCTTGGCGGTCCTTCTGTAGATTGGACGGGCCGATGACCCTTCCGGTTATGATTCGTTTTTTGCTTTACTGCCCTCGCGGACGCTCAGATGGCCAAGCGTGTGGACGCCGGTAAACTGGCCCTCAATCGCGGACGTTGCCTGATTCCATTTCCTCATCGTGGTATTTCCAATAGGGCCGATGCCGAATATCCGGGCACCCCTAACAACGAGGGTCGCATCGGCGAGCGTCCGCGCTCGCCTCACAGACTAGACGCTCGACTTGAGCCCGAATGGGCAAAATTGCACACAGTTGCGGGGTAATGCTCGGAGACGGCATGCATTCATCGAGACAATTACCGATAGCCCAACGCGCTCCGTGAGCCATTCACGCAGGGAGCATGGGCCTTTACAGGCTGCGTCCCAAGAGCAGTTTCGGAAGGGCACGAGTTGACTCGTGCCAATAAGTCGATTGGATCGACGCCGGCTTTAGCCGCTGAGGGATGTATCTCACAATTTTTCTCGAAACTTTTGACTTCTCCGCAGCCTGTTCAGGCCCGGAGGTTTTCAGGCAGCGTCATCATAGGTGCCCCATCCCAGCTCCGCTATCCGGGGTCCCCTGCGACAGGGGCCCCACGAACAGGTCTTCGTTCGCGAGGAAGAGGGACGGGTCTTCGTCGCTGGGGTGGTCGAGGGTGGGAAAGCACAAACGCCGTCCCGCTGCTGTCATCCTGAGCGAAGCGCAGCGGAGTCGAAGGACCTGCGGTTGCATTTACGCCGCATCAATCCCCACGACCGAGGGTGCCCCATCCAAGCTTTGCTTGGGTGGGAAAGCACGGACGCCAAACCCAGCGCGACTCCCCTCAAACCTCATCCCCCGGCAACAACGGCAACGTCAAATTCTCCGCCGCCGCAGGCCGGCTCCGCGGAGCCTTCTTGAACGTCGCATCCCGCCGATGCAGCGGATACTCCGGCTGCTTCCCCTCCAGAATCTCCTCAATCGACAAAATCTGCACCCGCGCATACGTCGTCCCATCCGACGACTTATACAACCCCGCCTCCGCCGCCTCTTTGGTCATCGGTTTGGTCGGCGGCTCAAAGCAGAGAAACACTCCAATCTCCGCCTTCTCTCGTGAAAGCACCCCGCGCAAATCGCGCACCTGCGAAACCGTCACCCCGCCCGCCTTCACTGAGAAGATGATCTGCTTCGACTGCCCCGAATCGTCGTCATGAAAGTAAAGCCGCCCATCGATGCCGCGATCCGCGCCCTTCTTCTGGTCGGCAGGCCGCGCGCCCACCTGTCCCAGCGCCCACCACTGGAACTGGTATTTGTCTTCGGCAGCCAACGCGGCTGCCCCCGCATAATCCGTCGGCTCGCCGATCACATCGTAGGTGGCCTTGATCTCCGGCCCAAAAGCATCCGAAAGACGCTTCTTGATAAGACCGATCGCGAGGTGGGTAATGTCGATCCCAATCCAACGGCGATTAAGCCGCTGCGCCACCTGCACCGTAGTGCCGCATCCGCAGAACGGATCGAGAACTAAGTCGCCTTCATTCGAACTGGATCCAATGACCCTCGCCAGTAGTGCCTCCGGCTTTTGCGTGGGGTAGCCGAGATCTTCTTCTCCGCCGGTGCGATTGATATCGCCCCAATCATCTTGAAGAGCAACTCCCGGCATTTCATCGGCGAACTGAATAAGGCGTGGCATGCCGGTCTCGCGGTGAATTATGTGGCCCGATTTGAAGAAAGCAACAATATTCTCTCGCGAGTAAGCCCAGAAGCGACCGTTATAAGGAGGAACACCCTTATACTCCCATCCGCCCTTCGGGGTGAGATGTTCGCTGTCGAGGTCAGCGTCCCACCGCTCCTTGCGACCTTCACGACGCTTCACCCTCCAGAGAAACTCGGTATCTCCACCGGGGCGGGCGGCCGTAAGATCTGTCTCTTTGTAGTGTCTACCTTCTCCGTTGATGTGCTTGTACTCAGACGCAAGATACTCGTCCGTGTACGGCGTATAGAGAACGTTCCAAACGTTAGCAGTCGATTTTCCATAGAACAGCAGAACATCTCGTACCCGCCCGCAGCGTCGCATGCCTTGCTTGACGTCGCTATGGGCCGATGATCGTCTCCATGAGATCTCGTTTTGAAACATCTGCGGCCCAAAAACCGCATCCATCAGAATCTTCAAATAGTGACTCGCCGTCGGATCGCAATGCAGATAGATCGATCCCGTCTCCTTCAACACCCGGCGCAACTCCACCAGCCGAGGAGCCATCATCGCCAGATACGCCATCATGTCCGAGCCACCAAGAAATGTCCGGAACGCCCGCAGCGCATCGGCCACGCGTCCGCCGCGCTCCACAATGTGTTCGTAAGACCGCTCCGCGTCGATGTTCCACTCCCACGTGTCCTCGAACGCGTGAATCTGCGAACTCGACCGCGAGCCGTCTTTCTCCGCAAACAAAACGTTGTAATCCTGGCGTGAATTGAACGGCGGATCGAGATACACCAGATCGACGCTGTCGTCCTTCACGTAGCGTTGCAGCACTTCGTAGTTATCGCCGTAATAAAGCTGATTCTTCGAGGTAGTCACAGATTTGCGTCGAGAGTAGCACAGCGGCCCTGACCCACTTGCCACACACATCATGTCGGTTCACCCAACGTCACCCTAAAGCCAACGGCCACCCGTCCCGACAGTTTCAATCCACAGTTTTGCGTTGCGTCAATCTGCACGAAAATGGGCACATCAATCCCCACGACCGAGGGTGCCCCATCCAAGCTTTGCTTGGGTGGGAAAGCACGAACCCCAATCGACCACTTTTGCCTCGCCTCAATGGTTGACCTCAGTCCCCTTTTGCAAATAATTTCCCTCCCTCCGTGCACACTAAAGAGAGATCAGCCAAAGGAAAAACAGGATGTCCAACCTATTCGAAGAAATCCCCGCACCCACCTCCGCCGTCACCCGCTGTTCCGAGGCCAGGGAAAACGCCTACCGCGTCGCCCTGTCGACGCGCGACAATGACGAACCCGAATGCCGACGCGTGGACCGGGCCGAGAAAACCGCTGCAAAAGCCTATCGCGAGGCCATGCCCCCTCTTTCAGGCTCCGAAAACATCCGCAACTTCATCGCCTGCGTGGCCCAGGGCCTGCTCCTCAAGGTCTTCACCGCGCCCGAGTCAACCCAGCTCCTCTATGCCGCGCAGGTTGCCAACTCCGCCGCAAAGCGTCTGTGATATCGCCATTCCACCTCAAGCAAGATTGCCCCAACCCGAACCGGAGCGAAAGGGACAATTGCACTAACGACTGGGCAACGGGAGATGGTTCGCTCATCAGCCGAACTCGTCTGCCGAATTGGAGAGACAACCCTGACAGTCTGTGGTGGGAGTCTGGTTTTGAAAGGGCACGGCTTCAGCCGTGCCGTAAATGGCCGATAAGAAGCGATGGGCTTCAGCCCCTGAGGGAAGGCCTTCGGCTGCTTCGACTTTCACCACGAGCCGCTCGGCCTTTCCGTAGGGACGCGATGAAGCTCCACCACGATGACCATTGAGGAGACGACAGCTCGAAGAAAGGAAAAGGGGCGACCCCACCCCCCTCCCATTATTTGTGTTTTCTACATCGAATGTGCGAAGAATTTTGAGCTCCCTAGGCTCCGATTCCAGCGAGCGATGAAATCGCCTCGTGCCCATGCGCATCCTCAACAGGCGCATTGCCCTCACGCATCACAAGCCGTGTCGCACAGCCAGCCTCCCGCGCCGCATCCAGTTCGCGCACGGCATCGGAGAAAAAGAGCACTTCGTGCGTCTTAACTTTCAACTCCGCGGCAATCGCCGCATAACTCGCGCTGTCCGACTTAGCACCGCTCCGCGTATCGAAATAACTCGAGATCAGAGGCGTCAAATCGCCAAAGGTCGAATAACGAAACAGCAATTGCTGCGCCTCAACCGAACCCGACGAGTAGATAGCAACCTTCCCGTCCGCAGCCCAGCGACCCAACGCCTCCGGAACATCGGCGAAGAGCGTGCCTTTCAACGCGCCGCTCTCGAAACCAGCCTTCCAGACCTTCCCCTGAAGAGATTTGAGCGCCGTCGACTTCCGATCGCGGTCCATCAGCCAAAGAAGATACGCACGCGCATGAAGCTCGTTTCTGATTTCAACACCAAAGGTAGGACTCTCTTCGCTCAGCTCCGCACGGTTCTCTTCGGCAAGAAGTTTCAAATCCGCCTGGACTTCCGGCCTCTGCAAGTTTTGCTTCAAAAAATCAGCGAGGTGTGTGCGCGCATACGGAAACAACTGCTCGCTGACAAGAGAGATAGGCGCGACGGTACCCTCGACATCGAGAAGAAGAACGCGAGGGCGCGCGCCCGTCATGCGGAAATTGTCGAGCGAAGGCGCGGCCCGAGATAAGCAGGCCCGAGGCAAAGCGGCTGATAGCCTCTTTCCAAGCCTGAATCTGTGTAGAGAGGAGTCCAACCGGAGGTTGCCTGAAACCAGCGAATGGCGCGAATGCGCCGGTCTTCGCACAGCGTGAACCAGTGCGTAGTCCCACGCGGCACGCGCAGCATATCGCCGGGGCCGACCTCAACAGATACCACCTTTTGGTCCAAATGTAAGAAAAAAATCCCACGCCCAGAGAGGATGAACCGCACCTCATCCTCGTCGTGCGTATGCTCCTTGTCGAAACGCGCCAGCATCGCCTCAAGATTCGGCGTCGTGGGGTTCACGTCAATCACATCGGCCGTAACATAGCCGCCCCGCCGTTTCATCTCGTCAATCTCATTGGTATACGCCGCCAGCACCTCGTCGGCGCTAGCATCGTCAGGCACCCGGTCCAGACTCCAGCGCTCATAGTCGATGCCCAGCGGAGCAAGCGCCACGCGAATCTCGGCCTCGGAGTCGATTTGAAGATTCTCCTCGGGGTCCCCGCGGACAGGTCCACGTCCGTGGGGTGACTGGGGGAAGCGAAGAACAGCCATACCAATCTCCTCAATGAATCGGCATTCGTTGGTGTCAAGTCCGGCCAGACTAAATCACAATTCTCGAATAAATCTGCAACAGCACAAATCATCGGTGGTACTTGTCACAATTGTTCCACGTGGAACAATTTGGAGATCGCCAAAGCTCTCGGCCCGCCAAAATTGTTCCACGTGGAACAATTTCGCGCCACAGCAAGCCTTAGTTGATCGCGCCCGCCAGCCGCCGTCCTTCCACTTCAAACAAGAATTCCAGCGCTTCCAGGTGCCGCCGCGCCTCACCCACCGATTCACCCCAAGTATAAAGCCCATGCCGACTCAGCAAAACCCCATGCGCCCCCGGGAATCGGTGAAGCGCATTAGCCAGATTCGCCGAAAGAAGCCCATAATCCTGTGAATTCCCAAGGATCGGCACTTTTTCAAGATGCTCATGCGTGCTAACCCCAGCTAAGCCTTTCAATAACTCATAGCCTTCAATCTCCACATAACCCGCATCCACAAATCGCCCGGAAAGCAAAGTATTCCAGATTGTGTGCACGTGCAGAATGGCATGGGCACCGGGCCTCTCGCGATAGATCACTGCGTGCAATCCTGTCTCCGCTGAAGGCTTGCCTTTCCCCGCAACTGCATGGCCTTCCGGGTCAATCTCCAATAGATCGCCGGGCATCAGCGTGCCCTTATCGAGTCCGCTCGGAGTAATAAGGATGTGCTGCCCGGCGCGCACGCTGAAGTTGCCGCTGGTGGCCGGAACCCACCCCCGCGCATAGCACCACCGCGCCGTCGCGCACAGCGCTTCGACCTCGGATTGCAGCGCATTCGTATTTAGATTGGGGTCGGGAACCATACGCGATTGAGTGTACCGGAGACAGTCACCCTACAATGGGTGCTTGCTGGCTGAAATCCAACGCGACCGCATCGATGTCGTTCTTGTCTCACCACGCAACCCTCTCAACATTGGTGCAGCTGCGCGTGCGATGGCAAACTTCGGGTTCGCTCAGCTGGCGGTAGTTGCGCCGTTTGAGGCGCATTGGCGCGAGGCAAAGTCCGCGGTTGGCGCCCCTGAATTGCTCAAGAACGCGCGAGAGACCGAGACTCTCCCGGAGGCAATTGCCCAGTGCACTTTCGTCGTCGGCACCGGCACCCTCACGTATCGCAAGCCGGAGCAGCCAGTCATTCCGCTCCCTGCGCTTGCGCCGTTTGTTCAGCAGGAGCTTCAGCGTGGAGGCCGCGTTGGCCTCGTCTTTGGGCCAGAGAAGCACGGTCTGACACGCGAGGATCTGTCTTACTGCCATTTGCTCGTGGAAATCCCTACGGACGCGCGTCAGCCCTCGATGAACCTCGGCCAGGCTGTCGCGGTTTGCCTCTATGAGCTGACGCGGGCGCTCCCGAATGAGGATCCTGACTCAGAATCCAAGCATTTCGAAGATGTCGGCGCCGGCCGGAATTCCGCATCGGGAGCGCTCGATCGGCTGGCTGAGGTCGTTGAGCAGACCATGACGGCTGCGGGCTACTCACCTCGCATCATGCAGGCCGCGAACCGCCATGACCTTCGCCTGCTGCTGCGGCGCATCAATCTGACATCCACAGACGCGAAGCACGCCCTCGGGGTATTTAGGCGCATTCTGTGGAAACTGGCGCATCCTGACCGCTAATCCAGCCGCGATGCGGACCGGTCGCCGTTGACCCCAGCAACACCTCAGTAACGCGGGTTCATCCAATTCCAACGCGGGAAACCAGTGCCGTCCTGCTACATTCTGAGCATAGGTTCCCCTGATGAAGTACTTCCCTTTCTCATCCTCCGGATGCTTGCGGGCCGCCCTTTCCCCGCGAATGACCGCGGCCTTGGGAGGCGCCGTGCTCGCGTTTACGCTTGGGCGCGCTGCCGCACAAGCGCCCGCCGCGGCGCCGCCCGATGCGTCGCAACAGCCTGCCGCTACTCAGCCAGAAGCGCCGGCGCAGCCGGCTCCAACAACTTCAGTTGAGGCGGAAACTCCTCAGCAAGCTCCTGCTGCCGCGCCCAACCAGCCTGCACCGGCGACGCCGCAGGATGCGCAGACGGGCGCGATCACCGAAGACGAGATCAAACAGCTTCTGGTGGGCAAGACGCTTTACATGCGCGACGGCTACCTCGACAACTCGCTCAGCTTCGACGAACACGGGAAATTGACCGGCCACTCTCCTCAAGGTTCCTATACGCTGAGCCTGGTCGAGATCGACAAGGTGCATCTTTCGAAACACAAGGTGGAGCTGACCGGGATTCGCTATGGGTTGCATTTTCTGGGTGCGCGGCCCGATGAAGATCCCACCAAGGCCGTGGACAAGGTGCGGATCACGCCGAAGAAAAAGGTCCTGAAGATCACAATCGATCGCGAGTTGGTTGTGACTCCGAAAAAGAAGAAGGGCAAAAAGGGCGAGGAAACTCCTGCAGGGAATGCTGGATCCGGAACACCTGCAGCACCCGCGACCGAGCTGAGCGATGCCGATCAGGCGAAGGCCGAGATAAATGCGGCGCCGGAAGCCGAACGCCCGGCCGACTCCGCGAGCGTCACGACGACAATTTCGCCTGCGCATGCGGCCTATCTGCTGCGCGATGCAATCGATCACATCTTTGCGCAGGGGCTCGACGATCGTATGATTGCAGCGATGCCGAGTTTCTGGAAACTCTATTACCAGGCCGTCGCCAACCAGGCCGACTACAAACCCACTGATCCTGCGATCTACCGGCAAAGCGGCGTGGATCAGAAGGCCAAGCTGCTTTCCACCATTGAGCCGCCATCGAACGAATACGCCCAGGCAAACGGCGTTGCCGGAATGGCCTTGTACCACGCGGTGATTGACGCCGACGGCAAACCGCAGGAGATTGTGGTCAGCAGGCCGATCGGGTTTGGGCTCGATGAAAGTGCAGCGGACTCGATTCGCAAAGCGAGCTTTCAGCCGGCGACAAAGGATGGAAAACCCGTTCCGGTGGTGTTGGACGTCGTGGTGCAATTCCGCATTTATTCCAAACGAACCAATCAGCCCGCCAGACCCGATGCGGAAGCGGCGAATGCGGGACCGAAACTTCCAGGACCCTACAGCGTGAACCACCAGTGAGCCAGGACTTCTTTCAACTGATCCAAAGGGGCGATGCGGCAGCAGTCGGGGCCGCGCTCGAAAACGATCCTTCTCTCGCCCAATATCGCGATGCGCAGGGTGTCTCTGCGCTGCTCTGGGCCGTGTACACGGGCCAGAGGAAGGTGAGCCTTCTTCTCGCGGCCAAACTCGCCACGCTGGGCATTCCGCTCGATGTGTTTGAAGCTGCATCGACAGGCGATGAGGCGCGATTGCAGGCCATCCTCGGCGAAAAGGCATCTGCGGTGGAGGAATTCTCCAGCGATGGCTGGACGGCGCTGCATCTTGCAGCAGCGTTCGGAACTCCGTTGTCTGTGGGCGCGTTGATTTTTCGCGGAGCGCGCGTCGATGCGATATCGCAAAACGCGCAGCAGAATCAGCCACTGCATGCAGCGCTTGCTCTAGGCAAGAATCCGTCAACGATCGAATTGCTGGTCTCGCATGGCGCGGACGTGAACGCAACGCAGGCCGGGGGCTTCACGCCTATCTTCTCCGCGGCGGCAGCAAATCGCATCGATCTCGCGGAGATGTTGATGGAGCACGGAGCCAATCCGCATCACGCAAGCGATCAGGGCAAAACGCCGGCGGACTTTGCGCGTGAGCATGGACATGCGGAGTTGGCGGCCTGGTTCGATTCGCTTCCGGCGTAAGACCGCCTGCCAACCATTCCTGATGCAGATTTTCGCATGTTTCACGGGCGTCGATCATCTTCTACAGATTTGCTGCGTGTCAACGCAAACTTTGGCATAAATTTACTTACGACGCCAGAGGCATGGCGCATGTAACGTCTCAAAACACTGCATGGAAGGTCGCGAAAAACTCGACATGCGGTCCGAAGGGCCCCTCACTGTGAGGACGGTTTTCTGGGCTTACCTCCGCAGCTCACGCACAAACCAATCGCAATTACCGCGATTCGTGAGCCAAGATGACGGTAGTGGTTCCGCCTTCTCCTGTGTGCCACCTTGTGACGTGATCCTCGAAGGAAGCGAGCAGATCGTACATGGTCGTAGATACAGCAAACCTGCCTTCAAACTTGCCTTCATCGCATTGGGAACATTGGAAGTGATCCGATATCGAAAGACGAAACGTCAAGGTGGGTTCCTTTGTCATATCTCAAGTTTACGCCGCCGTAGGACGTACTTTACCGCTATCTCAGCGATGGCTGGCTCGCGCAACGACCGCGTGTACTGCAGTGGGCATTCGGGGGGAACCGACGTCGGGCGGAAGGAGTGCGGCGTAAGACAATGGCAGACAAGGGTCTTACCTTTGTTGGACATTCGTCTTACAGATGTAAGACAGGTCCGTTCGCATGTCTTACTGCGTAAGACATTGCTGCATTCCAGGGTGAAAGTGTCTTACACCGAAGGAGGCAGGAAGCCAAGCATTCACATTTCTTTGGGCGGCTGTAGGGCGCCCCAGAATGGGGAATGGAAGTGCTAAATTCCCGAATCGGAACTGGTTGGTGACTTGAAATGACTCGAATCGCATCCTAACTATGGTGCCCGTCTGGATCGTCTCCCTTGCCAGCATTTTGTGCATGCTTCTGCGCCCACGGAAAATCGCCGAGGCTTGGTGGATTTGCGGCGGGGCTCTTCTTCTGGTCATTGCGCGGCTGATTCCGCTGCGGCAGGCCGCGCACGCGCTCTACGAAGGGCTCGATGTCTACCTCTTTCTGACCGGGATGATGATTCTTGCGGAGATGGCGCGCGAAGAGCACGTCTTCGATTGGGCAGCGGGGATTGCCGCGGGTCATGCGAAGCATTCATCGGGTCGGCTGTTCGTGCTCGTCTATGGCGTGGGCATCGTGGTCACCGCGATGCTTTCGAACGATGCGACGGCTGTGGTGCTGACGCCCGCGGTTCTGGCCGTGGTGCGGCGGGCGCGGGTCAGCCCCGCCCCGTATCTGCTGGCTTGCGCATTCATCGCGAATGCGGCCAGTTTCGTCTTCCCCATTTCGAACCCCGCGAATCTCGTCGTCTTCGGCCCAGGTCTTCCACCGCTACTGAGGTGGCTGGACATCTTTCTGCTCCCTTCGGCCGCTTCGATCGCGATAACTTTTGTGTGCCTGCGCTGGTACGCGCGCGAGGAGCTGCGGCAGCCGATCGAGGGCGAGGTGCAGCCCGCGCCGTTGACCACCGAAGGCAGGCTTGCGCTGGCCGGTTTGCTGCTGGCAGCGGCAGCCTTGATCGGCGCTTCGGCTTTCGGACTCCCTCTGGGCGCGCCTACCTGCTGCGCGGCAGTTGTGGCGCTGGTGGTGGTGGCGTCGCGGAATCGCAGAATTGTGGCAAGCGTCGCCAGGGGGATTTCGTGGTCGGTGCTGCCGCTGGTCGCGGGTCTCTTCGTGATCGTGGAGGCGCTCGAAAATGCTGGCCTTTTGCGCGCGGGTTTGGCGGGATTGCAAATGCTGGTGCACGGCCCCGGCTGGCTCGCGAAAGGCGCATCAGCTTACGCGGTGGCGCTGGCAGCGAACGGGATGAATAACCTTCCTGTCGGCCTGATGAGTGGCGCGGCCATTCGACACGCGCAGGAATCGGGCATTGTGGCCCATGCGATTTTGATCGGGGTCGATCTGGGGCCGAATCTTTCCGTCACCGGCTCGCTGGCGACGATCCTTTGGCTGATCGCGTTGCGCCGCGAGAAGGTGGAGATCACGGCGTGGGAGTTTTTGAAGGTGGGCATGGTTGCGATGCCGCTGGCGTTGCTTGGGAGTTTGCTGGTGCTGCGGAGTTAGGAGGGCGTGCCGTCAGTAAGACCCTTCGCGCCTCGATGCTTTTTACCAATGAGTGAATGAGGGTTTGGCCACCCATAGACCCAAGAAGCTGCTTGCTCGTCTCGTTGAGGCCGCATCTTTGCCGCGGCGCCCACATCGCTTACTTCGAGGCCACACAAGGATTGGCTTGAGCTTTCGGAGCAAAGTCTTTGAACGCCGGCTCGAGTTCCGCCAGACGCGAGCGCAACCTGTTTTCGTCGAGCTGTGCATCAACCACAACCCAGCCAACTCGATCAATGATCAAATCCCGCGGCAGCGGCGAAGGTCCGAGCATCGACTCGATTTGTCCGTCTCCGTCGTGGAAGTTGGTCAAGGCCAAACCCTTCTCTTTGAGGTACGCGGCAGCCTTGTTCGGGTCCTCGTCTCGGTCTACGGCGATCAGGACGAGCCCTTTCTCTTTCCCCTCCTCGGCGAGCTTGGCCAGCGCGGGAAGCGCGGCAACGCACGGCGCGCACCAGGTCGCCCACAGGTCAATGAGCACCGTTTTGCCACGAAAGGACTCGATGGGAGTGACGGTCCCATCAGCCGCCTTGAGCTTCAGCGCAGGCACGCGATCACCAATTAGGGCCGCTCCGAACGGCTCCTCCATTGGGCTCGGAAACGCAATCACCTGGTGCGCATCGGGCGGTGGTGAGAACGCGAAGAGACTCTTTGGAAGCGGACTATCCAATACCGTGTGAGTGTAGAGCGTCGTGACTTGGTCATCTTGGGCAATGCCATTGAGAGTGCCGGAAGAGCGCTCGACGACCTTCAGAATCGTACTTGTGCTCTTGTCGATCCAGATGCTCTGTTCGAACTTCTCTTCCGGTCCCGTTCGCTTAAGGTCGGATCGTCCGATATGAACGACTGCGCAGTAATGCCTGCGGTCATCCACTACCAGGACTGCATCCGGAAGGCGCTCCGCAGAATTGAATCGTTCGGCAGAAGCCGCGAGCGATTTGCGAAGGTTTTTGGCTCGCATCGATCCCATTTCGGAAAGGCTGACGGGGCCGGGTTTTGTGACCGCAGGCCCTTCCACCACCGGCTTCGCCGTGTACCGGTGTTGAGTGGCGTGGTACTTCCAGATTGTCAGGCCGTCGGAAATCTCGGCCGCGTCCCCGAGTTGGGTCCGGCCCTCAAAATGGGTACGGCCGCCCTGTTCCTCGGCCGCCACGGCGACCGTCTTGGTCCACTGGCGAACGTAATCGTTGCTTATGGTGCGCTCTTCCGTCGATTCGATCCAATACTGCTTGGCGTCCGCATAGTGCTGCGCTACCTTCTGCAGTAATTCGAGACCGTCGGACGGGAGCGACTGTCCCGATTGAGCAGCGGCCCGGATCGCCTGTGGCAAAAGGATCGCAGTGCAGATGAACAACGAGAGTTTCATGGGCCAACCCTCGGGCGGTTGAAAGATCGACCACAATACTATAATCTGCGGCCTTCACCCCGCGGACGAAGGCCTGTCCCTCTTCCCCAGGGTCGTGCTGATTGACAAGTCTTATGCGGACTCCGACGCCGGCGGTTCCCACAGCTCGACACGGTTGCCTTCGGGGTCGACGATCCAGGCGAAGCGGCCGAAGGCGTGGTCGTCGCGTTTGGGGTCGATGGTGACGCCGGCTGCGGCTAGCTGGGCGAGCATCTCGTCGAGGTTGTCGACGCGCAGGTTGACCATCGCTTGTTGCGGGCCGGGGCCAAAGTATTCGGTGTCGCGCGGGAAGTGCGCGAAGACGGTCATGCCAGCGGCGCTCGGACCGTCGAAGAAGAGCGAAGTTTCGTCGGCCTTGGAGATGCCGAAGTGTTTTGCGTACCAGGCGGACAATGCCTTCGGGTCCTGCGCCTTGAGGAAAATGCCTCCTACACCGACTGCACGCGCCATGGTTAGTCCTCCTGCCGGATGAGTTCGTCGAGCCTGGGTTTGTGCTTGGTCTCGCGCCCGGTGCGGGGCTCGGTCGCGACGACACGGGCGGGCTTCGGCTGGCCGACGCGTTCGCGCGCATTGGCTTTGACCGCCTTGGTGGCCGAAAACTTGGCTGGCTTGCGTTTCGTCATGGCAAGGAAGAGTATGGAATAGTTTGAGCGTAAGCGGAAGGCCCGAGCCGTTTTTCCGGTTGCATCTATTGGTGCGCCGGGGCGGAAATCGGGAATTTTTCGGCGAGATTTCTACTCGCCGGCTGTGGAGAAGAACTGGGGCCCATGGACGAGCGGGAGTTTTTTAACGAGACCACAGAGGCGCGCACGCATACGCTGAGCTGTCCGAAGTGCGGGCAGGCCGCCGAGTATAAAGTGATGTGGGTGGTGCGGCGCAAGAAGGCTCAATTGCCGCGCAATGCCGATGAGCGCGATCGCGCACGGTTCGCCAAGGCGCAGTCGTACATGGTGCGGCGCGACGATAAACTTGCCTGCACGAATGTGCGTTGCCGCAAGCCGTTTGAGATAACGACGTTGCAGTCGCTGGCGTTTCTGATGGAATGATTTCGTCAAACAGGATCGATTTGGGCCGAATTGAACGAGAGAAACCATCTGGCTCGGCGACTTTCGGGCCCGAGTAGCGGAGCGCTTGCGGTCTGTGATTGAATGATTGAGGTAGGTGGCCCAGATGTGCGAGCGGGCTGCCTGGAGATCGAGAATGGCGAATTCCCTGCTTCCCCCCGAAGAGCGCAATTTGACCCCCGACCAAGTGGAGGCGCTGGACAAGCGGCGCGACCTGGGGCATACGTTTTTGGTTCTGGCAGGGCAGTTTTCCGTGATTGCCGTCGTGCTGCTGCTGTGGGTGGGACAGGACCTGACGTATTCGCCGGGCTGGGCGCATCCGATGGCGTATTATTTCATTCTCGCGCTGTGCCTGATTGCGGGATTCGGATTGACCGGGCTCATTCTGCGCCGGGGAACGCCGCGTCTCGATTAGGCGCTGCATCATCTAACTAAGTGCCCTTGCAGCGATGCGCCGGCAAATTCTTTGCGGAAAAGGTGCCGATGGCGGTTGCTTCCCCAATTGCTTTTTCTGCCGTGACGTCCGCTGCGCGGCTGACCGACAGCCACGGACGCGTCATTCACGACCTTCGCGTCTCGATCACGGACCGCTGCAACTACAAGTGTGTGTATTGCCGGACGGGTGAGGTTGGAGCCCAGTATCCTGAGCTCGACATTGAAGAATATCTTCGCCTAATCAAGCTCTTTGTCAGCCTGGGCATTGAAAAAGTGAGGCTGACGGGCGGCGAACCACTGCTGCGACCGGGATTGCTTGAACTGATCAAAGAGCTGGGGCGGTTGCGCACGCTTGCAGGCGAGCAGCTTGACCTGGCGCTCACGACGAACGGCCATTTGCTGGAAGGGCTTGCGGCGCCGCTGAAGGCTGCCGGATTGCAACGCGCCACGGTGAGCATGGATGCGGTGGATGCGCCCACGTTCGAGCGCATCACGCGCGTGCCGGGAAGCTTTAGCAAGGTTCTCTGTGGGATTCGGGCCGCGCGGAATGCGGGGCTGCTGCCGCTGAAGATCAATTGCGTGCTTCTGCGCGGCTTCAACGACGACCAGATCGAGAGCTTTGCGCATTTTGCCCGCGAAGAAGATGTGGTGGTGCGCTTTATCGAGTTCATGCCGCTCGAAGAAGGACGGCTTTGGACGCCCGAGATCGTGGTTCCGATGGCGGAAATTGTGGAGCGGATCGGGCGAGTGCTGCCGCTTGTACCACTGCCGGCCCGGGAGGCCGGGGAGACGGCGAGGCGGTTTACGTTTGCCGACGGGCGGGGAGAGATTGGGATCATAGCGCCGGTGACGCAGGCATTTTGCGGTGCATGCAGCCGCGTGCGGCTCACGTCGGATGGCAAGATACGAACCTGTCTTTTTTCCCAGGTCGAGCACGATCTCTATGGGCACATGCGCGGGGGCGAAAGCGATGCTGAGCTTCGCGACTATATCGCGCGCACAGTGCAGGGCAAGGAGGCGCGCCACCATATCGGCGAGCCCGGATTCCTCAAACCTTCCCGGTCGATGGTGCACATCGGCGGATAGACCGTTTCAAAGAGTAAAACCAAGGTGTATTACCTTCGTGCAATTCCCACTTGCCGCATGCCCAACGTGTGACAGAATTCAAATCAAGGGCAGATTACGAAACCATATATCCGTCATTCTGATGATGCAACGTCACCGCTTCCTGTCGGTTGCGGCGACTTTACGGAATTGCATCGGCCACGCAATTTCCTAATCTGGTCAGGCGGCGCTCCAACGGTCCCCCAAATGAAGGCTCTACCGGAAAATCGTATTCCGATCGACGATTTGCTCGTCTTTCACCAGCTGGCGCGCTCGCTCACCTCGAGCTTCGACCTGGATACGATTCTGCGCACAATTCTGGAGCACATGGAGCGCTTTATCCAGGCCGACTTGTGGAGCCTTTTGATGCTGGATGAAGTTAGCCAGGATTTGTATTACGCCATTGCGGCCGGCGGCGAAGAAGCGGCGCTGCGCGATTTGCGCGTGAAAGTCGGCGAAGGCGTGGCGGGCTGGGTGGTGGAGCACGGAGAGACGCTGATCGTTCCCGAGACCGAGGATGACGCGCGGCTGCACCAACCGGGATTCACACCGAAGATCCGATCCGTGATTGCCCTGCCGCTGCGGGGACGCAAGGGGACGCAGGGCGCCATTGAAATCTTTAACCCGCGCGCGGAGCAGCTGACGGACTACACGATTGCATTTCTACACATCCTCGCCGATCACGCGGCGATCGCAATCGAGAATGCGCGGGACATGGCGCGCATTCAACAGCTCACCATCACGGACGACACGACAGGCTTGTTCAACGTGCGGCACCTGTATGACGTGCTGGGGCGGGAACTGGAACGCTGCAGCCGCCTGCACCTTCCCGTGAGCCTGGCATTTCTCGATCTGGATCGATTCAAACAGGTGAACGATGCGCATGGGCATCTGGTCGGGAGTGAATTGCTTTCGCGCGCCGGGCAACGGCTGCAGGAGCTAAGCCGGCCACAGGACCTATGCTTTCGCTACGGCGGGGACGAGTTTGTGGTGGTCATGCCCGAGACCGGAAGAAGCGATGCACACGAACTGGCGACAAACCTGCACCGCGAACTCACAACGACGCGCTTTCACATGAACGGAAACCTGGAGCTGTCGGTAAGTGCGAGCGTCGGGCTGGCGACAGCGCCGGCCGATGGGGCAACGATTCACATGATCATTGGCGCGGCAGACGCGCGCATGTATGAAGTGAAGACCGAAGGGCGAGGCCAGGTGCGCGGGGCCTAAAACGGAATGGAACCTATTCTTCCGTCGGCTCGTTGCCCTGCTTCTCGGCGATCTTCTCGAGCTGGTTGCGCCAATCCAAGGATTCGATGAAGCTGCGCGATTCGCGCCAGCCGGGCTCGACGATGACATGCAGTTCCAGATAGACGCGGGTGCCGAGCAGCGACTCGATCTGCTTTCGTGCGCCGGTGCCGATCTCTTTCAGCTTGGCTCCGCCCTTGCCGATGAGGATGGCCTTCTGCCCGTCGCGCTCGCAGTAGATGGCGGCGGCTATGCGGGTGAGCGGGAGCCTGGCCGGAGCCTGGTTTTTCTTGCGCGGCGGTGCGGGTGGTTCAGCCTCCTCATACTGCTCAATGACCACTGCCGCGGCGTAGGGCACTTCTTCGCCGGTCTCAATGAGAATGCGCTCGCGAATCAGCTCGGCCACCATGAAGCGTTGCGGCTGATCGGTGTACTGATCCTTGGGAAAATAGCGTTCACCGGCGGGCAGAACCTCCACGATCTTGCGCAGCAACACATCGAGACCGTCGCGCTTACGCGCGCTCACGGGGATGACCTGGGCGAAGCTGAACTGCTTTGTGAGCGTGTCGATTAGCGGCAGGAGAACGTCCTTCGCGACAAGATCGATTTTGGTGAGTACGAGAAAGACAGGACAGTCGAGGCCGCGAATCAGGCCGAAGAGGAATTCTTCTTCGCTGGCCCAGGAACTCGGCTTGCGGGAGGAATGTGGCGACTGCGATCTGGCCTCCCAGGTCTCAAAAGCGAGACCTGGGGCACCCAACGATACTGCTTCTGCTCCTGGGATACCGCCGGGTTCGCCGGCTGCTTCAAGCTGCACGCGGCGGCTGGCGTCAATCAGCACCAGCACCAGGTCCCGCGTTTCGAGGGCTTCGTGGACTTCCTGCAACATCCGTCGGTCGAGTTGCGAGCTGGGCTTGTGGACACCGGGCGTATCGACGAAGACGATTTGCGCGGCGGGATGCACGCCCTTGCGCGCAGGCACCTCGACCACGCCGGCGATGCGGTTGCGCGTCGTCTGCGGCTTGGGCGTGACAATGGCGACCTTTTCGCCGGTGAGGGCATTGAGCAAGGTGCTTTTGCCGGCGTTTGGCCGGCCGAGGATGGCGACAAATCCCGATTTCAAATTGGGTAATGCTCCTGATTGAGTTTACGGCGTTTTGTCAGTGAACAGTGGGCAGTGAACAGTGGACAGTCGTTTCGTGCTTTCCCAGGTCTCAAAAGCGAGACCCCGGGGCACCGATTTTCGCGCTGAATGGAAACCACGAAATGCAACCGCAGGTCCTTCGACTTCGCTGCGCTTCGCTCAGGATGACAGAGCAGTTGGAACTCACGAGGCTTGGGCGGCGACGGTTTCTACGTGGGGCGGGAAGACGCGGAGGCGCTCGACGCGGCGATCGGTGGAGGCGACTACTTCAATGCGCAGACCGGCGTGATCAAGCTTGACCACTTCGCCTCGCAGAGGAATGCGACCCTCGATCTCGCTGACCAGGCCGCCGAGAGTTGTGGCCTCGTATTCGCCATCGATTTCGGCGGGTTCGCCGAAGAGGTCGACGAGTTGATCGACCGGGAAGGTTCCCGGTACGAGCCATGAGCCTCCGGGCTCGCGCTGCGGATCTTCGACGGGCGTATCGGTTTCGTGTTCGTCCTTGATGTCGCCGACAATTTGCTCGAGCAGATCTTCAATGGTGACCAATCCTGCGACGCCACCGTATTCATCGATGACGAGGCGCATGTGCTGCTTTTCGCGCTGCATCTCGCGCAGCAATTCGTAGCCGCGCTTGGTTTCAGGAACGAAGGCAGCGGGGCGCTGAATTTCGGCGACGGTGCGGGTGTGCGCTTCTTCGTCGGTAATCTGCAGCAGGTCGTGCGCAAAAGCGATGCCGGTGACGTTGTCGAGCGAGCCCGAGTAAACGGGCACACGCGAAAAGTTGTGTACGCGCAACTGCTCAATGAATTCTTCGAGGGTGATCGACTCGGACACGGCAAAGACGCGCGGGCGTGGCGTCATGACTTCGCGCACCAGCTTGTCGCCGAACTCGACGGCAGAGCGCACCAGGTCGCGGTCGGTTTCTTCAAGAATTCCTTCGTCCTGGCCGGCCTCAAGCAGAGCCTCGACATTGACCGCAGCTTCTTCTTCGGGGTTCGGAGGATGCTCGGCAAGCGACGCCACGGAATAGAAGAAGCGGACAAAAACCGTGATGGGCGTGACGACCCACAGCAGCAAGCGGATGGGCCACAGCAGGCGCGCCGCCCACCGGCCTTTGGTCAGGTTGAAGAGCGCCGTGGGCAACACCTGATTGCAAAAAACGACAATGAGGATGACACCGAGCACCGCCTGCGCAATCTCCGCATAGGAGGGGCGGCCGAGATGTGGCGCGCGATCGAAGAGCACGGCGCCAAATACCAGGGCGATGACGCCCAGCGCGAGCTGCTGCAGTACCGACGCACAGATGGCGGCGTGCTCGCGGCTGAGGCCCAGATGCGGCTCGACCTTTTCTTCCCATGCGTCGAGATTCTCCTGGACCTCATGCGAGAGGATCTTGCCGAACTCGGAGTAGATGCGGCTGATGTAGGCGGCCAGGGTTTCGATGAGGGCGGCGAGGATTAGCAGAAAGATGGTGAGGGACGTCATGGCCTGCGCCTCGATGCGGAGGACGGGCTCGGTTGGGTCCTTGCTTTCCCAGGTCTCAAGAGCGAGATCTCCACCCCACGAACCAAGACCTGTTCGCGGGGACCCCGGACCTGGGGCACCCCTTTTCTTGTGGTCGGACCGACATTTTTAAGAGCGGGCTCGGACGCGGCGCGTTCGATGAGGCCCTGCGGAAGGTCGAGTTGCGCGCGCAATCGCCGTTCGCGGCGCGCCATCTGGCCCTTGTCAGATTCGTGATCGTAGCCTGCGAGGTGAAGCAGGCCGTGGAGTATGAGGACCTTCAGCTCTGTTGCGAGGGAGTGGCCGCACGCCGTGCTTTGGCGGCGCGCCGTGGGCACGCTGATGGCGAGGTCGCCGGCGTTTTTTTCCTTGTTCTTTTTCTGGTCTTGGACGAGTTCCGCAGCCGGGAAAGAGAGGACATCCGTCGGCTTGTCGAGGCCGCGGAACTGGCGGTTGAGACTGCGGATGGCTTTGTCTGTTGTGAGTAGCACGGAGACGTGGCCACGCAGCCGGACCGCGGCCTGGGCTCGACCGAGAAAGATGGCGAGGGAGCGCGCTGAGGGGGTGCGACGGGGCAGCGATGTTTTGCGCGTGGCGGAGGCGGACCGGTACCTGACCGAAGTTGCCTTTGGTTCGGGGTCGTGGTCCAGATCTGGGTCGAGGAGGATCATCGTGCGCGGAGCCGCAAAGGGCGCGGCTCCGGGTCATCTTTGATTTTACGCGAATGCTGGTTTTACTGCGGCTTTGCTGCGGGAGCGGGCGGCGCGGAGGGTTCTACGGTGAGGCTGTCGCCCAGTGCAAGCGGAAGCTCCTGTTGCTGCGGTTTGGCCGACTCGTAGGCCCGCACGATGCGTTGCACCAGGGCATGACGCACCACGTCCGTGTCCTCGAAGTGGCAGAAGTGGATGCCTTCCACGCCATCGAGTACGTTGATGGCGTCAACAAGTCCCGACTTGCGCGGGTTGGGCAGGTCGATCTGCGTGATGTCGCCGGTGATGACGGCCTTGGAGTTGGCGCCCATGCGGGTGAGGAACATCTTCATCTGCTCGATGGTGGTGTTCTGCGCTTCGTCCATGATGATGAATGCGTCGTTGAGGGTGCGGCCGCGCATGAAGGCCAGCGGAGCTACCTCGATGACATTCTTCTCGAGCATCTTGTCCACGCGCTCGGGCTCGAGCAGGTCGTAGAGAGCGTCGTAGAGCGGGCGGAGATAGGGATCGACCTTCTCCTGCAAACTGCCGGGAAGGAAGCCGAGGCGTTCGCCGGCCTCAACTGCGGGGCGCACGAGCACGATGCGGGCAACCTTTTTTGCATTCATCGCCGCGACCGCCATCGCTACGGCGAGATAGGTTTTACCTGTGCCGGCGGGGCCGACGCCAAAGACCATGTCGTTCTGCTCGATGGCCTCAACGTATTTCCGCTGGTTGAGCGAGCGGGGCTGCACAGTGCGCTTAACGCCGGCGGAGCGCTGTTTTCCCGCGTCGGCGAGCGAACGCAGCGTGGTGGCCGGGTCGGCGACGACCAGGCGCAGCATGCCTTTCAGTTCCCCATTGTGGGGATTGATGCCTTGGCGGCGGAGGGCTTCGAAGTCCTGAAAGATGCGCTGGACTCGAGCCACCGATTCTTCCGGCCCTTCCACGTGGACGGCGTCCGATCGAAGGTCGATCCTTACGCCTAGTGAATCCTCCATGAGTCTGAGGTTTTCATCGCGGGTCCCAAACAGGGGCTCAAGATTCGGTGTGATCTCAAGATCAGCGTTCAGACGGCCTCCAGTTCTGCCCGGTGGGCAGGGAAAGACAGTGGATTAGATTCCATTGCTGAATTGATCGGCAGTTTGGCGCGGAAATATCTTCTATTTGTATCAGGCGAGCAGGCGGGAACAGGACCGGGGATGGTCTCAAGCCGCAACGTGTTGGCGAAAGTGCCCAAGCGTGGTGTATGGGGAGAGAGTAGCGCCGGTGGGTTCCGGCGTCAATCCCACCCCGGTAAAGATTCGGGGAATTAGTGACGGCCGGGGTACGGGACGGGCCGCGGCGGGACCTTTGGATTCGGTCTTGCCTGGGCGAACCGGTGCCGGGTTCGCGGTCAGCTCGTCCGATCGGCTGCGGAATCTGCGGGTTAGATGGCTGGCCAGATCTGCGTGATTTCGGAATGCGACCCGAACTTGAGTGAACGAGCCGGGATTCCTCCCGGCTCTTACCAGCGGGAAGGGGGAATGTTGGGGGGGGCTACTACTTGATTGAACAAATGGCGATTGCCGTTAGAAGGTCTGGGGAGGTGGGAGCCGGTAATTGGCAGAGTCTATGTTTTTTCGGTCGGGAAAGATGGTCAAAATTGACCGCGTTCGGTCATTGGAGGAATAGAACGGTCCTTTTACGTTAATCCGATTAGATGTCTGGAGAGAGCCAATGGCCGAACGCTGCTTCAGAAAGAAGGATTCCGACCCTCCCCTCTGTGGCGTGCACAATGTTCTGCTTGTCGAGGGCAAAGCTTCAATTGATCCGCTCGCCCCATACCTCGGGAGCGTCACCTGCCTGATATGCCCCATCAGCGGGTTGGTGGTTCTCGATCGACAGGAATAGTACCAATGGGCCGCCCGATTGACCCGCTGGCGGGTTTCCCATAGACTAAGTAATTGCGAGGGATGCGGCTCCTGTTGCATTCTGCACCGCATCATCTACCCCTGAGACCTGAGATCTGAGACCGGGGGCCAAAAGCTTAAGGAACTGTAATGGCAAATCATGTTTCATCGCTGAAGCGCGCCCGTCAGACCGTTACCCGCACCGAAGTGAACCGCGCCAACCGCACCCGCGTGCGCGGAAGCCTGCGCCTTCTACGCGAGGCTCTGGTCAAGGGCGACAAGAAGGCAGCCCAGGCGCAATACAGCGCCACCGTTTCGCTGCTCGACAAGAGCGTGCAAAAGGGCGTGCTTCATGCGAATACGGTTTCGCGGTACAAGAGCCGGTTGAATGCGCGGCTGAAGACGCTGGTTCTCGCGACTGCACCGGCTGCGACTAAAGCGAAGTGACCGCAGCCCGCAAGGGGCTGAAGATTGGAACGGCCGGGAGCGATCCCGGCCGTTTGTGCGTTTGGAGCTAATCGATCTGCAAGCTTTGCGCTTCATCTGGGTCCTCGAGAAACGGAGAGTCCCGCAAGGTCAAGGTGTCGAGCGCTTTAGGTGCCGGAATCGCAAACCCGATAACAGAAGAGCCGCGAGATCGAGGGGTACAGGAAGCAGGATGGATGCCCACACGAACGGGCCGGAATAATAGGCTCCGGTCTGCATGTTTTGCCAAGAAGCTCTGCCTTCTTGCCAAAGGAACAATACCGCCGTGGGAAGAACGCAAAGTCCGCTCACCAACGGGATCATAGAGTAGATTGGCCAGCGAGACCATGAGCCAAGAGCACCAATCACGAGCCCGGCCGTGCCGAGCAGCGTGACGATGAGCAAGGCCGCAACGCCCAAACCCACAGCTGTCTCCGCTTCACCCATGGCGAACATGAAGCCCCACGTCTGGAAGAGAGCAAAGCCGGCGCAACCGACGAGCAGGACGGCGTTGACGACAGAGATGGGCCAACGAGTCAGATTCATGCTGCACCTCAGTTCAGCCGTTCGAAAATGCCCGCAGCGCCCATGCCGCCGCCGACGCACATGGTGACCATGCCATAACGGACGTTGCGGCGTTTCATCTCGGCGAGCAAAGTGGCGGTGAGTTTAGCCCCGGTGCAGCCGAGCGGATGGCCGAGGGCGATGGCGCCGCCATTGACGTTGACCTTTTCCGGATCGAAGCCTAGTTCGCGCATCACGGCGAGGGCCTGCGCAGCGAATGCTTCGTTGAATTCGATCAGGCCGATATCGTCGAGAGTTAGTCCGGCCAGTTTGAGCGCTTTGGGAACAGCGTAGATGGGGCCGACACCCATCTCTTCCGGCAGACAGCCTGCGACCGCATACGCGACGAGACGCGCGAGGGGCTGGAGGCCGAGTTCCTTGGCGCGGGCCGCGTCCACGAGCACGGCAGCGGCCGCGCCGTCGGAGGTCTGCGAGGCGTTGCCCGCGGTTACCGTCCCCTGCGCATGAAAGACGGGCTTGAGCGCGGCGAGGGCGGATGAAGATGTGTCGGCACGCGGGCCTTCGTCGGCAGTGAAGTTGGATTCATTGACGACTGGCTTGCCAGCTTTTGTGCCGGGCACGGCGTTGGAGATTTTGACGGGGATCAGTTCGTCGTCGAAGCGGTGGGCGGCCTGCGCGGCGATGGCTTTCTGGTGGCTCGCGAGGGCGAAGTCATCCTGGTCTTCGCGGGAGATTTTGTAGTGGCGCGCGACGCGTTCGGCGGTAAGGCCCATGGTGAGCAGCGACGCCGGATAGTGCTCAGCGAGCCACGGGTTGGGGCTCGGCTTCGAGCCGCCCATGGGGATCATGCTCATCGATTCCGCGCCGCCGGCGATAACTATGCGGCAGGTGCCGGTCCGGATGCGCATGTCGGCCTGCGCGATGGCCTCGAGGCCGGAAGCGCAGAGGCGGTTGACGGTTGCGCCGGGGATTTCGACGGGAAGTTGGGCGCGGAGTGCCGCGAAACGCGCGATGTTGAAGCCCTGTTCGCCTTCGGGCTGCGCGCAGCCAAGGATGACGTCGTCGATTTCGCTCTTATCGAGCTGAGGAACGCGCTCCAAAGCTCCGGTCAACGCGCCTGCTGCGAGATCATCTGGACGCGTGGTGGCGAGAGCGCCTTTGGGGGCGCGGCCTACGGGGGTGCGTACGGCGCTGACAAGAACGGCTTCGGGCATGGGGACTACTCCAGTGGACTGTGTGCAGTGGACGGTGAGACAGAAAAGCAGTGAGACAGAGAAGCAGAGAAACAGCGAATCAGATGCCACTCACCTGTGTTTAGACTCGACGCGAGACTGCAACATGCACTGTTTCTCTCTTTCGCTGCATCTCTGCACTTCCCTGTTTCTCTGCTTCTCTGTCTCACTGTTTCACAGTTTCACTGTTTCACTATTTCACTGTTTCGACATTATTCCGGCAGCTCGACCAGCGTCCACTTGCCCTTGGCATACAAGTGAAACACGGCACGGTGGTCGACGATGGTGTCTTCGAGGGCATCGTGGTCCGGGGGTGGGGGCCGGTGCGGCAATCCCGTTTGCGCCTCATGCACGCGTTGCGGCGACGCGGGGTCGATGCCCCAGTTGAAGCCGAGAACTCCGCTGGTGTCGTGGTTCTGCAGGCGCTCGGTCTCGGGCGCGGTAGCGAGAACCATAGGCCGCTCTGGGGCGCTCGCGAAAAAGACCATCAGTGCAACCGTGCCGTTGGACGCGCAGAGCACGGCCCAATCCGAGGAACCCGCGCGCTCCAGGCTGGCGTGGACGACGTTCTCAGGACGGTGAGCTTCGTAGGTCTGCGGAATCCGGCAGCCGTGCTGGTTGAGCACAGTCTGAATGGCGGCGGGCAGATTGGGAAACGAACTTACGGGTAGTTGATGAATAAGGTAAGGAGTAGAGTGACCTGCGACGTCGATCTGGCCCGACGCTGAAAGTTCCGCTTTCAGTGGGATTGTCTGCTGACTAGAGGCCGATAGAGTCATACCGACAACTCCGGCTATCGCGACATTCCGCCAACCGTCCATGCGGCCTACTTCAGATTCAAGGCAAGTTGAATCCCGATTGCAGCCTCGACTCGTGTCATATCCTCGGAACTTAGAGCCCCGAGTTTGCTGCCCAGCCGCTGTTTGCTTACCGTTGTCAACTGGTCCGCCATCGCCTTGCGTTTCTCTCCCCTGAGTTCGATGATCGCCTCACCGGGATAAACGCGGTCCGTCTTGGATGTGATCGGTACCACTTGTACCCGGTTCAAAGCCACGTTGGCTGCATTGTTCGATAAGACAATTGCTGGACGGGTCTTTTGAATTTCTCCACCAAGGCTCGGATCGAAGTTGATCCAGTAAACATCACTCCGTTCAATAGGCATCGCGAATAAGCCCTTCCGCCCACTCCTCTGCCTCAGATTCTCGATCGCGATCGGCAGCCATTTCACGATACCCGTTGAGCAAAGCCGTCTCGCGATTGCCCTTGAGCTCTTCAATCTTGGCTTCGACTGCCCCAGCCAACTCGCGGGGCAGGATAAACCAAACAGGGTGCGCATTTGCAAGAGGCACCCCTTTTTTGCTCTCTATGTCATCCCCATTCCAGCGAATGCCAATGCACTCGTCATCACCGTAGGTGAGCCGCGCAATGGACCAGCTGTAGTCGACTGGTCCCCGGTCATAGAGAATCTCCAAATCGCGAACCTTGTTTTTGGGAGAAAGCACAGTCTGCGGGTCGATATACATTGTCTCAACCTCTGAAAAGAGGCTCTCATACGTACGTACGTATGTCAATATCAGTTCCGCAGCGGCTTGCCTGTTTTAAGTGTGAAGGCGATGCGCTCCTGGGTCTTGCGCTCGCCGCAGAGGGAAAGAAACGCCTCGCGCTCGAGATCGAGCAGATACTGTTCGCTGACTGGAGTGCCTGCGGTGATGCGGCCACCGCACAGGATGTAAGCCGCCCAGCGGGCGACCTTCTGATCGTGCTCGGAGGCGTAGCCTGCTTCGCCCATGAGAAAAATGCCAGTCTCGAGTGCCCCCAATGCATTCAAGCCGGGTGCTGGAATCTGCGTGCGCGGAACGGGAGCGGTGTAGCCGGACGCGGCCAACTCGGCGGCCAACACTTTGGCGTCAAGAAGCAGGCGCTCGCGGTTGAGGGTGATTCGGTCAGAGGGCGAGAGCAGGCCGAGAGAGCGTGCCTCAGCAGCCGAGGCGGAAACTTTGGCCATGGCGATGGTCTCGAGCGAGCGCTTGAGTGCGGCGGACAATTCTGCCGATTGGGCGAAGCGCGAGGGAGGTTCGCGGGGATCGGGAGGCGCAAGCGCTGAGGCGACATCGACGGCGCGAAGCAGCATTTCCTTGGTGCCGCCTCCCCCGGGGATGAGACCGACACCCGATTCGACAAGGCCGATGTAGGTTTCAGCGTGGGGTTGGCGGCGCGCGGCGTGAAGACAGATTTCTGCGCCGCCTCCAAAGGTGAGGCCGAAGGGCGCGACGATGACAGGCCGCGGACAGAACTTGATAGCGGCAGTCATCTGCTGGAAGGCGCGAATGGCCGCATCGACTTCTTCCCACTCGCCCTCCTGGGCGACGAGTAGAAGCTGCAGTAGATTGGCTCCGACGCTGAAGTTGTCGCGATCGCCGGTGATGACGAAGGCAGAGAAATCGCGGACGGCGTCGGAATCCTGCCGGAGCACGGAGGTGGTGAACGCCACGACGTCACCGCCGATGGCGTTCTTCATGGAGTGCAATTCGATGCAGCCGATGCCGTCGCCTAGATCGACGAGCGAAGCACCGGGATTGCTGCGGACAACGCCGTGCGAGCGGCGGAAATCCGCGACGCGAGCGTGGCCAGGTTGCCGCGGGATCGGCTCCCATGTGCCCTTGGTGGGGTTGAAGCACTGCGGCCCGTCGTGTGAGTACCAGGAGATTTTTTCTGATCTTGGAGAGGAATCGATAAGACTCCGAACCGCGCGGCTGATGGGAAGTTGCAGTGTCTCCATGCGGGCTACGGTCTCGCGCAGGCCGGCGGCATCCCACATTTGAAATGGGCCCAGTTCCCAGTTGAAGCCGGCGCGCATGGCGGCGTCGATGGAGGGGGCGTCGTCGGAGGCCTCGCCGATGCGGTCTGCCGCGTAGTTCCAGAGGGACGACAGAAATGGCCACAGGAATCTGGCGGCCTTGTCCTTGACGGAATCATTGGCAAGCAGCAGGCGCAGGCGTTCTTCGACTGTGGTGGCGTTCTTTGCCATTTCGAGGGCGGGCAATGCCGGCTTGGTTGTGGGGCGGTATTCGAATGTATTGAGGTCGAGGACGAAGCGATTATCTTTGCCGTCATCGCCGCGGCTTTTCTTGTAGAAGCCCTGGCCAGCTTTGTCGCCGAGCCAACCGCGCTTAACGATCTCAGCAAGAATCTCAGAGAAGCGGCCTGGCATCGCACCCTGAGGAAAGTTCGCAGCGACGTGGGCGAGGATGTCGATACCGACCATGTCGGCGAGGCGAAACGTGCCGGTGCGCGGCCAGCCAATCGCGGGGCCGGTGAGAGCGTCGACCTCTTCAATTGTCAGGCCCTGATCCAACATGAGGGTCGCCGCGGTGAACATGACGGCGACGCCGATGCGGTTGGCGATGAAGTTGGGCGTGTCGTTGGCGAAGACGATCTGCTTGCCGAGGATGCGGTCGGCGAAGGCGGCGAAGCCCGAAACGACAGCGGGATCGCTTTCCTCCGTCGGAATGATCTCGAGTAGGCGCATGTAGCGCGGCGGATTGAAAAAGTGGGTGCCGAAGAAACGGTCGCGCTGCGCATGAAGGCCGGCAGCGATTTTGCGTACAGGCAGACCGGAAGTGTTGGTGGTGAGGACTGCTTGGTGCGCCAGATGCGGGGTGACGCGCTGCAGCAGCGCGGTTTTGATGTCAAGGTTCTCGGCAACGGCTTCGATGATCCAGTCGCATTGGGCGAGCTTGGGCAGGTCGTCATCGAAGTTGCCGGGAGTGATGAGCGTGGCTAAAGATTGTTCGTACAGGGCGGCGGGCTTCGATTTTGCGAGTGCGGTGATGGCGGCCGTAGCAAGTCTGTTGCACGCACCCTCGCCCGGCGGCACCATGTCGAGAAGGAAGACGGGGATGCCTGCGTTGGCGAGATGAGCGGCAATGCGCGAGCCCATGGTTCCCGCGCCGAGCACGGCTGCACGGCGCACCAGAAACGGCTTCGCGGCGATGCCGAGGGTGGCGGCTGGTGCGGCGGTGCTCATGCGACGCTGTCCTCTCGCGATTGATTGGGCTCAGATTCACTGGCGCTGAAACAGCTGAAACGGCGCTCGCGCAATCCCGCCCCGAGGATACGGAAGCGCGGCTCGCGGGGTCAAATGAGCGAAGGACGACTGGCTGCAGAGAGCTGCAAACTCGCGCGACGCGGCAATCTCATTTCTTCAACAGCTTGAATGCGTGGGTCCACTCGTTGCGCAGAAAGCCGGGGATACACCACAAGATGCAGAGCGGTTCGATGGCGCGGGCCGCTTCTGCCGCGCCCATGTCCGCTGTCTCCCAGCCAAACTCATCGCAGATCCGGCTCACGGCTTTCTTCGCCCCGTCATCGTTACCGCAGATGAACATGGTGGGTTTGCCGCCCTCGAATTTGGGATCGATCATGCACGCATTGCCCACCGAGTTGAACGCCTTGACGAAATGGGCGCTAGGGAATTCGCGCTGCAACTGCTCCATCAGCGATTCATTGTAGTTGGTGTAAAACTTCAGAACGCCGTGGACTGGAGTGTCATCCGCAATCGGATTGCATGCGTCGATCACCGTTTTCCCGGACAGATTTTTTTGGCCGGCCAGGCGCAGCACTTCAAAGGCTGCGTTGCCTTTGACGGCCAGCACAAGCAACTCGCCAAACTCGGCTGCGCGCGCGAATGTGTCCACCTGGGCTCCCCTGTTTTTGCGGCCCAACCCGCCAGCTTTTCCGGCGTTCTCGAACCCACAGTCACCGTGTGGCCGTGCTTCATAAAACCCGCAGCCAGCACCTTGCCCACATCGCCCGAGCCGAGAACCCCAATCTGCATCACGTGCTCCTTCTGCTGGAGTGTAGCCCTTCGACCCGTGGCTTTCAACGCAACTCCCGGCCAACAGGCGTTCACACGCGGTTAACAGGCAAACCGCTCGCGGCCACGCCGCATACCCTCACCTGCGGTATTCTTAAGATAGAAACTCCCGGGTTGGACTCCCGCCTCGGAATGATCCTCGTCAAGCCAAGCACATGGGAGACCGCCTTCGCGGTGGTCGTGGCAGCGTCAGCTGCGGCTGGCGCTGCGTGGTGGTTCCGTCGCCACCGCCCCACTCCTGAAGAGATTGAACGGGCACGCCGTTTGAATCTGGCGCTGACGGGGCGGCTGGTCGACGGCATGCTGCTCGATGTGCGCGAGATGCCGGCCGAAGGGCGCACGCTGACGTTGCTCGAGTACAGCTACCGCATCGGCGGGGTGGAATATGAGTGCTCGCAGGAAATCACACACATGGGCGAAGTGGTCGACCCGGCCGAGGTGCGAGCGGGTTTTCCCTGCTCTGTGCGCTATTTGCCGGGCAGCCCGCAGAACAGCATCGTAGTGGCGGAAGAGTGGTCGGGGTTGCGGGTCGCGCTCTCTGAGCTGTCGGCAAGCGGGCGGACTTTTCCCAGCGATGCGCCCGAAAAGAGCTCTCAGGCAAGTTGAGGCAGCGCTGACGGCTGCATGCCCCAGTTAGCGCTTATTTCCGACCCCAAGTACACTGGCACTATGCATGTCCATGCCGCGCCCACCGGACCGGGCGCAAACCGGACGCAGACCGTGCTCAGTTTTTCGCTGGTCGCCACGCTGGCTTATGTGGCGGTCACCTTTGTAGCCGGACTGCGAGCTCATTCGCTGGCGCTGTTGTCCGAAGCCGGCCACAATATGTCCGATTTTCTGGCTCTGCTGCTGAGCTTCGTCGCCGTTTATTTTCAGGGCCGTCCCGCCAACGACTCCAAGACCTTCGGCTATCAACGTGCGGGCGTGCTGGCTGCTTTCATCAATGCAGCGACCCTGATTGCGATTTCGGTTTGGATTGGCTTTGAAGCCGTCCACCGTTTGAGCTCGCCGGTAACGGTGCAGCCAAAAGTTATGATGACGGTGGCTGCCGCAGGCGTGGTGATGAATGGCGTAATCGCGGCGCTGCTGTGGGGTGTGGCGCGCGATGTGAACCTGCGCAGCGCTTTCCTGCACATGACAGGCGACACGCTCTCGACGGCTGCTGTGATCGCGGGAGGCGCGGGCATTTTGCTGACGGGAAGGAACTGGATCGATCCGGTCCTTTCGCTTCTGATCGCGTCGCTCATTCTGTGGTCCAGCATCGGCATTGTGCGCGAGACGCTGAATATTCTGCTCGAAGGCACGCCACGAGGGGTTTCACTGGGCGAGATTCGCGCCAGTATGGAGGCCGTGGAAGGCGTGGTGAACGTGCACGACCTGCACGTCTGGTGCCTCGGATCGCAATCGAATGCACTGGCCTGCCACGTGACCATCGCGGACATTCCCCCGTCGGAGAGCGCCTGTATTCTAGTGAAACTCAACCATGTGCTGCGCGAGCACTATCACATTCGGCACACCACCGTGCAGTTTGAACACGTCGGCTGCGGAGAACTGGATGGCTGCGTGGTGCCGATGGAAGAGATGGCGAGCAGCGCGGGCCATGGCCATCATGGGCACTCGCATTAGCAACAATTCAGGAGGAAATTGCCTTGTTTGTTAGCCCTGGCGCTCTTGCCGGCTTGTGTTTCGCTTTGGCTCCCTCGCCCGTAGCACCGGTATTGGCCGCTTCGCATGCGGGTCAGCAAGCAACAGCCGCGCAGCTGCAATCGCTCACGGGGGAATATACGAATCTGAACGATCCCGACACGCCGTACAGCTTTTATGCGCGCGACGGAAAGCTCGTTGTCGAATCGGACCGACTGATTCCGACTGAGCTGAACCCCGTTTCGGCCACGGAATTTGGCCAGCCGGAGTCGAAGGTGACGCTGCGGTTCACCCTTGATGCCACAGGCAAAGGCGCGAGCGTCGCGGCTTCAAACGATCCCGAAGCTGTGTATCGCCGCACCGGCGAACCCGTGCATCACGCCTTTCACGACTACCAGCGCGCCGAAGTGATGATTCCCATGCGCGATGGCATCAAGCTGCATGCGGTCATTCTGAAGCCCGCCGACATCGCGGGGCCACTGCCCATCCTGATGCAGCGAACACCGTATGGCGTGAACGGCACGACGCGGGGATCGTTCTCTGCGCAGCGCCCTGAACTCGCGCGCGATGGCTACATCTACGTGGCCCAAGATATCCGCGGACGCTTTAAGAGCGAGGGGGAATTTGTAATGAGCCGTCCGATGGTCGATCATCGCGATCCAAAGGCAATCGATGAAAGTACGGACACATATGACACCGTTGATTGGCTCATTAAAAACGTGCAAGGAAACAACGGGCGCGTGGGTGTGGTGGGCACCAGCTACCCCGGGTTTCTGGCCATGGCGGCGGGCATCGATCCGCACCCCGCGGTGAAGGCCATCTCGCCGCAGGCGCCGATGATCGACGTGTGGATGGGTGACGATTTCTTTCACAACGGCGCATTTCGGCAGACTTATGGATACGATTATGTGCTTGGAATGGAGACGAACCGGGAGACCTCTAACAATTTCGACTACGGAAAGGACAAGGACGGAAAACCCCGCGATGGATTCGACTACTTTCTCGAGCGCGGATCCTTCATGGAAGATGTGAAGAAGTCTGGATCGAAAGAGCTGCCCACGTGGAAACTCTTCCTCGAACACCCGGCGTACGACGGAGTGTGGTCCTCGCGCGGCGTGGAGCACCTTCTCAACGCGATGACGGTGCCCACGCTGAGCGTCGGCGGCTACTACGACCAGGAGGACATGTGGGGGCCGCAAGAAGAGTACGCGAAGCTGGAGCCGCATGATACGAACCATGAAAACTTTCTCGCGCTGGGCCCGTGGCGGCATGGGTACTGGAGCTCGTCCTCGCGGCACCTGGGCAACATTGACTACGGCGAATCAATCGGCAACGAGTTTCGCGCGCGTATTGAGGCGAAGTTTTTCGGCCATTATCTGAAAGACGAGCCGGGCTTCAGTCTTGAGGACACGGCTAGTTTTCAAACGGGCTCGAATGCGTGGAAATACTACTCGCACTTTCCTCCGGTTGAATCGAAGCCGACAAGCCTCTATCTCAGCGGCGGCGGCACGCTGAGCTGGGGCAAAGCGACGGGTGAGGACAAGACAAGCTACGTGAGTGATCCAGCAAATCCGATTCCTTATCGTCATCGACCAATCCAACCCACCTATTCGGACGGGTCGCAGTGGTTCAACTGGATGACCGAGGATCAGCGATTCGTAACTGGCCGCAAGGATGTAGCCGTGTGGAAGTTGCCCGTGCTGAAGAAGGATCTAGTCGCAACCGGCGAAGTGATGGCGGATATCTTTGCCTCAACCACAGGGACCGACAATGACATGGTGGTGAAGCTGATCGACGAATACCCCGACGATGATGCGGATCCGAAGATGCGCGGGTACCAGCTCATGACCAATGAGGAGATTTTTCGTGGCCGGTATTTGACGAGCTTCGAAAAGCCGGAGGCTCTACAGGCCGGTTCAGTGCGCGAGTACAAATTCAGCCTGCACGACGTGGACCATGTCTTCAAGGCTGGGCACACGGTGATGGTGGAGATTCAGAGCACGTGGTTTCCGCTGTACGATCGGAATCCACAGACTTTTGTGCCAAACATTATGACCGCGAAGGCGAAGGCCTATCAGAAGGCGACGGTCACGGTCTATGAGGATACGGAGCATCCGTCGCGGTTGTTAGTGCCGGTGATGTGACGATGGGTTGAATCCGCCTTTGTGAAGTTCACATCTATTGGAGAGAAATCGGTTTAGAATGGAAAGGTAGCCATGTACCTCCACCAGCCCATCCCGGCCCTCCTCTAGCGGCGCCCGCCGCCTAAGCTTGTTCTTCGCCAATTTCCTGAAACTTAAGAATTCACCCAAACTCTGCGACCCAAGGGATCGCAGTGGGGAGTCCAAAATGATCGATCGTCTGGAACAAATGGAGCGGCGCTATAACGAGCTGCAGGCTCAATACGCGCAACCCGAAGTGATCAACGATCACGAGAAATACACCAAAACCGCCAGGGCTCTCCGTGAGATCGAGGAGCCGGTGGAGAAGTATCGTGAGCTAAAACAAGTACGCCAGGGCCTGGCCGAAGCGCGCGCGATGCTAGCGGAAGCCGATGCCGATATGCGCGCCATGGCCGCGGAGGAGGTTGCCGCACTGGAACCGCGCGAGTCCGCGATTGAAGAGGAACTGAAGGTCCTGCTGCTGCCGAAAGATCCCAACGACGAGAAGAACGTGATCCTCGAAATCCGCGCAGGCACGGGCGGCGATGAGGCTTCGCTTTTTGCGGCCGAGGTTTTTCGCATGTACACGCGGTTTGCCGAGCAGCATCGCTGGAAGGTGGAAGTGCTGTCGCTTTCCGGGTCGGGCGTGGGCGGCTACAAGGAAGTCATCGCAATCATCGAGGGCAACCGCGTCTACTCGCAGTTGAAGTGGGAGAGCGGCGTGCATCGCGTGCAGCGTGTGCCGGCAACGGAAACGCAGGGACGCGTGCACACGTCCGCGATTACTGTGGCTGTGCTGCCTGAGGCCGAGGAAGTCGACATCAAGATCGAAGCCAAGGACATTCGCATCGACACATTCTGCTCGTCGGGACCGGGTGGGCAGTCGGTGAATACGACTTACTCCGCGGTGCGCATCACGCATCTGCCGACTAACACGGTGGTCAGTTGCCAGGATGAAAAGTCGCAGATCAAGAATCGCGAAAAGGGCATGCGTGTGTTGCGTTCGCGCCTTTACGAAGTCGAGATGGAAAAGCAAAATGCCGAGCTGGCCAAGGAGCGCAAACAGCAGGTGGGCTCGGGCGATCGCAGCGAGAAGATTCGCACCTACAACTTCCCGCAGAACCGGCTTACCGACCACCGCATCGGGCTTACATTGCACCAGCTCGACCTGATTATGGAGGGCAGGCTGCAGCCGATTGTGGATGCGCTGATCGCCCATTATCAGGCGGAGAAACTCAAAGGTGGCGATGATGGCGCGGTCCAAGCTGCCTGATGCATCTGCGCGGATGGATCGATAAGGGCGAGGCAGCACTTCGGGCTGGGCCGCATCCGGAGAAGGCGCGACGCGATGCTGAGTTGCTGTTGTTGTACGCCGCAGGACTGAGCCGGTCGGCTTTTCTCGCGCATTCGAATGAAGAGCTTGGATTGGCAGCCGCGACGCATCTCGACGTGTTGCTGGAGCGCCGCCTCGAAGGCGAGCCTGTTCAGTACATCACGGGTGAATGCGAATTCTACGGCCTTCCGTTTCGCGTTACAGCCGATGCGCTGATTCCCCGTCCAGAGACCGAGCACCTGGTTGAATGCGTCCTTGAATTGGCTCCGTGCTTCGCAGAGCCGCGCATCGTCGATGTCGGCACGGGATCGGGCGCGATCGCCGTGGCGCTGGCGCACAAGTTGCCCGACGCACACATCGCGGCGACTGACGTGTCCGGAGTCGCGCTGGATTTGGCGGGCGAGAACGCGAGGCGCAATGGTGTCGGCGATCGCATTCGTTTTTTGCAGGGCGATCTATTGGCTCCCGTCGTCGCGGAACGGTTCGACATTGTTGTTTCGAATCCACCCTACGTGCCAAGCGCCGATCGCAATTCGCTTGCCGTCGAGGTTCGCGACTTCGAACCGGGACTTGCTCTGTTCGCGGGCGAAGATGGCCTGGACATTTATCGGCGGCTGATTCCCGCCGCGTTTGCTGTTCTCGTTTCGGGCGGATTCATCGCGCTTGAAATCGGCTGCGGCCAGAGCGATGCTGTGAGTTCGCTCTTGTCCGGTGCCGGATTCAGCGAAATCGAGTTTCGACTCGATTTGCAGGGAATTCCGCGCGTGGCTGTTGCCCGCCGTCCCTGATTTCTTCCACTAGAAAACACAGAGAAGCGCGGATTCGAGTGCGCTTCAAGGACCTCGCACAACGTTCGTTGATTTATGCTTCTCCCGAAAGGATTCGTTCTCATGCCAGCTTCAAAAGGTTATGCCGCGTCGGACAACAAGTCGCCGCTTGCTCCATTTGCTTTCTCCCGTCGCGAGCCCGGCGCTACAGAAATCACAGTCGAGGTTCTCTATTGCGGCGTTTGCCACTCCGATCTGCACATGGCGCGCAACGAGTGGGGCCAGTCTATTTATCCGCTGGTTCCCGGTCACGAAATTGTTGGTCGCGTGACGGCTGTTGGCAAGTCTGCGAAGAAATTCAAAGCGGGCGACATCGCGGCCATTGGCGTGATTGTTGATTCGTGTCGCCATTGCCCTCCGTGCAACAAAGGCGAAGAGCATTTTTGCGTGGAGGGCGCTACGCTGACTTATGCCGCGAAGGATCGTGTGGATGGTTCGATTACGATGGGCGGCTACTCCAACAATTACGTCGTGGACGAGCGGTTCGCGCATACCGTGCCGGCGCATCTCGATCTGGCCGCGGTGGCTCCGCTGCTTTGCGCAGGCATCACAACGTATTCGCCGTTGAAGCATTGGAAAGTGGGTCCCGGCAAGAAGGTGGGCATTGTGGGCCTCGGCGGACTGGGCCACATGGGCTTGAAGTTTTCGCACTCTTTCGGTGCGCACACAGTGCAGCTAACGACATCGCTCAAGAAGAAAGAAGACGCGCTAAAGCTTGGCGCCGACGAAGTTGTACTTTCGACGAATGCCAACGCGATGAAGGCGCACGCCGGTACCTTTGACTTTATTCTTGACACGGCTTCGGCTCCGCACGACCTGGAGCCGTACCTCGGCCTGCTGAAGCAAGACGGCACGCTGACGCTGGTCGGATTGCCGGAAAAGCCTCCAACTGTCAGCGTTTTTTCGCTGATCGCCAAGCGCGCGTCAATTGCGGGCTCGATGATCGGCGGGATGCCGGAAACGCAGGAGATGCTCGAGTACTGCGGCAAGCACAAGATCACGGCCGACGTCGAGGTCATCCCGATCCAGAAGATCAATGAGGCCTTCGAACGCATGCTGAAGCAGGACGTGAAATACCGCTTCGTGATCGACATGAGCTCGTTGAAGTAGCTTTGACCGGCGATTGGATGATTGAAGTTCGTGCTTTCCCAGGTCACAATCACCCCAGCGACAAGGGCCCCCACGAACGAAGACCTGTTCGTGGGGGCCCTTGTCGCTGGGGACCCCGGTCAAAAGCGAGACCCTTCGGCTGCGCTCAGGGCAGGCTCTGGGGAACCCATATTCGTGCGGATTGAAACAGGGATCGTCACTTCTTGACACGCGGTGTCCCGCGTCTTTATGGTTGCGCAAGCTCGATACGCATAACCTCCAAACATCCATGTCATTCCTATCCAAAACTTCGGCCACCCTCACCGACAGCCATTTTTTGATTCCGCTGACTGTCTTTTGCATCGGTCTCGCGCTCCTTATTACGCTGCATTGACGCGGTGCCCGAAAACTCCATTTCTGCCGCAATCGGAAAGGGACAACCCGGTACCATGAACCCGCCGCCGAAGAGATCCGCTGCCGCAACTTTCGGCTCGACCCACGGAATCGGCGTACTGTGCGGGCTGGGCGCCGGAGCATGGCTTGGCGCGGCCGAGGCGCCAACGAAGCTGGTCAATACGGGCCTTTCGCCCTACGCCATTTCGCTTTGCATGGTGGCCGGCGTGTTTACTGCGCGCTGGACATTGCCGACTTTGCTGAAAGGGACACGGCAGGTATTCGCCGATCTCGCAGAACACAAGCACCTCATCCCCATCGCGATTCTTGCCGGCATGTTGTGGGCGGTAGCCAATACGCTGACGGTTTTCGCCATTCGTGACGTGGGCTTGGCGATTGCGTTTCCCTTGTGGAATACGAATTCGCTGGTTGGAATCCTATGGGGGCGGCTGCTGTTTGGGGAGTTGAAGGGTGCGAGCCGTGCGAATGTCGCCAAGGTCGTGCTGGGTGCGCTGGCGATTGTGGGTGCGGCGATCATGCTGGGCTTCAGCACAATTCACGGCGGTGGACCACATGCGGGCCGTGCGGCCGGTGGCGTGCTCGCTGCCGCGGGTGCGAGCCTGCTGTGGGGAACGATGTACGTTCCGTATCGCAAAGCCTACATCAGTGGCATGAATCCCCTTTCCTTTGTCACCGTCTTCACGATCGGGGAACTCGGCGCTGTCTTTGCGCTGGCGTTCGCGCTCGATCGCACGTCAACGGTCGCTATCATTTCCTCGGGGCAGACGCGGCCCATGCTGTTCTGGCTTTTTCTGGGCGGATATGTCTGGGTCGTGGGAGATATCTTCCAGCAGTACGCGACGAAGTATCTGGGCATTGGGCGCGGTATTCCGCTGTCGAATACGAATCAGCTGTGGGGGCTTGCATGGGGCGCTCTTGTGTTTGGCGAGCTGGCGCATGCAGACGCGGCCCATCGGCTGCTAGTGGTCGCTGGTTCTCTCGTCATGATTCTTGGAGCGCTCGCTGTGAGCACGGCGATCGCAACCGAGCGCGAACATGCTTCGACGAACGAGGCGCTGGAGCGCGAATGCGATCGCTACGGACTCGATTCCGCGCGCGTGCTCAATGCGTATCATGGGACGGCGAAAAACGGCAGAGAGTTCCGTCGCGACTGGTGGGATTACATTATCGTTGCTTGCGCGGTGGGCGTATTTGTCTGGCTCGGCGTACAGGCGCGTGTGCCGGCTTTGGCGATGAATCTTACCTGGACGGCGTTGCTCAGCCTGGCGCTGGTTGTGACAGCTGCCGTGTGCGCGTGGAAACTTTGGAAGGCGACGCGCTTTGCCTAGAGCACTTTACAATAGTCTTTATGGCCGAGCTGCCGCTGGTTGATCTTGTCGGGGTGGGACTGAATGCTACCGACACGCTGATCCCTCTCGCGAATTACCCCGAGCGCGGCTCCAAGGTTGAATACTCCCAGGCATCGATTCTTCCGGGCGGGCAGACGGCATCCGCTGTGATTGCGTGTCAGACCTGGGGACTGAACACTCGCTACGTGGGCAAGCTGGGAGATGACGACGCGGCCAGGCTCCATCGCCGCGAATTTGAACGCGCGGGTGTCGATGCGCGTGTCCTGACAGTCGAAAACGCCGCGAGCCCCCAATCGCTGATCGTGGTGGATGGAGGCGGCGAACGCACGGTGCTGTGCCGGCGCGATGAGCGCCTGCTGCTGCAGCCTGCGGACCTGGAACGCGGATGGATCGTGAACGCGCGCGCCTTGCTTGTGGATGGCTTTGAAACGGCGGCGGCCACTGTTGCCGCTGACTGGGCAAACAGCGCGGGGATTCCCGTGATTGCCGATCTCGATGAGCTCTATCCCGGCGTCGAAGACTTGATCGACACGATCGACTACCTGATCGTCAGCCGGGATTTTCCCACGCGCCTCACGGGCGAGCGGCACCTGGAACAGGCTCTTCGCCTTATGAAGAGCCGCTATGGTTGCACGGTCACGGCGGCAACGCTCGGCCAGGACGGCGTGCTGGCGTGGGATGGAAGCCGGTTTCATCTGCGGCCTGCGTATTGCGTACCTGTGGCCGATACCACCGGCGCGGGCGACGTCTTTCACGCCGGATTCATTTATGGGCTGCTGCAAGGGTGGCCCCTCGCGCGCCAACTTGACTTTGCCTGCGCTGCCGCGGCCCTGAACTGCACGGCGACCGGCGCACGCGGCGGCATTGGACCGATCGAGGAAGTTGAAAAGCTGATGACCACGGCTCCGAGGTATGCTGTGGCGCCCGCGGCCAATTGAGGGCTGCTTTGCACATAACGAGGAGTGGTACTGAATGAGCGCACGAAAGAGCCGTTGTGCCTGGGCTGGAAGCGATCCGCTGCTGCAGACATATCACGATGAAGAGTGGGGCGTGCCCGACTTCGATTCTCGCTCGCTGTGGGAGACACTGATGCTCGAAGGGTTTCAGGCTGGTCTGGCGTGGATTATCGTGCTGCGCAAGCGCGATTCGTTTCGCAAGGTCTTTCACAATTTCGATCCCAAGGTTGTGTCGCGATTCGGAGAGAAGGAGATCGCGAAAATGCTGGAGAATCCGGGCATCATTCGCTCCCGAGCCAAGATTGAGGCGACCATCGGCGGGGCGCGTGCCTATCTCAACATGGAAGCCAGCGGGATCAAGTTTTCCGATTTTGCGTGGAATTTTGTGGAGGGACGACCGTTACAGAACAGCGGGCCGGTTCCGGCAACGACGCCGTTGGCCGAGACGGTTTCAAAGGAACTGAAGCGCCGCGGATTCAAGTTTGTGGGACCGACGATTGCGTATGCGTGGATGCAGGCGGTGGGATTGGTGAACGATCATTCCGAGGACTGCTTCCGACGCGGGGCTTGCGCGCGGGTGCAGAGGAGTGCGTCCTGAGCGGGCAACAAAGCCTAGCTGAAACGACGCCGATGTCAAAACCGACCCGTATCTCGGGAGACAGTCCAGCAACGCGAATTTCGACTCTGTGACCAGCCAGAGAGATCCCTTGCGCCTTCTTTGACCCGACACTGCCTCAATCTGGGTCGAGGTGCCACGAAGGTCGTATTCATCCTGCCGACGCTGCGTGGTATGCTCTGAGATACTTATCATGGAGCTAAAGCCTGTTGTCTCTGAGCCATGGGGCGATCTTCGGTTTACCCAACATCACGAAAAGCTGCTCACTGACGAGCCGCTATTTCCTCTTGGCCTCCGCGCGAATTGGGCCAGGCGAAAAAATCAGCTCCATGTGAAGAGGGAGAAGCTTTGGGCGTTGCTCTTTTCAAGGAGCGCCAAGAAGATCTTGTTTTCCGGCAGTCCGGAATTGATGGACAACATCAAAAGCGGATTCCGGCACTTGCCCCACCAAATCGAAGTTGGGTCCGTGACCGAGGACAGTTTCCGACGATATGACGTTGTAGTGCCCCTGAGCCTATCCGCCCTTGAAGAGGCTCGCCGGCATTCCCCGCTAAAGAAGAATGCGCTTCCACTACCCGCTGCAGAATCAGTGCTCCTTTGCGACGACAAATATGAGTTCAATCGGACACTCGTCAACGCCGGATTTGGCCGGCATATCCCGGAAATGGCGGAAGGGCGGGCCCTCAAGCCTCCGTATATCCTCAAGAAGCGTATCGGTATTTGGGGGAAAGACTGCTTCATCATTCGCAACCGCAGCGACGAAGCGGAGCAACTGGACCGCATCACCGATCCCCAATACTTCTGCCAGGAATTCATAGCGGGAGACACGGAGTTCGCTACGCATATTCTGTTCGTCGACGGCAGGATCGTTAAGGCTCTGAACATCAAGTACGAATTCGCCTCCGACGCGCCGATCAAGGGACAAGACGCCGCTCATCTCATGGTCATTTGTCGGTGCCCGTATCTGAATTTGTTTGCCCGGGTATTGCGAACGATTCGATTCGAGGGGCTTTGTTGCGTCAACTATAAGGTTGTGAAGGGCCAACCGTTTCTCCTGGAGATCAATCCTCGCTTCGGCGGAAGCGTTGCACCCTATTTCTTTTCCTTCATAAGACACCTGCGCTAGAGATGGCGAGGCACAGGCCGGGAATCCCTATTTCGATCGGGTTCCGGGTGGATGAACGCACTCCGGATGTTCCTGATCGTGAGTTGCCTGTTCCCGTGCCAGCTCCGCCATTTTCTGGAGTGTTTCCACAGCGGGTCTCAGGATTGCGATTCAGAATTGCGGGAATCCACGGATGGAGCTTAATATTCTCCCTGCGATTGAAATCGTTTTCAGGAGTTGCTCCAATGCGCCTTGCCACTTCGTTGCCGCTTGTTGCTCTAGTACTGAATTTCGCTGCTTTTGCGCCGAAGGCGCGGTCGGCCCCACCGCAGGTGGCGCAGACGCCGCCAATGGGCTGGAATAGCTGGAATTATTTTGCAGCGAAGGTTGACGACAAGGGCGTGCGCGCCGCGGCGGACGAGATTGTTGCCACTGGCATGAAAGATGCCGGCTACGTGTACGTCAACATCGACGACACGTGGGAAGGCGAGCGCGACGCGAGCGGCGAACTGCACACCAACTCGAAATTTCCCGACATGAAGGCACTTGCCGATTATGTGCATTCGAAGGGACTGAAGATCGGCATCTACTCGGGTCCGGGCCCGAAGACGTGCGCAGGCTACGCGGGCTCGCTGGGCCATGAGGAGCAGGATGCAAAGATGTACGCGGACTGGGGCATCGATTACCTCAAATACGATCTGTGCAGCTTTCGCGAGGCTGTCATGACGAGCCAGGCGCCCGACGACAAAGCCGCGCAGATGCGGCTGATGATTGCCGCCTACGACAAGATGGGAAAAGCGCTCAAGGCCACGGGGCGCCCGATTGTCTTTTCTCTCTGTCAGTACGGTTGGGACGCGGTGTGGGAGTGGGCGCCCGCGCTCGGCGGCAACCTGTGGCGCACCACAGGCGACATCACGCCGCGGTGGGACCGCATCTACGCCATCCTCAGCCAGCAGGAGGGTCTCGAAGCCTACGCTGGACCGGGGCACTGGAACGATCCCGACATGCTCGAAGTAGGCAACGGGAAGTTGTCGCTGGATGAGAATCGCGCGCACTTCTCGATGTGGGCCATGCTGGCTGCGCCTTTGTTGGCCGGCAACGATTTGACCGACATGAAGCCGGAGATCAAGGCGATTCTCACCAACCCCGATGTGATCGCCATTGACCAGGACGCGCTGGGCAAGCAGGGCGCGCGCATTTACAGCGATGGCGAGGTTGAGGTGTGGACCCGGCAGTTATCGGGCGGCGCGCTGGCGGTAGCGGTGCTGAATGCCGGGAGCGACCGCTATTCGACGCATCCCTTTCACTTGGACCTTGCGAAGCTGGGCCTGCACGGAACACAGCATGGCAAGGACCTGTGGACCGGCAAGGTTGTGGAATTGACCGATGGGATGCCCTTGGAAATCGCAGGACACGATGTGTTCCTGGTGAGGATTGCCGCGCCGAAGTAGCGGTGTCGCTACTCCACACGCCCCAGGCACACGGCGAACCAGCCACGCCTGTCGTTCCACGTTGCATTGGGCGTAAACCCGGCCTCCACCAACATGGACTCGGCCTGACCCGGCTGATATTTGTAGCTGTTCTCGGTGTGGATGCACTCGTTTCGCCTGAACTCGACCGTCATATCGAGCGCAGGCAGGTGCACAGTCTGTGGCCCGCAACTCATCAGGTAGATTTCCATGCGCGATGCCGTAGCGTTCCACACGGTGCGATGGACAAAGGCTGCCGAATCGAAGTCAGCGCCAAGTTCCCGATTCAGCCGGACCAACAGGTTGCCGTTAAAGGCTGCGGTCACTCCTTCGGCGTCATCGTAAGCTGCCAACAGCAAGTCGGCACTCTTCACAAGATCCACGCCTAACAGCAACGCATCGCCGGGCCGGAGTGCCGCTCGCACACCACGAAGCAAACGGGCTGAGTCTTGGGGCTCGAAGTTGCCGATGCTCGAACCGATGTACAAAACCAGGCGACGCTCGTCCGGAGCCGACGGCTCCAATTTGAGGCCGTCGGTGTAATCCATGACCTGGGGTGCGACCAGCACGTCAGGGATCTCGCGTTCGAGGCGTTCCTGGGCGTCTGCGAGCGCGGTGGCTGAAACGTCGACGGGTTCATAGATGACCGGACCCTGACGCCGCACCGCGGCTGCCAGCAAAAGCCGCGTTTTATCCGCCGAACCCGCTCCAAGTTCAGTAATGCGCAGTCGTGAGCCTCCAGCGGCACGGGCAATCATCGCGCCGGCATCCGCTGTCAGGATCGCCCGCTCTGTGCGTGTGAGGTAATACTCGGGGAGTTCGGTGATCTGCTCAAAGAGCCGCGAGCCAGCTTCATCGTAAAAGAGCCACGGGGGCAAGCGTTTTGGGCTCGACGCAAGCCCGTCTCGAACCGCCGCGGCGACCCGTTCTGAGATGCGCGCTTCGGCAAGAGGAAGACTCGTAATTGCCATTCGCTCTGTTGGATGCGGCAACTCCGCCGCCGGTTACGATTTCGCGAGCCGAATTCCTGAAAACTGCCAGCGCGTCTCGGGCGGGAAAAAATTCCGATAGCTGGCTCGAATGTGCGCCGCGGGTGTGACGCATGAGCCACCGCGCAGCACCATCTGCCCACTCATGAACTTGCCGTTATACTCTCCCAACGAGCCAGGCAGCGGTTGAAATCCGGGATAGCTCAGATAAGCGCTCGCCGTCCACACCCAACAATCTCCAAACTGCTGCCATTGCATGGAGCGTTGATCTTGGACGAGTTCTGAGGCGGGGGAAGACGCCGCAGCGGGGACCAGTCTGCCCGAATCCAGCAGATTTCCCTCGACCGGCTTCCCCTCTGCCGCAGCTTCCCACTCAAATTCCGTAGGCAGGCGACATCGCGCCCATCGGGCGAAGGCGTCGGCCTCGAAGTAGCTAACGTGGCTTACCGGCGCTGTCTCCATCCGGCTCAGCGGAAATTCCCCACGCAGGGTGAAGAGGTTCCATTTCCCGACTTCGCCCGACCAGTAAAGCGGCGCTCGCCAGCCGTTGTGTTGCACGGCGTCCCACCCGGCGGAGAGCCAGAGTTCCGGCCGTTGGTACCCGCCATCGGCGATGAATTCGGCATACTCGCCGCAGGTCACGGGGCGTGTCGCCAGAGAATAGGGGTCGAGCCAGACCCGGTGGCGTTGCAATTCGTTGTCGAAGCAAAATCCCTCGCCGTTGTGGCCAACTTCCCGCAGGCCGCCCGGAAAATCGGCGAAGCGTAAGGGGACGGAACTCTGTTGATGGGCATTTTCCGCCGAAGCAGCAACCTCATCGGCTTCCACTGACTCCGGTTTATACGCCGGACGTAGCGGGTTGGTGAAAAAGGCGTGCAGAATGTCGGTGAGCAGCAACTCCTGGTGTTGCTCTTCGTGGTTCGCCCCGAGTTCGATCCGCTTCAGCGCCTCGGGCTCTGGATTACCGTTGAGCAACCGCTCCACCGCCTCGTCGACGTGCTGGCGATAGCGCAGGATTTCCGCGAGCGAAGGACGCGAAAAAGACGAGCGCAAGCGCTTCTCAGGAAATGCCGCGAAACTTTGGTAATAACTATTAAAAAGCCATACAAAGTCAGAGTGGAACACTTTGTAATCTGCCAGAAACTCGCGCAAAACAAACGACTCAAAAAACCACGACGTGTGCGCGAGATGCCATTTTGCAGGCGAGGCATCTGGGGACGATTGGACCATCATATCTTCTGGTGTGAGCGGCTCAATCAGCGCGAGTGTTCGTTGGCGCGTCGAGCGGAATCGCGCGGAAATACTGATGCCTGGGGCTACCGATGTGATCGTACTCACTGTGCGTCCTCCTGCCTTCGGATGACCCTCGTGTAGTTTCCGATGCCAGAATTTGACAATCCCCAAACCGTCCGCTCATTTTTCCGCATCAGACGGGTCAATTGAGTGTTGTGCGTCACCGCGAATTGAGTGTACCAATGCGATACCCATGGAGGCGCGGCAAGTTCCGCTTTGAACTTTCTGGGTACCGTTTCACAAATCTCGCTTCTGTCATGTGGCGGATTACATCGAAAGGTGCTTTAATTCCCCACGGACGATCCTCAAGATTTGTCGCCCAGGTTCCTTCTTGAGGAGGGAATATGCATAGTTTCGATGAGCACCACTGGTTGCAGGTCACATTAGTTTCCGCAGCCGTAATCGCAGCCTCCTTTGTGGGCGCTGCGCAGACTTCGACTTCTGACTTCTCCGCCAACCGGCCGACGCCGAAGCTCGAATCCCCAGTCATCCCCGCTCCTCAACCAACGCCGGAAGCGCTGGGGGACTCGCTCATGGCGCACCGCCGCTACCAGGCCGCAATTGAAGCGTACAAGCAAGACACCGCGACCTCCGCCGTCGAGTGGAACAAGATGGGCATCGCCTACCAGATGATGTTCAACTTGCAGGACGCGACCCGATGCTATCAGCAGTCCCTGAAGCTCGACCCCAAGAACGCCAATGTCTTGAACAACCTCGGTACCGTATACGACTCATTAAAGCAGTACAAGTCGGCCGTAAAAATGTACCACAAGGCGCTCAAAGCCGATCCCAAATCGGCGCTCGTGCTCAAGAACCTCGGTACCGATCTGCTGGCGCAGCACCAATACAAAAAGGGTTGGGAAGTCTATAAGTCTGCCCTCGCCGTCGATCCGCAGATCTTCGATCACAACGGCGGACCGAGAGTAGAGAATCCGGCCTCGGTGCAGGACCGGGGCGCCATGAACTACTACATGGCCAAGGGCTGCGTGCGCGCGGGCAAAAACGACCGAGCGATCGAGTATCTGCGCATGGCGCTGAACGAGGGCTTCACGAATCCCAAAAAGCTCGCTGCCGATCAGGAATTCGCCGGCTTGCACGGGTTTCCAGCTTTCGAACAGCTGATGGCGGAACAAAAGTCGCAGTAGGCGCCGGCGGGCGGTCAGAGCGACGGTCCGGCGCAATCGGCAAACGAGCCGGGCACTCAGACGTAGTCTGCGCCGCCTGAACTCTGGGCTCATTCCGGGACTGTTCCCGTCGTCCTGAGGGGCAGGCTCTGCGTCTATGCATGCAGGCGCTCTCGGGGAGTGCCTTGGGAGTCGCAAATGAAAGTTCGTAGGCTGGCCGCAATTTTGGTTGTTGGCGCGTTTATCGCCGGATCTTCAACCGCATTTGCGCAGGAAGCGCCCGCACCGCAAACCCAAGGACAGGGAACAGGCGGCTGGCAGGGGCAGCGTGGCGGCCGTGGCGGCGGGATGATGGGAATGGGCGTGGGTCGCGGTACGGTGGGAACGGTCACCGAGGCGGTAGCCGACCATTACACCATCAAGACCGAGTTGGGCGAGATCTACACCGTCCATTTCAGCGTCAATACGCGCATTGTGAAGCAGCCGGCCGGGCAGCCGCGTCGCGGACAAGGTCCGGGGCAGGGCGACGGCGGGGAGCGGACACCGCCGCAGGCGATTAAGGCTACCGACATCAAGGTCGGCGACGTAATTGCCGCAAGCGGCGAAGTGGATGCCAATGCGAAATCGATAGGTGCGGTCTTCGTGATGTTGATAGACTCCGAGCGCGCCAAAGAGATGCGCGCGATGGAAGCCAACTTCGGCAAGACCTGGCTGATGGGGCGAGTGACGGCGATCAATGAGGTAAAGGTCAGCCTCGAGGGCGGGCCGGATCATGCCGTGCATACCTTCGTGGCCGATGAGAACACCACCTTCCGCAAGCGTCGAGACCCCGTAACCCTGGCCGATGTGCAGGTGGGCGACATGGTCCGCGTCGATGGCGCGATCAAGGACGGCACATTTTTGGCGACGACTGTTGCGGTGATGGGCCCGCCACCGAGTGGCGGGCAGAATCGCGGTGCTGAGGGCGGTCAGGCTCCAGCCGCGGCGGCGCCGCCGCAGTAGAGGTTTTAGTTCCGAGTTCGGAATTCAGATTTCCGATCCATCGTTGCTATCCCGTGTTCTCTGCTCCCTTACCTGCTTTCCGCCTCCGTTTCGCCCGCCGATTCCTGCCCTTCGTCGGCTTCTTTTGCCTCTCATCCGAAACGCCGCGCTTCTTTCTTCCCAGCCCGCTACCTTCCAAGTGAGCAACAACCTTGGAAAGGAACGGCCACGATGCATCCATCTGACGATCTCGTCTTTGTCGATGCGGTTACCCGCAAATTCCCCCTCGACCATAGCGCCGTGACGGCACTCGACCACACCAGCCTCCGCGTTGCCGCGGGCGAATTCCTCGCCATCGCCGGGCCGAGCGGCAGCGGCAAATCGACACTCCTCAACCTCATCGGCTGCATCGACAAACCCACGTCAGGCCGCATCTTCATTGACGGCGTGGACACATCGCAGCTTTCGCCCGCCCGCACGACCGCGCTGCGCCGCGAAAAAATCGGCTTCGTCTTTCAAACCTTCAACCTCATTCCGGTTTTTACAGCGGCGGAAAATGTCGAGTTCCCGCTGCTGATCCAGGGTGTGAACGCAAGCGAGCGTCGCACCCGAGTGACTGAGGCTCTCGAGAGCGTGGGACTGGCCGGGCGCGCCCATCATCGTCCCGACCTGCTTTCCGGCGGCGAGCGCCAGCGGGTTGCTGTGGCCCGTGCGATCGTTGGCCGGCCTGCATTGGTGCTGGCCGACGAGCCCACAGCGAACCTCGACACCCACAATGCGACGCAGCTGATCGAGCTGATGCGTGACCTGAATCGTCGCCTCGGACTCACGTTCATTTTTTCCACCCACGACCAACGCCTACTCGAGCACACGCCGCGCATCATCCGGCTCACCGACGGGCAGGTTGAATCAGACACTCATTCCCAAGGAGACAGTCATGGGCAAATTCTTGCTACTTGCGTTTCGTAACGTCTTTCGCAATCGCCGCCGCACCGTGATGACGCTGATGATGGTGGGCGGCGGCGTGGCCGGTCTGCTGCTCGTCGGCGGATTCTTCGCTTTCATGTTTCACGGTCTGCGTGAAAGTACGATCCGGAACGGCCTCGGCCACATTCAGATTTTCACTGCCGAGCACTTCCAGCGCGACGAAGTACACGTGCTTGACACAGGCATCAGCAATTGGCGTCGCGTGGCAGCATCCGTACGCACGGGATCACATGTACGTGGCGTTGCGCCGCGCATCGACTTCTACGGCATGCTCTCGAACGGCGTGAAGTCTTCGGTCTTCATGGGCAGCGCCGTCGAGCCGGACAGCGAACGAGCCATGGGCTTCAGCCCCCGCGTCGCCTCAGGCCGCGATCTTGGCAGCAACTCGAATGGTGAAGTCGAAGCTCTCATCGGCACCGGCGTCGCGAAATCGATGAGCGTGAAAGTTGGCGATGGGTTGACGATTCTAGCGGTCACGGCTGACGGCGCGCTGAACGGCATCGATGTGCAGATCGTGGGCATCGTCAACACAGGATTTAAGGATCTGGACGATCGCTATCTGCGCATTAGTCTGCCTTCGGCACAGCGACTGCTGCAAACCGATCGCGTGACCAATCTGGTTGTTGGCCTCGACGACACCGAAAACACGGATTCGGTCGCAGCCACGCTGATTCCCGAGCTGCGGGGCCAATCGCAACCGATGGTAATCCGGAAATGGATCGACCTCGCCGCCTATTACCAGCAGGTGCGCACGCTCTTCAGCGGTATCTTTCTTTTCCTCGGCATCATTGTGTTCTTCATGGTTCTAATGGCCAGCGTGAACACGCTGCTCATGGCGATGTTTGAACGCACGCGTGAAATCGGCACCATGCTCGCGATGGGCACTCCACGGAGGTGGATTGTGGCGCTCTTCATGGTGGAGGCCACGTTGACGGGACTCTTCGGAGCTGCTGTGGGCGTCCTCGGCGGCAACCTGCTCGGCGTCGCGCTCAATCTATCGGGCCTGCACTTGCCGCCGCCTCCGGGATCGGACGTGCCCATGGCTTTCAAGGTGCTGCACGTTCCTGGGCTGATGATCGGAGCCTCATTACTGGTTGTCATTTCTCTCGCGCTCGCCTCCATTTTGCCGGCGATCCGCGCATCGCGGCTGCAAATCGCGGAGGCACTCGCCCATGTCTAGAGCAGACTGCGTTCTACGTTGGTTTCTGACGCTGTTCTTCCTCGCATTCCTCCTCACCTACGCGCTGGTGAGCCATGCGGCATCGCTGCCCGCTCCCGACGCGGAGACATTGCTGAAACGCTCCGATGCATTTCGCAACGGATGGCCTGCCTACGTGGTAAACGTAAAGATCACTACCTATGAGGCCGGCAGGTCGGACGAAGAGCATCTTTACGAAGTCTCGCAAAAAGGCACCGACAAGACCTACGTCGACTTCATGAGCCCTCGGGAAAAGGGTCGTCACCTGCTGATGTTGGGTGACGATATGTGGGTCTATCTGCCGGACACGAGCCGTCCGGTGCGCATCACGCCGCTGGAACGCCTGACTGGCGATGCCTCCAATGGCGACGTGGCCCGCACCAACTACGCTGTCGACTACTCACCTGTATTTCTGCGCAATGAGAAGGTTGGGGCAGTCGATTGCAATGTGCTCGAACTCACCGCCAAGCGGAAGGGTGCAACTTATCAGCGCATTGTCTATTGGCTGCGTACGGAAGATGCGCGTCCCGTGCGTGCGGAGTTTTATCTGACCTCGGGCAAGCACATCAAATCGGCCACGTTCGATGAATACGAGCCGTACGGCGGAAAGACTTTGCTGCACAAGCTCACTCTCTACGACGAGATTCGACACACTTCGCACAGCGTCCTCGAATACTCCGAAGCCACGCAGCGCAAACTGCCCGACAAGCTCTTCTACCAAGGTCGCGCAGATCGGTTCTGATCATGAAATATGGCGTTCTCATTTCGGGTTTTCTGCTGTTGGCTGGGGCGTGTTGCACGTTCGCGCAGGACGCTGCATCTTCCGAAGGGGGTCCGCTCAAGACGCGCTACTCCGTTTCGGTCATCGATGATGCCACTTTCTACGGGAACCTGCGCGAGCCGCTGCCTGATGTCCTGAATCAGGTCCTCGTTGAGCCGTCTTTCAGCCTGCGCTATCAGGATCGCCTCAGCTTCTCCACCAGCTTGATCGGCGTTGCCGGCACTTACTCGGATAACTACTCGCAGCTTCGCGTGAAGGAAACCTACGCCAGTTTGTCGGCAGGCGATTTTGACTTCACTGCGGGACGCAAGATGGTCCGTTGGGGCACGGGCTACGCTTTTACGGCCGCGGGCGTGCTCGACCCGCCGCGCAATCCCACCGATCCGACAGACCGGCTCAATCTGAATGAAGGCCGCGATATGGTAAAAGCGGACTGGGTGCGTGGCCGGCATGCGCTCAGCATTGCGTGGTCCACAGCTGCGCTCGCACCCGCGAACGCCGATCTGCACGACACAACAGCATTACGGTATAACGTTCTGGTGCGTGGATTCGATACTTCGCTGATTGCCGGGCATGATCGCGATTCCGACTCGTTCGGCGGCCTCACGTTTACACGCGTCCTCGGACAGGCATGGGAGATCCACGGCGAGGGCATGTGGCGAGACCAGGCTGTTGTGCTTCTCGGCGGCAAGTTCACCATGCATTCCGGCGTTTCGTTCATCGGCGAGTTCTACACCCCGCCCAACACCGCGTACTATCGCGACATGTCTATTTCTCCGCTTGCGGGCCGGCAGCATTATGCATTCTTCAACGCAAGCAAGTCGCGGTTGCGTGAGCTGCCGGGCTGGAAGGAATGGGATATCTCCGGCTCGATCGTCGCAAATCTCAACAACCATAGTTCGACTGGCGTCTTTGATGTGAATCGCTGGTTCGGCAACCATTTCTCGTCTTACATGCACATGGAGATCCCGCATGGCGCCAAAACGTCGGACTATGGCGCAGCACCCTACTCCACGGCCACATCGCTTGGGGTGCGATTCCAGCTATGAACGACTGTGCCGATCCTGCTATGCCCACCCCCGCCAATAAGTCAAATGAGACTCCCAGTTATGGCCGATTCCTAACCAGGGCCTTTTGGATTGTCGCCGGCGTCACCTTGGCGATCGTGCTCTTGTTTCTCTCGACGGGCCGCATGAGGCTTTCGCAGATTGGCATCGAGCTTTTCGCGGTGTTCATTTACTCTGCTTCGATCGGCGTTCCTTCCATCGTGATTCTCACTCGAGTTTCTATTCGTTTCACCAACAGTCTCCCCAAGCTGATCATTCTCATCCAGGCGCTGCTGCTGGTTTGCACGGCTACGGTCGGAACGTTTGCCGGCGACTTTCTCTTATGGGTCGCCGGCATAATTCGACAGGGCTATTGGCTTGAATTGCGAGAATCGCTGCCATTCAGCATCGTCATCTCCCTCATGTTTGGCCTCAGCATCAGCACCTACGAGACTCTCCGTTATAAACTCCAATCGGCAACGCTGGCCTTGCGCACGCAGCAGGTGGAGCAGGAGCGCGCCAACAAACTGCTGGTCGAGGCGCGCCTTTCCTCGCTTGAATCGCGCATTCATCCGCACTTTCTGTTCAACACGCTCAATTCGATTGCCGCGTTGATTCCGAGCGATCCCGCACGGGCGGAAGACACAGTCAGCAAGCTCGCTTCCCTGCTCCGCTTCTCGCTCAATGCAAATCACCACAGCCTTGTTCCGCTGGCGCAGGAACTCAAGGTGGTGCGTGATTATCTGGAGATTGAATCAACGCGCTTTGGGCCGCGCCTGCGCTATGAAATAACCGTGCCGGAGTCTCTGGGCCTGATCAAAGTGCCGCCCCTCGCCCTGCAATCGCTGGTGGAGAATAGCGTGAAGCATGTGGCGGCGCAACGCAGCGAAGGAACCGCAATTCAAGTCGCCGGATCGAGAATGAATGGCCGCATGCAGCTCGAAGTCATTGACGATGGTCCGGGATTTTCTCTTGGGTCCATCTCGCCTGAACACGGGCTTGGCAACCTCTCCGCGCGACTGCAACTCTTGTTTGACGATGCTGGACGACTCGACGTAACGCGCGAAAACGGAAAAACCATCGCGCGCATTTCGTTCCCTGCGGAGTCCTAATCGCCTATGGATACTGCCCCGCTGCACGCCTATCTCGTGGATGACGAGCCGCTCGCCACCGAGCGACTGGAGCGATTGTTGGCGGCGTTTTCGATCATTCAGATTGCTGGGAGCGCAGCGGACCCTGTGCGTGCCGTCGAGTTTCTGAACAGCCCTGCTGCCTCCACGATCGACGTTCTCTTCCTCGACATCGAGATGCCGGGGATGAATGGCTTCGAACTGTTGTCGCGGCTCACGCGCCAACCTTTCGTCATCTTCACCACCGCTTATGATCAACACGCTCTGCGGGCATTTGAGGCCAACACGATTGACTACCTGCTGAAGCCGATTGAGGCCGACCAATTGCAGCGGGCGCTCACGAAGCTTGGAAAGCTGCGGCCCGTCGTGAAGCCCGAGTGGCAGCAGAGCCCCGAACTGCCCGCAATGCTGCGCGAATTGGCGGCATCTCTGCAGCGCGGCCAGACCGGCTATCCGCACCGCATTGCATCGCGGATTGGAGAACGCATCTCGTTTCTACCGCTAGATGACGTGACGCACTTCATCGCGCAGGACAAGCTCACCTATGCGGTGGTCAAGGGCCGCAGCCATTGTGTCGATCAGACCATCGTGGAACTCGAGCACCGCCTCGATCCCGCAAAGTTTCTGCGCATCCATCGCGGGGCGCTCGTCAACGTGGATTGGGTGCTCGAGGTGAATTCGTGGTTCGCCGGGAAGGTTGTGCTCACGTTGAAGGACGATCCGCACACGCAGCTCACCGTGGCGCGCGACCGCTTGCGCAGCGTGAAGGAGCGGCTCGGAATCTAGGTTGGATTGCAGTGGGCTGGAGTTCGTGCTTTCCCAGGTCTCAAACCACCCCAGCGACGAAGACCTGTCGCCGGGGACCCCGATGAGAATCCAGACCTGGGGCACCCATTTCCGCGCTGGTTGAAGTTTTCCCAAAACGCCCGTTCGACTATCCGCCCATGAACATGCCGCCGTTCACGTCGAGGACGTGGCCAGTGATGTAAGCCGCCCCATGCGACGCGAGAAACACCACGGATTGTGCGATCTCGACATCGGTGCCGGCGCGCCCCAGCGGAATCTGCACCATCATCACTTCGCGCTGTTTCTCATCGAGCACCGCAGTCATTGGCGTCTCAATGTATCCCGGAGCGACGGCGTTGACTGTCACATTACGCGAGGCCACTTCGCGCGCCAGCGATCGTGTGAACCCGATGAGTCCGGCTTTTGAGGCCGAATAATTCACTTGGCCGGCCTGGCCGGTGCGGCCCACCACGCTGGTGATGTTGATGATCCGGCCCCAACGGTTGCGCAGCATTGCGGGTAGCAGCACCTGCGTCAGCAGAAATGCACCGGTCAGGTTGGTGTCGAGCACGTCGTCCCAGTCCGCACGCTTCATGCGCATCATCAGCCCGTCGCGCGTAATGCCCGCGTTGTTGACGAGGATCTCAACCTTGCCGAATCGCTCCAGAATCGCTTTCGCGCCAGCTTTGATGGACTCTTCGCGGGCCACATCGAGGGCAAACGGCGCTGCCTGTCCGCCGGCAGCCGCGATCTCCGCCGCCACTTCTGCCAGCTTGGCCTCATTCCGAGCCGCCAGCGCAACCGTCGCTCCGGCTTTCGCCAACTCAAGTGCGCACGCACTCCCTATACCCTGACTCGCGCCCGTGACCAGCGCGATCTTTCCCTGCAAATCCGCCATCGTGCTTCATTCCTCCGCACGGCAGACTCATTCCGCCGTATTCGTCCGAAGGTCATTATAGGGACCGTGGCTTGGGTCAAGGGGTAGGGAGAGAATGTGGCAGGGTGGAAGAAAAGAGTTAGTTCGTTGCTCGACACAGCGATCAGGCCGATGGCATGGCTTGAGCGGGAATGCGCTGGCGTCCGCGTGCCGGCATGGCAAGTTCGGGCGGCCACATATAAACTGCCAGTCGCCGCGAGTAGTGCAGCACGGGCTCCTGCTCTTGAATGTCGATGCCGATCGAAGCCGGCAAATCGTTGCGTTCGATATCGGCCGCCGCATCTTCGAGCGGCCACGGCACGTGGTGCACATTCGCGCGCACAAGTTCTCCCGCAGTGTTGTGCGTAAACAGGCAGTAGCGCTCAGTCAGAAAATATTCGATGGTCCCGCTGCGGCTCTCGGCAAGCTTGCGCGTCGGGCCGAGTCCACGATAGCGAGCCTTGAAGATCACCGGCTTCGACACAAAACGCCTGCGGCTAAAGAAAGAAAATTCGCGCTCCGACTTTGTTTCGATCCGCATCTCCGCCCAGTAATAGGGCATGTGATAAAAGCTGCGCGCCACCATCACCGCCAGCAGGTTGGCCCCATCCAAAGAAAAGAAATAGACGCCAGGAGTGCCAGTGCGATGATCGCGAACGTAGGTGCGGAGATTGAGTTCGGGAAAGCTGCGCGCACCCGGAATCGTCGGCACGCCGCGCACCTTGATGCGGTCCATCCAGAACGGCACCACGCCGACCCAGGCCGATCCATCGAACGTGTCGAGGTGCAGGCCTTCCGGCAGCAGCGCGGCAACCTGCGATGGCTGGGCCCGCCAATGCGCAAAGAGCAGGTCATTCCACCGCTGGGTCATCGCCCAGCGGCCGGGCGGCAATGGCCGTGGCCGCTGCGATGTGCGCACCTTGATCTCCCGCATGGCCCCCCGCTCTTCTTATAGGACGTGGCTGCCGGGGCTTGGGATGCACAGACAACCCAGTGCCCCACGATGGCTCTCCAGTTCGTACCAGCGCTAGAAACCACTCAGGCGCCTTTTCCTCACGAAAAAGGACACCCCGCTTGATGCCGCGGCGCGTGCGGGCTGGAGAACCGCTTCCATGCCGTATTCTGGTCGCGAGCCCAACCGAATGTCCAGTGAAACTTTTCTCCCCACCGGCGCCCGTAATCAGACCGACGTTTTCGCTGTCCACGGCGCCGATCCTGAAGTTCTGGCCTATGCCATGGCAAAGTATTCCCGCTCGGCGCTGTCGATGCGCGAGTCGTTGACCGAGATCAGTGCACAGCGTGCCGAGCAGTTCCTCAACACCTTTTATTTTCAATACGGTCACCGCTCCATCGCCGATCTTGCTCACATTGCATTTGCTGTGGAACGGCTGAGCCTGCTGGCGGCGATTGTTCTCGTGGACGAGCAAAGGTGGGACGGGCAGGAGCGTTCCACAAGGTATCAGAATTTCCTTAAATCGGGCTGGTTTTTTCCGGACTTTGGCGCGGATTCGGCTTCGGCAAAGTTATACGCCGAGACGGTCGAGGGGCTGTTTGCGGCTTACCAGCGCACCACGGCGGCGGTGCAGGCAGCACTTCGCCAGCGTGTCGCCCGTCCCGAGGGTATGAAGCCCGAGGCTTACGAAAGGACACTCAAGGCCCGGGCGTTCGACGTTGCGCGCTACCTGCTGCCGCTAGCCACCAACACATCCCTGGGCCAGATTGTGAACGCCCGTACGCTGGAAACGCAGGTTTCGCGGCTGCTTTCGCATCCTATGGCCGAGGTGCGCGACCTTGGGCGCAGGCTTCGGGACGCAGCAACGGGACCGGCATGGAATGTCTACGGTCAAGCCGGCGCTGCGTTCGTGGAGAAACTGGCTGTGAATCCTGAACTTGCTGCCGAGGCCGCCGCTTTGCTAACGCGCGAGGTGCGGACTGCGCCGACATTGGTGAAATATGCCGAACCAAATGCGTATTTGATGGAGACGCGCGGCGAGTTGGAGCACGTTGCCGCGGAGCTGCTGAAGGATCTGCCTGTCGCATCCGCTCCAGTTGTCGATCTTGTGGAGCGGACGGAGACGCTGGAAGTGGAACTGGCGGCGACGCTGATCTATTGGGCGAGCGACCATCCTTATCGGCAGGTGCGGGATCTGATGGCTGGTCTTCCCGAGTGCCGCATTAGAGAAATCATTGAAGTGGGCCTGCGCCGTCGCGGGCGGCACGATGAGGCTCTCCGCGCATTTCACGCAGGGGCGGCGTTGCGCTTCGACATCCTGATGGACATCGGCGGCTTCCGCGACATGCATCGCCATCGCCGCTGCGTGCAGATCAAGCAGGCATTCACGGCGCTGCATGGCTACGAAACGCCGATGGTGGGCGATCTGGGCGCGGATGTGAATTTGCTGGCCGAGGCCGGGGCTCTTGACGGCTACAAGGCGGCCGCAGACGCGGCCCACAGTGCCAGCGTGCGCATCGCCACAGGCACAGCGCCCGAGGCTGCAGTATCGGCTCTGTATTTGCTGCCGCTGGCGACGCGGGTCCGGTGTCTCTTCAAGATGGATTTCGCCGAGGCGCAGTACATCAGTGAACTGCGGTCCGCGCCTGCGGGGCACTTCAGTTATCGCCGTGTGGCTTGGGAAATGTACTTGGCGCTTCAGCGTCAGCATCCGACGCTGGCGAAGCACATTCGGGTTACGGATTTCACCCAGCCTATCGATTTACTGCAACGGTAAACGCAGTCAACTACCCGCCGCTGCTTGTTCGGGCTTCGCCTGCTGCGGCCGCAGCGCTTCCGATGTTAAGCCGTCGGCTTTACGCAGGCCGGGGAACCACACGGACCAGAGGCCGGCGACGGCGAGCGCACCGATACCGCCGATGATCGTAGCACGCACCGCGCCCCACCATTGTGCGGTGAGGCCACTTTCAAATTCGCCCAGTTCATTCGAAGCTCCAATGAACAGCGAATTGACGGCGCTGACCCTGCCGCGCATCTCGGGCGGCGTCGCCAGTTGCAACAGTGACCCACGGATGATCACACTGATGGTGTCGGCCGCTCCACTCACGGCGAGTGCCGCGAGCGAGAGCCATAGATTGCGCGATATTCCGAAGACCACCGTCGCCGCGCCGAATATGGCCACGCAGACGAAGAGGCGCTTGCCCGCACTGCGGTTGATGGGAAATCGTGCCATGGCGAGCGACATTGTCAGCGCGCCAATTGCCGGCGCCGCGCGCAGAATGCCCAGCCCGCGCGGGCCCGTGTGCAGAATCTCGTTGGCGAAGATCGGCATCAGCGCCACCGATCCGCCGAGCAGTACGACAAAAAGGTCCAACGAAAACGAGCCGAGCAGCAGCGGCATGCTCCACACGTATTTGAAGCCTGCCAAAACCACTTGAAGAGAGAGGTCGCGATGCTCCATCCTTCCCGGTCGCACATGCAGGCTGCCGACCAGCACAAGGAACGACAGCATAGTCGTCAGCGTAAAGACGTACACGATGCCGGGGCCTTCAAAACGGGTGCCGGGAACGAGGCGCGCCAATGGCAACGTGAACAATATTCCGCCCAGCGCGGGACCGGTGACGTTGGCGAACTGGAAGATCGCTCCACCCCACGTGACCGCGTTGACGAAGTGCTTCTCCGGAACCAGATGCGGAACCAGCGCCGAGCTCGCGGGTCCCGAGAAGGCGCGGCCCAGGCCAACGACGAACAGCACGGCGTAGATGGGATACACGCTGCGCACGCCATGATGCGCAAACAGAGCGAGGGTGAGCGAACAGAGCACCTGCACGGAGTAGCAGACGAGGATGATGCGCCGCCGATCGAAGCGGTCGGCCACATGCCCTGCGGGCAGCAGGAAGAACAGACCGGGGAGAAAAAGCGCCAGCCCTGTGTAGCCGAGATCAAGCGCGCGATGGGTGATGGAATAGACTTGCCACGCCACCGCGACCGCCTGCGCCTCCGCGCCAAGGATCGCGACGGCACGCGCCAGTTGATACAGCCTGAAGTCGCGCGAGGCAAAGGCTTCCAAACCTCGTCGATGAGGTTTTGTGGGCGGGGAATCCATCTATTCTCTAGGTTATCGTGTGGGCTCGCGGAAAGGTATTAGGGTTTACCGCTGGACTTCCTCATGATCGCGCAAGTCCAGAAAACAAAAGGAACTTCGGGGCCCCAATTAGGTCCGAAACTTGACTTTGGTCCCTATTGGTTGCTACCGTCAATTCAATGAGTCTCGGCTCCAAAACGATGCGGTGCGCGTGTTGTTGCGCGGTGCGCCGGTCGTGTGGATGAGCTAACCAGACTCAAACGATTTCCATACGGCCGCGTATCAGCTTCTCGCTGACGCGGCCTTTTTCTTTTCAGCAGCAGTTGAATTGGACACCTTCGAGTACTAAGGAACCATGAGATTTGTCCTCTCCAATTTGCAACTCCGCACCTCCGCCGCCCGGCGGAATGGTTGTTGTTGTAGCCGCTGACCCGACTTCCCTTCTTCGAAAACCGTGCGCGACGAGGATTCACCTCAGAGCTGATCCGCAGCGCAATTTTCCCCAGAATCTGAAAACCAGGTCAATCGATCACCGGAAAACTTCAGGAGAAACCGTGACACTCGCAGCAAAGTTGTACGCACCAAAAGCTCTTTATGCTGTTATTTTTGCTTCACTGCGCCGGTTGTCGCTATCGATCTCTGCCGTGCTCTTCCTGTTTGTTCTAGGGGCGGCGCTGCCACTGGCCGCGCAGGACGACATCACCACGCAAAACGGAGCGTCCGGGTACAACGGCGCATTTATCACCGGGCCTGCCGCGAACCCGTTGAGCTTCCTGAACGGCGCGGCCTGGCGTACCACCGGCAACCCGGCACCCTATGACTTTCACGACTTTGCCCCGTTCACTTATCTTGACGAGAAGCTGCCTAATTGGATCGATCTGCAGGCCGAGGAGCGGTTCCGATATGAGGGGTACGACAATAGTAGCTTCAAAGTGGGTGTCAATGATTCCTACCTGTTGAACCGCTTCCGGTTCCAGGTGGATCTGCATACGCCCAGTTGGTTCCGGGTTACGGCGCAGGTGCAGGACGCCCGTGCGGGCTACCAGACCCCGCCGATCGGGCCGCCGAACACGGTTCGGTGGGATCTGAAACTGGCTTACGCCGAGATTGGCAACCCGGAGAAACACTGGTTCAGCCTGCGCGTGGGCCGTCAGCTCATCAACTACAACAACACCATCATCGCCAACTCAGAGTGGCGCAACCAGGCACGGTCGTACGATGCGGCGGTGCTGAACCTGAACGCAAAGCGCGAGCACCTGGGCATCTTCGCCGCCTCGGCTGTAGTGCCGCAGGCCTATGGCGTGAGCCCGCATCAGGAAGGCAACAACATCTACGGAGCCTACGGCCGCCTCGATGACTTTGTAGGGGAGCGCTCGAACCTCGAGCCGTTCGTCCTCTGGCGCGTACAGCCGGCAGAGGTGGTGGAACCGGCTGCCGCCAAAACCACCGGCAAGGAAAACGAGAAAGCCATTGGTTTGCGCCTCAAGGAGCAACCCAGCCCGGCATTCGATTACGGGGGCGAGTTGATCTACGAAACCGGCAGGGTCGGAAAGCAAAGCATCAATGCCTTTGCGACGCAGGAGGGCGCGGCATACCAGTTCCTCAATGTAGCCTCCAAGCCACGCGTCTTTGCCCAGTACGACTACGCCTCGGGCAACGGGAATCCGGCACAGAACGCAACGCACACCACCTTCGACACGATCGAACCGACAGCCCACGACCGCTTTGGCATCACCGACCTGTTCGGCTGGCAGAACATTGAGACGGTACGCGCGGGCGCCACCGTTGAACCCCACCGGCGGCTCACCTTCACGGCGCAGGGGCTGGACGATTGGGCGGCTAATGCGCTGGACTCGATCTACAACACCTCGGGCAGCGCGATCGTGAGCAACAAGACCGACCACGGCCGTCATGTGGGCGCGGAAATCGATGGCTACTCCTGGTATGAGCTGAATAAGCACTTCAACCTGGGCGGCGGTATCGGCTACTTCGGCGGCGGCCAGTTCCTAACGAATGTGACGACCAGTCACTCGTACACGTACTACTACTTTGCGCTGAACTTCAAAGACAACGGAAAGAAGTAGGCAACGCCGCAACAGTAGTACAGGTGACCGCAGAGGAGGCTGGGTGGACTACATTATCGGATTCGTAATCGCGCTCTTCATCGCGCTGACTGGCGTTGGCGCAGGCACCGTTACCGTGCCCGTTCTCGTGTTGTTTCTCGGAGTTCCCGCCGTTGAGGCCGTCGGAATCGGGCTGATGTTTTCGACGGCGGTCAAATTGATCCTGGTTCCAGCGCAGATCGCGCGCCGCAACGTAGCTTGGCGAACTCTCGGATTCATGCTGCTGGGCGGCGTGCCCGGCGTGATCCTCGGTTCGCTCTTCCTGAAGCATCTGGTGAACGCCGGATCGCAAAACCTGCTGAATTCGCTGCTGGGAGCAATTCTGGTCACGACTGCCGGTTGGCAGATCATTAGTTTCTTTCGGCCGAAGCGACAAAATGAAACCCAGCGCGATCGCAGCCCGTGGCTTGCGTGGCTGATGTTTCCTGTGGGCGCAGAAGTTGGCTTTTCTTCAGCGGGCGCGGGTGCACTGGGCAGCACGGCACTGCTCGGGCTCACTCCGCTGCTGCCGGCACAGGTGGTCGGCACGGACATTGCCTTCGGATTCCTCATCTCTTTGATTGGCAGCGGCGCACATTGGTTCTCGCACTCCTCCAACCCCAGCCTGCTGCTGCAACTGATTGCCGGGGGCGCCGTGGGAGCCATTTGCGGAACGATTCTCAGCACGCGCGTACCCCGGCGGCCGTTGCGCTTCGCGCTTTTGGTCTGGCTGCTGATACTCGGCGGCCAGTTCCTCGTAAACAGCTACCAAACACACGCCGCTCTCCGGGCGCACGAAATAAGCAGGAACAAGTGAGCTTGCTTCGCGGCTAGATTGAAGACTCCACTCCAAACTCCCATCCGATATCCTGTTTCTTGCAGACACAAATCCAGGAGCGTACCGCGCCGGGCCGGCGAGCGGCGGCCGCCGTGGCACTTTGCGGCGTCTGTGCCTTCCTCGAGCTCTATTGCACGCAGCCGTTGCTGCCTATGCTGGCGCGGCTCTTTCACGCTTCAAAGACCGGCGTAGGCATGACGGTTTCCGCGGCCACGCTGGGGGTCGCACTCTCTGCGCCCATCTTCGGCGCCCTTACCGAACGGCTTCCCCGCAAGCGCGTCATCGTGGCATCGTTGGTGGGGATCTCGCTGCCCACGCTTCTCGCCGCCACGTCCACGTCGCTTGCGCAGCTGGTTTTCTGGCGCTTTCTGCAGGGCATCACCGTCCCCGGCGTGATTGCCGTGCTCGTGACCTACATCGGCGAGGAGTGGCCTGCGGATCAGGTCGCACTCATCATCAGCTTCTACGTGAGCGGCACGGCTCTTGGCGGCTTCATTGGCCGCGTGTCTGCCGGCATTCTTGCGGACCGGTTCAGTTGGCGCGTGAGTTTTCTTGCACTTGGCGCGTTGGCGCTGGCGGGCGCGGGAGCCGTGGCCCTGTGGCTGCCGCATGGGCGCAATCGCACCAAGCCGCAGCATCAACTCGACACGCTTCCCTCCTTTCCCTACCAGGTGCAGGGACTTTTTCGCAGCCGTCGACTTATCGCAACCTTTGCTGTCGGTTTCAACGTTCTGTTCTCGCTGGTCGGCGTCTTCACCTGGATCACTTTCTACCTCGCAGCCGCGCCGTTTCATCTTTCTACTACTGCTTTGAGCTCGTTGTTTTTTGTGTATCTCGTCGGTCTTGTCGTCACACCCGCTGGTGGCTATCTCATCACACGCATCGGTCTGCGCGCCGGTATCGGCGGAGCCATCGCGTGCTCTATCGCCGGCGTGCTGCTCACGCTTGCGCATTCGCTCCCCGTCGTCATCCTCGGGCTGGCGATGCTTTCAAGCGGCGTGTTTGTGGCCCAGACCGCATCGCAGAGCCACCTGCGTGTTGCAGCTCCAGCGGGAGCGCGCGTCACTGCAGCGGGAATCTATATCACCTTTTACTATCTTGGCGGCACAGCGGCGGGCGTTGTTCCAGGGGCTTTCTGGGCTCTCGGCAAATGGCCCGCCTGCGTGGCATTTATCGTCGCCATGCAGCTCATCGCGCTCACCATTGCTTTTGTCGGCTGGCGCACGCCGCAAGCGATCGGAAGCACGGCCTAGCAAGTCATGCCGCGATAGGCACAATTCCTGCACCTCCACGCCGCATTTTGGAATCTAAGTTTTCGTATGCATAATCTGTAGAATCATTGAAAGGGCAGCGCTTTGGCGTCGCGAGCCCTCTCCCAACGACCTACGACCCAAAGCAGAGATAAAGGAAGAGTCTTGGCAGATACTTCTCTGGCTCCAGCTGCCGCAGCTAACGCGGAGACTACGATCACGAATCCGGACGTCGCGAGCCCCGCACCGTGGAAGCCGCGCGTCAATCCGTGGTTCATCGCCATGACCGTGGCCCTCGCGGCCTTCATGGAAGTCCTCGACACCTCCATCGCCAATGTCGCTCTGCCCCACATTGCCGGCTCCCTTGGCGCCTCTACAGACGAGGGCACGTGGGTCCTGACCAGCTATCTGGTCTCCAACGCCATCGTCCTTCCGCTCGGCGGATGGGCCTCCAGCGTCCTTGGCCGCCGCAACTTTTTCGTCTTGTGCATCATCATCTTCACCGTCTCCAGCTTCCTGTGCGGCGCGGCCCCGTCGCTGCCCATGCTGCTTCTCTTCCGCATCCTTCAGGGCGCCGGTGGCGGCGGCCTGCAGCCCATGGCCCAGGCCATCATGGCGGACTCCTTCGAACCCCACAAGCGCGGCCAGGCCTTTGCACTTTACGGTTTGGTCGCCGTTCTCGCGCCCTCCATCGGCCCCACCATGGGCGGATGGATTACCGACAATTTCTCCTGGCGCTGGATCTTCTATATCAACATCCCCGTCGGCATTCTCGCCTTCTTCCTCGTCACGCGCCTCGTTGAAGATCCCCCGTGGATCAAGGCTGATCGCTCCCGCTTCTTCAAGATGGACTATGTTGGCCTCGCCTTCCTCACCATCGCCATGGGCGGCATGCAGATCATGCTCGACAAGGGTGAGGAGAACGACTGGTTCGCCTCGAACTTCATTCGCTTCTTCGCACTCCTCTTCATCTCCGGCATGATTGCCCTCGTCTGGTGGGAATGGCGACAAAAAGATCCGCTCATCAATCTCAAGGTATTCCGCTTCAAAAACTTTGCCATCTGTTGTTTCTTGATGATGCTGGTGGGCGGCGTGCTCAACGCCAACACGGTACTCCAGCCGCAGTTCATGCAACAACTGCTCGGCTGGACCGCCACCACGGCCGGCCTCGCCCTAACCGCCGGCGGTTTCACCCTGGTCATCGTCATGCCCTTCGCCGGCTTCGCCACCAGCAAGGTATCCGCGCGCTACCTCACCGCCCTTGGTTTCCTTCTGTTCATCATTACTTTCCGGATCGCGGCGGAGGTCACGACCCTCAACATGACCTTTGCACAGGCTTCCTGGTTGCGCGTCGTTCAAATGATCCCGCTTCCCTTCTGCTTCATCTCCATCACTACCGCGGCGTACGTGGGCATGCCGAAGGAAGATTCGAATCAGGTCGCCGGCCTCATCAACTTTGCCCGCAACATCGGCGGAAGCATCCTTATCGCGGTCACCAACGCCCAGGTCACCAACCGCACTCTTTGGCACGAGCAGCATCTTCAAAGCGCCATGGGCCCAGCTTCCCTCGGGTACCAGCAGCAGCTCAAGGGCCTCACGGGCTTCTTCGGCACGAATTTTGGCGACCCCAACGGCGCAGGCAGAGCGCTCGCTAATATCTATAACCAGCTCAATCTCCAGGCCGGCGTGCAAGGCTATCAAGACGTCTACATGGAGCTGTCGTACATGTCTATCTTCCTGGTTTTCCTCGCTTTCCTGCTCAGCAAGAACAAGCCTGGCCAGGGACCTGGCGGCGCGGTGCACTAATACGACGTTGCAGATCGTCGCTGGAGGGAGCCCGAAGATTCTCCTCCTGAAAACAGGGCGAGAATCTTCGGGCCTTCAGGCTCCGGAAGAACTCGTTTTGCATGAGCCTTGTAACAGGGCATGGCTTTACAGGCTGCGGAAAAACTCTTTTCGCATGAGCCTTGTAACAGGGCATGGCTTTAGCCGTGCCGAAAATGGCCGGATGAGCGTATTGGTTACTCACGTCGCGCGACGCTTACAATATCGCCATGCAGAAGGCCACTTCCAACCCTGCACCAGACGCTGCCGACGAAGACTTCTTCCGACGGCTTCGCCGCGAGTTGGAGAATCAAATCTCAGGCTATGTCTACGAAGTTCCTGCGGGTGCGATAGGGAGTCCACTCCCTGCTGACGAGATTCGCGCTCATCTGATCTCAATGCGCCTCTGCCTCGTTGAACCTCATTGGGAGGAAGTCAACATCTGCAACACCAGCGAGGAATCCTGGACTGGCGTGGGTGTGAAGCGCATGTGCGTCACGATGGCTGAAGACGGGGGCTACGTGCTTGTGTTCGACCCGGTTGACGAGCAATACCACTTAGCATCGCGGGGCGAATACGGCCTGGGTACCTGGGGCGTTCGTGGAGATGGAGTCGGGTGTTTCATCGCTCGATAGCTGACGCGGCGAACGCGCGCTTTTCGGACTACCGGTTGGATCACCCGCCAACCGTCAATTACTCATCGGTAAACACTTCCGCCATGCCTTCGGCGCCGATGATGCAGCTCAGCCCTCCGGATGTTCCGTGGCAGGATTCTGGTGTACTGACCGGCTGCGATTGGCTGTATTCAGCAATTGTCCCTCCGCCGTCCGCTGCTACGATCAGCGAGGAGAGGAAAACATGAGCAAGATTCTGCCCGACATTGCACGTTCGGCGGTCCTCAGCATGGATCTGCAAACAGCGATCGTCTCGATCTATGCCAAGAGTCAGCCGGATTTCCTACCCCGCGTCGCGAATGTGCTGAAAGACGCAAAGGAGCGCGCGATGACCGTGATCCATGTGCAGGTCGGCTTTCGCCCCGGCTTCCCAGAGGTCAGCGAACGCAATTTGCTCTTCGGCGCGATCAAGAAAAATCCGCAGTGGCAGCAGGTATTTCAAGGACCAGCTGGTGCGATTCATCCTGAGGTTGCGCCAGTGGGCGACGAGATAGTCGTTACGAAGCACCGCGTCAACGCATTCCACGGAACCGAACTCGAGATGATTCTGCGCGCGAAGGAAATCGACACGCTGGTGCTGTTCGGCATTGCGACCAGCGGTGTCGTGCTCTCCACGCTGCTTGACGCCAGCGATGCTGACTACCGCTTGGTTGTTGTGAAAGATTGCTGCATGGACAACGATGCCGATGTCCACGCCTGCCTCATCGAGAAGGTTTTTCCGCGACGCGCTACAGTGCTCACGGCGGAGGAATTTCGGGAAGCTGTTGGAGCAGAGTGATCTCGGGATGCCCAGCGACCGACATCATCGCTGGGTTGGACACAGGGAGGGCAAATGGCTGATTTTTTCGTCAAGAAGAAACGGCTCGGCGTCGTGAGACGAAAACGCCAGAGACCTTGCGGCCTCTGGCGCTCTCCGGGTGTCCTGATAACTCATCGGATCATACATCGTCCCATTCAGCCTCTCGTGCTGGTTCCGGGTTGCCCCGGCTCCCGCATCTTCCGGCTTAGCTAGTTGCGCGTCTCCAGGTTGCCCCGTACCCCGCGTTCTTTGGCCGCTCCGGGTGACCGATTCCGCGAGTTGCCCCGCTTCCCCGGTCCTTTGGCTGTGCCGGCGATGGATTTTCGAGTTGCCCCGAATTTCGCATCCTTCCGCGTTGCTGGTTTCCGTGATTCGCCGGGTCGCCCCGTTTTCCTCACTTCCCCTTGCAACGCTTTTGATCCAGGCTTCCGGTTTCCCTTCTTCCTGCATCTCCGGCTTTGCCGGCGATGGAGCTCCGAGTCGCCTCGAACCTCGCATCCTTCGGCGGTGCCGATTGACCGATCTCCAGGTCGCCCTGAACTCCGGTCCCTCGGTATCGCCTTCGATCCGCTTTTCGGGTTGCCCCGCCTCGCGGACCGTCCGGCTCCGGCTGGTGGTCTCCCAAGTCGCCTTGGGTCTCGCGCCCTCCGGTTGTGCAGCGGCGAGTCTTCGAGTCTCCCCGAACCTCTTTCCTCTGGCATCCCAGCGGTGAAGATCCGAGTTGCCCCGGTTCTTCGCTCCCCTGGTTCCGTCAGTGGTCCCGACTTTCAGGTCGCCCTGAATCTCAGGTCCTCCGACGTTGCCGATGACTGGATCCGCGGGTCGCCCCGCCTCACTGTCCCTCGGCTCTCCGTCTATGCTTTCCCGGGTTGCCCCGGTTCCGCAATCTACGGTTGGGTCGATGATGAATCCCTGGCTGTTCTCGAACTTTGCATCCTCAGCTTGCGCCGCGGATGAATCTTCGCGTTCAGCAGGTCCAGCTTTTCCTGCCTGACCGTCGATGCTTTCTTAATCTCACTCGGCTTTCCACCGTCAGCTTGCGCCTTCAATGAATCACCTCACTCAACCAATCCTGCATCTCTTGCCTGATCGGAGCTGCTGTCCAACTCCCTACAGGGCCACCAACTGAATGAGACAGTAGGACGGTTCGATCTGTGGAAGCAAGTGTAAATCTGAGGTTAATTTGTGGATATCACCATGCATGGTGCATTCATTTTCAGATGTGGATTTAGCTTTGGGATTTGCACGAAAAGTGCAGCATTTATGCGGGTTTTACGTCACCTTATTTCGATCCACATTTGCACAGTCTTACAGGACTTCGCGCTCATTTTCGTTCTGTAGTTCGATTTCGATCACACGGATAAATGGAGCTTCAAACTTTCATGGGGGCGCCGTAGAAATGGGTAAAAGGGAAGTCCGATACGGCGGGTCGTGATCGTGTTTTTTCTCCTCGTCGGAAGTGTAGGACGGCACGACGATCTCTTCCGCAAACCTGTCTGAATCTTAGCGAGCAAAAGGAAAAACGGGCTTGTGCGCGTTTTAACGATTAGGTCCTTCATCGATCGGCTCTGGAAGAGAAGTCCATTCAACGAGCGAGACGCGCGGCATGGGCAAATTCGGCGGGTGGCTGGCAGGCATTCTAGCGGTGATCCTTGGAGGCTACGCTGTCTGGTACCTCACCAAGCCGCCCGCCACCACTACGTTTGAAGGTATGGTGTACTCGGGCGACGCTGCGGTGCCGAACGCGATGGTCGCTGTAGAACTGACGGGCGGAGCCACGAGCGGCACCTATCACGACATCACGGACGATCATGGCTCGTACAGCCTCGTCTTTACCGGACTGCCGGCTACTACCAGTGCGACTCTTCGCGTAAGCGCGCCAGGGTATCGGAGCGCCGATCCGCAATCGCTGACCAGCCCGCTGCAAGGGGATATTCGGCTGGACTTCCCATTGCTGCCGGTAGCCCCGCCCGCCAAGCCGGCCATCGCACACATTCCCGCCTACATTCCGAAGCTCGACGCGCTGACAACAAAAATCAAGATCAAGCAATGAGGGCGCCGGGACTGGCCGTCCAGGTGGTGGCTTCGCATGGCTGCGCAGGTGTTTTGCGATCGCGGAGATTGTTCCACGCTTCCAGATTGTTCCACGTGGAACAATTGTGCGAATTGACACAGATGTTGATCTGAATTGCGAAGAATTTGGCGTTTCTATGAGTCGGTGATCGGGTAGCTCGGATTGAAGGGGAAGATCAGCTCGTCCTCGGAGGGCACGGGCTTGCCGTTCACGGTCGCCGGCTGAAAGCGCCAGGTCTTGACCGTCTCCAGGACAATCTGGTCGAGCCTGGTGCCCATTCCTTTCACCAGGGTTTCGTGCACCACCTGACCGAGTGCGTCCAGGTCCACATCCACCACGATCTTCACCTCGGAGGTCGGCAGAAGCGCCCGGTCGGTGACCGGCGGGCGCGGCGAGTAGGTTGGGAAAGCGGGACGTGCGTCTTCTGCGTCGCTGCCGTTGCCAGTCATAGCCTGGTTCGATCCATCGCCTGTGTGAGGCGTCTTCGGTGCTCCGCCGCCGGACATTGCCCGCTGCGGCTGCTCGAGGGGGACGATCGACTTCCTGCTTGCTTCGGGATCCTGGGTGGGTTTGCGCGTATGCGCTGCGAAATTCGAGGCGGGCAGCGGAATTTTCACCGCATGGGAACCGCCCGCGTTATCGAGCAGCGCCACGACCGGACGGTCTGCGGGTTCGATCACGCGGGTTCTGGCCAACCGGCCCAGCTGCACAGCAAGGGCGAGAATGCTCAGGTGCAGCGCGAGCGAAAGCAAGATGGACGGGAGGCGCCGCTTGGCGGGGTTGGTCGACTTCGCTTCGGTTGGGGAATGCATGTGAACCTCTCCCTCTGCGAGCTTCGTCCGGTGAATCGATTGTCGCATAGGTCGTGAGTTCCAGCCCGAGACCGCATAGGGGGTGGGGGGTACCGGGGGGGGTGGTATAAACCGGTCGGATGTCCTACAGAATAGACCAGCCGCAGCCCGCCCGGAATGCACCTAGTTCATTGTGCACGGAAGGGACTTAATTCTGCGCAAGAGCTGAGCGCGACTGGACGTCCGGCCAACGCGCCGCGAAACCGATGCGACGGCGCGGCTTTTCGGGCGGAGTCATCAACCGTCGAATCGCATCGAATACTACTCTGAACTGCTTGTCGTACTTGCTCTCCATCGCGTCGAACCGCCGAGCCAGTTCCTGATGCGTCGCCAGTATCTCCCGAAGCTTGACAAAGGCGCGCATGATGGCAATGTTCACTTGGACGGCGCGGGGGCTACGCAGAACGCTGGAGAGCATGGCCACGCCCTGCTCGGTGAAGGCCAGCGGTAAATACCTTCGCCCACCACGGCCGTTTGAGGTCACAATTTGTGACCTCAAAGCGGTCGAGTCCCAGTAGTCTCTCAGGCCGTCTGCTTCTTTCTGCGTCAGCTTGAACAGGAAGTCCTTGGGGAATCGCTCGATGTTCCGCTTGACGGCCTGGTTCAGGACTTTCGTGGCAACGCCATACAACTCCGCCAAATCCGCGTCGAGCATCACCTTCTGCCCGCGAAGCGAAAGAATGCGCCGCTCCACCCGCTCTGCCGGGACAAGCGCGTTTGAGGTCACAATTTGTGACCTCAAACCGCGGATTGAACGCGCTGGCATGGAACCACGGTAGCGCAGGGAGATCGCCGCGGAGAGTGTCTTCGGTCACGGTGTTTCTCCGTCACATGGGAGGCCGCACCGGGAGGAGCAAGGTGAGAAGCAGATCCTTCGCCCCCCACCCCGGCCCGCTTACCCCACTGCGCGGGGCCCCATGCACGCGGGCTCTCCGGATGACACGGCTCTGGGGATTGAGGATTCATGGGCCGAAAGGCGAGACCGGGGATTGAAGGGAACGATCGAGATTGAATCGTTCTGGATTGGATGGAAGCGGGAACAGCGTGGTCGTGTTTTGAGAGCGCCCGTTGTGGAGGGTTGAGGTTCGTGCTTTCCCAGGTCTCAAAAGCGAGACCTGGGGCACCCATTTTCGTGCGGATTTATGCTTCCTGAGATCTGGGCCACTCGCTACCGGGGGGGCTCACCGAAGTTGGTCATCCGGAACAGTGGAGGGCTTGCCAATTGCGTTTGCAAGTCGGCTTTGAAAGCTTGCCTCGGGGTAACGCCCCAGACTCTGCAAGAAAGCTGCGTATTGTGCAAACGCCTGTTTCAGGAGGGGATGTCCAGCGTCGGCACTCTGAAGGGTAGCAATCGCATCCTTGAACGAGCTTTCGGCCTCCGGCGTTTTGCCAGCTTTCGAGAACGACATGCCCTTCACAATCGAGACGTACGCTTTAATTCTCGGCTGTCCGATTATTTCGTTTATCTTCTCCGCGGGGACGATTGCCGCGATCCCCGAATTGTCGCTAAGCTTCACATCAAAATGACCCGTATCGGTGATGGCCGCCGTATCTAGAGTGGCAGGTCGATCAGAATTGAAATAGCCCATCATTACTCCCAACAGAAGATATTGGACGCCTGCCAGTAGACCTCCTTGTTCTCGTGCGCCGCTGAGACGAACAAAAACGGGAGAGCCGCTATTTCCACCCCATGATGTAATTTCCGCCAGATAAAGGTCTTGCATCGAACTTTCGCCGGTCGGTCCGGTCCAAGGTATTTTCTCTTTCGGAATGAGAGCCAAGCGACCGTGGCGAACGATTGGATAGTTTTTCTTCGCCCCATGGTAGGGAAGGAAAAGTCCAGAGAAGAGCACTTCGTCGGTTTCGTTCAGCTTCAAATCCTGGATTTTCGATTCCGTGACGAATGTCTCCGGCCCTAGACCCTTGAAATCGAAGATTGCATCGGAAATGCTGATAGGACAGATCGCAAGGTCCGCCTCGGGATCTTGCTTGTCGATCGAACATTCGAGGAATCCATTCTCTTTCACCGTGATCGGTATTGGGGAAATGAACGAGTTGTCGCCATGAGGCTCTTTAGTATTCGCAAATGCGGTCACGGTGTCGTAGTACTGCATTGCTCCCTTTGGAGCACCGAAGCGCTGGTGTCGAACAAGGTGCTTGCTAGTTATGAGCAGCGGGACGCCGACGCCCTGTCCCAACTCAGGTGTTGGGTATATGAAGATGAATCCAGTTCCGACTTCTGCACAAGACGTGTCGAATATTGGAGTACCGTCCGCAGCGACCGCTTGCACACCATTTACTATGTGGGGCTCTCTGCACTCAAAGTTACCCTGAAGGTATACGACCGTCTTCTTAACTTGGTCGATGATCAATTCTTGCGTGACGTCTTTGTTTTGTGCTGTTGCCATCGATATAGACGACGCAGCCAAAGATAGGAAGCTGGCCAACGTTCGCTTGGGCCCAAACATGGTAGCGCTCCTTCACTGTCTACTTGAGAAGTAACACCAGTTTAGGCCTTTTCCGAAAGCCCCGGCTGATCGATTCATACAGTCTGCCTACCCCACCAGCACGGGCTTCGCCAGCATCTGCTTGATGCCTCTTAGCGCTTGCCGCGTGCGCTCTTCGTTCTCGATCAACGAGAAGCGCACGTGGCCGTCGCCGTAGTCGCCGAAGCCAATCCCGGGGCTTACGGCTACTTTTGCTTCCGTGAGCAATAGCTTCGAAAACTCCAGAGAGCCTAAGTGGCGGTAGGGCTCGGGGATTTGGGCCCAGACAAACATGGTCGCCTTGGGGCTGGGGACGTGCCAGCCGGCTTTGTTGAGTCCTTCGATGAGGACGTCGCGGCGGCTTTGATAGTTTTCGCGAATCTCCCGGACGCAATCCTGCGGGCCTTCGAGGGCGAGAATGCTCGCGACCTGGATGGGCGTGAAGGTGCCGTAGTCGAAGTAACTCTTCAAGCGCGCGAGGGCGTTGACGAGTACTGGATTGCCGACCATGAAACCGACGCGCCAGCCGGGCATGTTGTAGCTCTTGGACAGGGTGAAGAACTCGACGGCGACGTCTTTGGCGCCGGGAACTTCGAGGACGCTCGGCGGTTTGTAGCCGTCGAAGCCGAGGTCGGCGTAGGCGAGGTCGTGGATCAGATGGAAGCCGTATTGGCGGGCCAGTTCGACCAAGCGCGCGAGGAAGGGCAGGTCGACGCATTGCGTGGTCGGGTTCGACGGGAAGTTGACGATGAGGGCCTTGGGGCGCGGGACCATGCGCGGGATGAGGTCTTCCAACTGCGCGAGAAAGGAATCGCAATCGACGATGGGCACACTGACCACGTGCGCGCCGGCGATGACGGGGCCGTAGATGTGGATGGGGTAGCTCGGGTTGGGCACGAGCACGGTGTCGCGCGAGTCGAGGATGGCGAGGCAGAGGTGGGCGATGCCTTCCTTTGAGCCGATGGTGACGATGGCCTCGGTGTCGGGGTCGAGCGAAACGGCGTAGCGCGACTGATACCAGTTGCAGATGGCCTTGCGCAGGCGGGGCAGGCCGCGCGAGACGGAGTAGCGATGGGTGACCGGCTTCTGCACTGCCTCGATCATCTTGTCGACGATGTGTTTGGGCGTGGCCCCGTCGGGGTTGCCCATTCCGAAGTCGATGATGTCTTCTCCGCGGCGGCGCGCGGAAACTTTCATTTCGCCGGTGATGTTGAAGACGTAGGGCGGGAGGCGCTGAATGCGGCTGAACTCTTCCATGATGAAGACAGTTTACAGGGGACAGGGATCAGGGATCAGGGGGCAGTGGGCGGTGATACAGAGAAGCAGAGAGACAGTGATACAGAGAAGCAGAGATGCAGAAAAACGGAGAGGCAGTGAAGTGGGCCAACAGACTGAGAGGATCAACTTTTGCCGGAGTGGCTCCTTTTGGACAGTTTTTTCTTGCGGCGGTGGGAGAATGGGTATGGGACCAGTCCGCCGCTGCGAGCATGGCCGCATTGCTTCCACTATGGGGAACACGGCCTGACCCTCTCGATTTGAGCCCGGCAACGGCGGCTCGCCCTGGCGGAGAGGCCGATGAACGCCCTCTTGATCTACCCGCAGTTTCCCGATACCTACTGGAGTTTCAAACATGCGCTGCGGTTTGTCGGCAAGCGTGCGGCACAGCCCCCGTTGGGATTGATGACGGTGGCGGCGCTGCTGCCGGCGGCTTGGAACAAGCGCCTGGTCGATACCAACGTGGAACGGCTGCGCGAGCGCGATCTGGCGTGGGCCGACGTGGTGCTGCTGAGCGGCATGCATATTCAACGCGAGCCGCTGGTGGGGATTGTGGAGCGTTGCCGGGCACGCGGGTTGCGAACGGTGGTGGGTGGGCCGATTGCGAGCAGCTTGCCGGCTGCCGAACTCAAGGCGGACCACGTGGTGATTGGCGAGGCTGAGAGCCTGATTGCCGACTTGGCGCGCGATCTGGAGCAAGGCACGGCGAAGCCTGTGTATCAGGCGACCGAGCGACCGGAGATGAGCACGAGTCCATTGCCCGATTTGAGCCTGTTGAAGATGCGGCGCTACTCGACGATGGCGGTGCAATACTCGCGCGGTTGCCCCTTCAATTGCGAGTTCTGCGACATTATCGAAATCTACGGACGAAGGCCGCGAACGAAAGCTGTGGCACAGGTGCTGGCCGAACTGGACCAACTGCGCGCGGCTGGGTGGCGCGAGGCGGTGTTTATTGTCGACGATAACTTCATTGGCAATAAGGCACGCGCCAAGGAGTTATGCGCGGCGCTGGCGGAGTGGCGCAACCAATACAGGACTAACTTCGACTTCAGTACTGAGGCGTCCTTAAACCTGGCCGACGATCCCGAACTTATGCAACTCATGAGAGACGCGGGGTTCAAGTCAGTGTTTCTTGGAATCGAGACGCCGGATGAATCTGGACTTATTGCGGCCAATAAGTTGCAGAACACGCGGCGTAGCCTTCTCGATAGCATCGCGACGATCCAGAGCTATGGTATGCAGGTGATGGGTGGATTCATCCTGGGCTTCGACACGGATCGTGAAGATATCTTCGACCGCATGGTCGAGTTTATTCAGAAGAGCGGCATTCCGATTGCCATGGTTGGGCTATTGCAGGCTATGCCCGGGACGCAGCTCTTTCGGCGGCTTTGGCGGGAGGGGCGCATTTTGGATGCGGGTGCGGGCGATAACACGGGCGACAAGCTAAACTTTTTGCCTACGATGGATGCGGAGCGGTTAGTGGAAGGCTATCGCTCGGTGTTGAAGAGGATCTACAGTTGTGAGGCGTATTACGAGCGCGTGAAGCTTTACCTGAGCAGAACGCAACCTCAGCCAGGCGAACAGAAATTCAAGCAGAGATGGCTTACGCGCGGCAATGCGCAGGCTATTATCACTTCTATCGTCCGCCAAGGGATCTTTGGCCGAAGTCAGTGGAGTTACTGGAAGTTTGTTGCGGCGGCAGCTACACGGTATCGGCACTGTTTTCCCGCAGCGATGACGTTGGCGGTGATGGGGTATCACTTTCAGGTCATCACGCGCAGGCTTTCGAAGGCCCTGGACGCTGGGCTTGTGCCAAAGTTGCCGGACGCCACGGACAAGGGTCTGTCCTACTAACAGGACGACAGGCCCGGCAACTTCGGGACGAGCGCGGCTTACTTGCCGGTGGCGAGGACCGCGCGGAAGCGGACTTTGCCACTCATCATGCGATCGAAGGCCTCCGCCGCCTTCTCCAGTGGATAGGTTTCGATCATGGGCTTCACGCCCGACTGCGCGCTGAAGTTGAGCGTGTCTTCGGAGTCCATGCCAGTGCCGGAAGCCCAGCCGGCGATGGAGCGGTTTCCCATAATCAACGGAATGGCGCTTACCTCGAAAGGCTTGTCGGGCACTCCCAGGATGATGAGCTTGCCGTTGGGGCCGAGCCCGTTGACCGCGGCTGCGAGGGCGTCCGCGCTGGTGAGTGTAGAGAGGATGACCGCGGCGCCGCCCAGTTTTTGCAACTCCGCTGCGGGGTCCTGCGAGGTGCTGTCGATGTAGATGTGGGCACCGAGCTGCTTCGCGAGCGGAGCCTTGTCCTGGCCGCGCGCAATGGCCACGGTGTGGTAGCCGCTCTTGGCCGCAAACTGAACGCCCAGGTGGCCGAGGCCCCCGATGCCGAGGATGGCCACGGTGTCGCCGGGACGGGCTCCGCTATGGCGCAGGGCGTTGAAGGTGGTGACGCCTGCGCACATCAGCGGAGCCGCGTCGGCATCGGCCAGGTCGTCGGGAACCAGTGCGAGCGCATTGGCCGGCGCAACTACATAGTCCGCATAGCCGCCGTCAAAGCTGATGCCGGAGATTTGCTGGTTCTCGCAAAGAATAAAGTCACCACGGCGACAGGGCGGGCAGTAGTTGCAGTGTCCACCGTGCCAGCCCAGGCCCACGCGCTGGGCTGTCTTGAAGAGCGGCACATCGGCGCCCACTGCGTCGACCACACCGGCGACCTCGTGACCAGGCACGCGCGGATAGGCGATGCCGGGAAAGAGGCCAAATTTGGTGATGGAATCGCTGTGACAGACGCCGCAAGCCTGTACGCGGATGCGGACATAGCCGGGGCCGGGGTCGGGGAATTGCTTGTTGACGAGTTGGAACTCTCCGCCTGCGGCGGGCACCTGCACGGCGCGGCCTGTGACTGTGGACATAGCGTTGGCTCTCCTGCGGGTTGGATTGGAAGCCGGCTGAGGAAGTTTCACAAGAATGGTGAATGTTTGGTGAGGGACGGGTTGCCCGGCTTGCTGGCCGTCGTCTCTCTGCGACAAAGCGGATTTTATTTGAAGGAGCCTCGCTTGACGTAAGAGCTATTTTAGATATATCGTGAGATATATCTTGATAGATCGGAGAAAACACATGTTTGAACATTTTCGAGAAGCACACAGAGAGCACAGCCACGGGGAGTGCCGCCATCGCGGCCGCCACGGATGGTGGGGCGAGCGAGGTGAACGCTGGGAGGGGTTTGAGCGCGGATTTGGCGGAGGTGGGCGCGAGCGGTTTTTCGACAACGGCCATTTGCGGCTGGTGATCCTGCAACTGATCGCCGATAAGCCCAGCTACGGGTACGAACTTATGAAGGCGATCGAAGAGCGGCTTTCGGGCGGCTACGCGCCGAGCCCCGGCGTGGTTTACCCCACACTGACATTGCTCGAGGAAGAGGGATTCGCCGCGGTGTCGTCGACCGATGGAAGCAAAAAGATGTATGCGGCGACGGACCAGGGGAAGGAGTATCTGAAGGCAAATCGGGTGGTACTGAAAGCCATTTTCGGGCGGATGCAGGAGGCCGGGAAGGCTTTTGGACGCGGGCGGTCGCCGCAGATCAAGCGCGCGATTGCGAACCTGTTCAACGCGTTCGCGATGAAGATGCGTTCGGAGCAAGGCAATCTGAGCCCGGAGCAGGTGAGCAAGATTGTCGAGGCGATCGACGCAGCGGCGCGGGCGATTGATGAGGCTTGAGCGTGGTGACGATGGAGCAGATTGCTTTGCACGAAACCTCCCGAAGACCCCAAGGAAAGAGTATGGTCGAGCCACGCGAAGAGCAGTTGCTCACGCTGGTTGGCGAATTGCTGCAGACCAATCAGGAGCTGCGCTTTAAGGTGGCGGAGCTGGAGCGACGTGCCGATGCTGCGGAAGACGCGCTCGATGCAACGAGCCGGTGGTCGGGGTTCCTGCTGCCATAGAGAGCGGACCTTATACTGAAAGACGGCATGAGCACGTTTCTTCCTGTAGATGAGCAGATGGATTTATTGCAAAAGGGCGCGGCGGAGATTATTCGCGTGGCCGATTTGCGCGAGCGCCTTGAAGAGAGCCGCAAGACCGGGCGCCCGCTGCGCGTGAAGGCTGGATTTGATCCGACTGCGCCTGATCTGCATCTGGGGCATACCGTGCTGATGCGCAAGCTGCGGCATTTTCAGCAGCTTGGGCATACGGTGATTTTTATGATCGGCGATTTCACTTCGCTGATCGGGGATCCGACCGGGCGCAATGTGACCCGGAAGCCGCTGACCCTCGAGCAAATTGAGAAGAACGCGGAGACCTACAAAGAGCAGGTCTTCAAGATTCTCGACGCTGCGGCAACGGAGGTGCGTTACAACTCGGAGTGGCTGGGCAAGCTTGGGTACGAGCAGACAATCCGGTTGACGGCGCATTTTACCGTTTCACAGATGCTGGAGCGCGACGAGTTTCACAAGCGCTTTCAGGCAGAGCAGCCGATCAGCCTGCACGAGCTGCTGTATCCCGTGATGCAGGGGTACGACTCGGTGGCGCTGGAGTGCGATGTGGAGTTGGGCGGCACCGATCAGAAATTCAACTTGATGTGCGGGCGCGAGTTGCAGCGGCACTATGGGCAGAAGCCGCAGATTGTGCTGATGACGCCTATTCTCGAAGGACTGGACGGCGTGCAGAAGATGTCGAAGTCACTCGGGAATGCGATCGGGATTAACGAGTCGCCCCAGGAGATGTATGGCAAGCTGATGTCGATTTCCGACGAGCTGATGTGGAAGTATTTTTTCTTGTTGACGGATCTTCGCGGGTCCGAAGTCGAGACGCTAAAGGCGGACGTAGCTGCGGGCCGCGCGCATCCGATGGATGTAAAGAAGCGGTTGGCGCATTCGATTGTGGCTGGATTCCATGGAGAGTCCGCTGCACGCAGTGCCGGGGAGAACTGGGCGCGGATGTTTCAGCAGAAGGGCGAAAGCGAAGACTTGGAAGAAGTGCAGGTTGCTTTTGCCAATACGACGGATTCGCAGGGGTACCTAGTGATTCCGAAACTATTGGTGCAGATGAGTCTGGCAGCCAGCAACGCTGAAGCCAACAGGAAGATTGCCGAGAAGGCCGTGAAGCTTGACGGAGAAGTATTTGGTGGCTTGAGGGTAAGACTCTCTAAGCTCCCGGCACGTGTTGCCGTCCGACTGGGCAAGCGCGCCAAGATTGCCGTGATCTCGTAAAATGGCGTTTTCTAAATAGCCAAATGGCGTATACTACCCATGGAGGGCAATCCATGGCTACCCGTTCCGTTCCCGACGTGCTCGGTGGAGAATCGATCCTCGGTCGGCCGATGCGCAAGAGCGGCGCGCTGGCCGAACTAGTGCGCGAGGGGCTTCCGGTAAAGGCGCTCTTCCAACTGGCTGAACGGATGGACCTCCGCCAGGCAGAAATCTCAGACAAAATTGGCATTCCGCAGCGCACGCTTACGCGGCGGTTGGCGCAGCACTCGCGGCTGACGGCTGCCGAGTCGGATCGCGCCGTTCGCCTGGCCCAGGTTTTCTCTTTCGCGGCAGAGACGTTGGGCGATGAAGCAAAAGCGGCAGCATGGCTCAAAACACCGAATCGCGCCCTGCGCGGCGGACGACCGCTTGACCAGCTTGACACTGATCCTGGCGTGCGCGAAGTGGAAAGCATTCTGGGCCGCATTGCCTACGGCGTCTATAGCTGAGCGTTTCAGCCCTGATCCACCGGAGATCCACTTAAATGCGCATCTGGAGAATTTGCCGGGCACGCTATGCCGGCGAGGCGTTCTCTGGCGATGGCGCGCGGCGCTTCGGCGGCCGCTGGAATACTCCCGGCGTGCCGATGGTCTACTCATCCTCGTCGCTGGCGCTTGCGGCCATCGAGCTATTCGTGCATCTGGAACCTAATCAGCAGCCGGACGATCTTGTCTCGATAGCCGCGGTGCTCCCCAAGGGAGAACCGGCGCTGCGTCTCGAACTGGATAAGCTTCCGTCGCGTTGGTGGAGTGACGATTTCGAACCGGTGCGTGCCGTGGGCGACGAGTGGGTTCGCGATGCGGCGTCGCTGGCAATCGAGGTTCCTTCCGCCGCGTTGCGCGTGGAGTGGAACGTGCTCGTCAACCCGCTTCATCCTAAAATCGCCCAACTCAAAATCGAGCCGCCTCAGCCCTTCCATTTCGACGCACGGATGTTTCGGTGAGCAGGGGATCGCATAGCAGAGCTGTCACTGAGAAGATTCGTGAGGTCGCGTTGGCGCGGTTAAGATCGAACGGGAGGAAAAGGGTGGATCGCAGAAGCTTTTTACTTCGCGCGGGGGCAGTGGTTGCATCGTCGGCCATGACGCGCTCTGCTTCCGCGGATACTTCGCCGGAGGTTGCCCTCGAAGTGACGCTGCACGACGACGCGGCTGCGGCGCAAATTCCGCTGACCTATGTGGGATTGAGCTATGAGCTAGCGCAGCTCAGCGATCCAACATTTTTCTCGGCCGCGAATCGCGATCTGGTCCGTTATTTCCGGCTTCTGAGCGCGAACGGGGTTCTGCGGCTGGGTGGCAATACGAGCGAGTTTTGCTGGCTGCGCGTGAATGCTTCGACGCCGGAGCCCAAGCTGCATGTTCCACCGGGAAATCTCGATGCCAATTGGATGCCGCATCGGTTGTTTGCGATCGACACTGAGGCCATTGACGCGCTGGCCGAGTTTCTGCAGGCTACTGGATGGCGGCTGATCTACGGGGTGAACTTCGGCAATAGCACGCCGCAACGGGCCGCCGAGGAAGCGGCCTATGCCGCAGAAAAAATCGGAGACCGGATTGAGTTCTTTCAAATCGGCAACGAGCCCGATCTCTACATTAAGGCGACCAACGGGACGCGTCCACCTCGATGGAGCTTCGCCGATTATGTGCGCGAGTGGACCGGCTTTGCCGAGGCTATCGTCGCACGCGTGCCCAATGCGCGCTTCGGTGGGCCCGATGTTGCCGCTTCTTCCGATTGGGTTACTCAATTCAGCGAGCAAGTGCCGGCGTCGATTGCGCCACGGCTGGTCGCGCTGACTGGTCACTACTATGCCGAAGGTCCACCGGACGATCCGCGCGTGACCATCGAACGACTTCTTGCCGGCAATCCCAAGATCTCTGTCGAGACCAAGGCCATCGTGGCGTCGGCACAGAAGCACTCGCGGATTTATCGCATGACGGAGGGCAACTCCTGCTATCGCGGCGGCAAGCCGGGCATGAGCGACGCCTTTGCCGCCGCATTGTGGGCGGGCGATTACTTGCTGGAGCTGGCCAGCCTGGGATGCGCGGGAGTAAATCTGCACGGCGGGCGGAGTGAGTTCCTCACCGCGGGGCTGGGAGGACATACGCCTGGCATGGACGTAGCGAAGACGCCCCAGGCTGTGCCCAGCGGATTCTATAGCCCCATTCAAAGCGAGCACGGGCGGGAACCGAAGGCGATGCCGGTGTTCTATGGCATGATGCTGGCGAACCAATTCTCAGGCCACACGATGATGCGCACTGAGTGCGATCTGAAAGGCGTGAATGCGACGGTCTACGCTGCGCAACGGGGACATTCAGCCAAGGTCGCGATCTTTAACAAGGATGAGCATGCCGAGGCTCTGTTCGCTATACGAAGTGAACACTTGATTCGCAGTGCCGCAGCTTGGCGCATGCAGGGGCCGAGTCTCGATTCGACGATTGGAGTGACGCTGGCGGGCTCGGAGATTCAAGCGCAGGCGCATTGGAGTCCGAGCGCCGAGGTTATTGAAGTGCGGAACGGCGTCGCTAATCTGATCGTTCCGGGAGGCAGCGCCGCGCTTCTGTTCCTCGACTAGAGCGTGTTTCGAAAAGAGCGTGACGGGCCTGGCGACAAACCCTCAGGGGCTAAAACCCCTCGTCATTGCTGCCCTTATCGGCACGACTGAAGTCGTGCCCTGTTACAAGACGGGTCTTTGAGAAACACTCAAAGAGAACTGCGCGGTAAGATCTATGCTTCAAAGTCCAGTTCGACCGGATCGATGAGCGGAACGAGCCACTTGAGCAGCGCCTGGTGCATGGGGTGGGTTGTGTAGGCGTCGGCTGCGGCTTTGTCGGTGAAGGTCATGAGGCCCGCAAAGGTGTAGCCCTGCCCGCGTGGGGAGAGGTTCGGTCCGACGTGTACGTCGATCAGCCCAATGACATGGTCACGGAAGGCAACAATGTCGTGCGCGGCGCGGGCTTTGTCGGCCTCGGTGGCCTCGGGCTTCCAACGAAATCCGAAGATGTGAATGAACATGGGCTCCTCCGAAACAGTGATCAGTGAACAGTGGGCAGTGAACAGTAACGGCCGACTATTTCGCCAAGGCAAATGTGCGGCCGGATTCCAGCAACTTCGCGACTGCTTCTTTTGACGTGGATTCAGTGTAGATGCGCATCAGGGGCTCGGTACCGCTGGCACGGAAGAGAATCCAGGTTTCGGCGGCATTGGGTTTGGTTTTCGCTTCCGGATTGTCGAGATAGAATTTCACGCCGTCGAGATTCTCCTGGCGCAGAATCGGCATGCCCGCGATGACCGGATCGCCGGTCTTGAGTGCTTTGGCGCGCGCGATGGCTGCGTTCTTCACGTCGTCGGGAATGTGGAGGTCGATGCGGCCATACTGGTGTTCGCCGTACTCGGCTTGCAGGTCGGCAACGAGCTGGCCCAGTGTCTTCCCTTCCTGAGCCATGACGTTTGCGAGGAGCAGGGCGTTGAGAAGGCCGTCGCGCTCGGGCAGATGGCGCTGGAAGCCGATGCCGCCGGATTCTTCGCCGCCCATGACGATCTCGCGCTCCAGCATGTAATCGCAGACGAACTTGAAGCCGATGCCGTGCTCGATCAGTTCGCGCCCGTGTTTCTTGCAAATGCGATCGAGCATCTTGGTGGTGTTGAAGGCGCGCGTGACAGCGCCGGGCCAGCCTTTGCGCTTTAGAACCCAGCTGAGCAGGACGGAGAAGATTTTGTGCGGGTCGACGAATTCGCCGTGTTCGTCGGTTGCTCCGATGCGGTCCGCGTCGCCGTCGGTGCAGAGGCCGGCGTCGCACTTGTTCGCGACGACCGCTTCGCCGAGAGCGCGGATATGCGGCTCGATGGGCTCGGGATTGATCTTGGGAAAGAGCGGATTGACGTTGCCGCGAATCTGCACGTGGTCGACGCCGATACGGGTGAAGATGTCGGAGATGATCGTACCGCCAGCGCCGTACATGGAGTCGATGGCAAATTTCATGCCGGAGTGGGAGATGAGATCGAGGTCGGCGAAGACCTCAATGGCCTGCAAATAAGGAGGCAGAAAATCAATTTCGGTGATCGGCGCGGGCTGCGCAGGACGCGCAACGGGCTTGCCCAGATAGGTTTCAATCGCCGCGATGATCGACGGCTTACCCGAGCCGCCATACCACGCCTTGTACTTCACGCCATTCCACTGCGCAGGGTTGTGCGAGGAAGTGATCATGATGCCACCGGCGGCGCCGCGCTCGCGCACTCCGTAGCTCAGTGCAGGGGTTGGCGTGATGTCATTGGCGAGGGCCACCGGAATGCCTGTGGCGGCGACAACTTCAGCGCAGGCGTGGGCGAAGGCTTTCGAGCCGAAGCGCGTGTCATAGCCAATGCAGAGGCCTCTTGCGGGATCCTCCTCCGCCGAACCGATGCGGGCGTGGACATAGGCGGCAATGGCTTCGGCAGCGGTGCGGACGTTGGCGAAGGTGAAGTCGTCGGCGATGACACCGCGCCAGCCGTCAGTGCCGAATTTGATTTGTGGGTGGGGCATCGGAAGGTTTGGGTTCTCCTCGAAGAATAAGGATAAGGGATCGCACTATAAGATCTAGGCTGCGACTTCACCAGCCAGCGGGTTTGGCGAAAGTCCCTTTCCGGTCCGTCAGGGTAGCCGGAAACTGGCTTGAAGCAATATCTCCCTGCCGAATGCGCTTCACAAAGGTCGCATACTGCCGAACCTCTCGACTATGGAATTGATGAGGATTGAGAATGCCGACAGGAAGTCCGAGCTCTTGAGCAACAATGCGCACTGGTTCGGCGAGATCAGAATCGTTGGTCATGATTACCGAAACTTCGAATCGTTTCAGGTAGGCATCGCGGAGCAAATGTGACGCCAGGTTCACATCTGATCCCTTTTCTTCTGTCTTATCAACCCAAACTTTCTGGGGCGGAGTAACGTTGCTGAGGTACATCGGAATCGAGTGAGTAAGAAAATGGCCATAGACAATGTGAATGTTCTGAATGGTCTTCAGCGCCCTGATGTAGAGGCTTTGGTCATGTGCAGATGTCGGGTTGTAAGGCCGCGAGCTCACCCTGGCGGTGAAGTAGTGGATTTCCTGAATCGTGTCGGTGGGAAGGAGTATTTGAGCGAGTTTACTGACATCGAGCCATTTGTAGGGAGTCCGTTTGAGAGCGCCATAGAATAGGTTGAAGCCGTCGATGTAAACGTTGACGATTGCCATGCTCCGCCCGAGTTCTGTTGACATCTGTGACAACACGTGTGAAGATTTAGTTGTAGATTACCCCTGTCCCTTGGCGGACAGGAAGCGAAGCCAGCCTGCAAGGGCTGGCTTCAGTGTCTCTACGCCCGAAAACCAACATAAAGCCTAAATGAGTCCAGGACCGTTGCGCCGTCACTTGATGTGCAGTTCGCGTGGAGGAACATAGTGGAAGCGGATGAGATAGATTCTGTCCCCGCTGCCGTGTTTGGCAATTTTGAGCAGATCCAATACACCGGTAAATCCGGACTCGCGCGCCAACTCAGGTGTAATGTCAGGAAAACCGATGGGTGCAATCGAATCCACCTCGATCTCGCCCTCGTCCATCTTGTAGCGGCCGCCTTCTCGCACATGCAGGCGCTTCCAGATGCGAACGGTACAGGTGATTTGACCGGAGCGCACACCTTCGCGAAGACGTTTGGCAAAGACCATGGCATCTTTCCAAGCCCGAACTAGATCAATTCGCTGCGGCCGGAGAGCCCGAGTTCCTTCACGATTTTGCCCACATCCTGCGAGTGATCGCGGTGAGCGATCAGCAGAGCGTCGTCGGTGTCGACAACGACGAGGTTCTCGACGCCGACCAGCGCCACAAATTTCTTGGGGCAATAGACGTAGTTATTCCCTGCCTCGATGGCCAGGTGCCCCTCGGTTTCCGCCACGTTGCCGTCGCCGTCGCCGCGCAGGCGCGCTTCCAATTGGTACTCGTAGAGCGATGCCCAGGAGCCGAGATCGTTCCAACTGAACTCCGCGGGCAGGCAGTAGAGGCGCGACAGATGCTCGCCCTTGGCTGAACGCGGTTCCAACACTGCATAGTCGACGGAGATGTTCTCGCACTTCGAATAGAGCTTGTGAAACACCTGTTCGAAGTCGGGCGTTCCATAGGCTGCCGCGATCGCCTCAAGCAGCGGAGCGGTCTCCGGCAGGTGTTCGCGCACGGCATTGGCCAGGGTGCGCGCCGTCCACAAAAACATTCCGGAGTTCCAGAAGTAGTTGCCGGCCGAGACAAAATCTTCGGCACGGTTGAGGTTTGGTTTCTCAGTAAAGCGGCGCACATGGAGGGCGATGTCGTCGCCCGTGTAGTCGCCGGTTTCAATGTAGCCATAGCCTGTCTCGGGACGCGTGGGCTCAATGCCCAGCACCACAATGTTTTCTCCGCTCGCCGCCAGCGTAATGCCTTTACTCAGAGCCTTCAAAAAGCGCGGCTCATCGGCAATCACGTGGTCGGAAGGGAAAACGCCGAGCACGGCATCGGGATTCTGGCGTTCAATGAGAAACGCAGCCAGGCCGCACGCCGGCGCTGTGTTGCGGGCACAAGGCTCCTGAATGATCTGCTTGACCGGGACGCTGGCGAGCTGCTCGGCGATCTCCTGGGCCAGGTACTCGTTGGTGATGACCCAGGTCTTCTCGGCTTTTGCCAGGGGTCTCAGGCGCTCCACCGTCTGCTGAATCATGGAACGCTCGCCATCCAGCGCTAGAACCTGCTTGGCGTGGGCACGGCGCGACCGCGGCCAGAAGCGGGTACCGCTGCCACCGGCAAGTATCACTGGGCGAAAATCGACTGTGGTCGGCATGGAAGACCCATCCTACTCGACTTGATACAGGTTTGCCCAGCCCTTGCCGGGATTTCCGGCAGAGTGGTGAGCGGCGTCACCTTATGCGATCAGGAGTTTTCTGGCGTTACTGCTGCGAGCGGTGTGTTTCTGGCGTTCCTATGCGAGTTTGCCCAGGAATTCGCCCATCCGGCGGGTGCCCTCATCGATATTCTCTTTGGTCACCGGATAGGAGATGCGCACATGCTCGCCGGTGCCGAAAGCTTCGCCGGGAACGGTCACCACATGCGCTTCGTGAAGCAGCCGTGTGGCCAGTTCCGTTGCGGTGCGAATGCCGCCCTTGCCGAGGAACGCGGAGATGTTGGGATACACATAGAATGCGCCTTCCGGCTTGGTGCAGGTGACGCCCGGGATCTCGGCGAGTTTGGCGATCATGTAGTCGCGCAACTCGATGAACTCGGCGCGAAACTGAGCGACACAATCCTGCGGACCGGACACAGCTGCGATCGCGGCTTTCTGGACGAAGCTGGTCGCGTTCGAGGTGGACTGCGATTGTAACTTGCTCAGGTTTGCGACGACTGGCTTCGCGGCGAGCGCGTAACCGGCGCGCCATCCCGTCATGGAGTAGGTTTTCGACAGCGAGCCGAGAATGACGAGGTGGTCCTTGGCCCAGGTGAAGGAGCCGCCGGAGACGGGCTTGCCGGCGTAGTTGAGGTAGACATAGCACTCGTCCAGAAGCAAGTAGATACCCCGTTCGTGGGCGAGGTGGACGATGCGTTCGAGATCGTCGGAGGAGACGACAGAGCCTGCCGGGTTCGAGGGAGAGTTGAGAATGATGGCCTTGGTGCGCGGCGTGATGGCCGCTTCAATCGCGTCGGCGGTGATGCGGAAGTTCTCGGCCTCGCTGGTCTCGAGGAAGACGACCTTGCCGCCCGCGTACTGAATGATGTCTTTGAAGCTGACCCAGTAGGGGACAGGCAGGATCACTTCGTCGCCATGATCGACTAGAACTTGAATGGTGTTGAAGAGCGCGAGCTTGCCACCGGTGGTGAAGACGGCTTCATCGATCCCGTAGTCGGAGCCGAAGTCGCAGGCATGGCGCTCGACAATGGCTTTGCGCACGTCGGGAATGCCGGGAACGACTGTGTAGCGAGTGAAGTTGGCCTCAATAGCGACGATGGCGGCGTCCTTGATGTGACGCGGTGTGGGGAAATGCGGCTCGCCCGCGCCGAAATCGACCAGGTTGATGCCCTGGGCACGGAGCTTGGCGGCCTCGGCGGCAACGGCCATGGTGGCGGAAACTTCAATGCGGCCGATGCGGTCGGCGAAGGTCTTGGTGGGGGCGGCGACGGTCATGATGTTTCTATTTTTGCAGATTTCCGGGGATGGCGAAACTGGGGCGCTCAAACTAAGTTCTCTTCGGGTGGCAGATGTCACTTATCCAACGAACGAAAGAAAGGCCTTCACGATTGACTCGGGCAGTTCGGCTCGATTGCGCGGGCCGATGAGTTCGTGGCCTGCGCTGGGGATGGGCAGCAGTTCCGTGCGAGCGGGAATCAGCTTGAGGGCGGCTTCTATTTCGGCGTGGGTGGCGAAGCCATCGCTGGCACCATGGACGAAACACGCCTGGGTTCTTAGATCAGGAAAATGGTTTGTGCGCAGTTCGGCAGGGCGCTTGGGAGGATGAAGCGGGTAGGAGAGCAGAAGGAGTGCTTCCGCAAGGGTAGGGTTGCTCGCGGCGAGGATCGATGCCTGCCGGCCGCCGTAGGAGTGGCCGCCGACGAAGATGCGGCCTTGGGTCTCGCGGCGGATGGAGGCCACGGCTGCCCGGAGGCCGGCTTGATCGCGCTCGGCGCTGCCGCGAGGCGGCGGGCCAGCGGGGCGAGATTGCCGGAAGGCCAGATCGCAGCGAAGAACAGTGAGGCCTGCGGCGCAGAAAGCTTCGGCGAGCGCGATGAGCAGCGTGGCCTGGCAGTTGGAGCCGGCACCGTGGGTGAGAACGAGGCTGTCAGCGGCGGGATCGGGCGCGCGATGCAGGAAGCCGCGGACTGGGAACTCGGCGGTTGAGGTGTCGAGAAAGGGTTCAGAGGGGGCCATAGTCTCGGTTTCGGGGGCTCCTGAGCACAGACCGAACTGCCTGCCCGGTACGTGCCCCGGTATGTGTCGGCGACCTCAGGCAAATTCTTCGACGCTGAAGCCGAGTTGATAGGTCTCACCGTGGCTCAGGAGTTCTTCCCAGGTGATCTCGGTCTGTTTCAATCCTGCCATGCGGCCGAGCATGCAACTCAATGCGGTTTCGACGCCGGCGGCAATCTGGTTGTGGGCCGGGCCGGTGGTGATGCTGTCGATGAAGGTGCGCTCTTTGTCGCGATCGGCAAATTCCAGATTATCGAGGAAACTGCCGTTGGCCGCGAATTGCCCAGATCCGGCGGCGGCCGCGTTGGAGTCCTTCCACTCCCAGGCGTGAGTGCCGGTGATCGCAATGGGACCTGAATAGGGAACGGTAGCCGAACCAGAAGCGCCAAAGAACTTGAGGCCCGCGTCGAATTTGCCGTCGGTCCCGAATTGGGTAGATGCGAAGGAGAAGTGGACGCCGTTCGGGTAGCTGAAGTCGACCTGGTAGTTGTCCCAGCAGTCGCCGAAGTGGGTGAGCACCGTGCGGCCGCCGGTCGCGGTTGCCTTGAGGGGGTGGGAGCCTACTATCCAATTGCAGAGGTCGATGATGTGGATGTTCTGCTCAACGAGGATGTCGCCGGAGAGGGCGCGATCCCAGAGCCAGTTGCGAAGGCGATATTCGTCAGGCGAAATGCCTGGATGCGTCACCTCAACAGATGCGGGGGCGTTGTAGTTGCCGGAGACGGTGGCGATTTTGCCGAGTGCTCCAGACTGGATGCGCTCGGCAATGGCGGCGATGGGAGGCGCGTTACGGCACTGAAATCCGACGTCGATACTTTGGGTGGACTTGACGCGCTTGGCGATTTCGAGCGCCTGGTGGGCCTGATGGATGTCTATTCCCACGGGCTTTTCGCAGTAGACATGTTTGCCCGAAGCGACCGCAGCCTCAAGGTGCTGGACATGAAAGAACGGGGGCGTGGAAATTTGCATCAGGTCGACGTCGTGCGAGGCAGCAAGTTGTTCGAAGGCATGCGGCCCGCGAAAGAGGAGGCTGCTGTCGATAGGCGAGCGGCCAAGCTCGGCGTTGAGCTTGTTGAAGATTTCGTGCCGAACTTCAAGGCGATCGGCGAAGAGATCGGCAAGCGCGACGACCTGCACGGATGTGTTGCGAGAAAACGACGTGGCGACCGCAGTGCCGCGGTTGCCGCAACCCAGCAGGCCGAGTCGGACGACCGAGTTCGCCTGATAACCGAATGCGGTGTTGGCTTTGAGCAGCATGATTCCAGAGACTGCTTGCGACCCTTTCAGAAGAAAATCACGGCGGTCCATGTTTAGAAATTTCCTTGTCTGCGCGTGTTCGCGTCTGGTTTGCGTGGAGCCTGCGATCAGGCGAGAACTTCGCGCAGGATATTTTCAAGATAGATCTTCTCCTGACGCACGTCCTCAATTTGTTGAGGGCCCGAGGTCTCGCGTTCGATGGTGACGGCCCCTGTATAGCCGAGACGATGGAGCTTGGTAAAGACAGCTTTGAAGTCCACCAGCCCTTTGCCGATCAGCACTTCTTCGCCGAGTTGGCTGGGGTCGGTGGGCCAGCGGCCGTCTTTGGCGTGAATGCTGCGGACATGCGGCCCGAGGATGTCAACCGCGTCCACTGGATTGGCTTTGCCGTAAAGGATCAGGTTCGCGGTATCGAGGCCGACGGCGAGGTTGGGCAGATCCACATCGCGGATCATGCGCGCCATAGTTGTTGGCGTCTCTTGACCCGTCTCCATGAGGAAGTGTTGGCCGTTGCCGCGACAATGTTGCGCGACGGTGCGAATGGCTTCAACCGCGCCTGGATATTTCGGGTCGGCCGGATCTTCCGGAATGAAACCGCAATGGGTTTGCACCTGGCTGATGCCGAGCAGCTTGGCGAAGTCCGAGACCTGGCGCAGTGCATCGATGCGGGCAGCTCGTGTTGCGGTGGGAACCAGGCCAATGGTGGAAGGGCCGCGAAGGAAGTTCCATTCGAGGGGAGGTGGGCCAACGACTTCTACTGTGGTGGCGACGACTTCGTATTTCGAAAGCAGATCTCTGAATTGATCGGCGAGTTGCGGCGTGAATCCACCGCCGATGTATCCGTCGAGAGAAAGAAAGCAGTTGGAGAAGCCGAGATCGTGAACGCGGCGAATGGTGGCTTCGGGAGCTTTGAACGGACTGACAAGCAGACCCAAAGCCATCGGCTTGAGGTCGGCTGAACTCACCTCGGCCTGCGATGAAGATGGAAGAAGAGCCTCGGCGATGATCGCGGAAGAAGCTGCATACAGAAATGATCGGCGTTCCATCAAGAGTCCTTTCTTCAGGCTGCGACGCGTGTGGACATCCCGGAGAGGTCACCCTCCGTTGATGCGGCTGCGCAGGCGCTTGAGGACATTGGGGGGGACGAGGCCGGTGACGTCGCCGCCGAAGCCAGTATCGTTTAGACAATACCCAAAAGCCACTGGCTCAGATCTCATCGAGCGGCCTTCCTATAAACTCCAGCGACTCCGTCCAAGCATATTTGATCTCGCCCGATTTGGGTTCGCGGTACCACGATTCGCCCCATCCCTCACCGGCCGTATTCCATTCCCAACTTACGCTCTGACCCACTATGTAATCTCGACGGCTAGGATGGATATGCGACCCAAAATTCTCGGCGTTCGGTCCGAGATGGTCAAGGAGCACCCCTTGTACGTCCGAACGGACTGTAGTGCAGGTGTTATCAGAGAAGATATACACAACTCCAATAACAATAAAACTCGGCCTTGGTATCGAATGCAGCATTCGCAGGATGCGCAGTCCGTAGTCCACAGACCGCATTGCAAATCCCTCTCGCGAGCGGCCGCCATGCACAACCAAGTTCCTAAATTCCCAAAACGCCTTGAGGGTCTCTCGAAGCGAAGGTGGAATCTTGTCCTCCGTCGTGCTCTTCGCAATGAGGTCCAATGCTTCGGTCGGTGACTGCCCGGCGTACTCTCTTAGGCGCCCAACGACTGCGAGGATCAGCCGCAATTGTCGGTCGATCTCGATCGAAAGGCGCATCATTGCTACTGACGGAGATTGGATAGCTTCCTCTAGGATTCTCTCTTCATATCTAGACGAGGACTCTAATTCAGGCATCCTTCTCACCGCCCTCCAACTTCTTCGGTTTCGGCTCTACAGGCATATTGAGGGAGAGTTGCCTCGCCTCAGAGTCCGCGAGCGTTAGTTCATCGCCTAGCCTATCGAGTCTAATGTCCACGCCAAGTCCATGTGCAGAGCGCACTCGTCGCACAGCGTCGGGCATTTCCCTTAACAGCAAGCCGATCTGAGAATGAAATCTGACGAGGAAATAGAGCACGACGAATGGCCAAGCGATCGCTTTAATCAGTTCGACCCATTCGTGCATTGCCCTGCCTCTAATTCAAACTGTTCGATAACACCAAAGCCAACCAAGAACTTTGTAGCAGTCAGCGTCTCGGCGTCCCTTTCATCCGCCGTTGATGCGGCTGCGCAGGCGCTTGAGCACGTTGGGGGGGACAAGACCGGTGACGTCGCCGCCGAAGCCGAAGACTTCCTTGACCATGCGCGAACTAACGAAAGAATAGCGGCCGGCTGGTTGCAAAAAGACGGTTTCAATTTCGGGTGCGAGACGGCGATTCATGAGAGCCATTTGGAATTCGTGCTCATAGTCGGAGATGGCGCGGATGCCGCGCAGCGCCGCCGTTGCGCCGAGCTGGCGGGCAAAGTCGACCATCATGCCATCGAATGTAGCGATAGAGACATTGCCGAGGACAGCGGTGGATTCGCGGAGCATTTCTACGCGCTCTTCGAGAGTGAAGAGCGGATTTTTGACCGGGTTGGTGAGGATACCGACGGTGAGGTGTTCGAAGAGCTTCGCCCCACGTTGAATCAGGTCGAGGTGCCCGTTCGTCGGCGGGTCAAAGGTCCCGGGATAGAGGGCTTTCACGCTCATGAAGAAGCTCAGGTGTGATTTTACAGGGACTAAGGGACTAGGGACTAGGGACTGAGTTTGAGACTGGCGGAAAGTGGTCAGCTAGTTTGCAGGGCCGGTTCGCTTTTCCGTTCGGCTGCGCGCGAAGCGACATACAGCGAGACGACTGTGATGTCGTCGGTCTGGCCGAAGCGCTGCGCTGTCTGGGCAATGTAGCGTGCCGGCTCGTTGCTGACTTGCTGCGTGCGCTCAAAGCCGAAGAGCTCGCCTTCTGAATTCTGTGCTTCGACTACGCCGTCGGAAAGAAAGACCAGCCTGTCGCCGCGATTGAGCCGGAATGTTTCTTGTTCATAGTGCGAGTCGGCAATCACGCCGAGCGGCAGGCCGGGAGGAAGTTCCAGCTCGCGGCCATCGCGATAGGGGCTCAAATGGCCGGCGTTGGCGACGGTCAGCGTGCCGTCGGGATAGATGCGGGCGCAAAGGCATGTGGCAAAGCAGGGCGCGGCATCGAGCTCCGGGACCGCTCCCGGCGAAGAGACCGCGCCGAGCAGGACATGATTCAAGTGATCGAGCACGGTGCCGGGATCGTGCGAAAGCTCGTTGCGCAGCGCGCCCACCAGGGTGCTGGAGTTCATGGCCGCCTGCAGGCCTTTGCCGCTGACGTCGCCGACCACGATGAGCAGCGAGTCGTCCTTCAAGGGCAGCACCTGGAAAAAGTCGCCGCCGACGCCATGGACGGGCAGATACGCGCTCTCGAGCATGAAGTTCTTGTTGGAAGGAAGCTGCGTGGGAATGAGCAGGGCCTGCACGCTGCGTGCAGCGGCAATCTCCGCGGTCGACCGCTGCTCGACTTCACTGATGCGAATGAAGCGGAAGAGAATGACCGCAACCAGACTGGCAAGAAACACCGTGTACGAAATTGTCCCGGTGCCGAATTCAATGGGGCCAAGATGAAAGCGGTGCGAGGCGAATTGCTGCGGCAGCCAATGCTTGCTGGCCGCGAAATCCAGGATCGTATCGGCCGAATCGGCCGTTGCACCAAGAAGAAACGGCAGCAACATGACGCCGGCTTCCTGCTTGCCGCGCCGCCAGGCTCGATAGAGCAATACGCAGACCATGGCGCAGAAAACAATTTCGGCTGCGACCGAGAGAACTTCGTACGCCTGCTGAAAGGGCGTCATGGCCACGAAGGGCAGCAGAAGCACGGCAACCTGCAGGATGCGCACAGTCCTTCGCTCCTCGGTGGCCGTGAAGCGAAGCACAAATTCGAGAGTGACGGCCATAAAGATGCGGCCCATCCAGGAACTAAAAAGGCGGTAGATGTCCACGGGCATCGCGGCCAGGCCGAATTCCACGTCCGCGGCTCCCCCGGCAGCGACCGAAAGGCAGAGAAGCGCGAGCCACAGATACTCGGGGTGATGGCGCTGCCAGGTGTAGAGCGCCGCCCCCAGCACCGTCACGCATAGGAACAGGAACGTAACCCCCAGCGCCGCAGTGACGTGTTCATTCCACTGTCGGCCGATTGCCATGGACAAGCGGTCGGCAACGTCGTCGTCCGTGCCAAGTTCGATCTTGTCGACGAGGCCGCGCCCGACGGTGTACGGCGGACCAGCCCAGCTTCGAATCGCAACGACGGCTGAACCCGCGGCGTCAGTGCCCGAGAGCCGCACGACGAATGGAGGCGACTGATACATCGCCTGCCGTTCCGTCATACCGCGCGTATGCCCTGCTTCCAAGCCGTTTACGAAGACATCGAGCTGCCCAACTCCTTCGCTGGAGACAAGCAATTCCAGCGGTGCATTCGCGGGCGCTGTTTTGAACTGCGCAAGCTGCTCCGGCCCGAGACGCATGCGATACCAGGCGTAGCCGGTGTAGGAATCGACGCCCTGCGTGGTGAGCGGCTCGCTGAGGATGACTGTTTGCCAGTGGGAGTCATCGAAGCCGGGCTCGGCCCACTCCAGGTCGTCGCCTTGTTGAAAGCGCCAGGGGCCGTTGAGATTGAGAACGGTGCGGATGGAGGAGGGCGCAGTAGGAACTGGGGCTACGGCGGAAGCTGCGGGCGCGGCTGAACTGGAGAACGCGCTCTTGGGCTGAGTGGGCACGGGGGCGATCTGCGCTAAACACGCACAGGCCATCGCAAGCCCGCCGAGGATCAAGCGCGGGAACACCAACGATGTCGTTCGCCCGACAATCTTCATGCGTGTTCCAAGTTTAGTGCAGGCGCCGGGAACAGACAGCATGCAAGGTGTACGAATTCCGGCCAACCGCTGTTCCAGGCTAGAAGAGACTGGTATCCAGGCCCGTAATAAAGTGAATTCCTGGAATTGCGAGCTTCTGAAGCGACTTGTCGTGCGTGATGAAGAGCTCGACTCCGGATTCGGCGGCACAGGCGAGGTGGATTGCGTCGGCGGCTTTGACATTGACGCTTGAGCGGATGATGCTGTAGCGATCTGCAGTCGAAATCGTGTAAGGAAGCAATTCCACGGCATCACTCTTGAAAAAGAATGCACGGATTCGATCGACGAGGTCCTGCGCTCCAATTTTACGTGGCCCGGTCAGAACTTCGCCCAAAGTAAAGACACTCGTGCACAAAAGATCGCCTCGCCGGACCATCTCTTCGTGGATGACTCGCACGCGAGGCGCGTAGTCGGGATGACCTTCAATCAAGTAGATGAAGATCATCGCGTCCCAATAGACGCGGCTCATTTCTTTCTACCGTTAAACGGATAATCTTCCGTTGGAAAACGAAATTCTTCTCGTTCGCGATTGAGGTAGGCTTCTCCGCCGCCGAGTTGTTTAAAGGCTTCTGCGCCGATGCCGTAGAGATCCATGAGATCGATCGTCGTTTTTCCAGCATGGCTCGCAGCGGCTGAGTCAGGTGAGTTGAGTATCTCGAAATGGAAGACGACCGTTGGGCTTTGGCCCGAAGGCGGTCCCTCTTTTTCGGTGAGGCGTAGCCCGACCTTGCGCTGAAGCTTCTTTGAAGAGAGTGCGGCGCAAACCAGCGAGACCCGACGACTCCAGCCCAGTTTGCAGTGAATATCTCCCGCTTTGACCTCGATGTTCGTTTGGCCCCGCGTCCGTGCCGGCGCAACGTAGTTGGCGTTGAGGTATTGCTGAACTTCTTCACTGAGTGTCATGCGTATCGCTCCTGATAAACACCTGGAAATCGCAACGCCCTATCGCTGAGTCACGCGAAACACGAGCATCTCCCGCCGAATATCTACGTCCACGGTAACCTGCATAGAGCGGATCATATTTCGTCATGATCCCTCTCACTCTTAGAGTATTTCAGATGAGAATATAAAGCAACAATAGAATAGAAAGAATCTAAGATGAGGCGAGAAAAGGGCGATTGCATTTGATTGCAATCGCCTTTTTCAGAAACGTTTCTATCCCTTGCGAACGCGGACGGCTTCTTTAGCTTCGGCCGGGCCGGCAGCCGGAATCTCAGGGACCTCTGCGGGAGCAGCGGCGCCAATTCCCATCTTCTTGCGCACTTCAGCATCCATCTTGGCGAAGATGTCCTTATTCTCCTTCAGGAAACCGCGCGTGTTTTCGCGGCCCTGTCCGATTCGCTCGCCGGCATAGCTGTACCAGGCACCCGACTTCTCCACGATGTTTTGCGCCACGGCGAGGTCCAATACGTCGCCTTCGCGGCTGATGCCTTCGCCATAGAGGATGTCGAACTCCGCCTCGCGGAACGGCGCGGCCACCTTGTTCTTGACGATCTTGACCTTGGTGCGCGAGCCGACGACCGTGTCGCCTTCCTTGACGGCGGCAATGCGGCGGATATCCACACGCACAGACGAATAAAACTTCAGCGCGCGGCCACCGGTGGTGGTTTCGGGGTTGCCGAACATGACGCCGATTTTTTCACGAATCTGGTTGATGAAGATCAGCGCGGTGCGCGATTTGGAAACTGTGCCAGTGAGTTTGCGCAGGGCCTGCGACATGAGCCGCGCCTGCAAACCCATGTGGGAGTCGCCCATCTCTCCGTCGAGCTCGGCCTTGGGGACGAGCGCGGCAACCGAGTCGACCACCAACACGTCGATGGCGCCGGAGCGGACCAGTGCCTCGGTGATTTCCAGAGCCTGCTCCCCCGAATCGGGCTGCGATACCAGAAGATTGTCGATATCCACACCGAGTTTGCGCGCGTAGGCGGGATCGAGGGCGTGCTCCGCGTCGACAAAGGCCGCCAAGCCACCCAGACGCTGCGCTTCGGCGATGACTTGCAGGGTGATGGTCGTTTTGCCCGAAGACTCGGGCCCGAAGACCTCAGTCACACGGCCGCGGGGAAGTCCGCCTACACCGAGAGCCGCATCGAAGCTGATGGATCCCGTTGAAATGACGGCGATTGGCAGCAGGGCTTCTTTTGAGCCGAGCCGCACAATGGACCCCTTGCCGAACTGCTTTTCAATTTGCGCAAGTGCAATATCTACAGCTTTCGCACGTTCGTCGACTACGGCCATGGCGGAAACTCCTCAAAAGATGCTCGCCTGGCGCGACCCTGATTGTGGAATGAAAACACGCGGCGGCTTGGAATAGATTCGAGGGGATTGTAGCAGGATGAGACTGTTAAAAACAGGGAAAAAGCGAAGAAAAGGGGAATAATTTCGGGGAGTGTAGTCGTTGTCACACTGCGTGAACCTGCAACATTCCAGCGCCGCATACATCTCAACTATGGGGGGATCTCGTGGACTCTTCTCGCCGCTTGAATCGCGCAGCACTTATTGGGCTTTCGGTGATCGTTGGAGTTCTGACCGTCGGGGCGGGGTCCGCGACCGCTGCTGCGCAAGATCCTGTGCCACCCGCACAAACGCAGTCCAGCCCCAGCGCCGGCCCCGCGTCCAGCCTGGGCACGCCTGCGGAGCAAGCCGCGGCCAGCGGACGTATCTCGATCAATGTCGTTGTCTCTGACAAGCTGGGCCATCCGGTGGCTGGATTGGAGGAAGGCAACTTTACTTTGCTCGACAACAAGCAGCCGCAAAAGCTGGTCAGATTTCGCGCTCTAGAAAACAAGGGGAGCCCGGTGCACGTGATCGTCGTGGTCGACATGATCAATACAGCATTTGACGTCGTTGCGCGCGAACGCGAAGAGCTGGGGCAGTTTCTGAAAGAGGATGGCGGCGAACTCGCGAATCCGACCAGCATCGGCGTGTTTGCCGATAGCGGCCTGAAGGTGGGGGCCGGTTCTACCCGAGACGGCAACGCCTTGCTCGCCGGCTTTAACAAGACTCAATCGGAGCTGCGGATCATTGGCCGGGGCACAGGCTTCTACGGAGCAGCAGACATGCTGCAGATGTCGCTCAGCCAACTTGGCCAGCTTGCGGCCTATGAAGCGACGCAGCCGGGGCGCAAATTGATTCTCGTCATCAGTCCGGGGTGGCCGCTGCTTCCCAGGGCAGGAGACGAAGCGGATTTAAAACAGCGGACCTGGGTGTTCAATTCCATTGTTCAATTCACCAACGGATTGCGCGAGGCGAACATCGCACTCTACTGCCTTGATCCGTTCGACCTGGGCAGAACGAATCCGTTTTACTATCAGGGTTACCTGAAAGGCGTCCCCGTTGCAAAAAACGCCGAGTATGCCGATCTCGCGCTACAGGTCCTGGCCGAACATTCCGGAGGACAGGTGATTATTAACGGAAGAGATATTTCCGGCGCGTTGAACACGGCGGTTCGCGATGCGAGCGCGAGCTACGAGCTCACCTTCGAGGCGGCTCCCGGCGATCGGGCCAACGAGTACCATGCGCTGCAGGTGCAGGTGGACAAGCCGAACGTGAAGGTACGCACTACTTCGGGCTACTACGCGCGAACACCGGCGCAGATGCAGCTGAATACGCATTAGGGCGCTGTGGGATCGATGCGAAGTGTGGCATTGCCGCTCTCAGGCGTGTGGTATGGGATGCGGCGCCGTCTGAACAGTTGATCGGTGATTGCGCCCGGGAATTTGGCTAAGCGGTGTACGCACCGATGCGCGTCTCGCGGGTGGTTAGAGCGTCGCAGGCTCGGTCGAGGGTCTCGTATTCGGCATCATGCTGCTTGCGGAACGCACGGAAGGCCTGTTCGCTGGACCACCGATCGATGGTCAGGTATTTTCCCGAATCGAAGGCATCGTGGAGCAATTCAGTTCCCTTGTAGTCCGCCGAGTTGCGGAAAAGCTGCGCCCAAGTACCCTCTGAACCATAGGCCGCTTCAAACGCGGCAATCTTCTCTTCGGCAATTTCAAATTGCCAGACAACGACAAACATGCGCGGCCCCAATGCTGCGATTCGATTGGTGAAACTTCATGGTAGCGCAGGGGACTTCCAGCCCCGCGCAAGCGCCTCCGCAAAGTGCATCGCCGGCCTTCGGCCAAGCTGGCTGATCTGCTCGCGGCAACTGAATCCGTCGGAGACGATGATGGTTTCGGGACTGGCAAATTGGACAGCAGGAAGTAGACCATCCTGCGCAATTTTCTTCGAGACTTCGAATTTCTCCGCCTCGAATCCAAACGGGCCCGCCATGCCGCAGCAGCCTGCATGGATGGGTTCGACGGTCGCGCCCGCGCGGCGAAGCACGGCAATCTCGTTGCCTGCTCCGCCAAAAACAGCTTTGTGGTGGCAATGGCCGTGGACGAGAATGTGCGATCCCCCGAGCATGCCTGCTGCAAAATCGGGCGGCGCCTCGGCCGCTAACCAGTCGGCGAGGAGCCAGACCTGTTCGCGCAATCTCCGCGCGCGCGGGTCGTTGGGGAATAGCTCGTGGAGTTCGTCCTTGAAGACGCTGGCGCAGCTTGGTTCTAGAAAAATGAAGGGCAGGCCATCGTCGATTTGCGGATTCATGCGATCGAGTACGCGGCCCAAGTAGCGGCGCGCCGCGCCCAGAAAACCGAAGTCGTAAAGCGGTCGGCCGCAACAGATGTGGCCCTTCGGGGTTGTGACTGCAAAACCCGCGGCGGTCAGGACGGATTCAGCCGCGGCGAGGGTTTGCGGGTGGTAGTAGTTATTCCACGTATCCGCCCACAACAGGACTGGCCGTCCAGGCAATCGCCCTTCGGGCACCTGCTCCACCTGCGGCGGAGCAAACTGCGGTTCGCGCTCTTGGCCTGTGCGCTCCCAAAGATTCTTGCGTTGAAATGCGCGAGATTTCATGTAACTGACAGGCGCGAGTCTCGGCAATTCCCTTGCCTGCGCAATACCGACGATGCGTTTGATCAGCGAACCCGTGATTGGTCCAGTGAGAATCGAGTTGGTGAGTGCCGGAGCGAGCGAACCGAAGCGAGCCATTTTGTCGGCGAATCCGAAGACATAGTGGTGCAGCGGATGCAATCGGCCCTTGTAATGTTGGGCCAGAAACTCCGATTTGTAAGCGGCCATATCGACCTGCACCGGGCATTCCGTCTTGCAGGCTTTGCAGCTCAGGCAAAGATCCAGCGCTTCATGCACGGCCTTGCTGCGAAATCCTTCTTCGCGCAACGCTCCTTCGAGCATCTCCCAGAGCAGGTGCGCCCGTCCGCGCGTGGAGTGCTGCTCCTGGCCCGTCGCGCGGTAGCTGGGACACATGACACCGCCTTCTGTTTTGCGGCATGCGCCCACGCCCACGCACCGCTCGGTCGCGTGCGCCAACGACCCTCCATCGTTGGCGAAGATGAAGTGCGTTTCGAGAGCTTTTTCCTCCTCTCGATGGGCCATTTCGGTTCTCGAATCGTGCTCCTCGATTTCCATTCCCGCGCCTTTTTTCGGGCGCGAGCGAGCCGAAGGCAATCGGCCACCCCGCAGGGGTTGCTTCAAGTTCTCGACTGGATCATAGACACGGATCGCATCGATCAGCTTGCCGGGATTCATGCGGTTGTCCGGATCCCACAGCGCCTTGAATTCGCGGAATGCCTGCATCAGCTCTGGCCCAAACATTTTGGGCAACAGCGCCGCGCGGGCCTGGCCGTCGCCGTGCTCGCCGCTCAGCGATCCGCCGAAGTGCAGCACAACATCGGTCGCGCGATCGAGAAACTCACGGAAATTGCGCAATCCCTGCTCCGTGCGGAAATCGAAGTTGATGCGCATGTGCACGCAGCCCTGGCCGTAGTGCCCATAGAGCGGACTGCGATAGCCATATTCGTTCATCAGCGCCGTGATGCTGCGGAGGTAAGCTCCAAGCCTAGCGGGCGGCACGGCCGCATCTTCCCAACCCTCCCAGCGGTCGGGCTCGCCGGGCACAAATACGACCGCGCCCAATGCTGATTCGCGCACGTACCACACGCTCGCAGCTTCCTCGGGCGTGCAGATGTGCGCGGCAGGCGCGCAGGGCCAGTCGCGGCAATCGTGAATCAGCGCTTCCGCTTTGAAGCGCGCCTCTTCGGAGGTCCACGCTCCCATCTCCACCAACAGAAAGCCCACGCCAGCGGGGAGTTGATCGAGTTCTCTAAGAGCGAGCCCCTTTCGCCGCATGAATTCGACCAGCAGATGGTCGAACCCTTCGAGGCCGATGGGGCCGTGTTCGAGCGCGAGCGGAACCGCGTCGGCGGCGAGGAATCCGTCGGGAAATCCCAGCACTGTGAGGACGCGGAACGGCGGACTTGCCGTGAGGTTGAGCTTCGCCGAGACCACCGTAACGCAGGTGCCTTCACTACCGACGAGTGCACGCGCCACGTGAAAGCCGTTTTCGGGAAGCAGCTCATCGAGGTTGTATCCGGACACGCGGCGGGGAATGCGCGGAAACTTTTCGCGGACCAGATCGGCGTAGCGGTCGCGAATACGCGCGAGGCCAGCGTAAATTGCGCCGACGCGGCCACCCGCGTGAATCAGGCTGTTGAGTTGGTCGAGGCTGGTGCGGCCCACGGTCATGCGCGTGCCGTCGTAGAGCACGATGTCCAGGGATTCCACGTTGTCGGCGACCTTGCCGCCCAGCAGGCCGTGCACGCCGCAACTGTTGTTGCCGATCATGCCACCGAGAGTGCAGCGTGAGTGAGTGGCGGGATCGGGCGCGTAGGTAAGGTGATATTGTTCTGCCGCGTCGCGCAGGCGGTCGAGCACGATGCCGGGCTCGACGGTGGCGAGCTTGGCGGCTGCGTCGATCGCGCCCAGCTGGTTCATGTACCGTGAGAAATCGAAGACGACGGCCACATTGGCGCACTGGCCGGCGAGGCTGGTGCCCGCGCCGCGCGGCAACACCGCTGCGCCCAGCAGGCGACATGCGGCGAGCGCGGATTCCACGTCGGCTGCATCGCGAGGATAAACAACGCCGATGGGCAGCTGCCGGTAATTCGAAGCATCGCTTGCATAGAGGGCGCGGGAACCGAGGTCAAACAGCACGTCGCCGTGGACAGTGGCCTTGAGGCGGGATTCAAGTTCGCGATGAGCCGCGAATCGCTCGTGATCAAGCGGTGTGAAGTTGTTGAGGATGGGCAGCGAGGAAATGCTCACTCGGGAATAGTAGCGCGTCGGAAGCGTCTGTTGCCGCGAGTATGCATCGGTCGCTGGCTCGTGGTGCCGATCCAGCGCGTCGGCTGCGCTTGCCTGGAGACTTCACCTTACCGCGCAGGCCACTCTTCGACGAGGATGCCGATGTCGTTGAGCTGCTGAATGGCGGCTTCGACGTTGCGGCGGATTTTAGCGCGATCTTTGGGACTGGCTCCGGGGGCTTCGGCAACGGCGATGACGCGGCCATACCGCCATGCGCTTGGCGGCAGCGCGACGATAGCCGCAGCCAGGTCCGCCGGCCGCAGCTGCAATTCCTGGCGCCGCGCGGCTGCGGGCCGCAGCATGGTTCCCTCGCCCACCGGGCTGGGGTTGGCATCGGCGAGGTTGACACGCAGATCCAGAGAATCCGCTTCCACCGAAAGGAACGGGTTGGCCCAGGCGCCGGGCTCCCGAATGTCGATGTATAGACTTTTGGTGGGCAACGGGATGCCGGCTAATTGAGCCCTCTGTTGGTCGCGGAGCGTTGCTGTGGCCTGAGCCTGGCGCTCGGCGTTGGCCGCCTTCTGGGCGACGCCTTCCACGGCCTGCTCTTCCTTGTGGCACGCAGTGAGGGCCACCAGCAAAAGCAGGCCCATTGCTGCCAATTCCCTTACCCGCACGGCATGAATCACTCTTCAAGAATACCAGCCGGGTGCAAGCTTATCTGCCCGCCCATATGGCGGCCCGCTTAGCAAGAAAAGCCTGTGTCCCTTCCGTCTTGTCGGCGGTTCCACAGAGATGACCAAAGCCCGCGGCCTCGCGCTCAAGAGCGGCTTCGAGGGACAGGTCGATCCCTTCGTCAACCACGCGTAACGTTTCGGCGACGGCGAGGGGTGCGTTGGCGGCGATCTCAAGAGCTAACGTTTCGGCGCGTTGCATCAGCTGTCCGACGGGCACGACTTCATCGACAAGGCCGATGCGGAACGCCTCCTGGGCGTCGATCACTGTGCCGGTAAGCAGAAGCTTGAGCGCGGCACCGCGGCCGACCAGCCGAGGCAGCCTCTGTGTTCCGCCGTACCCGCAGATGACGCCGAGTTTTACCTCCGGCTGGCCCATGCGGGCATCGTCTGCTGCGAGGCGCAGGCTGCAGGCCATCGCCAGTTCGCACCCGCCGCCGAGGGCGAACCCCTGGATGCAGGCGATGACGGGCTTGTCGAGCGTCTCAATTCTGCGAAAGATGGCTTGACCGCGCAACGCAAATGACCGGCCTTCCTCGGGAGTGAGTGGAGCGAGCTCTCGGATGTCGGCGCCGGCGGCAAAGGCGCGGCCCCCAGTGCCAGAGAGCAGGATGACGTGAATGTCGGCGTCGTCAGCAAGTTCGTTGAAGGCCGCATCCAGTTCGGTCAGCGTTGCGGCGTCGAGAGCATTCAGAACTTTGGGCCGGGTAATGGTGACAATGGCGAGAGGAGGGCGTTTTTCGAGTCGGAGGTTTGCGGTTTCCATGCGAACAAAGGCTAGCAGAATAGAGGGCAATTTCGCGCGCGTAAATGGATCTTAGTGGAGTGGCCGCTTCTGGATGGGGTCACGCGCCAGCAACTCGACTTACGCCGCAGTTTTCCTCTTCTTCGAGCTCGATTTGCGGGGCCGAGTGATGCTGTCGCGTAGCTGCGGAAAATCAACAATGAAAAGGGAGGTTTCCATGTGATAGCATGCGGCTCACTGAAATCCCTTCCCCAAAAACCGATGCCAGGATGACTCGCGAGGTGTTCCTTGCCACTGCTGCGGCTCGTTGTTGCGACCACTCTGATGATGCCATTCATGTTGCTCAACGACACCGCCACTATGCTGGCGCAGGTGCCGGTTGAACAACTCGCGAAGCCACCGAAAGACGCCCGTGAGTTCACGATCCTTTCCACGTCCGGAGTCAACGGTCACTCCTACATGTGGACCGCCCCGGATGGCACGCGTATGTCTCGCGAGAGCATTCTGCTCCGGGGCCAGACGTGGGAGATTGACCAGGAGGTCAAGCTCGGGCCCGATCGCATGCCCTCCCTATGGGTAGTGCGCGGATTCACCCCCAATGGCGATGCGGCGGAGACCTTTCGCATCGAAGGGCATCATGCCAGCTGGAAGAGTCCCGTTGACGAGGGCGAGTCCAACTACACGTCACCGGCTTTCTATAACTCAATGGGAGGAACAACTGCCGACGGAACGGCGATCTTTCTGGAGGATCTCCTCGCCGCTCCCAACAAATCGATGCCCATGTTGCCGGGTGGTCGCGCACAGGCAGAAAAGTTGACCGAGACCGTCATTGGCCGAGGGCCCAGCGAACTGCATGTCACGGCATGGGCGATCACGGGTCTGGGTCCGTCGCCGTTTCCCATCTGGACGACCGCCGACGGCAGGTTCTTCGGCCTAGTGAGCGGACTGGCTTGCCTCCCGGCCGGGTATGAAGATGCGCTCAAGACCTTGCAAAAGGCTCAGGACGAAGCACTGGCCACCCGGAGCCCTGCGATCGCCAGGCGAATGCTGCAGAAGGCGACCGCTCCGATAGTTTTTCAGGATGTTCGTGCGTTCGTTGAAGGCAATCACTTTGCCGACGATCAAACCGTGGTGGTACAAGGCGGAAAGATTGTGGCGGTTGGAAGTACCTCCGCTACGAAGGTTCCCCTTGGAGCAAAGGTGATTGACGGAACCGGCGAAACGCTGGTGCCGGGTCTTTGGGATTCTCACCAGCATGTCGGCGACGACTTCAGCGGCCCCTTCCTCCTCTCCCTTGGCATCACCTCTGTGCGCGACCCGGGAAACAACAATGATCTGACACTCGCACGCGCCCACCGCAGGGCAGCCGGAGATCTGCTGGCTCCCCATGTCTATCCTTCCATGCTCATCGATGGCAAGGGGCCGAATACGGCGCAAATGGGAACCGTGGTCACCTCCGCAGATGAGGCACTGGCCGCAGTGCGCAAGGCGAAGGCCGATGGTTTCGACGCAATCAAGATTTACGGTTCGTTTAACCCGGCCTGGGTTGCTCCAACTGCTGCTGAAGCCCATGCGCTTGGTTTGCACGTGCATGGCCATGTTCCCGCGAGGATGCTTCCCTCTGAGGCAATTGCCGCGGGATACGACGAAATCACGCACATCTACTTCGTCATGATGGAAGCCATGCCCAAGGATGTGGTCGATACATCGAACGGCATCAACCGCTTCAACGGCACCGGACGATACGCCAAAGACGTCGATCTGGACAAAGCGCCAATCAAGCCTCTGCTCGCGACGATGGCAGAAAAGCACATCTATGTGGACCCGACTCTCGTGGTCGCCGAATCTCTCTTTGTGCCCGAGAACGGGGATCTCTCCCCGGCCTACGCCCCCTATGTGGGAACGTTGCCTCCTTCGACCGAACGAGGCTTCCGCCAAGGCGGCTTTGCCGTTCCCAAGGACCTTACGCGAGAAGACTTCCGGCACAGTTTCGATAAACTCGCTCAGCTTGTCGCGCTGATCCACAAGGACGGAATTCCTATTGTGGCGGGCACTGACAATACGGGTCTGGAACTGGTGCGCGAGTTGGAGCTCTATGTGAATGTTGGCTTCACACCTGAAGAGGCGCTTGCGGCTGCGACCGTAGTTCCGGCCCGGCTCGTGGGCGTGGAGAATTCTACTGGCTCCATTGCTGTCGGGCGTAATGCCGACCTGGTCCTGGTGGAAGGAGACCCTTCACACCGGATTGGCGATCTTAGAAATACGCGATGGGTCATGATGGATGGCTATCTGATGGATGCCGACGAACTCCGCAAGATCAGTGGATTTTCCGGCCGTCCTAAGGTGGGCGACTGAAAAGGCGAGTTTGCCGCCTATCAATCACGGCCGTGGCGTGGACTACTCAGAAGTTGCTCCCGAGGAATGCGTCGCAGGTTCTTGAGAATTGTCCGAGACGCGGGATCGCAGGCCGGGTTGCGACCGTCTCGTGTGAGGCTGGTCTTCGAGGTCCCGAGTTCGCTACTGCAGCAGACTCGGCTCGATCATGCCGTAAATCTCGTCCGAGGCGTTTCTCACCTGGTTCACGATTTCACGCAGCTCGGCAGCGTCCATCACGCGAATGCTGCTGTCGATGCGGACCGACAGGTCGCCTTCCCGGTCATAGCCCACCTTGACCCGATCTAACTCGTGGTTCTGTACGAGCAGAGTGCGCATAAAGTCGGTGGTCACCGGCAGGTGCTGGTTTTCGGCTACCGTGACAAAGACCACCATGGTGGAGTCCTTCACCGTGACGACGACCTTAATATTCTTCATATGATCGCCGTTGAACGGAATCATCCACACGGTAGGTGATTTGGTGCTCAGGTAGTTGTAACTATCGGCCCGCATCAGGTTGACGATTTTTTGAGCACTATCGTCCGTGGTGGACGTCGTGACGTGCAGCGGGATGGGATTGTTGCCGGTGACGGTCGCCGCGCGCGCTCCCAATGGCAAGAGAACCAAGGCAGCAAGCCAAGTGCACGCTGAGCGTGCATCGAAGTGACATTCCATAGGAACCGCCCCCCCTTTTCCGGGTAACGTGCACAGAGTAACCGGGGGTGGAAACTACGGGAATGCCCCAAACAGGGCAGAACCATCCGAAGGTCATGCTCCCGTTCCAAAACAGGAACGATTCTGCCCGGTAAGTTGTTCAAGAGAAAGGGGCGCAAAAAAAATCGGGTGGCGCCCCGCGAGAGGCGACCACCCGGAATTGACACGCAAGTGATGTAAAGGAAATTCAGGAGACAATCACAGGCTAAAGGGCAGCTCCCATCCTGTCTTGAGTCCTTCGAATGACCCCGGACTCCTCCCGACCAGTGATTCCGCGCTCCTCCCAAAGGTGGAGTTTGACCGAGCCGCGTGTGCATTCCACGCCCCACCCAATTACTGTGGATATGCGCGTTGACGCTAATGCAATGGAGCCGCAGGCGTAATCCGCGCGAACCTTTGATCGACACAGTGGCCAACACGGAATTGCACGAACGGCGCGAAGGCGAGCTGAGACAGGAGGTCCATCGTGCGATTTGGAGCCTGGTTGGTGCGCTGATGGTGGCTGGTGGGCTGACCTCTTCGGCGCTTGAGCCAACAACGCCACTGGCCGAATTCGGACGCCAATCGTGGGCGATGGAAAACGGGTTGCCGCAGAACAGCGTGCATGCCCTGGTGCAGACGCGCGACGGCTTTATTTGGCTTGGCACGGAAGCGGGATTGGTCCGGTTCGATGGAATTTCTTTCCTGGTTTTGGACCAGAGTTCGAGGCCGGCCATCCCGAGCGGCGACATCCGCAGCTTGTTCGAGACGCCGGACGGAACACTTTGGGTGGGAACGGCCGACGGTCTGGCTCGGTTGAAAGATGGAGCTGTCGCACGGTTGGGAGCGCACGACGGGGCTCCTGAAGGCGCCATCACCGGGTTGAAGGCGACGCGGGCAGGAAGATTGCGCGTCGAGACCACCGAGGAAGCAGCGGAATACAACGGAAAGCGATGGTCAAGGGCGGAGATGACAGCCGGGCCGCCGAAGGGCGAGATCGTGTTTGCGACAAAGCTCGCCGGAGGAGGAACCGCATCAGCGACTCGAAGCGCAGTCGTGATCCAGCACGAGGCACGACCGTTGGTCTTGACCGTGGGCCACGAGTTGCCCGGAACGAGGATTCAGGCTCTGCTGGCGGACCGCGAAGGCTGCCTCTGGGTCGGGACCAACGGCGGGCTGGCGCGCTGGTGTGGCGAAAAGGTTCAAGTGCTTCCTGCGACCGATCCGCTCGCCGGAGCGTCGGTTTTGTCGCTGTTTGAGGATCGCGAGGGAAATCTTTGGGCAGGGACCGAGACCGATGGCTTGCAGGTTCTGCGCGACACGCGGTTTCATAACATCGGTACGCGAGAAGGGCTCTCTTCGGACGCAACGAGTACGGTGGTGGAAGATAGCGCAGGCAAGATGTGGGTGGGGACAGACGGCGGCAGCCTGAATGTTTTGCGGCGCAGCATAAGCATTCCGGGCGCGACGACAACCTATGCTGTCCGCGATGTTCTGTTGAGCAATGTGATTCTTTCGTTGGCGGCTTCAAAGAGCGGCGACTTGTGGGTGGGGACGCCCGATGGGCTGAATCGGATTCGCGGGAGCGCAGTCGATTCGTTTACATCTGCTGACGGGCTGCCCGATGATTTCATTCGCTCGCTTCTCGTGGATACGGACGGCTCCCTTTGGATCGGCACGCGGCGCGGGCTTGCGCACTGGACATTCGCGGGTGGCGGCAATAACGCGATGCGTCTGGCGGCGCGCAAAGAAACGTACACGCAGGCGAATGGATTAGGCAGCGATTTGGTAGGCGCGATGGCGCGGGACAGCAAGGGAAGCCTCTGGATTGCGACGTTCGCGGGACTTTCGCGACTCAAGGACGGCAAGATTGTCAACTACACAACCGCCAATGGTCTTTCGAGCAACGTGGTGACGGCGTTGCTTCCGCGCGCTGGTGGAACGTTGCTTGTTGGCACGCAGGACCATGGATGGAACCTGTGGGAGGGCGAAAAGCTTTCCGCGGTGAAAGACAGTGTGTTGAAAGATACAAGTGTCCGCGCAATTCTTGACGACGGACAGAATCATCTATGGTTCGCAACCGGCAAGGGAATTGCACGCTGCGATGGCACTAAGACGGTGGACTGCGCGCACTGGATCGAGTTTGGCGCAGCCGATGGGTTGCGCAGCCGAGAGACAGCCATCAACAGCCATCCTTCCGCATGGCGGTCGCGCGACGGATATCTCTGGTTCGCAACGCCGAAAGGGCTGGTCGAAGTCGATCCGGCTCACTTCCCGGTGAATACTGTGCCGCCGCCGGTGGTTGTGGAGCGCTTTGCCGTCGACGACGTCGACGCACCCCTGCGGGGGGCAGACTTTCGGTTGAGAGTTCATGCAGGACATAACCACTTCCAGTTCGATTACGCAGGGTTGAGTTTCGTCGCGCCGCAAAAAGTGCGTTACCGCTACATGCTCGACGGATTCGATCACGAATGGACGGATGCGGGCGCACGGCGCGTTGCCTACTACACCAATATTCCGCCGGGGAAGTACACCTTTCGCGTGCAGGCAGCCAACAACGATGGGGTGTGGAACCTGCAAGGCACGGCATTGCAATTTGAGTTGCTGCCGCATTTTTATCAGACCATCTGGTTCTATCTGCTGCTAACCATCGCTGCCGCGGCCCTGGTGGCGACGCTGTTGAAGCGGCGCCTGCTGCATGCCGAGCGTGAGTTCAAGGCGGTGCTCGGGGAACGCAGTCGCATCGCGCGCGAGATTCACGACACGTTGGCGCAGGGCTACGTTGGCATTTCGGTCCAATTGGAAGTGGTGACTGAACTTCTGCGACACAACAAGGTGGACGCCGCCACGCGGCAACTCGATACGACGCGCACGCACGTACGGGAAGGTCTCGCTGAGGCGCGCCAGTCGATTTGGGCGCTGCGGTCGCAGGATTCGGGAGAGAAGACCTTGCCGGTGCGATTGAGGCGCGTAACGGAGAGAGCCGATGGCCATGGGACCGAAGCCAAATTCAGCGTCTTTGGGGCCTATCGGCCGCTTTCGCCGGGCATCGAGCGTGAAATCCTGCGCGTGGCCCAGGAGGCCATCCATAATGTAGAGAAGCACGCGGGCGCGCAACATCTTTCCGTTCGACTGGATTACGGTCCGGCGGAAATCGCTCTTGAAGTGCGAGACGACGGGCGCGGGTTCGCGATGAGCGAGGAAGCTGCATCGGCGCCGGGCCACTATGGCTTTACGGGGATGCGGGAACGAGCGGCAGCAATCGGGGGAACATTGGAAGTGATAAGCGAACCGGGATCGGGAACGTCGGTACGCTTGCATGCGCCGGCGCCCAAAGAGGGACCGGGCGAGGCATCGCGAGAGGCGGAATAAAAGTGGAACAAGAATTGATTCGCGTACTGGTGGTCGAGGACCATCACGTTGTTCGCCAGGGGCTGGTGGCGCTGCTGAACGTCGTGGATGGGATCGAGGTGGTGGGGGAAGCCGCCGATGGTGTGGATGCCATTGCGCAATTTCGCAAGCATCAACCCAACATCACACTGATCGATTTACGGCTTCCACGCATGGGGGGAGTTGACGTGATCCAGCGCGTTCGCATGGAAACGCCGCAAGCTAGGTTCATCGTATTGACGACGTACGACGGAGACGAGGACATCTATCGCGCCTTGCAGGCCGGGGCGCGCGCGTACTTGCTGAAGGGCATGACAAGCGACGAACTGATTGCGACGATACGCACCGTGCACGCGGGGAAATCGCATATCCCGCCGGCCATCGCGCAGAAGCTTGCCGAGCGCATGGGCACTGAAGAGCTGACGCCGCGCGAGTTCGATGTGCTGGAGCAGATTGTGTATGGGAAGAGCAACAAGGAGATCGCGACCGAGCTTGAAATCTCAGAAGCTACGGTGAAGACTCACATCAACAGCCTGCTGGGCAAGCTGGGAGTGACGGACCGCACGCAAGCGGCGACGGCTGCAATCCAGCGCGGCATTGTTCCGCTCGAATCACTCAAGAAAGCGAAACCATGAAACAGGGGATTTGTTCGGCAGTTTTGCTGTTGTTGCTGTTTCCGCTGGCGCAGGGAGAAAGGACTATCTGGCGTCAGGCGACCGATGTCGAGCTGGCTTCGCTGCTGCCTACGCGCGCTCCGGTCGAGAAGGAACACATTGAGACCGAGATGCGCACGGCGAGCGGCATCGTCAACAGCCAGGGGCGTTATGTTGCCGGGGTGGTTTTGATCACGGCGGGTTACTCGGCCGACGGAAAATACTCGCACTACCTGGTGGTGCAAGCGCCAATCCGCATTGGCGGCGTTTCGTTGAAACCCGGCGAATACGTGTTCGGCTACACGCACTCTGGCGATTTGCTGAGTGTGCACTTCAACGAGGCGGCGACCGGAGCGCTGGTAGGCACGACAGATGCGCATCTACTCACCGGGATGAGAGGCATCACGAGCTTGCGCATCTGGCCGCCGGGGACGAAGTCTGTGATCCAGATTGGGCGGTTTGGGATGCCGTATGTGCTGGGTAGGGAGTAGTGAGAGGGGAGCCGAAGACCAAAGTTTGAGAGGTTCGTTCAAAGACCTCGTAGTTTGGCGGCGAGCAGTCGAGCTTCTCGCCGGATGTTCACCATTCGCTACTCACTATTCCCTACTCGCTATTCCTTACCTTTGCGCAGTCAATAATGGCTTTTGTCCGGCTGGCGCGGGCGGATTTACTTGCGCGTTCAGAAAATCGGTCAGGTCGTTCACGTCCTGCTCTGTGCCGACCATCGGCGGCATGAACTTCTTGTAGGGTGAGTCGTCTTTGTTCTGGTGGAGCATGACGATGAAGTTGCGGATGTTGGCGCGGTCGCGTCCGTCGAGTAATTGACGCAGGGGCCGGTAGCCATCGAGGGTGTGGCACGAGCCGCACTCCCCGCGAAAGATCGCTTCGCCGCGTGAGTAGCTCGTGGTGGCCGCGCCGGCACTGCCCCACACCCAGTTCGATGTGACCAGATAGCCCTGCGCATTGATGCGGCTCACGGAAGGAACGCGGACTCCATTGGAATACATCCAGCGGCCAATGACGTAGGGCTTGCGCAGCATTTCGCGGCTGTATTCACCGGCGCCGGTGACGATGAGGGCCAGAAGTAGGACGGCCAGGGCGTGCGAAGGATTGAAGTCGGTCGGATTGCGATAGGCCAGGAAATACGCGACGCCGACGATGGTGGCCGAAGTGATGATGATGACCAGAGCCATTCGGGTGACGGTAGAAAACGTGCCGGAGTTGATGGTGTCGATGCCAAGGGTTAACAGGGCGCGCTGCGAAGCGGGAACCATGAAGAGGTACCACCCCATCAGGAATGGCGTAGCGACGAAGGAAGGAACGAGCCAGGCTACACTCCACTTGACCATGCTGGTTTTGAGGGCGGCCTGCTTGTCGCCGTCCATGCGGCTTGAGGTGATGAGCGCCCACACACCTGCCAATGAAGTGCAAACGCAGACACGCAGCAACAGACTCGGCCAGTAAGTTGGATTGAAGAAGGCGTTCCAGAATTTGCTGGCTTCGTGCCCCGTGCCGGCAACGGCAAGCCAGGTGTCGCCCGGAGTCAGCATGAAGGCGAGGATGCCGTTGATGATGATGAGCGTCGCGGCCGAGGCGCCCGCGTAGACCCAGCCCACGGTGAGGTGCAGCTTTTCGTCGATGCGGTTCCAGGTGTAGTAGTAGACCGCCGCGGTAGTGAGCTCGACCAGGAAGAAGACCCATTCCATGGCCCATCCAAAGACGAAATTATGAATCAGCGTGCTGGTGGCTTCAGGATGGGTGAGGCCGATGGCGAACCAGATCCCCACGCCAGAGACGGTGCCGAAGACGCCGGTGAGAATGAAGAAAAACTTGGAATGGCTGATCAACTGCTTCAGCCATCCTGCGCGCACCACTGGATCGGTGATACGCAGCGCTTTCCGCTCGGCCATAGGAAGGTAGAAGCCGCCGCCGACGGCGAATTGCGAGATCATGACGTGGAAGATGGCGATGATGCCGATGACCCAGCCCGAGCCAAGATGCGGAATGTACCAGAAGGGATAGTTCACTTTGTAGCTCCTAGCTTCTAGCTGCCAGCTCCTAGCTTCTAACCCACTCGCGTTAACCAATCATTTCGATCAAGCAGAACAGGCTAGAAGCTAGCGGCTAGCAGCTAGGAGCTGTCTTAACGGATGGTCCAGTAGCCGATAGCTGTTGTGGCCAGCAATGCAAAGACTGCAATCAAGCCGAAGTAGTGTGCGGTGCGGCCGCGGCGTCCGGACTCCTTTGTGGTGTCGTAAAAGGGGATGAAAACCCATAGAGCGATGCCAAGGGTGAAGATGAGCAGGCCGGCGATTTCACCGGCTTCTCCGGGCAGGACGGAGCCGAGCAGCTTGAGCATTTCAAAGGGACTCATGAAATACCACTCGGGATGGATGCCCTGTGGCGCGGGCACAAGCATGTCTGCCTGCTTGCCGAGCGACCATGGAAACACCGAGGACAGCAGCGCAAGGATGTTGAGCGAGATAAGCCACATCGCCAGATCTTTGCGCAGGAAGTTGGGAAAGAATGGCATGGTCTTCCGCTCGACGGTCGGCTTGGCTTCTTCCGCAGGCGGCATGGCGTTGCCGTGGCGCTGCACCAGCCAGAGATGGAAACCGAGCAGAGGCAGGAACAACGCGGGCAACACAACGACGTGGAGCGCGAAGAAACGCTGCACTGTAAACTCGTTGACCTCGAGACCGCCGCGCAGCATGTTGCCGATGATGGGGCCGATACCCGGAATCGCGGCGGGAATTTGCAGGCCTACCTTGGTGGCGAAATAACTGAGGTCGTCCATGGGCAGCAGGTACCCGGAGAATCCAAAGACCGACGCGATGCCAAGCAGAGCCATTCCGCTGAGCCAGCCGAATTCGCGCGGCTTGCGGTAGGCCTTCATGAAGTAGACCGAGAACATGTGCACGAGAATCGAAAAGATCATCAGGTTGGCGGACCAGGAATGCGCCGAGCGGATGAGCCAACCGAAGTGCATCACGAAGGTGATCTGGCGAACGGATTCGTAGGCGTCCGCGCCGGGATGGTAATAAACGAGCAAAAGCACACCCGTGAAGCACTGAACCAAAAAGAGGAACAGCGAGATGCCGCCCCAGTAATACCAGAACGATTGCGCGTGGACGGGGACGGTTTTGTGGCGCGCGAACGCAGCCAGTTCAGTCAGGCCCAGGCGCTCGTCAACCCAGTCGTAAATGGAAGCAGTCTTTGAAGTCATGCCGTCATCCTTGTGGCGTTAGGTACGAGAGACGTTGACGCCGATTTCGTTCACGGCGACTTTGAAAAGCTTGAGAGGCTTGGGAGGCGGTCCGCTGACATTGGCGCCGGTGTAGGCGTTGTACACGCCGCCGTGGCATCCGCAATGGATGCGGTCGGCCTGCGGCTCGTATTGCACGGTGCAGCCGAGGTGCGTGCAGACTGCGGTCAAGGCGATCCAGCGACCGTCTTCATGATGGATAAGCATGGCGGGTGCGGTGCCGAACTTGAACATGAGGACCGAGCCTGACGGAATTTTCTGCGCGTCCTTTAGTGTCACCTCGGTGACGGCCGTGGCGCTTGATTCCATCTCCTCAGGCGAGGCCAGATAGCGATAGATGGGATAGGCGAGGGCGGCGGTATAGCAAAGACCGGCTGCACCCGCGGCGACGAGAAATGCGCGGCGCGAGGCCTGATCACCGGGTTCCGCAGTCTCTTTGATGATGGGAGGAATATTCAAGACTTGGCTCATAGAACCCCTTTCGCGCGATCAGGCCGCGCTCTCCATGACTTTTTTTGCGCGCGCCACGACAGACACGAGCCACGCGATGACACCGAGGCCAGCTACAAAGAGCACGAGGAAAAGGCCGACAACCGACCAGTTGGTGACGACGACCCGATCCCAGACATCGAATCCCTTGCTGAGCAAGGTCAGGTCGCGTACGGCATCGCGGTAGACGGTGAATGTGATCTCGGTGAGCAGGGCCAGCAAAGCGCTCGACCATCCAAGCCATCCGGCGGCCACCTTGCCGAAGCCTGCGAAAGCACCCAGCAGTATGGCGACTACCACCAGCGCCATCCAGCCGTAACCGGCGAAAGCAGCGAAGTGATAAAGGGGATGTGTCGCCAAGCCGGCCTTGACGGCTGACGGCTGCACGCCTGCTGCCCACAAACCAGCGAAGAGGTAAACGATGCCGAAGAACGCGGCCACCTTACCACCGAGTCCCGCGACGAACTTCTTTTCATCTGCGCTGAAGGTGGAGCGGCTTGCCAGATAGACAAGCCACAAACCACCGATGAAGAGTCCGCCTGCGAGCATGAGCAACCAGCGTGGCGTGAGTGTGGGGTCGCCGGTGGGAAGAAATCTTCCGGCAGCCGAAGCTGAATACATGTCACGCCAGACTTCCGGGCGCAGCATCAGCGTCATGTTGGTGGAAAGCAAGCGCGCGATGAAGCCAGCGAGAAGCCATGCGCTCAGTCCTACCCACCATGCGGACTTGCCGGCATCGAGGCGAGCGGAGAACCGATAGAGGAGCCAGTACGTCAGCATCAGAATGCCGATGATGGAGATCCAATACACGCCGATCAACACGCTGCTGGTGTACAGAGCGCGACCATAGAGCACCTGCGCGAACAGGAGTGGCGGCACGCCGAGATTGATCACGTAGGTCATGACGACGGTGAGTCGGTGTGCAATGGCCCGCGCGGCGACATGAGAGTGCTTGGAACCGCGAAAGAGGCTGAGCAACACAGCGAGCAGCAGGCCCCCGAGCAACATCTCAACCGCGACAAAGTGGAGCGAGAGCGTCACGATGTGAAGCAGCTTGAAGAGCCAGATCGGCGCCGGCAAGGGAATGGGGTCAACAGCGGGAAACGATTGCATGACGTCCTGGTGCTTCCTTTCGCTTCATCAGCCGTTCTGGTTATCGGCAACCGCCGAGAATTGGAGAGTCCAGGTCCGATGAGGTCCTCGCGGGTGAACTCTCGTGCCGAATAAAAGACCAAAAGCGAGAATTTTGCGGAGCAGCCTAATTTGGACTGTTCTTCTCCAATTTCCATTGGAAAAAACAGATTTATCCGATGAGGTAAACGAAGGTCTGTGATGGGTGATACACAAGTCGGTGACACCCTCAGCTACTCTGCGGACGAGCCTCCGGGTTGGAAAGTTATCTGGATGGGAAGCCGCGCCCGAATGAAGCACTCTGCGGAGTCGAGCTATGAAGAGATGCAATTCGTCCATGCAATTGACACGCGCCGCAGATTATGGCATTCGCGTCATGGTGTACCTGGCCTCTCTGCCGGAAAGGAAGCGCGTGCTGTTGCCGGCATTAGCCGCGGCGACGGATACTCCGGAGAGCTTCCTGTCGAAGGTGCTGCAGGCGCTGGCGCGCGGTGGGCTGATTGCTTCATGGCGCGGCAAAGCCGGCGGGTTCGCGATCTTGCCGCGCGGGCGCGACGCTTCGATGTACGACGTGATCGAGGCGATCGACGGGCCCATCTGCCTGAACGTTTGCCTCGCTGACGGAAGAAGCTGTGAACGGATGGACGCGTGCCCCGCACATCCTGTGTGGGCAAAGGCACAGCGGGCGATGCTTGAAGTACTGACAAAGGCTTCGATTGCTGCGATGGCACTGAATGTGTCCGCGCGAGAGCGCCCAGCAGCAAGTGGACACTCTTTTTTGCCTACGATTCGCCGAAAGTAATGATCACCCCAAGTCCAGTGGGGCGGCTCTGACCGAGTTGCACGCACCTTTATCGGCTACAGGGAATCGCTCTTGCCCGTTTTCTCGCATCCAATGCCGGAGGAGAGACAGGCATGCGAAAAATCAGCACGATGGGCGTGGCGTTCGGCGGAGCGATTCTGTTGGTCGCGGGGTGTCACTCGAACACGGTCGATCAGGCTGCGTTCAAGTTGGCAATCAACAACTACTACAGCGGCAAACAGGAGTGTGTGTGGACGGCTCCGATGAAGTTTCCCGCGCAGGCCGATACGTCGAATGATGAGCAGACCAAGGGGTTTGACGCTCTGACGGATGCGGGATTCTTAACGCGCAAAACGGCAGAAAAGAGCCGGTTCCTGATCGGATCGAAACAGGTGAACGATTACGACCTGTCCGACAAGGGACGGTCGACGTGGACGGCGGACCAGACGCAACCGGGATATGGGAATTTCTGCTTCGGGCATTTGGAGGTGAGCGCAATCGACGGGTATACACCGCCGGACACCAACTCGGCGCGCTACAGCGTGACGTATCACTACGGAGCGAGTGGGATTCCCGACTGGGCAAGTTCGACGGAGATGAAAGCGGCGTTTCCGAACGTCGCTTCAGACGCTGGGCAGCAGAGGACAGCGACGGCCAATCTGGTAAAGAGCGATAAAGGATGGCTGGTTGAGACTGTACAACCGGCGTCGCCTTCGGGGACGTAGGACTGCGAAGCTGCCTGCCGATCACGATCCCAAACAAGATCCGTATACTGGCAGCAATGTTCCAGGCAATACGTCGAGTGGCCGTTTGGGTATTCGTGGCGGCGGGATTTTTGGGATTTCTTCGCGCGCAAAACCAATCTTCGGGAGCGGAAATCTCGCGACCACAGAACACGCGGACTGGCGTAACGTCCGAGTCTCCACATGCCTTTCAAGTTGACGCGCAGGGGAGGCCCATCACCGAGGGCGGCTTCGTGAAGAGCGGCCCAGTCGTCTTTGAGGACATCTCAGAGAAGGCCGGGCTGACGAAGTGGACGCACAAGATGGGCGCACCCGCGAAGACTTATCTGGTCGAGACCAAGGGCTCTGGGATCGGGTTAATCGACTACGACAACGACGGATGGCTCGACATCTATGTCGTGAACGGATCGACCTTTGATGCGCTGGACGGCAAGGAAACGCCGCCGCACGCCGCGCTCTTTCACAACAACCACGACGGCACGTTTACCGACGTGGCCGCGCGGGCCGGTGTCACGAACGATCGATGGGGCATGGGCGTGGCCATTGCCGACTATGACAACGATGGCTGGCCGGACATTTATGTCACCAACTGGGGAAAAAATCGGCTCTACCGCAACAATCGCGACGGCACGTTTACTGATGTGGCGGAGAGGGCCGGCGTGACGCTGGGAAACTGGTCGTCGGGCGCGACGTGGGGCGACTACGACGGCGACGGGCGGCTTGATCTGTTTGTGGCCGGCTACCTGCATTTCGATCGCGATCATCTTCCGGTGGCTGAGCAGAACGGCGTACGGAACGCCTTCTGCATGTTCAGAGGCGAGCCGGTGAGTTGCGGGCCGCGAGGCCTGAAAGGCGAACCGGATCATCTGTTCCGCAACAATGGCGACGGGACATTCACTGATGTTAGTGAGAAGGCGGGCGTGGCTGACAAGCCAGGCTACTATGGGCTCGGCGCGGTGTTTGCGGACGTAAACAACGACGGAAGGCCTGACCTAATTGTCGGCAACGATTCGACGCCGAATTATCTTTACCTGAACAAGGGTGATGGAACTTTTCAGGACGTGAGCTACGATTCGGGCTTCGCGGTGAACGGCGTAGGAAAGGAGACCGCTTCGATGGGCCTTGCTGTCGGCGATTTCGAAAACAACGGGAAGCTGGATATCTTCGACACGACATTCTCTGACAATTACAAGCCCCTCTACCGTAACGAAGGCGGGGCTAACTTCACCGATGTGAGCTACGAGGTCGGCCTCGGTGAGATCACAGTTCCCTTCCTCAGTTGGGGCGATGCATTCATCGACTATGACAACGATGGATGGAAAGACCTGCTGATGGCAGATGGGCACGTGTATCCAGAAGCGGATAAATATGCGTGGGGCACAAGTTGGAAACAGCGGCCGATGCTCTTCCGGAATGCGGGCGGGAAGAGATTCGAACCAGTGCCAGCGGTCGAGGACACGGGCCTTGCCGACATTATCGCGGGGCGTGGCATGGCCGTCGGCGACCTGTTCAACGACGGAAAGATCGACGCGGTGATCAACGTGATGGATGGGCATCCGGTTCTGTTGCGCAATGTGAGCGACGACAAGAATCACTGGCTGGAATTGAAGCTCATCGGTGGCGGCAAAGCATCCACAAGCAAGAGGAGCCCGCGCGACGCCGTGGGAGCCACTGTTTACGTCACCGCGAATGGAATGAGGCAGCGGGAGGATGTGTTAAGCGGGGGCAGTTATCTGTCGACGAACGATCCGCGACCGCACTTTGGACTGGGGCAAGCGACGAAGATTGATGATATCGAAGTGCACTGGCCGAGCGGGGAGGTGGAGCACTTCATCGCGCCGGGGGTGGACCGCATCCTGACTATTTCTGAGGGAAGCGGCAAGTAATCCGATCCGCATTCACGGTTCCCTGTCGAGACCCATGGTAGTCTGCCGGTGTGCAAACGCAAGCAGAAGCCGATCCCGAACAAGGCGACATTTCTGAGTCCCATTCACACGCGCGCTTCACGGGCTGGCACGGAGCAACCCTCGTGCTGCTCGCCTTTGGATATTCCGGATATTATTTTTGCCGATCCAACTTATCGGTTGTCCTGCCCGACTTGATTCAAGACTTGGCGCGGCATGGCATCAGCGCGAGCGATGCGCAGGTGCGCCTGGGTTTCATGGCCTCGGCAGGGACGATGGCCTATGCACTCGGGAAGTTTATCTCCGGCTCGCTGGCCGATTTGTTTGGAGGCCGCCGCAACTTTCTGGCCGGCATGGCGGGATCGATTCTATTCACGATTCTGTTCGTGCTGAGCGGCGGGTTTCCGCTGTTCACTCTGGCTTGGGTGGGCAATCGATTCTTTCAGTCTCTGGGATGGGTCGGCTTGGTGAAGGTCGCGTCGCGCTGGTTTTCTTATTCGACGTACGGGACGGTCATGGCCGTGCTGAGCCTCAGCTATTTGTTTGGCGACGCGGGATGCCGCTGGGTGATGGGCCGTCTGATGGCACACGGCCTGGGCTGGCGCGGAGTATTCATGGCCGCTGCTGCGTCGTTGGGGGCGCTGCTACTGGGGAACCTGTTGTTTCTTCGCGAGACGCCAGAGGAGCGAGGATTGCCTTCGCCCGAAGCGAATCCGCTGAATGTGTATGGCAGCGATGGGCACAGTAGTGAGGAACGCGTGGGACTGATGGCGATTCTGCGGCCGTTGCTGGCGAGCTTTCCATTTTGGATGGTGTGCCTGCTGTCCTTGGGTACAACGCTGTTGCGCGAGACCTTCAATTTCTGGACGCCGACATATTTTGTCCAGTACGTGGGTTTGACGAGCAGCGTTGCCGCGGAGCGCAGCGCTCTGTTTCCGCTGTTTGGCGGCATCAGTGTGCTGGTGGCGGGCGTGCTGAGCGACAGGCTCGGGTTGAATGGCCGCAATATGGTGCTCGTGGGTGGAATGGCGGCGAGCACAGCGTGCCTCCTGGTTCTGGCAAGAACGCCCGGGCATGCGAGCCAATGGACGCCGGTGGTCCTGGTGACGCTGGTGGGATTTCTGCTGCTCGGACCGTACTCGTATCTCGCTGGAGCGATGAGCCTGGACTTCGGAGGCAAGCGTGGCAGCGCCACCGCGGCTGGAATCATTGACGGAGTTGGCTATCTGGCGGGATGGCTTTCGGGCGATACGGTGGCGCGCGTGACGGTAGCTTTCGGATGGAAGAATGCGTTTCTCGCATTGGCCGGAGCCGCGTTTCTTACCGCGCTTGTGGCTCTGGTGCTGTTGGTGCATCAGCGGATTCAGTTTCCGCGAAACGTGGAGGCGTAGCACCGGATGCACACGATCGGTTCAATGGATGAGGTGTTTGCGGTGCTCGCAGGCGGCGGGGGCGAGGCTTATTTTGGCGAACCGGTCACGGTGCTGGAGCATAGTCTGCAGGCCGCCTGGTTTGTGCGGCGAAAAAATGCGGAAGCGTCACTTGTCGTGGCTGCACTATTGCACGACCTGGGGCATCTGCTACACGATGCGGGCGAAGATGCGGCCACGCGCGGCGTCGATACACACCATGAGGAATTGGGCGTGGAGGCTCTCGGAGATCACTTTCCAGCGGCGGTGCTTGACCCAATCAAGCTCCATGTGGCTGCGAAGCGGTATTTGTGTTTCGCTGAACCGCGCTATCTTGCAGCGTTGTCTGCGGCATCTGTGAAAAGCCTGGCGTTGCAGGGCGGACCGATGTCGGCGGGTGAGGTTGAAGCGTTTCTCGCTTTGCCCCATGCGCGCGAAGCTGTCACGCTTCGCCACGCGGACGACGCGGCGAAAGTGAAAGGGTTGGCGGTTCCAGAATTGGACGCCTATCGGCCGCTCGTCGAAACGCTTTGGCGGTAATCTGGGACGCGGTGTTTTACAAACTGCGTTAGAAGTGTTTCAATCTGATTATTGAAACAGGGGTGCTCCACGAAGTGGGGCTGAGATAATACCCTAGAACCCGATCCGGATAATGCCGGCGTGGGAAGTTTCCGAAGCGAAGCGGCCTTCCTTATTTCTAGTGCGAGTTCTCCTGTTTCACGGAGTTGGAACAAGGGGAATCCATGGAAGAGTCCGCAACCGCTGTCACCAGCCGCATCTCTGAATCAATTCGAAGCGCGATTCATCGCCCTCTGCGGCTTACGGCGCACCTAGCACTTGGCTGCGCGCTACCGTTCGCATGCACCCCTCCCGTTTATTTGCTTGCGCAGAGCCAACCGCCAGCGGTTGCGAGCCCATCGCAAACTCCGGCCTCGCAAGGTCGGACTCCTCAGCAAGGTCGGACTCCTCAGCAAATTGCTCCTGTGACGACAACCGTCGTTGTTCATGGCGATATCAATGGCGATTATCTTCCCGAGGCCATCACAGTGGGCACGCTGGATGGAGAGCCGCTCAAGGATGCTCCGCTTTCGGCCACCGTTGTGACACGTGATTTGATGAACAATCAGGCAGCCCGGCTGCTCTCTGACGTGGTGAAGAATGACGCGTCGATCGACGACGATTACGTGCCCGTGGGCTACTACGGCGTCTTCGAGATTCGCGGATTCCCAATCGACCTGGCGACGGGGCTCGAAATCAACGGGATGACGATTGCGGGGGAGCAGGATGTGCCCCTCGAAAACAAGGATCGCGTCGAATTCCTGAAAGGCCTGGCCGGCGTGGAGAGCGGTGTGGCGTCGGGCGGAGGGCTGATTGACTACGTGACGAAGCGGCCGGCCACGATCGCCGCGATGGATCTGGCAACCGATCAGCGTGGAACGGCCTACGGGGCCGTCGATGTGGGCCGATTCTTCGGGAGCCGGAAGCAGGTGGGCGCCCGCGTAAATCTTGCCGCCGAACGGATCGTGCCCTATATGAACGACACACAGGGCTGGCGCGCCGTTGGGGCAGGCGCGGCCGACTGGAAGCTGAACTCGAAAGCGATCCTGAAGGGGGACTTCGAATATCAGCACAAAACCGAACGCGACGGAAGTGGCTATCAGCTGCTGGGCGGCACGACTTTGCCGGACATTAACTGGATCTATCGCTCCACGATGCTCGGCGACGAGCCGTGGGGTCCTCCGGACACATACGACGTCTTCAACGCAGGTGCGCGGTTCGACTACACTCTGTCGCGATCGTGGGTCGCCTACGCGGCGGGAAGCCTCAGCCATTCGCTTATCAACGACAACGTGATCTACGTGTATGGCTGCTATTACGAAACCGAATGCAACTCGGGGACTGCGCCGTATCCCTGGTTCTTCGCGCCCGACGGAACGTACGACATGTACGACTATCGCGATCCGGGCGAACTACGCATAGACGCTCAAGCAGAAGCGATGGCCACGGGGCACATCAAGAGCGGCCCGATTACGCACGACGTATCGTTCGGTGGAGAATTGTTTCTTCGCAGCGTACGGCAGCCAGGCTTCTATTCGACCGACAATCCGTATTCACCGGACGGTATTGTGCAGGACGGCGCGGTCTACACATACGTTGGTTCAGAGAATATTTACCAGCCGATTGCGCCGGTCCCCATTGAAAGCCCGCTCGAATCCGCAGGTCCGCGACGTCTGTGGGAAGACAGCCATCAAGCGGCAGGCATGTTGCAGGACCGGATTCATCTTCCCGGCCATGTGCAGCTCATTGCTGCAGGAAGGTACGATCGATTGCGCGATCATAACTTCTCCGCGTATGCGAGCTGCGCGAATTTCTTCACTGGGCTGATCCCAGATCCTTGCGCACCGGCATTGACGAACAAGCCCGTCTGGCTTCCGCAGTTTGCCATCACGTATACCCCGGCGGAAAAGCTTACGCTCTATTCGAACTATGGCGTACTGTTATCGCTTGGGCCGCAAGGGCCATTCTGGACAGATAACGGAAGCCAGTTTCTTGCGCCGTTTCATACTCGGCAAGTTGAAGTGGGCGCCAAGTACGAGCCGGGACGACGCATTCTGCTGACTGCCGCGCTCTTCCACATGCGCGCGCCGTTCTTTTATCCCAAGACGCTTCAGGGTCCGGACTCATTCTGTCCAAGCGGGAGTGCTGGAGACCAATGCTTTGAGTCGCAGGGTCGCGAGACGCATGACGGCATCGAATTAAACGCCGACGGCAAGGCTACGAACTGGTTGCGCCTGAGTGCTTCGGCCGCAGCAATGCGCGCGATTTCAGAGGACACCGGCACACCAGCCTTCGATAACAAGCAGGTGATCAACGTGCCGCATCTGCATACAACGGTTTTTGCCGATCTGGCGCTACCGCATGCGCGTGGAATCTACCTAATGCCGGGATGGAGTTACACGGCGCGCAAAGAAGCGACGCGCGATGATGCCGTGAGCGTGCCCAGCTATAACCTTCTCAACCTCGGCGCACGCTATACTCCGGGCGGCGAGCAGGGACGCCTTACGTTTCGGATTTTTGCCAATAACATCGTCAATAAACGCTACTGGTCCGACACTGGAGCAAGCTACGGCGATACATTTCTCTGGCTCGGAGCACCAGCAACAGTGCGGCTTTCGGCGCACTATACGTTCTAGTTTTGGGTGCATAGGCAACGACGGACGATTGAGATGAGCACAGCAGCGAAGGCGCACGGAATGGACGGAACGCTGGTCGAACCGGATTGGCGTGCGCTCGATCTTGATGAAGTGCGTGCGCTTCTTCGGGGATTCCCCGGATATGATGAGCCGATTGAGATTTTGTCTGTGAGCCCGCGGCCCTTTTCGGCTGCAAGTGTCGTGAAGGCGAATGGTCGGCGTGTTTTCGTCAAGCGGCATCATCGTAGCGTGCGCGACAAAGAGGGGCTTCTCGAAGAGCACCGCTTTCTCGGACACTTGTGGACGCACGGTGCAGATGTCCCACGCGTGCTTGCCACGGCCTCAGGCGAAACAGTCATTGAGAGCGGAGAATGGACCTATGAAGTCCATGAAACGCCCGCGGGGATTGACTTGTACGAGGAGGCGATTTCTTGGACGCCGTTCCGCTCTGGCGGCCACGCGCATGCGGCTGGCAAGGCACTGGCTCGCCTGCATCAGTCGGCGCGCGGGTTTGCCGACCCGGCACGTAAGCCGCGCCCGCTGGTGGCGAGCTTTTCTATCTTCGCCGCAAAGGACCCGAGTGCGCAGATGAAGAAGTATGTGGTTGCACGGCCTGCTCTCGAAAATTATTTTTACGAACGCGATAACTGTGACCGAGTCCTCGAACTACTCGCGCCCTTTCATGCTGAATTGTTACCGCTGCTCCCGTTCCTTGCGCCATTGTGGACACACAATGACCTGCACGCCTCGAACCTGTTTTGGAGCAATGCGACAGACAATGCGCAAGCCACGGCCGTCATTGATTTCGGCCTGGCAGATCGTGCCAACGCAGTTCACGACCTGGCGCACGCAATCGAGCGAAACATTGTGGAGTGGCTTACGCTCGTCAACGATCCGGCACACCCTGATGCAATGACGGTTCACTTTGATCATCTTCATGCGCTGCTTGATGGCTATGAGCAGGTGCGGCCACTCTCTACCGAAGAGGCGGCATCGCTGGCCCCGATGACGGCACTTTGTCATGCGGAATTTGCGCTGTCAGAGACGGACTACTTTCTAAGCGTGTTGCACTCGGAGGAGAGAGCGCCGATGGCGGCGGAAGGCTGGTTGGTGGGGCACGCGCGGTGGTTCCATAGTGCGGCCGGACTTAGATTGGTGGACGATCTGCGACGTTGGGCGGACAGGCGCACGGCGAACGCATTGGGAGCGACGCGGTCATGAGCTGGACAACGATTGCGAGCTATCTGGTCTCAAATTGGGTGGAGATCGCGGGTTTTCTCACAACAGTGCTGGGCATCTGGCTCACGACGCGGCGCACGTTGCTTTGCTGGCCAGTGATTCTTGCGGCGGACATCTTCTATCTGATCGTCTTCTATCGGGCTCAGCTACTTTCCGATGCACTCTTGCAGATTTTCTTTTTGATTTTCACACTCTATGGGTGGTGGCATTGGTGGCGTGGATTTCGCGAAGAGGGCGAAGTTCGTGTCGTTCCGCTGGGATTCCGCGCAATGATTGTCGCTGTGGTTTTGGGTGCGGCGGGCAGCGTTTTCCTTGGGGAGTTGGCGAAGCGACTTCATGCGGCTCTTCCCTTTCTGGACGCGACGCTGACCAGCTACAGCCTTGTCGCGAGCTGGTGGCAAGCGCGCAAACATACTGCGAACTGGTGGCTCTGGATTGCGGTCGATGTGACTTATATCGGTGAGTATCTTTATAAAGACCTTCGGGCAACGGCGCTGCTTTACGCAATTCTGGTGGGCCTGGCCGTGCTTGGACTGCGTGACTGGCGGCGCGCCGCCGCAGCGTATCAGATTGCGGCTTGAACCACGTTACGAAGTGGCTGGCCTGCGATATAACGGCGCAATTCATCTTCGGCGGTTTTGATAGAACGCGGTGCGAATTGCGGCGATGAACCACCGATATGCGGCGTGATCAAGAGATTGGGGCACTTCCAGAGTGGGTGTTCGACGGGAAGCGGTTCAGGGTCGGTGACATCTAACGCGGCACGAATCTTGCCCGCGTTCAAAGCCTCCACAAGCGCCTCGGTATCGACAATTGGACCACGAGCAGCGTTCACCAGCAGCGCACCCTGCTTGAGAAGAGAAAGCTGGCGCGGTCCGATAAGATGATGAGTCTCCGCAGTCGACGGCAAGATGAGGACGACGACGTCCGCCTGCGGTAGCAGGCACTCGATTTCGCCGACCGCTTGCACAGGGGGATCCGTTCGCGGAGTGCGTGCGACGCGCAGAAGCTTGACGCTGAATGGAACGAGCATTCGTTCTATTTCTTTGCCGATAGCTCCGTAGCCCACAAGCAGAACCGTCTTTCCCGTCAGCTCCTCCTGCATGACCGGAGGGTAATGCGGCCGCGGATCGCCAGTGATGCGCGCATAATGCGCAGTGGCTTCGAAGCGCCGCTTCCACTCACCCGATTTCTGAATATCAAGATAAAGGGGAAGATATTTGAGCATCGAAAGAATCGCGGAAATGGTCCACTCGGCGGTGGAAATGTTGTGCGCCCCATGCGCGTTGCAGATGGTGACGTGCGGCCCCATTGCGCCGGGTATCCATTCGGTTCCAGCCATAAGCGACAAAACAAGCCGCACATCGCGAAGATGCGGCACAATCCTTAGGGCTCTTGCCGGATATGGATCCGGAATCCAGACATCGATTTCGACGTCGTGGTCGAGTTTGTCGGACAGAGGGATAAGCTCGACTTCCTCTGGGAAACCGGCGAAGAGGTCTGCAGAAATAGTTGCGGGGTACCCCACTCGTAGCATAGAACTGTGGCGGCCGCAGCATCGGCGCTCCATTTCCATGCTACACGGTGATGTCGTGCGCGTGCTTGGACGAGATACGCGTGTCATGCTTGAAGTGCGGCATCCGCAGACAGGTATTTGAAACATGCGACTAATGGCAAACAAGACGTGGTCGCAACAGCAGTTGGTAAGAAAACTGCAAGCCGATCGCCCGGAACGCGCAGGCTGGCTCAGTTTTGAACATCGCCGCTTGTTGATCCACGCAGCGAAAACGGCGCTTTCTGCCGGCCTTTGCTGGTGGCTCGCCACCCGCTTCGGGCTGCACGACGGCTATTGGGGCGCGATTAGCGCAATCATCGTGCTCCAATCCAACTTCGGATCCACGATCACGGCGTCGCGCGACCGCCTGCTCGGCACATTGATTGGCGCGATGTTTGGCTTTTCGTTTTCTTTCTTCGGCAGGTTGCCATGGAATTACTTTCTTGCCGTGCTTGCGGCGATGACCCTCTGCGGGCTGCTGGGATTTCGCAGCAGCTCCCGACTGGCTGGAGTCACCATCACGATTGTGATGCTGGTTCAAAATGCCACCTCGCATTGGACCGTCGCGCTCGATCGCGTGGGACAAGTTGTTTTGGGGATCGTCGTCGCGCTCTTAGTCTCAACGCTTGTCTTTCCGGATCGCGCCCGGTTGCGGCTGCGCGATGGACTAGCGCAGGAGTTCCTCGTGCTGGGCTCATTTTTTGAGGCAATCTTGCAGGGGTTTGGCGGCAAGCCGCCGGCAAATCTGGCGACGACGCGTGAGGACGCTTTGTCGTTCCTGCGCGGGAACAACGAATTGCTCGAAGCAGCCCGCAACGAGCCTTCCGGCGGTCCAGGATGGCGCGAAGGGCTTAGCATGCTGGCACAATTTGGACGCTCGATCTTCGATGCGCTTGTGGCGCTGGAATTCGCAGTGCAGGACAGTCACGACGACAAGTATGTGCAGCAGCTCGAACCTACCCTGGGCAGACTTGCTGTGGACGTTCAAAGCGGATTCCATTATCTCGCCGGTTGTATCCACGCATGGCGGTTTCACGTCCCACCGAAGGAGATCGATCTTGAAGAGGACATCGTAGAACTTGAGGCAAGGATGGAAGCGGTCCGTCACACGGGGGCCCAGTTTTCTCAAGCCGAGATTCTGCGCGCCTACGCAGTGCAACTGCATCTGAAGCAAATTGCCCGCTTGCTGCGCGCCTCACGTGTTGAGACCAGTCGAGCAATCGGCGAAGCGGAGAAATGACGCTCCAGATCAGCCGAAAAAGCGACGCAACGCCCCGGCGCAATTCTCGATTTCGGGAATACTGATGGCATAGCCGAAACGCAGGTGACCCTCGCCCTGCGCGCCGAAGACAGACCCTGGAATCGTGGCGATGTGTGCCTTGTCCAGAAGAATTTGTGATGCGGTTCGGCTGTTCTTATTGATCTTCTCCACATTGGGAAAGGCATAAAAGGCCCCCGCAGGTGGATCGCATTCCAGTCCGACTTCATTCAACGCAGACACAAGCAAGTCGCGGCGCTTTCGATACTCCTCGCGATATGCCGCGATCTGTACTTCCGGTGTTTTGAGCGCGTAGATCATCGCGTGCTGCACCGGGGTGGTCACGCCGTTGGTTGAGTAGAGAACGATTTTGCGGAGCGCCGTCATGAAAGGTTCCTGCGCCACGGCGTATCCAGCGCGCCATCCTGTCATCGCATAAGTCTTGGAAAAGGTAAAACAGGTGATGGTTCTCTCAAGCATGCCGGGAAGAGACGCGATGGACACATGCTCTCCGTCGTAGACGAGGTCTTCATAGGCCTCATCGGCAATGACGACAAGGTCGCGCTCGATCGCGAAGGCCGCGACCTCTTCCGCTTCCGCACGTGTGAAAACCAGGCCGCTGGGATTCTGCGGTGTGTTGTAGTAGATGGCGCGCGTCTTCGGCGTGGAGAATTGTTCCAACGTTTTACGAATCCCGTTGCGGCGCGCGGTTGCCGTGGGCACCAACAATGGCCGCGCCTGGGCACCAGTTACGAGATCGCCGATCGGCGTCCAGTAGGGCGAGAACACCAGCGCATCGTCACCGGGGTCAAGCACACTCTGAAAAGCCGCATACAATCCCTGCGAGCCACCCACCGTGGCGATCACTTCGTCGGCCGTAACTTGGATGCCGTTCTTGGATGCAAGTTTTTCGACAAGTGCTTTGCGCAGGCCAGGCAGGCCCGAGGATGGCGCATAGTGCGTTTGATTCTCGACGAGCGCCTTGACTGCCGCAAATTTGATGTCTTCCGGGGTTTCAAAGTACGGCTCGCCACCATGCAGGGCGTGCACTTGAAGGCCTTCCGCACGCATCGCCATCACTTTGTTGCGAATCTGCACGATGTCAGAAAACCCCACCTCATCCAGACGTCTCGCTAGCCGGATTCCACTTAGTCTTGTTGGCATGCTCACAGTCTCCTTTCGCACAGATGGGGAAGGATCTCTTTCAGGATACTCGATGAGGACTGAGATGCGCGTCAGTGCGAGAACAGCGAATTTGACGATGCGACGCGGATTAGACCGAGAGCAGATCAGTGTAGATGGCCATACCAACGACTGCATCGACGTCCATTGCGTGGAGAGTATCGATTTCCTGCTGGCTGCGAATACCGCCGGCGACGATCAGTTGACGCGCGGTGAGCCTGCGAAGACGCACGGCGACTTCATGAGGAAACCCTTGCATCAGGCCCTCACCATCGACGTGCGTGTAGAGGAATGCGGAGACATGCGGCTCGAGATGCGGAATGGCTTCATCGGGAGTAAGAGCTACCTCTGCCTTCCACCCCTTGACCGCGATACGACCGTTTTTGGTGTCGATGCCCGCAACGAGCCGGTCTGCACCGATGTGCTCGGCAAACGCTTTCGCAGTTTCGATGTTCACTGAGCCGTCCTCAGTGAAAAGCGCCGAGCCGACAATCACGCGCTTTGCTCCCGCCTCAAGAACTCGTGTGGCCTTTTCCACCGAGCTTATGCCCCCGCCCACCTGGCAGGGCAATCGTTGTGCGATTTGCGCCACCAGTTCGGAGTTGTCGCCTTGGCGCATGGCCGCATCGAGGTCTATTAATTGCACGAGGGGATAGCTGGAGAATTTCTCGATCCAATATTCGAAGCCATCGAAGGCAAGACGCAGTTTCTCGCCCTGCACCAACTGCACGATGCGGCCGCCAAGGAGGTCGATGGAGGGGATCAACATGGGAGTCTCACGGATACGCCAGCCTGCGCCAGTCCCTGTTTGAGCGAGCGTGCGCTTGAAACGCCAAAATGAAAGATGCTTGCCGCGAGCGCCGCATCGGCTTTGCCGGCAGCGAAAACATCGGTGAAGTGCGCGACAGTTCCCGCACCGCCGGATGCGATGACGGGAATGCTGACGGCCTGGCTGACAGCCGCGGTGAGTTTGCAATCGAATCCTGCGCGCGTGCCATCGGCATCCATCGAAGTTAGTAGAATCTCTCCGGCACCACGCGCCTCGGCTTCGCGCGCCCACTCGACAACGCGACGGCCTGCTGGCTTTCGCCCTCCCTGCACGAAAACCTGCGCGTCGCGCACGGGATCGGCGGCTTGTGGATCGCGACGGGCATCGATGGCGACAATCACAGCCTGCGCGCCAAAACTGCGACCGATAACATCGATGAGTGTTGGATCGGCGAGTGCGGCTGAATTGACACTTACTTTATCGGCCCCGGCATCAAAGACCTGCTCTGCATCGCGAGCGCTACGAATTCCTCCTCCCACTGTGAAGGGCACAAAAAGCATGCGGGCAGTACGGCGAACCGTATCGAGAAGCGTTTGGCGTCCTTCGTGCGTGGCGGTGATATCGAGCAAAACAATTTCGTCTGCGCCCTCGCTGGCATGGCGCGCGGCCAGTTCTGCCGGATCGCCCGCGTCGATGATGTCAACGAACTGGATGCCTTTGACGACGCGGCCGGCATCGACGTCGAGGCAGGCGATGATGCGCTTCGTCAGCACGCGGCCTCCGCAGGTTCAAAAGCAAGAAAATTGCGCAAGATCTTGAGGCCGGCTTCGCCAGATTTTTCCGGATGAAACTGAACACCCATTACATTGGTGCACTCGACCGCAGCGGCAAAAGTCTCGATGTAGTCCGCTGTGGCGGCGGTACTCGCGGTGACAGGCGCACGATACGAGTGCGTGAAGTACACGTACTCGCCATCTTGAACCCCAGCGAGGAGGCGCGAATCTGTCCGGACTTTCAGCGAGTTCCAGCCGACGTGCGGGACCTTTTGACGTCCATCGGGAAAGCGCGCGCAGGTTTGCAGGAAATGTCCCAGACCGGGTTGATTTGGTTCTTCCGTCGAGCCAGAGTACAGCCATTGCATGCCTACACAGATGCCGAGAAAAGGCACGCCACGCGCGATGGCGGCATGGATTGCCGGGGTGAGGCCAGTAGCATCGAGACGATGCGTTGCCGCGAAATGCCCGACACCAGGAAGAACAATCCGCTCCGCGGCTGCGACCATGCCAGGATCCGAATCAGTGACCTCGACCTCCGCGCCGAGGTGACGCAGGGCCTTTAGAACCGACGTGAGATTGCCGGCTTTATAGTCGATGACCGTTACACGCATCAGAGCAGTCCCTTGGTGGACGGTAGCATTTCGCCAAGTTGTCTATCCCGCGAGCAGGCTACGCGTAGGGCACGAGCGAAGGCTTTGAAGATGGCTTCGACCTTGTGGTGATTTGATCGCCCATACATGGTTCTCACATGAACATTGGCGCGAGCGCCACGGGCGAAGCCTTCGAAGAAGTCGGTGACGAGTTCAGTCTGCAGATCGCCGACGAGGCGCACGCGGACTTTGGTATCGACGGCGAAAGCAGCGCGGCCGCTCAGGTCAACCGCGGCGATGGCGAGGGTTTCGTCCATGGGCATGAGGAAGTAGCCGGCACGCAAGATGCCGCGCTTGTCGCCAAGGGCGCGATCGAAGGCTTCGCCGAGAGAAATGCCGACGTCTTCTACCGTGTGATGCTGGTCGACGTCGAGGTCGCCATCGCACTTCAGATCGAGATCGAAGGCGCCGTGGCGGGTGAACAGCTCCAGCATGTGATCGAAGAAGCGAATGCCAGTGGCTATCGTGTATTGGCCGTGGCCTTCAATCGTCAATGCGATTGCGATGCGTGTTTCGGTCGTGTTGCGCTCGAAGGCCGCGCTGCGCTTTGTTGCGCCGCTCTTGCGAATTGAAGTTTTTGCCTGCTTCTTCATAGCGCTTCATTTCCGGCTCGCAATGCGGCCATGGTCTCATTCAGCGCTGCGACGGCGTTGCGCATCTGTTGGCGAGTGCCGATGGTGATGCGTACACAACCGCCGCACCCGGGATCGTTGGAGCGATCGCGCACGAGCACATTTGCTGCCCTCATGCGCTGAACGAATTCAGCGTGGCGGGGTCCAATGTCGACAAGAACAAAGTTGGCGTGACTCGGCCAGCGGCGAATTTGCGCGACATCGAGAACTGCCTCGAACTCCGAGCGTGCTGCTACCACTTCTGTGACGTACCACTCCAGATAGGCTGCGTCCTCAAGAGCCGCCGGCAAACAGGCCAAGGCCAGAGAGTTCACGCTGTAAGGCGAAAGGACCCGCCGAATCCACTGCATGAGGCTGACCGGACCAGCGAGCAGACCGAGGCGAAGCCCGGCGAGACCGTAGGCTTTCGAAAACGTCCGGGCCAACACGAGATTGGGGAGATCGTCGATCCGGTCAAGGACAGATTCTCCGTGAAAATGGAAGTAAGCTTCGTCGACGAGGAGAACGGCTTGTGGCGCGCGCCGGGCGAGTTCAATGAGTTGAGCGCGAGAAGCGACGGAGCCCGACGGGCTGTTGGGATTGGCGATGGCGATGATTTTGGTGCGCGGAGTGATCGCGGCGATCAGCCGTTCGAAGGGGAATTGCAAATCCGATGCAGCCTGGATGGGGACAACGCTCGCATCGGTCGATGAGGCGTAGACCTCATACATCGTGTAGGTCGGCACAGGCAGAAGCACTTCATCGTCCGATTCAAGGAAGGTTTCGAAGAGAACATGAATGCCTTCATCGACGCCATTCGTGAGCACAACCTGTGCGGGTTTGATACCGAGGCGTCCGGCGACGAGAGCTTCCACGGGCTCGCGTTCTGGATAGCGCGTGAGGTCGCCAGAAGAGATGCGGCCGAGCACTTCGCGCACCTTGGGCGAACAAGCGAGCGTGTTCTCGTTGAAGTCGAGTCGAAGTGCATCGCGGCTGCCAAGCGGAGGATGATATTCCTTCATCTTTTGCACGCGCCGGCGCGGACGTGGAGAGGAGATTGTGGTTTGCTCAGGCACGCGACCTCCCGATGCTCACGCGATTCCGAATGGCTTCTGCGTGAGCATCCAAGCCTTCGGCATCGGCAAGTAGAGCTGCAGCAGGACCGAGTACGCGTAATCCATGTTGAGAGTATTCCTGCACCGTCACAAGCTTTACGAAATCGTTGACACTGAGGCCGCCGCGGACACGTGCCATGCCGCCCGTGGGCAGGGTATGGTTGGGGCCAGAGATGTAGTCTCCCATGGGCTGCGCGGACCAACGGCCTACGAAGACGGAGCCGGCGTTTTGGACCCAATCGAGGTCGGAGACCGCGTCGACCGTGAGATGTTCCGGGGCAATTCGATTTGCGATTGCATGGGCTTCATCCACGCTAAACGCGATGATGACCAATCCGTTGCGATTTAGAGATTCGCGTGCGACGGGATTGTTCCGGCTGCGGAGCTTGGTTTCTGCAACGACTTCGTTCGCGAGATCGTCGCGTGTGGTAATGAAGATGGCAAGTGCCTCGGGATCGTGTTCGGCCTGAGCGACAAGATCTGAAGCGATGTCGGTTGCTCGGCCGCGATCACTGGTGACAACGATCTCCGTAGGTCCGGCGAGCATATCAATTGCGCAATCGAAAGCCACGAGGCGCTTGGCGGCGGTGACGTAAAGGTTACCCGGACCGACAATCTTGTCAACGCGTGAAATCGTGTCGTTTCCGTAAGCGAGCGCGGCAACGGCGTGCGCTCCGCCGAGGCGATAGAACTCCGTGATGCCGATGTGATGCGCGGCGGCGAGCGTCTTCATCGCTGGTTTTGGCGAGACGACAACGATGCGCTCCACACCTGCAACCTGCGCTGGAATCGTCGTCATCAGGAGTGTTGACGGCAAGGGATGGCGGCCGCTTGGAACGTAGCAGCCGACGGATTGAATTGGGCGGACGAACTGGCCGGTGGTCAATCCGGGAATTGGGTCGAAGGACCAGGAAGATGGCAATTGGCGACGCGCGAATTCGCGAATCTGATCCGCCGCGGTCGAGAGAGCGTCGCGCAATGCAGGATCCGCTGCTTCCCATGCTGCGGCCATTTCTTCTGATGTGACACGCAGGTTTGCCGTGTCTTTGAGGCCGTCAAATCGGGACGCATACCGTAAAAGCGCGCGGTCGCCTCTCTTGCGCACATCGGACACGATGCGCTTGACGGCGGGCAGAACCGAATCGAGCGAAGCGCCGCCACGTCGTTCGAGTGCGGCCAGGATTTCTTCTGTCCGCCGTGCGCCTCGTCCTTTGGTTCGGATCAGCTTCATTGTTCACTCACCATTCGACACTGCATGCCTAAAGAACAACTTTGTTGAGCGGATATTCGACAATGCCTGTCGCCCTCGCCGCCTTCAGCCGGGGAATCACGTCGCGCGCTACTCGCTCTTCGACAATGGTGTTGACCGCGACCCACTCGGAATCGCTGAGTTGGGAAACCGTGGGTGAATTAAGCGCAGGCAGCACGGCAAGGACCGCATCGAGATCGGCTCGCTTTACATTGAGCATCAGTCCCACCTGCGATTGCGCATCGATTGCACCGCGGAGCATGAGCGCGATCTGGTCGATTTTTTCACGTTTCCAGGGATCGGCAAGCGCGCCCTTGCCGGCAATCAGGTGGGTCTCGCTTTCCATCACTGTATCGATGATTTTCAGGTGATTCGCTTTGAGCGAACTTCCTGTCTCGGTGACTTCAACGATGGCGTCGGCGAGGGTCGGAGGCTTGACTTCCGTCGCGCCCCAACTGAATTCGACTTTGACATTCACACCTTTCTCGCCGAAGTAGCGCTTGGTCACTTCAACAAGCTCGGTGGCAATGATTTTGCCTTCGAGGTCCTCGGCCTTCTCAAAGCCGCTCGCTTCGGGAACGGCAAGCACCCACCGCACTTTGCGCCGGCTCTGTTTGGCGTAGGTGAGAGTGGTGACGCTGGTGACGTCGAGGCCGCTTTCGACAACCCAATCTATTCCGGTGAGGCCCGCATCCAATACGCCGTGGTCGACGTAGCGCGCCATCTCCTGCGCACGGATGAGCATGCATTCGATGTCGGGGTCGTCGATGGAGGGAAAGTAGGAACGGCCATCGGCATAGATGTTCCAGCCGGCGCGCTTGAAGAGGGCGAGCGTAGCATCCTGCAGGCTTCCCTTGGGCAAGCCGAGTCGAAGTTTGTTAGCCACGAGCAACCTCCGCAATCTTGCTGTCGGTTGCAATCGGGCGCGTGAAACAACTCACGGTGCCTTCGTGGCACACCAGGCCGTCTCCCTCGACAGCAACGCGAAACAACAGCGTGTCGTTGTCGCAGTCGGTGGACGCGGAGATGACGCGAAGACGATTCCCGCTGGTTTCGCCTTTCATCCAGAGCTTTTGGCGCGTGCGGCTCCAGAAGGTGACAAAGCCGGTCTCCAGCGTCTTCGCGTAGCTGACCTGGTTCAAAAAGCCGAGCATCAGCACTTCGCCCGTCTGCGCGTCCTGCACGATCCCCGGCACAAGACCATCCATTTTATTAAAATCAATTTCTGCTGTTGAGTCGCCCATTCTTTCATCCTGTCTGAATTCTAGAGAAACGCAAAAAGCCCGCCAGCATGGTCGCCGGCGGGCTTTCGTGTTTCCTGATCTCTCTGGCTGTCTAGTTCAAGCCATGGCAGTCCGCCGGCATGGAGGTCCCATGATGATGGGGTTGACCGTGATGGCGGTGGCTCTGCATCTGGATAGAAATTACGGGCAAACCCCCTGCTCTGTCAACAATGTCCTTTGCTGGCCCCTATGCGGGGACGAAAACCGCGACGGCTCGTTAGACGGCTGCCACGACTTGCTTGTCTTCCGCAGAGTCCGGTTTGGCCGGCTGCTGAAGCAACTCAACAACGCGCTGGTACAAGCGATTGCGCAATTCAAACCGCTCAGAGGCACGCGTCACATAGCGCACCTGGATCCCGATGCCGGAGGAGGACGGACGCAGATTGACCACGGGAGCCGCGCTGAAGCGGCTCAGGCCGTTGCCATGCGCACTGCGCTTCCACTCCTGCTCAGCGAGACGCGCATTTTTTTCTGTCTCTTCCACTACGACCTGGTGAATGCGCTCAACAATTTTGGTCATGTCTTCAGACGCCGGGATGGTCAAGGAAATTTCATCCCACATCCACTGCCCACTGGTTGAGAAGTTGAAATACTGCCCTCGAATGGCAAAGCCATTCATGAAAGTGATGCGACGTCCCGTAGGATGACCTTTGTCTTCGAGAGTTCCGGTTTCGAGCAGCGAAGTGGTGAAGAGCCCCACATCGGTCACCTCACCGCCGACTCCGTTGATTTCTACCCAATCGCCCACACGAATGCCGTTTTTGCTCATCAGGACAAACCAGCCGAGGAACGCGAGAATAAAGTCCTGCAGCGCAATCGTAAGGGCGGCGGTGGTGAGACCGAGAATGGTTGGCGTTTCCTTCGGCGATCCGAAGATCACGAGCAGGATGAGGATTCCACCGACAACCTGGATTGCGAGTTCGAGGATGCTGCGCAGCGTTTGCGTCTGCCGGCGATCGAGCGATGGACGGGTCATCAACTTGCGCACAATCGCATCGCAGATGAGTGAGCAAAGGAGGATGAAAACGATCAACGCCAGCGATTGAAGAATGAGGTGGAGAACGATGGAGTGCTGCACCAGCACCTGGGCGGCCCACTTGCCATAGACGGTTGCGAGTTGCTTATCAGTCTGAATCCGATCGTCGTAGATGCTCAGAATCTGGCGTTCGGCGCTTCGGTCCTTAATGGCGGCAAGCCGCGTAGCGCGGTCAGCGGCATTGTTGGCCGCAGCAGTTCCAACTGCGTTGGTTTTACTTTCGAGCGTGTTGTGTTCCGCCGTCAACGCGGCCGCGTCTTGCTTCGCCTGCTGCTGCGCCTGCTGGATCGACTTGTACCGATCGAGCTGGTTGAACCAAGCTCGCACTCGCCCCGCGAGCGTGGCATGCTGCTTGACCGAGATCGACGCGATCTGGGCAGCGGCGTGCGATGCGGTTTCGCTCTCGTGCATCGAAGCTTCATGCGCAGCCAGCTCCTGCTGAATTTGAGTGCTGAGGTCGCCGGAAGCCCGCTGAAGGTCCTGCTGAGCGTCGGCGAGCTCGTCGGAGTCGAGTCCGAGCTGAGCTTTGGCCACTTCGAGGTCGTCGCTGGAGTTGCCTGCGGCCGGGGTTCCAAGTTTAGGGGAGTGAGCAGCCGGCGGGTTCGAGGGAGTCGCGAGACTTTGCACGAGAGCTTGATCTTGAGCCAGGAGTTGTTCCAGCTGGGCGACACGTTGCGCGAGCGCCGCTGCATCTCCAGAGAGCGTGAGATGCTCTGCGCTCAATCGGGCTTGGCGTAGCGCCGATGCAAAAGCCTGGTCCACTTCATGGTCGGCCAACCGCTCCGCATCGCGGGCGAATTCGGTTTCTTCCGAAGTGACGGCCAGGGCTGCAAGCGCCTGCGCGGTCTGCCAGGTGCTCACATCGACTAGTGTCTTTTTGCCGGAGGGAGAAGTTGCCGAACCGCTTTGCTGCCGCAGGAAGGAGAGATTCTCCATCGCGCCACGCGTGGTCCAGAGAAAGACAAGACAAACAACCAGGAGAGCCGTCAGGGCGAAAAGGAGGGTTGTCCGGGTCTTGCCAACAGTATGCACGCTGCCGATTTCACCGGGTGTCGGATCCGGTGTCGGAGCAATTGGGGGAATTGCCATACCTTCATTCTTACAAAATCAGCGTGTCTTGAGAAATGAGACGGAAAAGCACGGGTTGCGCCTTTATCTCAAATTTGCCCGGATGCGGAGACAGGCAGACAATGAGGCGGTGCGCAACAAACTGGGATTCCTGCTCGTTTTCGTGACAGCCCTGTGCTGGTCTCAAGATGTGTTTCCGCAGAGACCAACCCCGACGCACACGCGACCGCCGCCTGAGGCTCGCGCAGACATCAATCACGCCACAGTCGAGGAATTACTGAAAGTGCCGGGAATGACGCGAACCTGGGCGGAACGCATTGTGCGCTTCCGGCCGTATCGGACCAAGATCGACCTTGAAGATCGTGGAGTCGTCACCAGCGCGGTATACGACCGCATCAAAGATTACGTGATCGCCCACCGCGATGCGCAGTGAGCGATCGCGAACCTACACGTGGACCGGCGCTGAAGACTCAAGATCCCCGCGCTTGAGCAATCGGCTCAGGATGACATAGAGCACGGGAATAAAGATCAGGTTGAGCACAGTCGAGAGCAGCATGCCGCCCACGATGGTGGTGCCGACGGAGCGGCGACCGAGCGCGCCTGCGCCGGTAGCGAAGACGAGCGGCATGACACCAAGGATGAAGGCGAAGGACGTCATCAGAATCGGGCGCAGACGAAGCTCAGCCGCTTCAATGGCGGCTTCTGCAATCGATCTGCCCTTGCGCCGCAACTGCTCGGCGAATTCGACGATCAGAATTGAATTTTTTGCCGACAATCCAATGAGCATCACGAGGCCGATCTGACAATAGACATCGTTCGAGAGCCCGCGCAGCGACACCAGCCCCAAAGCGCCCAGGACAGCCATAGGCACGGCAAGCAAAATAATAAATGGCAACGCGAAGCTCTCATATTGCGCTGAGAGCGTGAGATAAACGACTAGAAGCCCCAGGCCGAAAATGATAAGAGCTTTGCCCCCCGATTCGAGTTCGTCGAGTGTCAGGCCCGTCCAACTGTAGGTCATGCCGGGCATCATGTTCTGCGCGGCCAGTTCCTGCATGGCCGTGATGCCCTCGCCGGAGCTGAAACCCGGCGCCGCGGAGCCGTCAATCTCGACCGAGCGAAACAGGTTGTAGTGACTGATGACCGGCGGCCCCGAGCTTTGCGCAACGCTGGTCAGGTTATCCAGCGGCACCATCTGACCACCGTCTGACCGCACGTAGTAATTGTGCAGATCCTTGGCGGTCATGCGGAAGGGCTTGTCGGCCTGCACATACACCCGATAAGTACGGTTGTTGTAATCGAAGTCGTTGATGTACTCCGAACCCATGAAGACACCCAGCGTCGTGGTGATCTGAGAGAGCGGAATATTCAGAGCCTTGGCCTTTTCGCGGTCGATGGTGACCAGTTCCTGCGGGTCATTGGCAGAGAATGTGGTGATCACGCCGGTCAGGTCCTTGCGTGCATGGCTGGCGTTCACAATCTGGTGCGCGACGCGGTCCAGGTCGCTGAGCGTGTTGCCCCCCTGGTCCTGCAGCATGAACTGAAAACCGCCGAAGGTGCCCACGCCCTGCACCGCCGGCGGCTGGAAGCAGGCCACCAGGCCGCCGTTGGGCGCAAACAGCAGGCTTCCCAACTTGGGAGAGAGATCGGCAACGATATCTGCCGCAGAGTGGCCTTTGCCACGCCGCTGGTCAGATGGCTTGGTGCTTACAAAGATCAGGCCTGCGTTCGAAGAGCCGCCGGAAAAGCCGAATCCCATGACGGAAAAGGATCCGTTCACATCCGCATTCGAAGCCAGGATAACCTGTGCGCGATCGGCCAGGGCGGTGGTGTATGCCAGCGACGATCCGGGAGGGGCCTGCACAATCACAAACAGATAGCCCTGATCCTCCTGTGGAATGAAGCCGGTGGGAACGGATCGGTAAACCCAGGCCGTAGCGCCGAGTCCACATAAGAAAACCAGCAGCAACAGGTAGCGCAGTTGCAAGGCGACATGGATTACCTTGCCGTAAGTACGTCCCATCCAGCTCACTGTCGCGTCGGCGCCGTGGATGAATGCGGCGAAGGCGCGCGAAACCGGGCGAATGTGGAGGAAGTCGAGCTGACGCGGCCGCGCTTCTTCGCCGCGCAGCAATATCGCCGACAAGGCCGGCGAAAGCGTAAGCGCATTGAAGGCCGAGATGGCGATGGAGAACGCAATGGTCAGCGAGAATTGCCGGTAAAGGATCCCTGTAGTTCCTGGGAAGAATGAAACCGGCACGAACACGGCGATGAGCACCAGCGATGTTGCGATCACCGCGCTGGTGACCTCGCCCATGGCGTTTGAGGTAGCCACGTGCGGATCGGAATGCTCCATAGCAATATGGCGCTGCACGTTCTCGATCACCACAATGGCGTCGTCAACCACCAGCCCCGTCGCCAGCGTGATGCCGAACAGCGTGAGCGAGTTGATGGAGAAGCCGAAGATCTTGATGAAGGCGAAGGTGCCGATGAGCGACACCGGAATGGTGACGGCGGGAATGATGGTGGCGCGCCAATCCAGCAGGAAGAGAAAGATGACGACGATCACGATGGCGATGGCTTCAGCCAGCGTGAACATCACTTCGCGGATGGAGTCGCCGACCACCGTGGTCGAGTCAAATGCGATGGCGTACTCCAGGCCCGGGGGAAAGCTCTTTGATAGCTCTTGCAACACCGCCTTGGCTTTACTGTCGACATCCAAGGCGTTGGCGTTGGAGAGCAGTTGAACGCCAATGCCCATCGCATCGTGGCCGGAATACTTGAGCGAAGTGCTATAGTCTTCCGCGCCGACCACTGAGTGCCCCACATCCTTGAGCAGCACCAGGCCGTTGGCGGAGTTCTTGACGATAATGTTGTCGAATTCGGCCGGACTGCTGAGGCGTCCCACCACGCGCACTGGAATTTGAAAGGCCTGCGTCGCGTCGGAAGGAGGTTGGCCTAACTGGCCCGCAGGAATCTCTACATTCTGCTCCAGCAGCGCATTCACAACGTCGGTGGCCGTCAGATTGCGCGCGGCCAGCTTCAGTGGATCAAGCCACACGCGCATCGCGTACTTGCGCTCGCCGAAGATCATCACATCGCCCACGCCAGGCACGCGCTTAACCGCGTCTTTCACGTAAACGTCGAGATAGTTTGAAAGGAATTCGGACGAGTATCGGCCATCGCGCGTAAAGAAGCCGGCAGCGAAGACGAAGTTGAAGTTGGCCTTGGTGATGCTGACGCCCGTGGCATTCACCGCCGCGGGCAACCGCCCGGTGACGCTGGCTACGCGATTCTGCACATCCACAGCCGCAATGTCCAAATCGTAGCCGGTCTGGAAGGTCGTCGTTACGGAACTGGTTCCGCTGTTGGTGCTGGAGGAACTTATGTAGCGCATTCCCTCCACTCCGTTGATGGCCTCTTCCAGAGGAATGGTTACGGCCTTTTCCACGGTGTCGGCGTTGGCGCCTACGTAGTTGGTGGCCACCAGCACGGTGGGTGGCGTGAGCGTGGGATACAACGCGACCGGAAGCGTGGGAACGCAAACCGCTCCGGACAGAATAATGAGCAGCGCGCATACCGTGGCGAAGACAGGCCGGTGAATGAAGAAATCGACAAACAAGATAAGCCTTCCTTTTCGTTTTTCAGCGGGCGGAAAACTTCGCGCCGGGCATCGGCTTGCGGCTCACGGCCACATTTTGCTCGCAATCCAGCTCAGGCGCCCGGCAGCGGCATCACCGGCATGCCGTTCACCAGGAACTGGGTGCTAGAAACCACCACTTTGTCGCCAGGGCTCAAGCCCGAAGAGATGGAGTAGTTGTTGCCCACCGCATCGCCCAGTGTGACCGCCGTTTGCTGTGCCGACCAGTGGCCATTCTGCTGCCGGACCACGAATACAAAGCTCTGGCCGCCCTGGCGCGTGACGGCCAGGACCGGAATAACCGCCATCGGTTTCGTGCTCCAAATGACCCGAGCTTTGATCATTTGCGCGTTGCGAACCGTTTCGGTCGAACTATGCACCGGAGCCTTCACAAGGATTCCCTGCAGCGCGCTGTCGACCTGCGGCGAAACGAAATCTACATTCGTTTTTTCCAGCAGCTTGCCGCCGGTGTCGTAGAGTTCCACTCCGAGACCTCGACGAGCCTCGCTGGAGCGCTCCGTCGGAATGTAAATGTAGGCTTCCAGATCCCTGTTTTGATCGAGGGTAGTGAGAACCGTGGTGGTCGAGACGTAATCGCCCACATGCACAGGAACATCGCCAATGACGCCGTCAAACGGCGCGCGGACCGAATAGTAAGCCAGCTGCTCTTCCTGGGTCTTGCGCAAGGAAACGGCGGACTCATAATCCGCCTTGGTATTGGCGTAGGACTGCTCCGCCTGATCCATGACATCGCGACTGATAATGCCGTCCGCAAAGAGCTTGCGCTGGCGTTCGATCTGGAGGGTGTTGTAATCATAGAGGGCTTTTTTCTGCCGCTCCGTCGCGCGCTGGGCTTCGACGGTGGCCAGCTGCGGCTGTGCGTCGATCTCCATCATCAACTGGCCCGCCCGCACGTTGTCTCCTGACTTGACATGTATCTGAGTCAGTCGCCCGCTGACCTGTGGCTGCATGGTGGCGGAGCGGCGGGACATGATGGTCGCCACATATTCGCTGCTCTGCGCCACGGGAGCCAGGGTAACGGACACCGTTTTTACCGGCATGGCCTGCATCCCCGCGCCGGCGGCCGGGGCTGGCGGTTTCTGTTGGCATCCGGTGATCGTCAGGCCCAAAGCAACTGCGTAAATTGCACTAAAATTCCGTTTCAATGCTGGAATCCTCGTATGACTTGTCCATGCCGAGACCGGCAGAATGCGATTGCGATCTTCGTTGGAATGCAGCACCCATCCTACAACCGAGGCGGTGGCTTTGACTGTGCACTACGGCCAAGTGCATTCTCACCATTAGAAAATCGTTTGAGGCTGCTTCAACTGACGCCCGGCGATAGGTTATTGTCGCAAAATATTCGCCGGTCGCCCGCTCCGTTGTTGCAGGCCGGTCCAACGAGCGTCAGGCATTTTCTCCCTGCCATGCGAATGGGTTGAAATTGGTACGCCGGTCGAAGGCGTCAACCCCCTCGGCGCGCTTCAGCCATCCCACCACAAGGTAGGTCACCGGCGTCGCCACGACCTCTACTGCAACCTTGATGAGATAGGACGAAAGAACCATCCGCAGCAGCATCGGCAGAGACTGCGATCCGGCGAAAGCGACCACGATAATTACCGTTGTATCGACAGCCTGGCCGGTAACCGTGGAACCTACCGTGCGCGTCCAAAGCCATCGGCCACGGGTAAAAAGCTTGAGTTTGGCGAGGGTGTAGCTGTTGGTGAACTCCCCTGCCCAGTAGGCCACGAGGCTGGCGAAAGCAAACCGCGGCACAACACCGAAGACGGTGGCAAAAGCTGCCTGCCCATGCCACTCGGGAGCCGGCGGCAACGCGACGGCAAGCTGGCCCATCGCGGCAAGGAGAGCCATGGCGAAGAAGCCTAACCAGATCGCGCGCCGGGATGAGCCGTAGCCGTAGACCTCGGTAAAGACGTCGCCGCAGATGTACGTGAGCGGGAAGAGGAACTCGGCTGCGCTCGGACGCAGGGGGCCGAGTTGGCAGATTTTGGGGCCGATCAGATTTGAGATAAGCAGCACCACCACGAAGCCGATGGTCAACAAGTCGAGATAGCGGAAGCGGCGCATTAGTTTTGAGGATATCGCAGGCCTGACTGGCTTGCGAAGAGTGAGGACTATGCGAAGCCGGCTTGCGGCGAGTTTGAAACTAGATCCGCACTGCGGGCGCGCTTCCGATTGCGAGATCGGAGGGAGATCGTCGGGAGATCTGTCTTTTGACATGCCCGGAGTGAGTTGATAGCCTTCATAAGGGCGCATACGGCCATCCCCGGCTGTTCCTGCTCTCCTGAGCGTCCCCGTCGTCTAGCCCGGCCTAGGACACCGCCCTTTCACGGCGATAACACGGGTTCAAATCCCGTCGGGGACGCCATCGTTAGTAAATTCGTCCAACCACCGCGTAAACATCTCTGTAAGTACGGTGTTAGCCGGTTCAAAGAACTTCAGTTGGTGACTGAAGACAAGCCCTTTAGGGAAGAACGACTTGGTGAGTTCCTGACGCTGATTCGTATTTCCGTTTTCCCATGCACCGACAAGATCGACGGCTTGTACCTCCGCTTGCTTGAGCATCCCTTCCATCGTGTTTCTCTCTGAGTCTAGATCGCTTAGAGCGGCTTCGATTTTAACCCTCTCTTCCGATCCGGTCATTTTGAATGCCTCAAAATCCAGCGCCGAGATTTCGTTTTTGATTAGGGAAGTGATTGCCTTGTGGTTCAAAGTGTCCAGTTCGGCCAGTCGCTTGGTCAGTTGAGCTCTGTTCGCTGCGATTTGGTCTTTGCGTTGTCTCCATTGTTCCGCAATTCGCTTTGGAAGTTCGGTAAGCAGTTGAGCAGTTGGCCGCATCATTGAGAGTAGATTTACAAACAGCCCTTCAAGGTCTCCCCGGCGGATAGAAACCTGTTTGCAGGTCTTGGTCCAGCACCAGTAGCGGGGATATTTTTGAGATCGGCCTCTCGTCCATCCCGCCGTCAATGCTTTCTTGCAGGTTGCGCAACGAACGATTCCCCGCAGCGGGAAGTCATCACTGGCCTTCTTATGCGGGACACTCTTGCCGTTCAAGCGCATTTGGACTTCTTGGAAAAGCTTCTGGGATATCAATGGCTCATGGTTCCCTTGCGCCGTCACTTCACCGCTCACCACCCACCCGGCATAAATTGGATTTGTAAGCATACGAGCAAAAGTTTGCTTCGATAGAGCCCTGTCCTTCTTAGTTGTCAGACCCATCGCCGAAACGACTTTCAGCACCGCGTCCGTCGTAGCGTAACGCCCAGATGCGACCAATTCAAAAGCTTGTCTTACTAATGGAGCACGTTTGGGGTCGGGAATGATCCGTTTTTCTTTGCTCAAATTCATATAGCCCACTGGTGCTGGCCACAGAAAGCGTCCCTGCTTAACGCCTTCCTGCATCCGAGTCCGTGTCTTTTCAGAAAGAGAGTCGCTGAAGAATTGATGGATGGAGCCGAGCATATTGCGAACGAGTTGGCCCATCGCCGAATCGTCTGTTAGAGGTTCGTCGATTGAGTCAACCGTGATCCCCAATTGTTTGAGAGACACGATTATCTGTGCTTGATCGCGAACGTTCCTTGCAAGGCGCGAGAGATCGCAGACGACAAAGCGCGAGATTTTCTTTTTGTTCAACCGGCAGAAATTCAGGAGTTCAGTGAGGCCGGGCCTTTCCATCGTTCTGGCGCTGTAACTTTCTTCAAAAATCTGCAAAACCGGGACTTCATTTTGCTTGCAGAAAGTTGCGATTCTCCTCTGTTGCATTGGAAGGCTGTTGTTCTCCTGCGCCTGCTCATCCGTGCTCACTCTCGCGTAGCCCACCGCTCCCTTCATCGCGCACCTTCCAAACTGCTCACTTGCCGGGGCTGCCTGTGTTTCTGATTCGCAAGGGTGGAGGAATCCCCACGGCTACTGCAAAAACTAGGGTTGGTTAGACCACCCTCTTCTCTTCCAAGATGACCGGTCCGGCTCTGAACTGTTCTCTCGACGTGCCTCACAACCACCCCCATAACTACCCCTACAACTACCCCTATAGCTATGCGCTTTTAAGCTGCGCAAGTATTCTATCTAAATGACTTGTTCCCTTAAGGGGCCTACTGAATGCCCTCCTGCTTCGGTCGAACACCACGGAACTTGCGAAAGCCCTCCTTGGGGCCGGGTAACTGCCGCGCGGGAATAGAGTCAGCATGCCCCTTCTTGGCCCCGCCAGACGCCTTCAGGATGCGATAAACCGAGGTTGCGTACCAGCGAATGCCAGCGCGGGGCTTAATGCCTTCGCTATTGATCACATCGGCTATCTTGTCCACTGCCAGCCCCCTTTGTCGCAGCAACTTCATTCGCTCGATTACGTCCGCCTCACCTGGCTTGGACCCGTATCGCTTACGCCCTTCGCAGTGTCCCTGATTGGCGCGAATGCGTTGACGCGCCCCCCTCAGCTTCGCCACCAGCAGCGTTTTCTCGTATTGGAAAAAGGCTCCGAGCATTTGCCGCATCAGAACGCGAGACGGATCATCAGACAGCAAATCCGGCTCACTTACGCTAATCAGCGTCAGGTTCTTGCGCTGGAAATCTCCGATTACACTCTCCTGCACCAGCAGGTCACGGGCAACACGATCAAGGCGCTCTACAAGAACTGTTCGGACTCCGTTGCTTAGTAGGATTGCCATCATTTCCGAAAACGCAGGACGGCTTTCCCAGTCAGTGGAGCCGCTCACGCCTTCCTCTTGGAACACGCGGATTATCTTGATGCCATTCGCAGCCGCGTACTTCTTGATAGCCGTCAGTTGGCGGGTGAACCCATCACCTTCAACCTGACCACGACCGCTCACTCGTAGATAAGCAAGAGCCTTAATCATGAGTAAGAGTATGCGTGTACAAGATACACTTGTCAACACAAATTCTACAGAATTAGTTAAGTTATTGAATCTAATCGATAACCGTTGCCAAAAAGAATCTAACCTGGCACTGAAGGATTACGTCCACGAAACCGTCAACCATGTCGAAGAGTACGTGCGCGGCCAAGTTCACACGCAGGGAATCGAAAACTTTCGGAGCTTGTTCAAGAGAGGGCTGCGTGGCACCTATGTTGCCGTCGAGCCGTTCCATTTGGATCGCTATCTGGATGAACAGATGTTCCGGTTTAACAACCGCGCGACCAAAGACAAACCGCTCACGGACGCGGACCGTTTTGTGTTGGCAGTATCGCAGATTTCAGGGAAGAGACTGACTTACGCAGAACTGACCGGCAAGGTGGGAGAAACGGCAGAGCCGTTCTAGTTTGCCCGTTTGGGTGAAGCGGCAGAAACGTGGGAAGCGGGGGTCTTAGGCTCCCGTTTTTCTTGTTCAATACGCCGAAGTAACTCCCCTTTAGATACCTTAAGAATCTTAGACATAGCCTGCGTAAACTTGATGAATTCGGGCGTATCGGGTGGTGTCTTCACGTCCGGATGATAGCATTTACAAAAGAGAATTAAGTTGCTTTTATACAGGAAGATTCGGCAAAATTGCGTTTCAACTAGTAAATTGCTGTGTTTTTCCCCGCAAGCGGCTAGCGGCAATGAAGTGTTTTGCTCTGACATATCGGGAGGCGCTTACCTTACGGGTTTTTCAAACTGGCTTCGTACACAACGTTTCCGATACGAAGTCGGCTGATTATCCGGTAGGGCCCCCACGGAACTCCGGGTACAGGCGTTACGTGCGAGATGAGGGCAAGCTCATCGCCGGTGTCTTGATCGGAGTATCGAATCGTGCGCTTCTTGCAGCAGAAAGTCTCGTGCAAGAGCAGTTCATACGTGCCCGCATCGGGAGCCGGGACCTCCGAAGCGGTGCAGCGATCAAGGATCGCATCAAAATGATTTTCGTCGTAGAGGCGTTGCATCTCGGATTTCGCAACGTCGAACTTGAAAGTTGGAGTGTCGCTCATGGTCTTTGCTCACCAAATCCGCCAAGTAATTGCTGATTACCTGTCTGACAGAATCAAGCTAGAGGGCTTTGCAGAGCGGTTCGCGCCTCTTTCCTACAACATCCTCAAGGATGGTCAGCATGAAGCCATCCGTCTTGCCAACGCCGCCGAAGGCTTGCTGGTAAATCTCCGCGCGAACTGCATCAACGAACAGCGATTCCGCGCGATGCTTCGCGACCTAACGTCGCTTGATGCAACCAACGTCTTCATCGACCTTTCCTTCTCATCGCCGGTTAACCAATACTCGGTGGAGGAAACGGCATTCCCGGCGGCAGTTGTACCTTTTGGTACATCACGCGAAATGGGACCCTGGTCAGTAACTGCCCATCAAGTGTGATTTCCAGCCAATACAGGCCCTCCTCTTCAGCGACGACCGCCAGAGGCGCGATGAGAGCATTGCCGCGCTCATCGCCCTCGAATAGGACGGTCGTTTCGGCGTGTGGCAACACCTTCCCTGAAGGGGAGAGTGGGGTGAGTCGTAACGTTCCTTTTCCGCGCATCTCTCCAGACTTTAGGCACAGCACAAGTTGGTAATTAGCGAGGGGCTGCGGCTGCATCTCATCCGTGAGCCCCATGACTGCGATGCGATCTTGAATGCGAATCACGCTTAAGGCGTCAGTCTGCTTATCGATAAGCGATGTTTGGCAAATGGCTGCGACCTGCACGTAAGGGCCGCCAAAAGTCCGTTCCGGCATATTTCCTCCTGATTCCCCGTCTCATAGACAGAGATTTCCTCTGCACTTGAATCTTGACTTTTTGAGGGATTGAACCTACGCTGGATGGTGTCTGGTCATCCCGCCGTTCTATCCAAAGCCAATCTCAACCGCCATCCCTTTAATGGCCTGCCGCAATGGCAGGCGTTTCCCTGCGGGCATAAAGTCGCTCGAAGGAAATTGACTCCAATGATACACCTGTCCAATATGCATCAGATACAACAGAGCAACGCAAACTAGTTGTCGCAGCAGTAAACCCTACCGGTTGCGCCTACGCGCAAAATCAAGCACAAGTAATTGCGCTTTCGAGACCCCATCAGCCTCGCAATCGATGCAAAATTTAACCCGGTTTTCCACATTCCATATGCGTTCTTTATTCGCCTTTTGAAGAAATCAGGCGCTCAGGAGTGTGGGTCTTTCATCTCTAGGAAGATTAGAGCCGTCTCTCTCTGTCAAGTGCCCTCGGCAAATTTCCTGAGTGAGATGCTATCACGAATAGAGTGACGACGGTCACATCGACTGGCATCAATTACTAGAAGTTAAGCCACCTGAATTTGCCTCATGGTGCGCCAAGTATATTCATGCCAGCGTAAGTGTATTATTTAACAACTGGATATGAGTGTATTGTGTACAGTCGCTAGGGATCAAATACTGACAGGGATTCCGATTTCAACCCTGACTCCCGTGTAAAGTTGGCTATCGATGAACAGCCGTCACAAGCGACGCTTTCAAGAATTGACGGACCAAGCTCGCAAGCTAGAAGCAAGTAAGCGTATCGAGTATGACCAATTCTTAAATCAGAATGAGGAGCGGATTGACTCGAATGCCCTTCTGAATTGGAAGGTTAAGGCGAAGGCCCTGCTCGTGAGCGCTTGCGGTGAAGAATCGCAACATTTCAAGCTCTTTGAGAAATCTGAGAGTTCAACGTACTCATCGAACCTGAATACTCTCAGGCGAATGATAGCTGTTTTTGAGGCTGCCCGAGAGGATTTTGAAGGCGGGTATTTGGCCTCCGTGCATGACTTAGTACGCGCCGATGTATTCGGATCGGAGCTGGAGCAAGCATCAGAGCTTCTCAAGAGCAAGTATCCCGTCGCAGCCGCAGTCATTGCTGGCGTGGTCTTGGAAACAGCAGTGCGTGAATTATGTTCTCGGAACCAAATCGCCCATGCAAAGCTCGACAGGATGAACGCAGATTTAGCCAAAGCTGGCGTATACAACGGAATCGTTCAGAAGCGCATAATCCACCTTGCCGCAGTCCGCAATAGCGCAGCTCATGGTAACGAGGCTGAATTCAAAACGTATGATGTGAAATCGATGATCGACGAAGTTGAACAGTTTCTAGCGACTCATCTATCGTAGGTACTAGCGAATAAACCGGCGCGGGGCTTGATGCCTTCGCTATTGAGCAGATCGGCTATCTTGTCCACTGCCAGCCCCCTTTGTCGCAGCAACTTCTTTCGCTCGATTACGTCCGCCTCAATGCCAAGGACGAACGCAACACATCGTGGTTGGCTTCAAAAACGGAAGTCTACTGAATGAACGAGTAGATCATTTTCAAAAAGTCCCTGTGCGCTGAAGAGGAGGCACTATGGAAGGAATCTTTGATTCAGCGGGGTGGACAGTCGCTTGGCTGCACGAAGGCGCTATAAGGGATTTAGATGGCTTCGCAGTGGCCTTCATTCGAGAGTCGGCTGTCTATGACTATGACGGTGTTCAACTCGGATTCTTCAGCCAAGGCTTTTTCGGGATGGTGACGGAAATGCAGTCGCTTTCATTCGCAACGCCTCTTTTGGACCACTTCAGCCGTTGATCCAACTATCACCCGTCCAGCCTCTGCTTCAGAGTCCACCGTTGCTCCCGGTTCCAGATATTCCGGCTATTCCGCCGCTTCCAACCCTTGAATGGTCTGGTCTTGACTGGGATGAATTCGTAGGTGAATAACCCTGTACGCCACCATTTCAACATTCCGAAGTGAAAGTGTACACAACACACTTAGAACCATGGATCAAATGCTGACAGGGATTACTACCGCATTTCAGGAGTCCAAGGCCCTTCTCGGGGCGTCGGTTCCACGATTGGTCCAATTGACCCCTTCTCCGAAATGACTATCAGTACCGCCCTGATAGCGTTGTTCTTGCCTTCTAAAGGGTTCGTTGCGGGCAATTTGAATGGCCAGCGATCCCAATCAAGAAGGCTCTCGCTCGGGCCAAATGGTTCAAAATCTCTCCGTCGGGGACGCCAATATAACCCGCTGCATATCCTCCTCCCGGCATGTCCTTCTGAATCACTTCGGTTCCGATTGCGTAATTAGTCATCGGAGAATCATTTATACTTCTGCCACTACGCCTGTCTCAAAGCTCTCCCCCAGAGCATGCAGGGGCTCGGCTGTTCCATGCAATTTCTGGCGGTTTGCGAAGCGCGCTATGGATGATGTTCCCTCGGGCAGCGAAAAAACACGTGTTCCCGGAGCAGTAGCGCCTCGCGGTGTGGGAGCGGCTCTTTCTTCGAATCCGCCTGAAAACACGACGCCTCCTCCGCCAGGCGATCAGCCCCTAACGCCGCGAGATTCCGAGGCAACGGGACGAAATCCGGAGGCGACGGTCGAAGGCGTTCGGCCGCGCAAGGACGAGGCGGCCACAATCATCTCCGGCGGCGCCACCATCATTTCGGGAACTCCTCGCCGGAGTCCACTTCCGGAGGGCGCGCATGCGATTCTGCTGCAAATAGGCACTCTTCTGGGCAGCCGCTATGAAATTCTCGAACTCCTCGGTGAAGGTGGTATGGGTGCCGTGTACAAGGCCGCCGACCGCGAGGTGGATCGAATTGTTGCGCTGAAAGTCATACGACCCGAGATGGCTTCGAATCCCGAGATTCTGGCTCGTTTCAAACAAGAACTCCTGCTCTCGTCGAAGGTAACCCATCGCAACGTGATCCGCATTTATGACCTCGGCGAAGCCCAGGGCGTGAAGTTCATCACCATGGAGTACCTAGAGGGTGAGAACCTCCATCAAATACTAAAGACACGGGACAAACTGGAAGTTGCAGAAGCGGTCGACATCATGGAGCAGGTAGCCTGCGGGCTGTCTGCCGCCCACGCGGTAGGAATCATCCACCGCGATTTAAAGCCGGGTAACATCATGCGCGACAAAAGCGGCCGCGTGGTGGTGATGGACTTTGGCTTGGCTCGCACCTTTTCCGGCGACGGAATGACGCAGACCGGCGCCATGCTGGGGACGATCGAATATATGTCTCCGGAGCAGGCACAGGGCATGGACGTGAAGGCCAGCTCGGATATCTTTACGGTCGGCCTGATCCTGTACGAGTTGCTCGCCGGCGTCACACCCTTCTATGCAGAGAGTGCGATCGCGAGTTTACTGAAGCGCACCCAGCAACGCGCCATTCCGTTGGCGGATGTGGATAGGAATATCCCGGGGACGCTGAGCAATATCGTCGCCAAATGTCTCGAGAAGGATCCTGCGAACCGCTATCAGAGCGCGGAAGAACTGGATGCGGATCTGCAAGCGTGGCAGGGCAGAGGCGGGAAAAAGGTCTCTGCATCTTCGACGCGGCGGCGCATGAACCGCATACGAGAGCTTCCATGGCCTCGTCTCGCGATCGCGGGCGCTCTGATTTTGGTGATCGCAGCCGGAATTGCCTGGTACGGCATCCGGAGACAACAAGCCACGAAGTCACTGGCGCATGGCCCGGTCTCGGTGCTGGTTGGCGACTTTGCGAACCATACCGGCGACCCGGTTTTGGATGACACGCTGGAACCGATGCTCGGTGTGGCCCTGGAAGGCGCCAGCTTTATTAACTCCTACAGTCGTGGGGATGCGCGGAAGTTGGCGAAGAAACTCCCAAATCCCACGGACACCCTCGACGAGCAGTCAGCGCGGCTGGTCGCCGTAAACCAGGGCGTCAACGCGGTAATTACGGGCGACATTAGCTTGCGAGGCGACCAGTACGATATTTCGGCCATCGCTCTGGACGCAGTGAGCGGCGCCGTGATCGCAAAATCGAACATCACAGTCGCCAATAAGCAAGATATTTTGCGTGACCTGCCCGAGCTCGCGGCGCCAATTCGAAAAGCTCTCGGCGACACCACGCCCGCCTCAGTCCAGTTCGGTGAAGTGAGCGGAGGTTTTACCGCCGCATCGATCGAGGCCGTACACCAGGACGCTCTCGGTGTTGAAGAACAGTTCGCAGGCAAGTTCCAGGAAGCGTTCGATTCGTTCCAGAAGGCTGCGGAGCTTGATCCGAAGTTTGCACGGGCATACACCGGTATGGCAGCCATGGCTCAGAACCTGGGAAGAAACGATGACGCCGTCAAGTACATGAAACTGGCGATGGAACACGTGGACCGCATGACGGAGCGAGAACGCTATCGCAACCGCGGGCTATATTACCTCACCACGGGTGACTCGCAGAAATGTGTTCAGGAATTCACGCAGCTCGTCACTAAGTATCCCGCCGATCGCGTCGGTCAGAACAACCTTGCCACTTGCTATACGCAGTTACGCAACGCGCCGAAGGCGCTGGAAGCGGCGCAACACGCAGTGGAGATCGTCCCCAGGGGAGTGGGCCCGCGACTGAACCTGGCGTTCATCAGTGCCTTTGCCGGAGACTTTGCCGCAAGCGAGAAAGAGGCGCGCACTGCGCTGGCCATCAGTCCGTCGGCCGCGCAGGGATACCTGGTGCTCGCCGAAGCGCAGCTCGGGCAGGGACAGATTGACAAGGCGGCCGAATCGTACCATCAGCTTGAAAAGTTTGGTCCGCTGGCCACATCGACCGCAACTGATGGACTCGCTGATCTTGCTGCCTATCAGGGCAAGTATGCAGAGGCAGCGCGCATCCTTGCACAAGGGGCCGCTGCAGATGAAACGGCCAAGATGACTGATAACGCTGCGAGAAAGTACGCGGCGCTTGGGAACATTGAGGAATTGCAAGGGCACACTGCGGCAGCGCTCTCTGACACCGGGAAAGCGTTAGCCAATAGCCAGTCCGTTCCGATCAAGTTTCTGGCAGCGAATACCTATGTCGATGCTGGAGACCTCCCGAAAGCGCAAAAGCTTGCGACGAGTCTCTCCTCCGAGCTGTCGAGCGAAACTCAAGCTTACGGCAAGATCATCGAGGGTTTGATCGCCCTGAAGCGCAAAGACGCCAGGGAAGCAGTCAAGCAAATCACGGCCGCAAACAACCTGCTGGACACCTGGATCGGCCGCTTCGAACTGGGGCGGGCTTACCTGGAAGCAGGAGCGTTCACCGAAGCTGATTCAGAGTTCGATCAATGTTTGAAGCGCCGCGGCGAAGCGATTGAGCTGTTCGACGATAATGTACCGACTTATGCTCATTTTCCGCCCGTGTATTACTACCAGGGGCGCGTGCGGGAAGGCATGAAGAGCGAGGGGTTCGCGGACATATATAAGACCTATCTCAGCATCCGCGGGCAGTCGTCGGAAGATCCTCTGGTTCCCGAAATTCGGCACCGTATCGGCCAATAAGATGCCTCTTCCTGGCATCGTCGATCCTGCATGCTCGGCGAGACTTGCAGCCTCCTGAGATGCTTGGCGACGGATCTCAGGCAACGTCAGCTGATATCCAGTCGGAGCCGATCCAGCAGAAGCTCTTGCGCTGTTGGATCATCGAGGATAGGGAAATACGGAGCCGCTCTGGGCGTTGCCCTCAAAACCCTCAGGATTTCGAGTGCAACCACTGGGTTCAATCATGGCCCAGCTAGAAATTCGCGCACTGCCCTTGTTTCATCAAAGCCGTATTGCCGCTGCCCGTGATCGACGAGTTGCTCTGGCAAAGCAAGATACCCGTGACTTTGTTGCTCGTAACCTGCGTCGGCGCCGTGTTGCCTTGGTCCGTCAAATTGACACCGACCGTGTTCTGCGAGAGAACCGATGAAGCCGAGTTGCTTTGGTCAATGAGACTCCCCTTGATCAAATTCAGAGTCACCACAGATGCGCCTGTGTTGCCTTGATCGGTCAGACTTCCGTCTACCGTGTTTCCTGACAAAGTAGTCGATGCCGTATTGCTCTGATCCGTCAGGCTTCCATCGACGGTGTTACCCGTCAGCCCGATGGCGGCCTTGTTGGCTTGCAGAACGAGGCTGCCGCTGATGGTATTGCCAGGACACGCGGTCGTGCCCGATCCGATCACCGCGGCTGTCCCAACACTTTGAAGCACCAGGCTGCCTCCGACGCTGGTCCCGCAAATCTGATTCTGGGCCGTTCCCGTGGGTATGCTCTGGACCGTGAAATTGCCTTTGATTGTTGCCGGCGGCCCGACGGAGAAAGTACCACCGCTGACTGTAAAGTTGCCGCCGACGGTAGCGCTAGTCAGAACGACGTTGCCGCCCGTCTCTGTGATGTTCCCCGTCGCCCCTCCACCCACGAAGACGCAGTTCTGGGTTCCGGTGACGCTCAGGCTACCTTGGAACGTCCCGCTGTAAGCGCCGTTGCAACCACTGCTGGAGGTTGGCACTGATCCGGTGAACGCAACGGTCAATGCGCCGTTCACAAAGAGGAACGTGTATTTGGCCGATGCCAGGGTTCCCTGGCTTGCGACGATTGGATAGGTGCCGGGAAGGCTTGTGGCCACCGCGGCCGTGGTCAAGCTCGGGCTGCCGGTGACTGTTGTCGCAAAGGTATCTCCGGGGATAAACCCGCTATAGCCGGCGGTAAAAGTGGGATTCGCCAAGCCATAAGCCCGCGTAGCATTGTTTGCGGTCACGGTGAGAGCGGCCTTGTTGACGACGATGATCCGCTGCACCAGCGTGGCCGCCAGGTAGTCAGTATTGCCTGCCTGATTGGCATCGATCACCAGATTTCCTGGCCCTGTGACCGTCAATGTTTTGCCTGAGATCGTACCTGCTCCCGTGCTGGTGGGATCGACGCTGAAAGTTATTGCCAGCCCTGAAGTCGCTGTGGCCGACAGCGCGATGGGAGCAGCTCCGTAAGTCACCGGTGTTGTCGGTTGGGTGAAGGTGATAGTTTGTGCCGTCTTACCTACCAAGAAACTCTGCAAGCTGCCCGTCACCGCCGAATAGTCCGTCGTAGCCGTGGCACTCGGCGTCAGCGTGCAGGTTCCCACCCCCACAAAACTCACGACGCCGCTCGATACCGTACATACTGTCGTTGTGCTCGAGGCCACCGACTCGGTCGGTGTGCCGTTGCCTGAGTAGGCGTACACCGGCGTAAAGCTGCCGCCGAATACTGCGCTCGTTGGAGTATTGCTAATGCTGATCGTTGCCGCCGCCGGGTTCACGGTGAAGCTCTGGATGCTGCCCGTCACCGCCGCATAGTCGATGGTCGCCGTGGCGCTCGGCGTCAGCGTGCAGGTCCCTACTCCAACGAACTTCACCACACCGCTCGACACCGTACATACCGTCGTTGTGCTCGAAGCAACCGACTCAGTCGGACTACCATTGCCCGTGTAGGCGTACATCGGCGTAAAGCTGCCACCATACACAGGACTCGCCGGGACGTTGTTGATGCTAATCATTGCGGCAGCCTGGTTCACCACTATGGTTCGTTGCACCTGCGTGGCTGCTCCATAGTTCGAGTTGCCCGTCTGGTTGGCATCAATCACCAACGTGCCCGCACCGGTAACCGTCAACGTGCTCCCCGAGATCGTCCCAGTTCCCGTGCTGCTTCCATCGATCGTGAAGACCACCAAACTGCCCGACGCACCACCGGTCGCCGACAGAGCGATCGGAGACACTCCGTACGTTACCGGCGATTGCGGTGCGGTGAACGTGATCGTCTGCGCAGCCTTATTTACGACAATGGTTCGTTGCACCTGCGTGGCTGCCGCGTAGTTCAAGCTCCCTAGCTGGTTGGCATCGATCACCAATGTGCCCACGCCCGTAACCGTCAGCGCGCTCCCCGAGATCGTTCCCGTTCCCGTGCTGCTTCCGTCGATCGTGAAGACTACCGAACTGCCCGATGCACCGCCGGTCGCCGACAGAGCGATCGGAGACACTCCATACGTCACCGGGGATTGCGGTGCGGTAAACGTGATCGTTTGTGCAGCCAGGGTGGCGTTTACGGTCTGCGTGACCTGCGGCGCCGGCGCGTAGGTCGTGCTCCCGGCCTGGTTGGCGATCACCGAGCACGTTCCCGTGCTGCTGGTCATGGTGTAGGTTGCAATTGACACCGTACAGGCCCCGGAGCTCGTGAAGATCACCGGATTCCCGCTTGCGCCGCCCGTTGCCGCCACTGAGAAGATGCTGTTGTATGCGGCCGTTGACGGAGGGCTGGTGGTGAACATAATCGTCTGAGCTGCCGACTGCGGCAGGATCGGGAACGTTCCGGACACAGAAGTAGCCGCATTGAATGAAGTGGCGCCCAGTTGTGCGGCGACGATCGTGCAGCTTCCCGTGCTGTTGAGGGCCACAGTGGCTGAAGAGACACCGGTTGCCGTGTTGATCGACTGGTTCGCGATGGAGCAGGATCCCGTCGCGCTAAAGTTCACCTGCAATCCATCCGGATTGCCATTCGACATGGACGTCGCGGTGACTGTGGGCTGCGGTCCTGAAACCAGGACGGAGGTCGGCAAGGAGCCCAGGGTGATGGTCTGGTTATTCTTAAGAACCGCCGGAGGCGACGGGACACTCTGGCGTGAAGAGGACGTCGTTGGATCGATTGCGACGGGAGCGAGGGTGGTCGTTATCGTATAGACAACCACGTCTCCTGCTGTCGTATCCGGGTTTGTGTCTGTAAACGTCGTGGGCGGCGGGTCACCTGTGACACTGCCAAGCGCGCTTGGCGTACCGCCGTTCACGCTGCGATAGATCGTATAGGCCTGAACGACACCGAAAGCGGGTGCGGTCCAATTGACGACGACACCGGCCGGTGTGGGAGTTTCCGTGGGTGACGACGGGGGGCGAACGATGGAGTCGGCGGTCAGGTAATCCAACTCAGTCGTGGTGGCGCCGCCACTGCCCAGCGTGACGTTGCCGCCGCTGCCCAGCGCGATGGTACCGCCGCTGCCGAGTGCGATCGTGCCGCCGCTGCCCAGCGCAATCGTGCCGCCACTGCCGAGGGTGACATTGCCGCCACTGCCCAGCGCGGCAAGTCCGCCGCTGCCTAGAGTGACATTGCCGCCGCTGCCCAGAGTGACGGTTCCTCCGCTGCCTAGAGTGACATTGCCGCCGCTGCCCAAAGTGATGGTCCCGCCACTGCCCAGGGTCACATTGCCGCCGCTGCCGAGTGCGATCGTTCCGCCGCTCCCCAAAGCAATGGTTCCGCCGCTGCCTAGCGTCACATTGCCGCCGCTGCCTAGCGTGACGTTGCCCCCGCTGCCCAGCGTGATGGTGCCGCCACTGCTGACGGGGTAAGTGCCAGCGGGTTCCGACACGCCGTTGATCAGGCCGCCGCCGCTGCCTAGCGTGACATTGCCGCCGCTGCCCAGCGTGACATTCCCACCGCTGCCGAGAGTAATGGTGCCGCCGCTGCCCAGCGTGACATTCCCGCCGCTGCCCAGGGTGACGTTGCCACCGCTTCCGAGGGTGATGGTGCCGCCGCTGCCCAGCGTGACATTGCCGCCACTGCCCAGCGTGACATTCCCGCCGCTCCCAAGCGTTACCGTGCCGCCACTGCCAAGTGTGACGGTTCCACCGCTGCCCAAGGTGACATTGCCGCCACTGCCTCCAGACAAGCTACCAAGCGTGACGGTTCCACCGCTGCCGAGCGTGACATTGCCGCCGCTCCCAAGCGTGACATTGCCGCCGCTGCCTAGCGTGATGGTCCCGCCACTGCCCAGGGTTACGTTTCCGCCGCTGCCCAGGGTGACATTGCCGCCACTGCCCAGCGCAATGGTGCCACCGCTGCCGAGGGTTACGTTTCCGCCGCTGCCCAGGGTGACATTGCCGCCGCTGCCCAGCGCAATGGTGCCACCGCTGCCAATGGCATAGATGCCACCCGTCGAGGGAACCTGAGTCGTGGTGCCGCCGTCCGTAATGGTGGCGCTACCGACGATTGTCACCGTGCCGCCGCTGCCCAACGTGACCGTGCCGCTGATGCCGGGCGTCACCGTACCACCGCTTCCAAGCGTGATGGTGCCACCGCTGCCCAAGGTGATGGTGCCGCCGCTGCCCAAGGTGATGGTGCCGCCGCTGCCCAAGGTGACGTTGCCACCGCTGCCCAGGGTTACGTTCCCGCCGCTCCCGAGCGTGATGGTGCCACCGCTACCTAGCGTTGCGCTTCCCATTGCACCGATATTCTCCGGCGAGGTGGTTCCGAACGAAAGCACACTCGCCAGAGATGCGAACTCACCTCCGGTGGCTCCTACCTGGCGCAGGTCGATGCTGCCCCAGTCGTTGTATCCCCGCTCCTCTGTCTCCAGCACGCCAATGAAGTTGATGTCCTGTCCCGGCGTCCACGCCGGAGTGATGGGTGCAATGGAGGCATTCACACGATAGCCATTCACGCCGTTGGTCGGCGTGCCGTCACAATGCAGCGTGGCGGCGCTCGACGAGGGACTGGGAGGAGTGAAAACGTACCAGGCTGAGGTTGGAAATGTCGCAGGGCTATTCGAGGGGCCGGTCAGCTGAGTCACGGGCGCATTCTCGTTCAAGGTGACGAGTTGCTGATTTGAATACGCAACGGCTTGATTGGGGCCCACGAGATCGAGCTGGAAAAGATAGTTCATTACGCTCTGATAGTTCGGCTTGCAATTGGCTTCGAAGGTTGGAAGGTAACTACCAGACGGACCGTCATAATAGAGCCCGCCGTGGCTCAAGCCGAGCGTATGGCCTATCTCATGGAACAGCGTGCCGGCTGTTACGTTGGCGCGCTTACTCATGTCTTGATTGGGGTCATCTAACCAAAGGCCCAGGGTAACGGCTGAATCAGATCCGCCCAGATCGGAGTAACCGGAGATACTTGTCACCGTGCCCGAAGTGAGGCCGATCACTGGCTCAGGCAATGTGTTGTTGGGATAGCTCCAAGGGAGGACGCCCGGGGTCGTCAAAATGATCGTCTGCGCATCGGGACACGAAGAGGTGTTATACGCGCCATTGAGGCTCGGGTTCCCGAGTACACCGGAGATCGTGAACCGGCTCGGGCAATAGTTGATGGTGCCCGGAGCGCCTCTGTTCGCGGTAACAATCGTCGTCAGCCCAGCGTTGTTGACAGTGATGGAAGTCAAGGTGCCGTAACGCGTATTCCAGGCCGGAATTGCCAGGGAATGGCCGAACAGTACGTAGTGATAGCTGTCCTTCTGCCCGTATGGGAATCGAGCTGTGCAATCGCCGCCCGACGCGCAGGCCGTAAAATTGCGCGGCCACAGCTTCGCGAATTCCAGGCTGTTTTTCCAGTCGATCACTCCCGGCTGGCCGGGGAACTCGCACAGTTGCGAGCCGCTATCCGCGCAGGTCTCTTCCTGGATCGCGTTTCCAATTTCAAGATGCAGATGCACGCCATTGTTGGCGAATGCCTGTTGGACCATTGCGAGCGGATCGTTTCCGCTTGCGTCGGGCGAGGGGAACAGATTCTCTCCCGAAGGATCGCACGCGCCGTCAGAATCCACCACGCCGCACATGTAATCGAGTTGAACGAACAGGTCCTTTTCGCCGTGTAGAGCGCCCGGCAAGGGCACCCACGAGCCGGTCTTCACGTCGTAGTAACCCGGATTTGCTCCATGGACGGAATCGCCCGGTCCGGCCTTCCAGGCGTCCAGAATGCCGTCGTTGTCGCTATTGGTGACGGGCGTGCTGACAATCACCGCAGCATAGGCGCTGCTGGGATTCAGCGTCGCGGTGTACTGGCTCGCATGTGCGGAGAGTGAGGCAGAGCTGGTGCTGTTGTTCCAGACTCCACCAGCGGCGAAGAGGCTCGTGACCTCGCCAGTGCCGCCGGCCGCGTCATAGAATCCCTGCACGGCCTGATTCGTAGAAGCGGTGGGTATCGAAGACCCGTCGTAAATCACGACGGATTTGAGAGGGAAATTGGGAGACAAGACGCGATAGATGACTACCAGGCTTGCGCCTTCGTTGACCGGGAGTGCGCTTCCGCCATCCGGCAGGGAGACTGTGAACGAGCCCGAGGCAAAGCGCACCCCATTCGCCCCATCCGGGAAGTAAGTATTTACGTCGGCCCGATACACGCGCAGAGTCCCTGTGAAAGTACCGTCCGTATAGGGTAGGTCGCTTCCGATCTGCTGGCCGGTAATCGGATAGCTATTGAAAGTTCCACTACCGCCGGAAGGCGACGGCGTATTCTCCAGCGTCTCCCAATACAGGAAAGCATCAATGATGTCGGCGCCGTCGGGTACACCCTGGCCGGCAGTTGTGTTTGTGGTGCTATCGGCGATGGTGATGGTTCCGGCGGCAATGCCGTTCTGGCCGGTTCCGTGCAGCAGTGGAGTGACTCCCCCCGTGGCATAGTCACCGGTGACGAAGTAGTTATTCTCGAGCGTGAGCGGGTTTGACGACGTAGGCTGTGGGCCAACTGAAACAACCAGATTGACCGCCGATCCGACAGCAACCTGCGTAGCGGCGGCAGGGTTTTGGCTGATGACACTGCCGGAGGGTACGGTGCTGCTGAATGCGGTGGTCGCTGTTCCCAGCGTCAAACTCGCACCGGTAATGGCTGTCGTCGCTGCCGCCTGCGCTTGACCCACGACATTGGGGACGGCAACAGTGGCAGGGGCGGTCAGGATGCCGATGCCGCTGAGGGCAACGGTTTGCACAGCAGACGCTGCGTTCAGAGCGTTGTCGTCCAGAAGAATAGTTTCGTTGAATTGCAAGCCGGGCGAAAGAGCGCCCGTTTGCGGCGTGAAATCGACGGTCAGCGTGCAGATGCCTCCTGCGAGGACCGGGTCGCCGTTCGCGCAGTTGCTGCTTCCGGCGCCTTCGGGAAAGTCCGTCGGGTAGTTGGGATTGGGGTAGAGCGGCAGGTTCCCTATGTTCTCGACGGAGACGGTCTGCGGGCTGTCAGTGCTCGTGCTGGCTGCGTTCGTGGGCGCAAAAGTCAAGGACGGCGCCTGGGACCGGTTCACCTTGACGACTCGGCTGTTGATGTAATCGGCAACGAAGAGATTTCCCGTTGCATCCACCGCCGCATTGAGCGACTGGATCCCGCTGGCCACTGTAACCTGGCAGCTGCTGCTGTTACAGCCGACCGGAACTTCAATCACCGCGCCAGCCCCACTGGCAAGCCCTATATCCGTGACGAAGACGTCGCCGGCCGCGTCCACAGCAACACCTTCCACTTGGCTCCATCCAGTGCCGATAGTCGTCTGGCAGCTGCTGACGGTGCAGCCGACGGGCACCTCCACAATGGCTGCGCGGCCATAATCTGCAATAAAGAGATCCCCCGCTGCGTCAACGGCCATACCGACTGGATTGGAGAGGATCGGGGCTGGGTTATACACTACCGTCGGTATGCCGCTATTCGCGGGAAGCTCCGCGACATAGCCTCCGCCCGTGCCGAAACCCCCAAAATCGCCGAAGAAAACATCGCCGATTCCATCCACGGCCACGCCCAACTCGGCTCTCGGCGCGCTGGGTGCGCCCACGATCGGCGTAGAGTTAGGAACCAGTACCTGAACGCAGCCGCTATTGGTGCAGCCGGCTGGAATTTCCAGCACTTCATTCAGGTTGTTGTCCGCGACGAACACATCGCCGGCTCCATCCACAGCCAGACCTTGCGGGTAGGCGAATCCGCCGCCGAGCGGAATCGGTGTGCCGCCGCCTGCCGGCACCTTGACCACAGAGCCAGAGCCGGGCGTGGTGGTCGCCGAAGTGTTTCCGATATAGAGATTGCCCATTGCATCGACCGCTAGGCCCTTGGGTGCGGCCAGAGTGCCGGTAGTGAGAGTGGTCTGCGTGCCAGGGCCAAAGGCAACCGCCGGCGCTTGGCCATTGCCATAGATCTGATTGATCGCCACAAGGCCGCCGCCGCTGTTGAACAGTTCCAGCGCACCTTGTCGTAAACCAGGCGCACGCGGGGTGAAGGTGACGCTGACGGTGCAGGTGCCAGGGCCGACGTTGCCGGTACAGGTGTTGCCGCTGGCCAGGGAGAAATCCAGGCCGCTTGCACCCTGCGTGAGTACAGAGGTCGTCCCGAAGTCAGTCCCCGGGACGTTGTACGTCAGCGCGAGAGTATTGCTGCACGGTGCCGGGGACGTTTGTCCTGACGGGCAAACATTTACGTTGCCGAAATTCGCGGGAAGCCCCCACTCCCAGGTGTCGGTGTCGGGAGAGAGTCCCGAATACAGGATCACCTGGCCCAGCGCCGCATCGTAGGTCATGTCGTTGGGAGCGATGCGCGCGCTCAACCCGATCGGCGTCGTCCCCTCAGTCCAATTTGTTCCGTTCCATACCCAGGTGTCATTCAGATAGTTTGTGCCGCTGGTTGTGCCGCCAAACATGACAGCCTGGCCGAGCACTGCGTTATAGGCCATGCCGGCTGCGTAGCGTGGGGGCGGGCTACCCGCGGTGTTGGGTGCAATCAGTTGCGTCCACCCATTCATCCCATCCCACGTCCACGTGTCGTTCAGATTTCCGGCGGTGCTGGAACCTCCAAACAGAATCACCTTGCCCAGTGCTGCGTCGTAGGCCATACCGAAGTCGTCACGCGGAGACGGGCTGCCCGTACTGTTTGATGGAATCAGCGGAGTCCATGTGGTTCCATTCCATGCCCACAAGTCGTTCTGAGGGGTCCCGCTGGTGTCGATTCCGCCGAACAACAGCACCTCGTTGGCAGCCGCATCGTAGACCATCGCCGAGGCATTGCGCCCCGTGGGGCCGGTCGTGCTTGCGAGGGTCCATGTGGTCCCGTTCCACAGCCATGTATCGCCCAGACGATTGCCGCTACTGTTGTCCGTGCCGCCGAACAGGACCACCTGGCCGTGTGCCCCATCGTAGACCATCGCAGGGTTCCAGCGCGCAGAGGGGCTGGATGCGGCGGACACCGGAGACTGCGTCCAATTCGTTCCGTTCCACAACCACGTGTCGTTGTTCGGGTCGTCGTTGCCGCTGAATAAAACCACCTGCCCGTGCGCAGCGTCGTACGTCAAAGAGGACTCAAAACGTGGGCCGGGGTTGGCCGCGGGATACTGCTGATACCAATTGGGCGCCAGGGTCTGTGCGTTCGCGGGGACGCAAAAAGAACCGAGCGGCATCAGCGCCGCCGCAAACAAGATAAAGCTTCGCAGCCACGCGAGACCCAGCTGGAAAGTTTCGAGGAGAGAGCCTAAGTTCCGATCCGCGGAACCTTTCCAAGACACGGTTGTCTGTTTCATAGCTCTCCTCTTATCTTGCGGTAGATAAGATATTTAAATTCAATACCATGGAATGATCGGAAATCTAGCGTCACCCTCGGCCAATATGGGCAAGAACCCAGCTCGTCGGCACAGTCGTTCATTTCGCCGACTCAAATTCAAATTTGCCATTGGGGAATGGCACAGCTTTCCGGGCTAATCATGCCGCATAAGGAGACCGGGATCACCCGGCACTTATGGGAGAGAGCCTTTGGGGGGCAATGAGATTCAAGCTATTGAAGGGGAACGTAGATTGTCAAGGAACTCCGCGCCATTCGGCCGAATCATCGGTCGAATGAAGTTGAATGAAACGGTCTTGTACCCACACGCAAAATCCGCTGCGATCGGCGCTGCAATCTGCCGACTGCTAGAATTCAGCCGACGCCTATGTCTCCATCGACCGCCGCCGCAAACGCCTATATCGAGGTCGCGTTTTCAGACCGCCCGTCTCAGGTAGTTTCGATTAGTGAACTCCCGTTCTTCATTGGACGGGGCAGAGAGAGCGGCAACCACCTGTCCCTCGATGATTTGCGCATCTCGCGTAAATGCGCGGCCATTTCCTCTGGCGCCTCCGGATTCTTTATCGAGGATCGCGGACAGCGCGATGGCATCTTCGTCAATGGCAAACCCACCATGGGAAGAACGCTCGCCGACGGAGACCGGATTCGTCTGGGCGGCGACGATGCCTGCCAGCTTGTCTTCCGTTTGCATTCCGAGGCGAGCCTTCAAGAAGAGGGGGAGACGAAACTCCGGGGTCTTCTCGATTCCTGGGGCGGCGACTCGGCCGACGAACTCAAGGGGCTCAGGCTGCTTCTCGAAGCCACGTCGATGCTGCATTCGCAGCTTCCGCTGGAATCCGTTCTGGGTGCGATGCTCGATCACGCCATCGTCATCACGCATGCCGACCGCGGGATGCTGCTCGAACCCGATGCATCCGGTGTGATGCAGGTTCGGGTGGCGCGCGGACGGGACGGCGAGAGTCTTGCGCCCGAGACGATGAATCCGAGCCGGTCGGTGCTCAAAAGCGCCATCGAGCTTGAATCCGCGGTGATCAACGAGGATCTGAACCTGGCTGACATGAATCTGCAAGGTGCGCAGAGCATCGTGATGCAACTGTTGCGCTCCTCGGTTGTGATTCCGCTGTACGGAAAGCCTCGCGGGCAGGGAGATGAGTCCGGCGAGGCCGCCCGGCGCCAATTACTGGGAGCGGTCTATCTCGACTCCCGGCGCGCGTCCACCTTTTCTGCGCTTGATCGGCAAATCCTCGATGCCCTGGGCGCGCAAGCCGCTAGCATCCTCGATAACTCACGGCTTATCGAGCGCGAACGCGAACGCCAGCGCCTGGAGCAGGAACTCAACATCGCGCGCGAGATTCAGCAGGCCCTCGTCCCGCAAGGGATGCAGGACTTTCCTCATCTAACTGTCATTGGAACTCACCATCCCTGCTACGAGGTGGGCGGTGACTATTTCGATGTTTGCCCTTTGGCTGACGGCCGCGTCGCCATCTTGATAGCCGATGTTGCCGGCAAGGGTCTCGGTGCTGCCTTGCTCACAACCATGCTGCAGGGCGCGTTGTCGGGAATGACCCTTGGTGTCGACCCGGTACAGGTCTTCCATCACCTGAACAGATTTCTCTGTGAACGCGCCGCAGTGCGCCGCTACGCAACCATGTTTTTCGGACTCTTGAGCCCCGATGGCACACTCGAATTCGTCCGGGCCGGCCATCCCTCCCCATTGCTGCTGAGGCGAGGAGAGGTGAGCGCGCTCTACACCGGCGGATCATTCCCAGTTGGCCTGATCGATCTGGCCACCTTCAAGTCCGATCGTATCCAACTCGAACCCCAAGACACGCTGGTTCTGTTCACCGACGGCGTGACCGAAGCTGAAGATAGAAACCACAATCCGTTCGGAGACGAGCGGCTCATGGAAGCCGCCAGCCGGCATCAGGATTCTACTTTGAGCGATCTTAAGGACGGCATACTAGCCGCAGTCGAGAAGTTCACAGAAGGCGCGAGCCAATTCGATGACATCACGCTCCTCGTGGTTCGATATCGTGGCCCGGCGACAGATGTGAGTTCGCCTGCTGGCTTGCCTACGGTAGACTCGTAGCGCGTAACAAGACATTAACAATCGCCGGTTACGATGAGCGAGGTCTACATGCACTCCACCTTCCAGGGACCATCGCTGCAGAAAGGAAGCACGAATGACAATCTCGACCGAGTCGATGGACGGTGGCATCACACGCGTTCTTCTGGATGGACGTCTGGATATTCAGGGCGCGGCGGCTGTTGATCTGCGCATGAATGTACTGGCAGGCAGCAGCAAATTCCTTCTCATCGATTTGAGCAAAGTTTCATTTCTGGGCTCCATGGGACTGCGTTCAATCATCGTCCCAGCGCAGGCTGTCAGCCGCCGCGGAGGCAAGGTTGCATTGTTCAGCCCTGTCCCCATGGTGGAAGAGGTATTGAAGGCCAGCAGAGTCGACGAGATCATCCCCATCTTTCACGATCTCGATGCCGCGGTAGCAGCGCTGTGCTAACGGCACAGCCCCGCGATCACCAGGCTTGCGCATCGGATGCAGAGCCGGAGATGCTCATGGACAATCCGCAAGACCAGCTTGAACTGGATAGCCAGCTCACGGAGTTGAACCGTGTCCAGCCATGGATCGAGGCGCTGGCAGATTTGTACGGCTTTTCTGAGGATGCACGGTTCGCCATGCAATTATGCGTCGAAGAAGCCCTGGCTAACGTGGTTCTGCATGGCTATCGCAGCGAAGCTGGACATCCTATTGTCCTGCGGGCTTCAGTCTCTGATGGGATACTCTTTTTCGTGATCGACGACAAGGCGTCGCCACCTTTTGCCCCCACAGAGCCCGTTCCTACAAACGGTACGGCAAAACCTGCCACCCTCGAAACCATTGAACCAGGTGGAAACGGTATCCGGCTGCTGCACCGATTCGCAGGATCGCTCCGCTATGAAAAACTCCCCGACGGCAATCGACTTACGATAGGGTTCCCCGTCCCTTGAGGGAGGCGATCCGTAGGGCCGGTCGAAGACATTTCGCGAAGACAGGGTAGTTCCTCAGCGTTTATTCCCGGTCCCCGGCTCTTGTGACGGCTCCGGCATCGGGTCGGGTCCATCTGAATGCACTGGAATTCCAGTGATTAGGCCCTGATAGTGTGTTAGGCGTTTGCCGAGAATAACCACTCCCTTGTAAGTGATTTCATATTCACGAATATCCTTGGCATGATTCCCGCCCCGCATCTTGATCACTACCATTATCTTGCGAAGCTCGCCATCGATGGAGACGTACCGAAGCCGGATTATGTCATCGCAAAGGAAAGAAATGGAGTAGGTACTGAACGGAAATTCGGTGAAGGACTCATCCACTTCAACCGTGCTTAGAATCGTCACGCCGATTCCTGTCAAAGCGAAGATCATCCGGTAGAGCGATTCGCGAAAGTCGGCGCGGAAGCCGGGCGATAGCGCCATTTCAAAACCCGCCAGCGAATCGATCACCAGGCGCTTGGCGCCGATCTTCTGCACCGCATCGAGAATCGAATGCATAGTTTCATCTACCGACAGATCCAGGGGACGAAGATAGAGGACCGCGAGCTTTCCGTCTTTCTGGGGCGTTTCCAGATCCAAGCCTAAGCTGTTGGCCCGCTCCGCATACGCTTGTGGACGCTCCTCAAAGACTGCCACAATTCCAGGCTCCCCGTGGCGTATGCCTTCCGCAATGAATTGGGTTGCCAGAACCGATTTCCCGGTTCCCGAAGATCCTGCTACGAGTACACTATCGCCTTCGCGCACGCCCCCACCCAGCATCTTGTCCAACTCGGCAATGCCGAAAGATAGGCGCCTATGACCGGGCGGATTCTTCAGGTGTCCGATCAACCCAAACGTTCGCGAGAAGGCTTGTAGCCCGGCATCGGTTATGCGAAAGGTGTGCAACCCGGGCACGGAATCCTGGCCGCGCATTTTTATGATTTGCAACTTCCGAACGACGGAATTCCGCTCCGCCGCTTGGCGCAGCCAGAACAGCCCATCGGCGACGGTAAATATGGGGTTATCTCGTAATTCGTCCTCTGCATATTCACCAATAAGGAAAGTTGTAGCTTGCCAGCTGGCCAGAAACAGGGCTAATCGTTGAATGAAGGATTGCAGATCCATGTCACTCTGCGGCTTCCGCACCATGGTTCGAAAGGAATCCACAACCACGACTGCTGGGTTAGCTTTTTCGACTTCCTTGGTGATCTCCTCCAATACCGCGCCCAGGTCCTTCTCCAAGACAATCTGGCTCAGGTTGACAAAGCGGATAGAGGCGGGCAGCTTGGCCGGATCGAAGAATGTGTACTGTTGCTGGTATCGCAGCATCTTGATGGCGGATTCGCCGAGGACGGTGAAATAGAGAGCAGGACGCTCCGGAGTCGCATTGGCAAACACGAACTGGTGCGCCAGCGTCGTCTTCCCGCTTCCAGGCGCGCCCGCGATGATGTTAAACGAGAATTCTGGGAGACCACCGCCCACAATTTCGTCGAGGCCTGGAACTCCGGTCGGCAGCCTGTTTATCGTCACTCTATCTGGTGCGCTCACGCTTTTCTCCCGTTCTCGGAATTGGAATCGTCGAGGGCTGCCGCTGGCCACGAAACCCGCAGCAGGCTCAACGTTAGAGCTTCGCCAAGGAAGATGAGGAGCAGGCCGAGCAGGCGGGTGATGAGAATCATTCCTCCTTCGCCAGCCGAATACGCGCCAGCCCGATCCTTGTCAATGTCGATCTGATGCTCAAGCGCCCCAAGGCCCTGCAGAGATCCATCCGCAGTAACCCGCGCGGCGCTAAGACTGGGAGCTTCCAATCTGGCCAGCGCCAAGGCGCGAGAAGCGAGCGACTGGAAACCGGCAACGCCGGCAAATTCGCCGAGACCCTGGCGCAGCTTCTCATAGACGCGAAGGGTCGCGGACTCCGCCGGTTCGGAGGTCTTGCCCGCGTCGGCTTCGTAATTCAGAAGCCTTTGAGCCAAATCGCGCATTTCCGGGGGAGCCGTCACGTTCGATCCCGCATCACAGAATTCGGTTGCCGTTATACGCTTCGTAGAAGGGTCAGTGGGGCGATTTCTTCTTTTTTCAAGCGCACCCGCGGCTGAGCAGTTCGACATCCAGAGCCGCGACCCGCCACCCTGAATGCGGCGCTGGCGAACTCAATTCATGTAACGATTCGTTCCTGGATCAGGTGCGTCTTCTTGTGAGCCGCCAGCCTTGCTTCGGATCAGTGTGAAAACGTCCAAAACCGCGGCAATACTACGAATGTTTCCCGCAACACTTATAAGTCCCTCTTCCATGCCGGGATGCTTGTCCGCCAGGGTTGCGATATGTTCGCTTACACTCCTCAGCCGGTCAATTTCCACAAGAAGGTCCTCGAAAGCCGCCGCCATGGCCGTTCCATCCGCCTCTCGGGCCGTCGTGTCCTGTGCGGATGTGGGAGGATCTGTCACGTCGACCTGACGGCGCAAATCTTCTATCAAGCGCAGAGTTGTTACTTCGCCAAGGAAGGTAAGAAACAGTCCGAGCAGCTGCGCAATCAGAATGATTCCGACCTCGCCATCCTCGTCAGTGCCCGTTTTGGATTCAATTTCGCCGAGCCCGCGCAAGCCTCCATTCGCCGTTACCTCGACCGCGTTGAGCCGGGGAGATTCCGACCTGGCCAGAGCCAAGGCACGAGAAGCAAGCGTCTGAAATCCGTCAGCTCCCACGGGTTCGCTGAGTTGTCGGCGCAGCTTCTCATACACGCGCACAGTTGCAGGTTCGGTATGAAGGGTGGCTTTTGCTGCATCGGCCTCGGAAGCAACGAGACTGCGGGCCAATTCACGCGTCTTATGTGGAGGAAGCATCGGTTCCGTTCTTTCCTGGCACTCTACGCCTTCGTCTTGAGCCTGAAGCATTTATCGCTACGACACGCCCATGGCGATTGTTTCCCTGGTCAAGATTCTCGACGGGATTCATCATACTCAATTTGGCGTCATGCGATCCTAAAGTACTTGAACCATCTGGGGAAAAATGAGCAAACTTGGACAGGTTGCCCCGTAGCGAGAGGAGTCCCATGGTGAGGTTTGGTTTGGGTGTGCAACTGAACAGCTGCGACGGATGTCTGGGCGAACCGAGAAGATCCGGCATCCGTGCGTAATGCCCGCAGGAGATGATTGTTTACTCTTGGCGCAACTCGATTGTTAAACTCATGGAATGCGGTCACGCAATCCTCCGGGGTCAACCTGGAAAGGCCGAAGCCGTAAGTAGGACCTTCCATGATTGAACTCGAAAAGCTCCAATTCGATGCCGCCGCCTTTCTGGCGAGCGCCGGCGTGGGTAGAAGAATTATCCAACTGGCGCCGAAGGATACCTTCTTTTCGCAGGGAGATCCAGCAGACTCGGTCTTTTATATTCAGAAAGGCCGCGCAAGGGTCACTGTGGTTTCGTCCGCTGGGAAGGAAGCTACCATCGCGCTTCTCTCCCAAGGCGACTTTGTCGGCGAAGAGGCGCTCGCGACAGTGGTTGGGTTGCGTTTGGCGACTGCAATTGCCATCACCGCTTGCACCACTCTCAAGATCAGCCGGGAAGAGATGATCCGGGTGATGCATGTGGAGCATAGCTTCCAAGACCTTTTCTTGAAGGTCATATTGGAACGCAGCATGCGCATTCAAGCCGATCTGGTGGATCAGATTTTCAACTCCAGTGAGAAGCGCCTGGCACGAATACTCCTGCTGATGGCGGAACTTGGCAAGCCTGGCGAAACGGAAACTCTTATTCCACCGATCTCTCAGGAGACCCTGGCGGAGATGGTAGGGACGACCCGCTCCCGTGTGAGCTTCTTCATGAATCGATTTCGCAGACTTGGGTTTATCGAATATAAGGGACGGATCAAGGTTCACAAGTCGCTGTTGAACGCGGTCCTGCTGGATCGATTACCCTTGGTTAACCAGCAGAGACCGCCTGCTGCTGCACGAACTCGATCGAAGCCTGCCAGGAGCGCCTTGCAGGGGCGGAATTAAGCAAATTCGAGTTGGGTGTGGCGGGGTGCTGAGAGGACCAGGGCTCACGTTCGCGCAGAATGGACAGCAGGCTTCTCCACAACCGGCGCGGCCTTGGCTCTGAAACCGTTCCGGACCGACTCGGTCAGTCGCGGCTTGTTCATCTCCCTTTTCACGCGGGAGACAATCCCTCTTTCGATCTCGATCTGGCTTTTCTTTTTCATCAAACGGCCCTTCTTTGAACGATCAGTGGTGAATTACCGTATCGAGTTCGGAGCCGATCTTCCTCCAGGCAACCCGCAAACAGGATCAAAAAGCACGTGCGCGCGTTGATTCGGTATCCGCGTTAGCGCCGCCACCGCGAATATCCCCAGCCCCCGCCTCCGAGCAAAAAAAGCACCAGCAGAACAATCACGATTGTTTCCATGTTGTAACCTCACTCGCACAACGAAGCGGACCCGCCCTTGTAACGACTGTCCCACTTCTTTTCTAAGCATCATCCTAAGAGTGGCCCAGACGGTTGTCTGATCATATTGGCTCGCCGAAGTATAGCGAAAATGGCCTCTCTCGCCCGAAGCGCTTTCGAGGGAAGAGTCTTGGCGGTCGGCGGACGGATTCCTTTTCGGGCTTTGCTTGAGTCGGTAACTGTTCGGCGTGCGCATGCGCGGAAACCACGTCAAGAAACCTTGGGTGCGCCTGCTGCAAGCGAGGACAGTCGCCCGGGAAAGACCTCGCGTCGAGGGCATCTCTGTAGAAAACTCTCGAACTCACAACATTCTTCCGGAATCGATAGAAAAAATCCTTCCTTAGCCGATAAAGGGATTGAACCGGCAATCGCAGAGCTCGGACGCAGCAGAGCAGACGCGAAGGGTGCAGCCAGTTCCTGGAGAGGGGTAAGGGATGGAAACCGAATTCCAGGTGGAACGCGGATCTTTCTCAACGGCCCAAGCGACATGCGATGCCGTCCCGTCGGTCGATCCGAATCGTCAGGAGAATAGCGGCCAGCTCCTCCCCGACTGTCACCAATTTCTAGGAGATGATGCAGAGCCAGACACTCTTTTTTTCGTAGAAAGCTGGACCTTCGGCGTCCCTAAAGCGGTTGAGAACGCCCGGCAAAGACAGCGGGGAAAGCCAGATCGCGAGCAACAGAGCCGCTTGTTCCACCAGTTCGCTAATCTTGGATCCCAGTTCTACGTAGAGGAAGCTTTGCGGACTGCGGAGCAATTCCGCTCGTCTCACAACCCCGACGGGGCGCCGATGCACCGTGAGTGGTTTTCCGCGCAGGCGTACGGCGTCGCTCCCCAGGATTCTGAAGACTGGCGGGAGGGATGTGACGACAACCACGAAACAAGCCTTCCTGTGACGCATGACCACGCATGCAGAATCCTCGGCGTCCCCACGAGGAGCACGCGTGGAGAGATTAAGGCCGCGTACCGGCGAATGGTCAACCGGTGGCATCCCGACAGGCTCGAATGCAAGGCCGAGGAAGAGCGTCAGATCGCCACCCTGAAAATGACCGCGATCAACCAAGCCTATCGACTGCTGTGCAGCGATCTGCGGAAACCCGCTTGATTCTCTGCCCGCGCCTCTGAGCTGAGGCTGCCCTGTGCACCGGACACATCCCTCCAACCGGAATCTTCCCAACTCGCCCCATCCGGCAATCGCCGAAATCCAGACTTAAGTAATCAGCATCTGAGCAATTCGGCTCAGCCGCTTTTTATCGCAAATAGGAAGCTAAGAAAACACTGCACGGCAGACCTTCGGAACTGCCGATCGCTGTGGCAAAACTCTATTGCATGCCTGCCTAAGGCCGATGACAAGACAGCGACCGTCTTCCCGCCTTAAGCATTTCCACTCGACTGCTTCACTCGGCCCTCTTGAGCAAAGCAGATCCAAGCAGCAAGTCCGCGTCCGCGCAGGATTATGCCCCGGTGCGTCTTGGAGGCGTATGGCGACTACTACCTTTCCCAATGCGTTGCTCGATTCAGCCTGTATTCCGGACTTGGAGTGCGGACGCCGCGCAACTCCGGCCAAACACAGCGCCGCCGATATTTTGACCCGGGCCCAGGCTGGCGACCCCGATGCTTTCTCTGAACTTTACTTGCGGCACAAGAAGCGTGTTTTTTCAATTTGCATGCGCATGGTGCACGATTCCTCGCTGGCCGAAGATCTCACACAGGAAACCTTTATTCAACTGCATCGCAAGCTTGCAACATTTCGCGGTGACTCCGCTTTCACCACCTGGCTGCACCGTATGACCGTCAACATCGCGTTGATGCATCTGCGCAAGCCAGTCCTACCTGTCGTATCGCTCGATCACCTGATGACGGCCATCCCCGAGGAACACGTCGGGCGCAATTTCGGCACCTGCGACCGGAGGCAAACAGGGGTTGTCGACCGCGTTGCCATCGATCGCGCCGTTGCTACTTTGGCGCCCGGTTATCGAGATGTTTTCCTCCTTCACGATGTCCATGGTTTTGAACATAGCGAAATTGCTTCCATGCAAGACTGCACCCTGGGCACCTCGAAATCCCAGTTGCACAAGGCGCGGCGTGCGCTGCGGTACGCTCTCACTGCGTAGGCAGTTCCTGGGTCGTCGAATTAGGGACAAGTGCGGCCGCAGCAAAGAAATACTTCAAGACCTACAAATGCAACTGACAACGCGCCCGCATCTGCGGCGACGGTCATCCCACGATGGCAAGAATCCCCCTTTGGTCTCGCGATATTCAGCGGATGGCAGCCCGCTTTGTTCGCGTGCCCTGAATCGGGGTTGCTGTCTCTTCATCTAATCGAACATGACTTTGCCTGTTTCGGTACTGGACCTTGTAGGCATGCGCCCCGAAGAGCCGGCCGGGGCCGCGATTGCACGATCGGTGGACTTGGCGCAGCACGTAGAGAAGTGGGGCTACCGGCGCTTTTGGCTCGCCGAGCATCACTCGATTGAGGGACTCGCCTGCTCCGCCACTGCTTTGCTGATTGAGCGCGTGGCCGCGGCCACCGAGACGATTCGCGTGGGCAGCGGCGGCGTGATGCTGCCGAATCACGCACCGCTTGTGGTGGCCGAGCAATTCGGTACGTTGGAGGCAATGCATCCCGGCCGGATCGATCTTGGGCTGGGGCGCGCGCCGGGTGGGGACTTTCTCACCATGCGTGCGCTCCGCCGCGACCTGCGGCAGACCGGCGACGATTTCCCTGAGCTTCTCGAAGAATTGCGGACTTACCTGGGACCAGAAAAGCCCGGCCAAGCGGTCAAAGCGATTCCCGGCATGGGCAGCAACGTGCCGATCACGCTGCTCGGATCGAGCGACTTCAGCGCACGGCTCGCCGCGGCTCTAGGTTTACCGTTTGCCTTCGCCGCCCACTTTGCTCCCGATCTGCTTGAAGAGGCTACGCGGCTGTATCGGACGCAGTTTCGACCCAGCGAGACGCTGCAACAGCCATGGCTGATCGTAGGGGTTCAGGTAATTGCGGCGGAGTCTGACGTCGAGGCGTGGAGACTCTTCACGACGCCGCAGCAGCGCTTTCTGCGGCTGATCCGGAACCAGCCTGTCGAGCTGTTGCCTCCGGTCGAGTCAATGGCAGGGCTATGGACCGAATGGGAGCGCGTCGCCGTGGAGACCAAGCTGCGCGCAGCGATCGTAGGTTCCAAAAACACGGTGCAAGCTGGCCTGGAGCGGCTCGTTGCCACGACCGGAGCCGATGAGGCCATCGTCGTAACCGACACCTGGGATCATGAAGCTCGCCTCGATTCCTACCGGCGAGTAGCCAAGGTCTCCGGCAGGATCGAGATGAAGGCTCCCGCAGCGTCCGTGCAAGGTCGGTAAGTCTGGCGCCAGCAATAGGAAGACGGCAAGCGCAGCAGCTATACTTGACGGGGTTTTGGATCGCACGAGAGGAAAGCCTTGCGAGTCGGCCTGTTTACGCGCGAATACCCTCCCCAGGTCTACGGTGGCGCCGGCGTCCACGTCGATTATCTGAGCCGCGAATTGGCGAAGGAGATTGAGGTCGAAGTGCATTGCTGGGGCCCGCAGCGCAGCGATGCGGGCCGGCTGCATGTGCGCGGCGCTGAGCCGTGGGCAGAAATTTCGAACGGAACCAAAGGAAAATTCAAAAGCGCTCTCGAGGCCTTTAGCCTCAACCTCACGCAGATCAAGGCGCTCGACGGAATCAACGTTGTCCACACACACACCTGGTACGTTTCGATGGCGGGTTATCTCGCCAAAAAACTCTATGGCATGCCGTTTGTCCTGACCACGCATTCGCTCGAACCTCTGCGCGCTTGGAAGGCCGAGCAATTGGGCAGCGGCTACGCGATGAGTTCGTGGATGGAGCGCACAGCCATTCTGGACGCCGATGCGATCATTGCAGTCTCGGCCGGCACCAAGGCCGATATTCTGCGCGCTTATCCCGAGGTCGAGCCGGACCGGATTCATGTCATTTACAACGGCATTGATCTCGCGGAATATCAGAAGACCGAAGAGACCAAGGCGCTGACAGAGTATGGCGTGGACCCGGCCGTGCCGTATGTTTTATTTGTCGGGCGCATCACGCGCCAAAAGGGCGTGACTCATTTGGTGGACGCCATTCGACACATGCCACCAGAGACCCAGGTAGTCTTGTGCGCGGGTGCACCCGACACGCCCGAGATCGCCGCAGAACTGCGCGCAAAGGTCGAGAATGCACGGCGGGACCATCCGCGCATCGTGTGGATCGAGAAAATGGTGACGAGGCAGGAGACGATCCAGTTCTATAGTCATGCGCGGGTCTTCTGCTGCCCATCGGTTTACGAGCCTTTCGGGATAATCAATCTGGAAGCGATGGCTTGCCGAGCGCCCGTAGTTGCGAGCGCAACAGGCGGCATCAAAGAAGTTGTGATGGATGGAGAAACCGGGTACCTTGTGCCCTTCGAGCAGGACCCCGTGACAAGCTTCCCGCGCGATCCTGAAAGGTTCGCAAAGGATCTTGCGGCTCGCATCAACCAACTCATGAATGATCCGGAGAGGTGCCGCCAATTTGGCGAGGCCGGAAGGCGGCGCGTGGAAGAGCAATTCAGTTGGACAGCGATTGCCCATCAGACAATCGATCTCTACCGGCATCTAATCGATCAACGGAAGACCGCGCATTGACGAAACAGCCTTTTGCAACGCACGCTGACTTTTCGTGCCTGAATTCAACGCTGATTTAGATTGGACTCGTGAAAGAGCAATGAAGCTGACCGAATTGAACGGACGCGGGCGCGTTGTCATCGAAGGAGTCACTCCGCAGGTGGATGGAGGCCGCTTCCCCGCGAAGCGCACGGTGGGCGACCAAGTTCGCGCGGAAGCCGACATTTTTACCGACGGTCACGACGCCATTGCCGCATCGTTGCTGGCGCGTCGTGAGGGCTCAAACGAGTGGACCGAAATTCCGATGCAGCCTCTCGTGAATGACCGTTGGTTTGCCGCGTTCCGGGTAGCCGAGCTGGGCCGCTATGGATTCAAAGTGCAGGGGTGGGTCGATCATTTTGAAACGTGGCACCGCGACTTGTTGAAACGCATCGCCGCGGAGAGCGACGCGCTCGTGGATTACATGATCGGCGCCGATTTGGTTGATGCGGCAGCAGCGCGGGCCGCAGGCGCGGACCACGAATGGCTGAGTCAACGGGCACTCGTCTTGCGTGCAGGAAAAACTCCAGCGGCACTGCGAACGCCCGCAACCGACCCAGTACTACATGAACTGGCACTGCGTTATCCTGACAAGCGATTCGCGACGGAATCGGACAAAGAGCTCTTCATCGCGGTCGACCCGGTGCGCGCGCGATTCAGCTCGTGGTACGAATTCTTTCCCCGTTCGACAGCGGAGCTGCCCGGCAAGCACGGCACATTCGCCGATTGCGAGAGGCGCTTGGCCTACGCGGCAGGAATGGGATTCAACGTCGTCTATCTTCCGCCGATCCATCCCATCGGACGCACCTTTCGCAAGGGCCGCAACAACGTGCCCGAAGCGGAACCTGGAGATTCCGGCAGTCCGTGGGCAATTGGTGCTGCGGAGGGCGGGCACAAATCCATCCTCAGCGACCTCGGCACGCTGGAGGATTTCAAGCGCTTTGTAGCGCGAGCTAAAAAGCTCGATCTTTCCGTCGCTCTCGATATCGCCTTTCAAGTAGCGCCCGATCATCCCTACGTGCGCGAACATGAAGCGTGGTTCCGCAAGCGCCCCGACGGCACCATCCAGTATGCCGAGAATCCTCCGAAGAAATATCAGGATATCTATCCTTTCGACTTTGAGAGCGAGGACTGGGCCGCGATGTGGGAAGAGCTGAAGAGCGTCTTCCTCTATTGGATCGGCCAGGGTGTCACGATCTTCCGGGTCGACAACCCGCACACCAAGGCATTTCCCTTCTGGGAATGGGTCATCGCAGAGATCAAACGCGATCACCCCGAAGTGTTTTTCCTTGCCGAGGCCTTCACGCGCCCGAAAATTATGTATCGGCTTGCCAAGCTCGGATTCGGACAGTCGTATACCTACTTCCCCTGGCGCAACGGAAAGCAGGAGATTACGGCCTACCTTACCGAACTGACGCAGACGCCAGTGCGCGAGTTTTTCCGCCCCAATCAATGGACCAACACTCCCGACATTCTTACCGAGTTCTTGCAGATTGGCGGACGGCCGGCATTTGCAATCCGTCTTCTACTTGCGGCAACGTTGGGTGCGAATTACGGAATCTACGGCCCCGCATTTGACCTGGGCGAAAATCAGCCGGTCCGGCACGGTAGCGAGGAGTATCTCAACTCGGAAAAGTACGAAATCCGGCTTTGGGATTTGGAGCGGCCCGACAGTTTGCAGCCTCTCATCACGCGGGTCAATGAGATCCGAAACAACAACCCGGCGTTGCAGAACGACTGGTCCCTAAAGTTCCACTTCACCGACAACGATCAGCTCCTCTGCTACAGCAAAGAATCGGACGACCGCGCGAACCTGCTGCTGATGGTAGTAAATCTCGACCCGCGTTATACACAAGCCGGATTTGTTTCATTGCCTCTGGATGAATTGGAGATTCCCCAGGACCGCGCGTACGAGGCCGAAGATTTATTGAACGGCGAGCGTTACCTGTGGCAGGGACCGCGTAATTATGTGGAGTTGAACCCTTCGCAGCGGTCTGGGCATATTCTGAAGATCCACCGTAGATTGAAGGTGGAAACGGATTTTGAGTACTTCCTCTAGGCTTTGGAATTCAGTTCCGCGGCTTTCCCAGATGACAGAACCGATGCGAAGACCCCGAAAATCCTTTCGAATTGAGACCGGCAGCCTTATCGTCAAAGGCAAGCTGAAGCTAACCGGGTCGTCACCCCGAACCGGAAATGCAAGACGAGACAGCGCGCATCCAACCTGCCTGGAGAACTGAAGCGTGAAGAAGCTGGCAAGCGCCATCGATCCTTTGTGGTTCAAGGACGCGATCATCTACGAGCTGCACGTGCGCGCATTCGCCGACTCGAATGGAGATGGCATCGGCGATTTTCCCGGGCTGCTTTCGCATCTGGACTATCTTCAGGAACTCGGCGTTACCTGCATCTGGCTTCTTCCGTTTTTCCCTTCCCCGTTGCACGATGATGGCTACGATATTGCAAACTATGTGGACGTCAATCCGACGTATGGCACCCTGAGCGACTTCAGGGCATTTCTCGATGCGGCCCATCAGCGCAATATGCAGGTAATGATCGAACTGGTCATCAATCACACCAGCGATCAACATCCGTGGTTCAAAGCGGCACGCATTGCAGCCGCTGGCTCGCCCCAACGCAATATGTATGTCTGGTCGGACAGCGATCAGGTCTATAAGGACGCGCGTATCATTTTCACCGACACCGAAAAGTCCAATTGGACATGGGATGAGACCGCGAAGGCCTTTTACTGGCATCGCTTTTTCTCGCACCAGCCGGACCTCAATTTCGACAATCCGCTGGTGATTGAAGAAGTCGTGAAGGCGATGCGTTTCTGGCTTGACATGGGCGTGGATGCGCTACGCATGGACGCTATTCCATATTTATGCGAACGGGACGGTACCTCTTGCGAAAACCTGCCGGAGACCCACGCCGTCATCAAGAAGATTCGCGAAGCAATCGACGCCGACTACGCAAACCGCCTGATTCTTGCGGAGGCCAATCAATGGCCCGCCGATGTGCGCCCCTACTTCGGTGACGGCGACGAGTGCCATATGGCGTTTCATTTCCCGCTGATGCCGCGCATTTACATGGCGCTTCGGCAGGAAGACCGTTTGCCAATCACCGATATCATGGCGCAGACGCCGCCTATCCCGGATGGTTGCCAGTGGGGCCTGTTTCTTCGCAATCACGATGAGCTGACGCTCGAGATGGTGACCGATGACGAGCGCGATTACATGTACTTCGCCTATTCCGCTGATCCCCGCATGCGCGTCAACGTCGGGATTCGCCGCCGCCTCGCGCCTTTGGTCGACAATAATCGCCGGCGCATCGAGCTGCTGAATTCCCTGCTGCTCAGTTTTCCCGGAACGCCGATCCTCTACTACGGCGATGAAATCGGTATGGGCGACAACATCTATCTCGGCGATCGCAATGGCGTCAGAACGCCGATGCAATGGACCTCGGACCGCAACGCTGGTTTTTCGCGATGCGATCCTGCGCGTCTTTACTTCCCCGTTATCATGGACCCGATCTACGGCTATCAAGTGGTAAACGTCGAGGCGCAACTTAGCGATCAATCCAGCCTGTTGCACTGGACAAGGAACATGATCGCGTTGCGCAAACTTTTTCAGGTGTTCGGCCGGGGCAGTCTCACGTTCCTGAATCCGGCGAACCGGAAAGTGCTCGCGTATCTTCGCGACCTGGAGCGACCCGACGGCTCCCACGAAACAGTTCTCTGCATAGCCAACCTCAGCCGTTTTGCGCAGCCAGTCTCGCTCGACCTCGCTCCGTTCGCGGGCATGGATCCGGTGGAGATGCTGGGCTACGTGCCCTTTCCGTCCATCGACGAAACTCCGTATTCGCTGACACTAGCTCCCTATTCTTTTCTCTGGCTCGAACTCCAACCCGCGAGTCAGGCACCTGAAATTCTTCCCGAGCCATCGACTGAGTTGACGGAGCCAATCGTGCACGACGAGGTCGAAGTGTTCGATCCTTTTGGGAAGGGCTGGTCAGGATGGCTCGCCGGCCACGGCACAAAATTGCTTGAGGCTGGGCTTGTGGAGTGGCTGCCGCGCCAAAGGTGGTTTGGAGCCAAGACGCGCACGATCCATTCCGTGAACCTTTTGGATTGGGTCGAGCTCCGGGCTCCTATTGTTCATGCCGCGAATCACTCCGATTCGGACTTTGCAACAAGAGGCACCGTTGCTCCCGCGTTGTTCTTCTTCGACATCAACTATGGCATTGGCCCGAGCGATCTCTATCAACTTCCATTGGCGTTCAGTATCGGCACCGAGGGAGATGATCTCGCATCCAACCATCCGCAAAGTGTCATCGCGACATTAAACTCCGCCGTCGGCCCTGCGGTTCTTCACGATGCGACGATTCGCGAAGATATGCGCCAAATCTTGCTCGCGCTGATTGAACAGAACGCGACTCTTGCGATGTCGACGACCCGTCCGACAACCTTCGCCGACTTCTCCGCAGTCGATCCTGTAACGCAGAGTGCTGCAATTCTCGATCTGTCGCAGCCCAGTCTTGATGCCCACTCGGGCGCCATCGGCGCATCCGTCGCACCCGCGCCGATTAGCGCCCAGCCAGGTGAAGTGGCCGCCCCTCCGCGGTCCACCGCGCCTGGGCCATCGGCCGCGCAGCGGATGCAGCCGCGCGAATCGCCGTCCGCCGGAAATCCCGTTCCAAGTGCGGGCCGTCTCGATGCTCACGCTTCATCTCTTTTCAGCGAGGCACATCCGATTCAGCATTTGACTTCGCGCGTTGGGTTCGCGGAGCAGTCGAATACGTCCATTCTTTATGGTCAAAAGCTGATTCTGAAATTGTTTCGTCGCCTGCAGCCCGGCGAGAATCCAGATGTTGAAATCGGACGCTTCCTTACAGAGATCGCGCGCTTTCCGCGCATCGCACCCTTCATGGGCGAAATCACAATTACGCCGTTTTCCGGGCAAGCCACAACGGCCGCGATGCTTCAAGGCTTTGTGGCCAACCAGGGCGATGGGTGGGCGTGGATGCTTAATCAGCTTGCCTCTTTTTTGAAATCGGTCGAGCAGCTTCCATCGCCACCGGAAACCTCCCGGCCCAGTTTGCTCAAGATCCAAAAACCTGTCCAAGCAGCGCGCGAATATGCGGGAGAAGCTTTGGAGGCCGCTGCACTTCTTGGCCGCCGCACGGCGGAGCTGCATCTGGCGCTCAGCACTCCAACACAGGACCTTGCATTTCGTGCGGAGCCTTTCACCTCGTCAGACATAGACCAGGACGTGCGCCGAATCGAAAGCCAACTGATCCAGACGCTGGAGACCCTCAAGTCGAAGTTCTCGACATTGGACGATCCCACCGCCGATCTTGCGGTTCAGCTTTTTTCAAGGCGCCGCGACCTGTTTGCGCGCACGCGCGACCTCACAAGCCTCGAAGCAGTGGGACAACGCATCCGCATCCACGGCGACTATCATCTTGGGCAGACCCTGCGCACTGAAGAACCTTCGAAAGACGGAGGCATTGCATCCGGTGATTTCGTTATTCTCGATTTTGAAGGCGAACCGGCGCGCACGCTTGCAGAGCGCCGTCGAAAGCAGTCGCCTTTGAAAGACGTGGCCGGAATGATTCGATCATTTTCCTACGCCGCATTTTCTGGACTTGATCGATACTTGAGCGATAATCCAGAACTCACATCGGGCGCCGACACCGATCGACCCGGAGGATGGGCACGTTGCTGGGAGCACTCAATCACGGGCGAGTTTCTGCGATCTTATGGTGAATCCATTGCAGCAAAACCGGATCTGCTGCCTCCCAGGGAGCAAGCTCAAACTCTGCTCAACGCCTATATGCTGGAAAAGGCGCTGTACGAATTGATGTACGAGCTCAACAATCGCCCCAAGTGGCTTCGCATCCCGTTTGCCGGCATCCTGGCTCTCTAAAATCGCGAGGAGTTGACAGAACTCGAAGATGGCGACGACAAACCCCATGGTCGAAGCAAGCTCCGCCGCCGAAAGGCCGAATGGCAGTTTGCTTGTACTGCTTCCCGGCTCTCAGCCGGCGCAGCTTGAGACCATTCTCGCCAATTTGACCGCTTCTTTTCCGGCCGAGGATCTGGTAATCGCCTCGCCAGAAGGACCTATTCCCGATTCAAACCCCAATGTTCAATTCGTCGATCTTCCTGCAGCGAAACTTTCCTGGACATTGACTGCCGGAGATTTCGTTTCCGCGCACCATCTCACGCAGAATACCAATGCACGTGCCGTTTTGATTCTGGGCCCGGAGTCCGGCTCTCTGCGAGCCAGTGCACTTGGCAATCTGGCCAACACGATTCTCTCGACTTCGACCGATCTGGCCGTACCCTGCTACGATTTGCAGCCTCGCGCGGGCCTCGTCAACTCCTCAATCCTTTACCCATTGAGCCGCGCTCTCTTCGCAACGCGGGTGCGTTTTCCTTTGGCAATTGATTTTGGCCTGTCGCCACGCATGGCTGAGCGGCTCGGCGCGGCTGCGCAGCGTTTCGTCGCGCTCAACCAAAGCGAAGCACCGCTCTGGGTGGTCAGCGAAGCCATGGTGACCGGAATGAAGATCGAAGAGATCGATGCCGGACCGCGCGAACTACCCCAACCCACGGATCCCGATCTGAACGCAATTCTTCCGTTTGTCACCGGATCGTTATTCTCCGACATTGAGGCAAAGGCAGCATTCTGGCAACGCGCCCGGGTGTCCCCTCCACCGCGCAAACAAGCGCCGCCCGCGCAACAACAGACTTCCGATGGCTCGGCCGAGGTTGCGTCGCTGTTGCAGGGATTTCGACTCGCTTATACCAATCTTCGCGAGATCTGGGGCCTGGTGCTTCCACCCAACACGCTGCTCGGATTGAAGCGTCTGTCTTTGATCGACGGTCCGGCATTTCGCATGCCCGAGAACCTGTGGGCGCGCATTGTTTTCGATTTTCTAATTGCATACCGGCTTCGCACTTTGAATCGCGGGCATTTGCTCGGCGCCCTTATTCCTCTTTATCTCGCCTGGGTCGCGAGCCATATCAATGTCATTGCCGCCGGCGATAACCCAGAGCGCCACATCGAAGCACACGCTGCCGCGTTTGAAGCAGAGAAAGCCTACCTCGTCGCACGCTGGCGCTGGCCAGACCGGTTTAACCCCTGACCGGTCTTTGCCCAAAAGACGAGCCTGCACGATTCGGGACCAGGCGCAACCGAGACTTCAAGGAGTGAATCCGATGGTCAACTTTCTTGCCGTGATGCTTCAGACCCAGACACCTGAATCCGGGCAGCCTTTTTACGCTGACAATGCGACCATCCTGCATCACATGTCGGATGCTCTTCATCAGTCGCTTTATCGCGTGCTTTCGCTGCTGATCGCTGTTCTGCCCGGCATTCTCGCCTTCTTTCTCTCGCTGGCGGTATTCACAGTGATCGGCATGGTGATTTCCGCTGTACTTCGGCACGGACTGGCCTGGGTCCGGTTTGACGATCGGTTGACGCACTATCGAGGGAGCGGCGATTGGACGCCCGCAAACTCTCCCACGGCAATCGTAGCCCGGGGTTCATTCTGGGCGTGCGTGCTCCTCGGACTTATCATCGGCGTCTCGGCGTTCGACGCCTCTTACGCGACCGCGGCTTCGCTCCCCATCTCGCTGCTGCCCTACCTCACTCACGCAGTGGGCGCCATTCTTCTCTTGATTGCAGGCACGTTGATCGCGCGGTTCCTCGCGCGCTCTGTTCTGATCGGGGCCGTGAACGCACAACTGCAGTACGCACGCTTCTTGTCGCTCGGCGTCAAGTGGCTCGTCCTCGTGCTCACTGCGGCCATGGTCCTCGATCATCTCGAAATTGGAGGCGTAGTGGTCGAGTTAGCATTCGGAATTCTTTTTGGCGGAATTGTGCTGACGCTTTCGTTGGCCATCGGGCTGGGTTCGCGCGATCTGGTGAGCCGTTCACTCGAGAGTCGCGTGGAGCGCAGCTCCGAACGGAATCTCGAAGTGCCTCCCGCGGGTACGAGTGCCTCCGGGGAGACTCTGCGCCATTTTTGAAGGTACAGCGCCGCCTGGCTTTGCAGCCGGTTCTCGTGATTCGTGATTGCCAAAGCTGAATGGGATTTGGATCGGGCCATTCATCGGTTGCACGACCCTCTTGGCAACCGATTCATCTGCGTGCGACTATGAAGCTCTGCGCATCACTTTCCTGCTTGGAAATGCGCGGAGCGAATCCCCCATTGGTAAGTTACCTTAACTGCTCCGGTCGCACCGGCGCCCGAAAAGCTTTCTGCAAGAATGACTTTTGAGTTAGTCGCGTAAGCGCATAAATGCGGACCAAGTTGAGCGGGTTTCGGGCCGAGGGGGACGGATGAATCAGTTCATACGATTGATCGGGATAGCTACTCTTGGAACTTCACTAATTTCATCCGGGATGGGTCTTCCAGGGCTTCCAGAGAGCCCGGGGTTTGGAACGCCGAAAACAAAAGTGTATCTACAACGGAAACTTCCGGCTCTGGTGCGTCTGAACGGGGGCACCTTCAGGGCGAAAGTATCCGGCCGCGAAAATCAAGTCGACTTATCCCGCGATTTAGGGGCACAGCTGGAAACCGAGATGATGAAAGACGATCCTCATTTTCGTGCCGATGAGATGAACCCATCGATCGTCATTTCGTGCCAGATTACCGATTACTCGCATCCGCAACCTACTGTAACTCAAAGGCCCAATCTCGCGGCCGGCAAGAATGGGCCCAAGACACTGCCCTACTTGCGTGTCACCGGGGCCCTGAGTGTGGCATTCCAGGCGCGAACAGGAAACCAGACTCTGGCTTCGAACAACATCACCGCAAAATACGATGAGGAGTTCGATAGCGCGGGCAACGATGCCTCCCATGGCGTGATGGGAACGATGTCGAGCACGTGGCATCGGATTACGGGGGGCGCCAGCAGCGAGGAGCTGAATCCACCTACCGAACCGGAGCTGCGCTCGAAGCTGTTGAACGAGGCCGTGCATCAAATCGCCCAGCATCTTGTGAACACCAACGAAACCGTCGAAGTGTATTTGGCAAAGGGCAAGAAGGCTCTCGACGAAGGCAATAAACAAGCAGAGGCTGGCTTGTGGCAGCGCGCGCTCGAGACGTACGAGACCGCGCCGCCGATGTCCAAGCCGGTCGACGACGCCTATCGCCTTTACGATATCGGGGTCGCTTATGAAGCGCTAGCCTATGCGGCCGAGGACGAGCAGTCCGCAATGAAGTTTCTCGATGAAGCCGCAATTAATTACGGCAAGGCGATCGATGCCAAGCCCGCGGAAAAGTACTTCCTCGAACCGCAGAAGCGCATTGAGACGGCGATCGCTCATTACAAGGAATTGGAAGACCAACGACATACAAAGGTCGTCGCGGATTTAGCTCCGGCCGCGAAGGTCGACGTAAGTAGCAAGGCGACCACTGCGAAGGGCCTGACCAATGCTCAGGTGATTGCGATGGTGAAGTCTGGAATGGAGGATGACGCCGTGATTCAGGCCGTCCGCACCGCAAAGGCGTCTAACTTCGACCTGAGTTCTGGAGGCCAGCAGCAATTGACCAGCAACGGCGTCAGCACCCAGGTAGTCGCCGTGATGAAAGCGCGCGCGGCCCGGAAAGCCGTGGCGGCAAAATGAGTCGAGCTCATTTTGCCTCCGCTGGAATGCTCGCCGCCATGGTGTTGTGCGGTTCGCAAGCCGTGGCGCAGGACTCCCGCTGTGGGGCCGGCAGGGACCTCGTGGTTCAGGCACTGGAACGAGTCTCTCCGCAAAGCGACCGTGGCGCTTTTGAAGACGCACTACAACTGCTCAAGCATGCAGTTTCAGAGTGCGGCGAGCTTGGCGACGCATGGTATTACCGCAGCCTGGTGGAGCAACGGCTCGGCCACGATTCTCTGGCGCACTACGCGATGGACAAGGCTCGCTTCGTCGGTTCAGAGGCGCTGCAACAGGAGCTAAACCCACTCATTTTATCGACGCCTTCGACGAGGGGCATCTCCGTAGAAGCAAGCGCACCGCAAGCAGCCCAGCCTGCACCATCGAAGCCCGGACCCGTGCAGCAAAAGTGGGCATTGGTGATAGGCATCAGCCGCTTTGTCGATAGCAGAGTTCCAAGCCTGAAGTACACAACCGCGGATGCGAATGCTTTCGCAGCGGAACTCAAGGACCCCGCGATCGGCCGCTTTCCCGCAGCCAACGTTCATGTCCTGACCGACGAGCAGGCGACGACACGGAACATCAAAGAGGGGCTGAACTGGATTGCGCGGCGCGCGAAGCCGAACGATCTCGTGGTGATTTATTTGGCCACTCACGGCACTCCGCGCACCTTGGATTCTGCGGGAGGTGCAAATTATGTCGTCACTTATGACACCGAGATATATAACTCCGATAGCTTCGATGAAGACGCGATGTATGCGACGGCGTATCCGATGGTGGAGCTTGCTGACTCGGTGGCGACGCGCATGAGAGCGCTTCGCACGGCAGTCATCTTAGATACGTGTTATAGCGGCGGATCTGTGAAAGCACCGGCGGGCTCCTCGGGGGCCTCCTTGCCTGACAAACCTCCCTCGCAGGAGATGTTGGCACGCATGAGCCAGGGTACAGGGCGCATTGTCATGACGGCGAGCCAGGCAGATGAAGAATCGCTCGAAAGCAGTGAATTCCAGCACGGCTACTTCACTTACTATCTGCTTGAAGCTCTGAAGGACGGAAAAGGAAATACACCCCTGAGCCAGATCTATGCCGCGGTGGCGCAGCACGTCGCTCAGCGAGTTTCAGCGGGCGGGATGCGTCAGCACCCGGTGATGAGCAGGAGCTCAGAAGATGCAGACTTTGCGCTGGGAGTCATAGGCACGGAGCCAGCAGAATCGAAACCCTAGTGCTTCCTTTCACTCGCGAAAAGTGCTCAGCTTTTCTTCATTACTTCTAGCCACGTCCGATAGGAGGGATGAGCCAATTCATCTTCGGGCTGTGAGATCATAGCGAATCGATGCTTACACAGAGAAAGACTCATTCAGCCGTGACCTCGAAAGTTAGCAGGCATTCCGACACACTCTCGAGGATGCAGTCATGAGGATTCCAAGCCGAGTTGCCGCGGGTTGTTTTGCGACTCTACTTGGTCTTTTTTTGTCCGCGTGTTCTGGCGTAAGCGGCAACGCAAATGGTACCCAGAGTCCAACGACGACCTATTCGCTCACCGTTTCGTCCGTTAGCCCCGCCACAGGTGTGTCCATTTCTGTGATGCCCGCGGACTCGAGCGGCGCGACCAACGGAACAACATCCTTCACGCGAACCTACAAAGCCGGAACGAGCATCACACTGACTGCTCCCGCAGCAACCAACGGCAATTCTTTTCAATCCTGGACTGGCTGCACGACCACCGCAAACGGAAATGTGTGCAACGTAACGCTGAACGCAAACACGACTGTCAGTGCGGCGTACAACAGCTCTTCCGCGATCACAGGGATCACGGTCACCCCCAGCACGGCAACCATCGGCGCCCAGGTCCAGTTCATGGCTACGGTTACCGGGAGCGGGACCTTCAGCAATGCAGTGACGTGGTCAGTCGCAGGTCCTGCAGGCAGTTCGCTGAGCCCTGGAACGATCAGCTCGACAGGCCTCTACACGACCCCCTATCCGGCACCGCCGACCGTCACCGTGACGGCAACCAGTTCGCAAGACACGACCAAGAGCGGCAGCGTGCTCGTCACCTTGATCCCGCCGGCTGCTGCGACCGGTCCATCTTTAACGGTGGATGCCGGGAACCGGACACATCCAATCAACCCTTATATCTATGGCATGAACGCGTACGGCCTGAGTTCGACGACGGCTGCCAAAGCGAATATCTCAGTCGCGCGCTGGGGCGGCGACAACACGTCGCGCTATAACTACCAATTGAAAGCCACCAACTCGGCGAGTGACTGGTACTTTGAAAACCAGAATGGCACTTCTATCTGGCCGACCGGCTATTTTAATGATTTCGTTACGAGTGCCAATGCAATTGAAGTGAAAACACTCGGCACCGTGCCTGTGCTCGGCTGGGTCGCGAAAGACACCACCTCCTGCAGCTTCCCACTCTCGACCTATCCCAATCAGCAATCGGTTGACTCGGGACGCAGCTGCGGCAATGGTGTCTATCCTGAAGGTATCAACGGCTGCACCAACTCGGGCGGATGCAACATCACCGGCAATGATCCCAACGTCACAAGCACGGCGGAAGGGCCGTCCTGGGCTGGCGGCTGGGTCAGTTCGCTCGTGAGCACCTTTGGCACAGCAGCGAACGGCGGCGTGGCGATCTACGATCTGGACAACGAGCCGAGCTGGTGGGATGCCGTGCATCGCGACGTGCATCCCGTACCCTTCACTTACGACGAGGTGACGAACAACGGCATCGCGACTGCTGTTGCCATCAAAAATGCAGACTCGACCGCCGAGGTAAGTGGCCCGGTGATCGACTTCTGGATGGACTATTTCTATTCCAAGAAAGATGTGGAGTCCGGTTGGAGCACTGGGCCTTGTTATCAGCCCTGGAGCAACCCGATCGATCGAAACGCTCATGGCGGCATACCGCTCATCGAGTATTACCTGCAACAGTTCAAGGCGGCTGAAGCCACGAACGGCAAGCGGCTGCTCGACTATGTGGACCTGCACACCTATCTTGCCGCCGACTATAACGGCTCTTCCGTGGCATTCACCACGGCGGGAGACACGGGAGAGCAGCAGGCTCGTTTGAACTCCACGCGTGTCTTCTGGGATCCGACCTACACCGACCCAAACTATACGCAGCCGAACTACACCACCGATCCTAATTACACCAGCAGTTGCTCGACGCCCTCACAGGCTCCTCAAGTCATCCGGATGATGGAGACGTGGGTTACAAATGACTATCCCGGCACCAAGACGGCGATCACGGAATATAACTGGGGCGGGCAGGAGCACATCAACGGCGCGCTCACACAGGCTGACATTCTGGGAATCTTCGGACGCGAGGGCCTGGACCTCGGCACGCTGTGGGGACCGCCGGATTCGACTTCGCAGATTCCGGGCCTCATGGCTTTTGCGCTTTACCGTAACTACGACGGCAGCGATTCCAAGTTCGGTGATACAGCTCTTGCCTCCACCAGCGTGGACCAGAGCCAGCTCTCTGTGTATGGAGCGGTGCGCAGTTCCGACAATGCGCTCACAATTGTCGTGATCAACAAGACGTATGGCGATTTGACGTCCACATTGTCGCTGGCGAACTTCACCACTGCCAGCACAACAGGCCAGGCTTACCTTTACAGCAATGCCAACCTCAACGCAATTGTTTCCCAACCCGCGTTTACGGTCGCGCCGCCGGCCTCGAGCGGCACGGCCAGCACGATCACGACAACATTCCCAGCGCAGTCGATCACGCTCCTCGTAGTGCCAAACTGATTCTGGGTGGCTGAAGGCGCGGACTTGTGAGAGATTATCGCCCTTCCATGTCTCGGCGTCGGAGTTGATCTTGGATCAAACGGAATAGAGCGCGGCCACCTCGTAACTGCCGATTGACGGAATCGTAAATTCCACCGAATTCCCCGCTGCGTGGAAGGGAACATCTCTTTCGGCGCGAAGCAACTCGACCCGCGTGACACGCCTTCCAGCAGGCAAGCGGAATTGAACCCTTTGTTCCCCGATCGGATAGAACTCGCGCACCCACCCGCGATGAGCGTTGGGGTTGGTGTAGTTCAGCACATGAATCGCGAAGCCCGGCTCCGTCTCCCACGCGAAAGCTTCGATCAGCCCCCTGCCCTCCATCGTGACAGGCGGGTTCTCGCCTGCGACCCAGCGAATCGTGTTCTGCAAAAGCAAGCTCAGGTCCGTGTGACCGGAGAGCCACATCGTGGCCTCAATATCTCCGGGAAAGTATGCGAGACGGCTTTTGCCTCGTTCGCTCACCACGACCCCCGGCTCATTGGTGCGCGGCGTTGGCGGATACGACATCTCCGGCGGATAGGCTACATATCCGGGAACCAGCGTCAGCACAGGATTCTCGACCGGAGTTAGGGGCAAGCGAAATTCGGCACCCGGCAACCAGTGCGTATCACGGAAGCCATTCAGGATAGGATGTTGCCGTTCGATGCGGGCAAGATAAGGATTGCTGTTTCCCCTGCGGCCGATCATCTCGCCGGCGAGATGAACCCCTAACACATCAGCCAACCCAAAATCCTTGCGACGCTCGTTCGCATTCGTATACATGCTGGTCTCAAACGTCGCGAGTAAAGAACCGCCCTGATCGACATACTCACTTAGTTGACGACACTGCTCATCGCTCAAGAGCGCGATGTTCGGCAGGATAAGTGCAGAGTATTTCTTCAAGCGTTCCAGCTGCAGACGGTCCTCGTGCACGAAATCAAACAGAAATCGCCCCTCGAGCAGCGCGTAGTACATGGCGTCCATGTTTTGCTGCATTGAGACGCCGTGAGGCGCTTTGTAGAACAGCTGCGTCCGTTGACCAACCACGACGCCAATGTTGGCGATTGTGGACTTGTTCACGAAATGCGCATCGTGCCTCGCCGTCCAGTTGAAGTAGTCTTGGCCTATCTTCTTCCAGCGCAGGTCCTCACCCAATCCCGTCTCGCCGCCAACGATGTGATAGTAGGGAACCATGCCACTCGCCAGCGATTGATCGAACCAGGTTTGCGTCTCAGCAGGCGCCTTCGTAATTTCGCGCCATCGAATGGGACCGGTCGACCATCCGGCTGTCACATTAGTCGCCATTTTCCCGTCGAGCACAGCATTGCAGACACGCCCTTGCTGCGCCGCGCCCCAGATCGGTTCGTCCTGACCGCCGCGTCCCTGGTTATCTGCCTGGAACCAATGGCACGTCTTGGCTAACTCCGCCAAGTTGGGAGTCGCGTGGATCCCACCTCCCATATTCAAAAAGTAAAAGCTCTCCGCTTTCTTCTCCTGCGCAATCGAGTTATAGAGCTTCCATAGGTAGGTAACTCGTTCATTGAACTTATCCCAGTAAGCAGGTGTTTTCGGGGGAGGCAATTGGCGGCAGATGGTGCAATAGCAAACGGGAAGACTGAAGGACGGCCAACCGTTAGAGTAATGCGCGTCGACATCATACCGGCTGATGACCTCGCGCATCACCGCCGGAAAGTAGTCTGTCATGTAAGTCGAGAACATACAGGTTTGAAACAAATCATGAGAGTCCTGCGTTGGCTGCGGCTGCCCCTGCTCGTCGCGCATGAACCACTCCGGATGTGCGGCGAGTGCGTCGCCCCAGTTCAGATCCGGGCTGTAGCGTGCGATTGTACGCAGTCCGCGCTTTTTCGCAGCTGCGTAAAGTTCTCCCAGAAAATCTCGGCCATTCAAATACTTGCCGTGCCGATGAAATGGCACCTGGCTTGGATAAAAGGCAAGAATGCCAGTGACGCTGATGAACACGGCGCCGACTTTCGCACTCGCCCAGTAGTCGGACCATCCTTCGATGTCAAAAACTGCCGGATCGTGCTCGGTGAAATTTGTCTGACCGATACGGCGAAGTTTTCTTTGCCAGGGAACGGCTGGCAACTCACTCGAAGAAGTTGCGACGGGTTGATCGGGCAGCATCTCTGGGTTAACGAGATTCAGTGCTTCCCCTCGACGCGTGAGTGGCACGGCTGCCAGCCCTGCCTTCAGAAATTCCCGCCGATTCATCATCCGAACAGGTTCCTCCCTCGTGTTCGACAGCCCCGCCAGTTTACAACCGCGCCGGCTGACGGTCTCCGGAACAGTTGGGAAGCTCGAAGGGGGACGGAATCCATGGGGTCGGGTCGTAATTGCCACCCGATTGCACAGGCTCTCTAGCCTCACGGCCGCATTGACCTTACCTCCCAAAGCAGGTAAACTACCTTAGTTTGGCGATTCCTGCCTGCCGCCACGGAGTTTGGCGCTCGCCTCGCTTTTTGAGGCTTGAGTGATCTCCGGAAGCGGGGAAGTTTCCGCCCGAGCTACTTTGGATTACTTGAGCGCACCCGCAGAGGCGTGTGCCGCTTTGGAGGGTTTATGTACGCGGTCATTCGCACTGGTGGAAAGCAATACCGGGTCGCTCCCGGCGACGTGGTCAAGATCGAGAGCGTCCCTTCGGAAAACAAAACGGTCGAATTCAGCGACGTTCTGGCAGTTTCCGGCGAGCCGGGTTTGGTGATCAAACCGGCGACAGCCAGGGTCACTGCCGAAGTTGTGCGCGAAGGCCGCGGCGACAAGATCCTGGTCTTTCACCTGAAGCGGAAGAAGCAATACAAGAAGATGCAAGGGCATCGGCAAGGTTTCACCGAAGTCCGCATCAAGGCGATTGAGGCTGACGGCGTCACCTACACCGCAGCCAAGTAGGCGCGGAAAAAAGATTCAGAAGGGGATTCAGCAATGGCACATAAAAAGGGTGGAGGCAGTTCCACAAACGGACGCGATTCCAACGCGCAGCGGCTGGGCGTGAAGTCATTCGCAGGCGAATTGATTACTGGCGGTACGATCATCATGCGGCAGCGCGGCACACGCATCAAGCCGGGCGCCAACGTGGGCAAGGGATCCGACGATACCCTCTTCGCCAAGGTCACGGGCCGCGTCAAGTTTTCCGATCACGGCAACCGCGGGCGCTTTGCTTCGATTGAGCCTGTCGCAACGGAGTAGTTTTGGGTTTCGATTTCAAAGGAAAAGCCACGGCGATCGCCGTGGCTTTTTTCTGCTCCCTGAAACCTGTTCCCTCGTCTCTACGACTTCGATTCGCTACCGTGCAGATTTGTGCGCGTCAGCACCTTGTCCACCACTTTCTCCACATCCGTAAGGAAGAAGCTGTTGGCAGGCTGCTGCACTGCGACCTTAGTTCCGTGGCCGAGAGCAGCGGCAATCTCGTTCCAACGGTATATCGTCGAATTCGCCGCCATAACCACGGGCTTACGTGCTGGTTCCGGCAGCGCACTGTAGACAACCCAGACGCCCAGCGTGAGTAGGATCAGCGATTCATTGAGGAACTGAAGTGGAGAGGTAAGGGAGGTGTTGCGCGACCAAAAGGAAGCCAGGATAAAGTCATTGGCCGACATTAACCCAAAGCCGACGGCAATCCCGAAAGCTATATCGCGCACGGAGAGATGCAGTGCATTCATGCTCAGACAAAGAAAGGCCAAAAGGCTCAACTCGAGAATGCTGACCGAACGCATCAATGCATAAGCGATGTCAGGAATGATCAACACACCGCGATGCGAAAAAGGCACGGTGGCGATGCTCACGATTACGGATGCCAGTGTGGCCCAGCGAAAAACCACGGTTCCCAGTTTCATCAAGCCCGCGAAAGAAGACAGCGCGGAGCGGAAAACCTCGAGGCAGATGAAAAACAGCGCGACGGCGCTCGCAATGTAGACCGCCCAATAGGCATAGAAATAAGCTGGGAAAAAGATGTCTTGACGGACCCATGGCTGCGCCTGGATGAACAGGAGACTTAACAGGATCGGCATCGACCCGACGCGCAGAACAAGATATGTATGCATTGCGGGAAAGCGGCGATGGAGCCCTTTTGTCCAGAAGATGAAGCCGAGCATGGCCCATAAAAGGAATTCGGCCCCGCTCATCAGCGACATCGCAGTGTTCAAAGGCATAGACGAACTTCCCTTTCATCCTGGGGGTTTTCCCAGAATAGCGCCTATGGCCTTTCAATTCAAATAGAAACCTGCACCGCAAGGGTAGCACTTTGGTGCTACCTCACTGCTATTTTTCACTTGCGGAACAGCCCATTCCTGGTCCACATCCGGGGGATGGCAAACTGGATGTCGCGGAAAGATGGCTGACGGGGACGCTCGATCTCGAGGAAGAAAAGGAAGCTGCGGCCGCGCCGGCGACGATAACGGAAAATGCGAAAATCCTGACGGCGAGTTTCATATCTAGTTACCCCTCAAGCGAGCTTCTTGCCACGAAGGATTCGCTTCCTAGCACTAAAGATACTAGCGCTGATTGTGAGGGCAAGTCCATCAAATTCAGTAAGTTCCATAAGTCGCCATCGCCAAGGGTACTAACGTAACATCACACCTCCGTAATCTGCCCTTCGGTACCCATGTTCGGGCCGTGCCATAATGCCATATTTTCTCGCCGCCGCATGTTAAAATGGACTCAGTGGAATTCGCTCAAAACCCACGTATTTCAAGCGCTTAATCCTCTCTCGACTCCCCGCCAATGGCGACCGGCAACCAGCACTTTCGTGGACCACGAAGCGAAAATCTCGCGAATGGACTTCTATGGCGACTCTTGCAGCTGACAATATCCCCGACAATGGCAACTACACCGGCGAAAACATCAAGATTCTTGAAGGTCTGGAAGCCGTTCGGCTCCGTCCGGCCATGTACATTGGCTCAACCGGTGAAATGGGCTTGCACCACCTCGTGTATGAAGTAGTCGACAACTCTGTCGATGAAGCTCTCGCAGGCTATGCGAAAAAGATCGATGTCATCATTCACGTCGACAACTCCATCACGGTCATCGACGATGGACGCGGCATCCCTGTCGACTTGATGCCGGTCGGCAACGGCCAAATGATGCCGGCCGTACAAGTAGTGCTTACGAAACTTCACGCCGGCGGAAAGTTCGATTCTTCCACCTACAAAGTTTCGGGCGGCCTGCACGGCGTTGGCGTGAGTTGCGTTAATGCTCTTAGCCAGGAGTTCAACGTCGAGATCTGGCGGGACAACCATACCTGGGAGATGGATTTTAGTTGCGGTCTCCCGACCAGCGAATTGCGCAAAGCCGGTACCAGCAAGAAGCGTGGAACAAAGGTTCATTTTCTGCCGGATAAGAGCATCTTCGCGGCCACCGAGTACAACTACGACACGCTTGCCCAGCGGCTGCGTGAGCTCGCTTTCCTCAACAAGGGTCTCGAGATAACGCTGACCGACGAGCGGACTGCCGACCCCAAAACGGGCGACTCCAAGCGCACCGAGTTCAAATACGCGGGCGGCATCGCGGAATTCGTGAAGCACCTCAATCGCGGCAAGACGGTTCTGCACGAAAAGCCGATCATGATGGAAGCCACGCGCGATGCTGTCGAAATCGAAATCGCGCTGCAGTACAACGACAGCTACTCGGAGACAGTCTTCAGCTTTGCCAATAACATCAACACGGTTGATGGCGGCTCGCACCTCTCCGGCTTTCGGACTGCGCTCACACGCACCATCAACGCGATTGGACAATCGCTCGGCCTCTTCAAGGACTTGAAAGAAAACCTGAGCGGCGACGATGTGCGCGAAGGCTTAGTAGCAGTGGTCAGCGTCAAGCTCTCACAGCCGCAATTCGAAGGGCAGACCAAGGGCAAACTCAACTCCGATATCGCAGGAACGGTGCAGGCTTTCGTCAACGAGCGCCTCGGTGGATTCCTTGAGCAGAACCCACCCATCGCCAGAAAGATTATCAACAAGGCCATTGAGGCGGCGCGCGCCCGCGAAGCTGCGCGCAAAGCACGCGACCTCACCCGCCGCAAGGGTGCGCTGGATGGCGGTGGCCTGCCCGGAAAACTTGCCGACTGCAGCGAACGCGATCCAAGCCGCTGCGAGCTCTATCTGGTCGAGGGTGAAAGCGCCGGCGGCACTGCCAAGCAGGGTCGCGATCGCCGTTTCCAGGCCATTCTGCCTCTGAAAGGCAAGATCCTCAACGTCGAAAAAGCTCGCTACGACAAGATGCTCGGTCACGAAGAAATCCGAGCCATGATTACAGCGCTCGGCTGCGGCATCGGCAAGGACGACTTCGACGCCACCAAGATCCGCTACGGCAAGATCATCCTCATGACCGACGCCGACGTCGACGGCTCTCACATCCGCACTCTGCTGCTGACGTTCTTCTTCCGCCACATGACGGAACTCATCAAGCGCGACAACATCTACATTGCGCAGCCGCCGCTTTTCAAGATCAAGAAAGGCCGCTTCGAGCAGTACATCAAGGATGAACGCGAGTTCGACAAGGTGATGGTCAATCGAGCTGCCGAAGGCATGGTCGTGCGCCATGGCGAAGCGGCCAGCCGCATCGACGGCGCCGAGCTGATTCGCTTCATGGGCACGCTGAAGGAGTATCTCGATTTTGTCGAGAAGGTCGATAAGCGCATCCGAAACGAAAAGCTGACCGAGTTTTTGGCCCGCGCCGAACTCACCCATCGCTCCGATTTCACCTCGAAGTCGGGGAACACCGTCCCCGAGAAGCTGGTCGAGCTGCACGCGCAACTCAAGGAAGTCACGGCCGAATTTGGTTTCAAATCCCTGGCCAAGCCTGTGGAAGACGAAGAACATCACACATGGTCGATCAGTCTTGTTGACTCACAGAGCGCCGAGCGCCGCATCGACTGGACCCTGGCGTCGAGCCCTGAATTCCGGCAAATGATGGCCAAATACAGCCAGATCAAGGAATATCTCGAACCACCATTTCTGGTAGAGTATGCGGCGAAGGCTGCGAGCAGTTCTGCCGCGGAAGAGCTGGAAGATACCGAGGCTGAAGAGGGCGAGATGCCAGCTGAAGTCAAAACCGAAGCCAAGGCCGCGCGCCGCAGCGCACGCGTGCTTCGTGAGCCCGTCGAGAAGCAGACCGCCCGCGAACTCTATGCCCACATCGTCGAGCAGGGTAAGAAGGACTACTCCGTGCAACGCTACAAGGGCCTGGGAGAGATGAGCGACACCCAACTCTGGGAGACCACCATGGACCCCGAGCGGCGCACACTGCTGCAGGTGAAGCTGGAAGACATCGTCGAAACCAACGAGATCTTCACTACGCTCATGGGCGAAGACGTCGAAAAGCGCCGCAAGTTTATCGAGGACAATGCACTCGATGTGAAGAACCTCGACATCTAATCAGTCCTTCACTTTCGCGCACGCCTTCAGGTTAAGAAGCTTCGACGCCATCGAACCCCGCGACCTTGCTCGTCAGGCTCGCGGGGTCTTGGTTGCATCCAACAGCGCTTGCCAACCGGCTTTGCTCATCTTCTGCTTGCGGCCATTCGAAAGCAGAACCCAGCCTTCGCTGCGGCCCTCCCGCAGAATCTCCCGCACATGATCGATGTTCACGATTGCGGAGCGGTGGACGCGAATGAACTTCCGCGGGTCCAGCGTTTCGGCGAGCTGCTTGATCGTCTCGCGTAGCATCAGGCTCTTCGGCCCGACGTGGATACAGGAGTAGTAGTCCGCAGCCTCGATCCATTCGATCTCATCAACATTCACAAAGGAGTCCTTGGCGGCGTTGGGAACAACCAGCCGCTTGGGATACTCCTTGCGCTCCGCCGTTCCAGTTCCAAGCGCAGCCAGCATGGACTTCAACTGTTCCTGGGTGATCAACGCGGCGTGCGCTGCAATCCGCTCTTTCACGCGGACAAGCGCTTCCCGCAGCCGCTCCGGCTCGACAGGCTTGGTGAGGTAGTCGAGCGCATGAACCTCAAAGGCCTTCACTGCATAGTGATTGTGCGCTGTGACGAATACAGTGATCGGCATGTGCGCTGCGCCAACCTGCTCCACCACCTCAAATCCGCTGCTGCCTGGCATCTCAATATCTAGAAAGAGTACGTCGTGGCGCCTTTGCCTGAGCGCTTCAATTACCTCTCGGCCATTCCGGCATTCTCCTGCGATCTCCACATCTTTGTCGTTTGCCAAAAGCAATCTCAGTCGCTCCCTGGCCAGTGGTTCGTCATCGGCAATCAGGGCACTCAGCTTCATCAGCTCCGCTCATAGGGAATCGCGATGGCAACCTCAAATCCGCTGCCCGATGGTTGCGCTTTCATGACAAAGCCATCCTGGTAAAAGTGTGCGAGCCTTTCGCGGGTGTTCTTCAATCCGATGCCGTTGCCCGGTTTGGCATGACCGTTGCGGCCCGCGCCGGTATCTCGCACTTCGAGGCGCAATAGATTTCCATCGCGCCGCGCCGTCGCCTCTACCAGTCCGTCGCTTTCGCAATGCGCAATGCCGTGGCGAATCGCATTTTCGACTATCGGCTGCAGTAGAAAGCACGGCACCAGGCTGTCGAGCGCAGCCGGCTCCACCTTGATCTCGATCCGTAGTCGATCCGCAAACCGCACTTGTTCGATAGCGAGGTAATTCTCCACCACCTCCAATTCCTGCGAGAGCGGAACCTTTTCCGGAGTCGTTCGCTTCAGGGTGCTCTTCAGAATCGCATTCAGATGGCCAAGCATCTCGGCTGCCTGCTGCTGCCGGCCAAGCTCAACCAACGTCGTGATCGCGTTCAGTGTGTTGAAGAGAAAATGAGGTTCCAGCTGCATTTGGAGCGCCCGCAATTGCGCTTCAGAAAGCTGCTTTTCGAGTTCGAGAGACTTCATCGAGTCCTTTTGCGCACGCATTTGAAACTGGACGATGCCGATCATCCCGAGCACAAATCCGTAGACAAGAATCTCAATGCCGAAGCGATTGATATTCATCAGGCTCATCCAGACAGCAGACGCCGTTGGATGCGCGGCGTTGATGAATCCAAGACTACCCAGCAGGAGAAGGTGCACCGTTCCCAGGAGACACCCAACGACCATGTGAACGGCAATCGCTGCCGGCGAAAAGCCGAGAATCAGCGGCTTGCGAAACCCTGTCGTCCAAAGCACGCCCGCGATGATCCCCCACCAGGCCCATAAAACGAGCCCGTAGTAGAGAGAAGGCCGGTGCAGCACAGATTCGCATTCGCTCGCCGTCGCAAGCGCGAGCGCCAGCGAGGTGAAGGCGATGACCGCCAGCCCAAACGCGTGGATCCGCGGAGTCGATCGTGCAGATCCGCTCTTCTCGATTGGAGGCGCCATCTTTCCCGGCGTGACGATTGCTGCAACTGCATTGGAGTTCATGGCCAAGCTCCTCATTGGACGATTCCGCCCAAGTTCGGGTATCCGAATTGAACGACCATACCCTGGCGAATCGATTCCAGCCGAGCGAGCCCGCACGGCATCGGAAACCCGATCGCTCTTATCAGAATGATCTTCTCGGCCGCCCAACGCCAGCCTTTCTCAGTTTACGCGGCGCCTTTTGCAGCCAACTGCTGCATTCCCGCAGTGTGTGAATCGCTCGGGTTCGATCAATTTGAAACCTGCTGCGACCTGCCCGCGCGAACAGAGAAGAGGGCGTGATGCGACAGGATAAAAAGCGTTCGGCCGTCAGTCCCGCCAAAAACGATATCGATCGGTCGTTCCGGCACATCGATCTCGGCAATCTGTTTGCCCGCCGGGTTGTATACAAAGACCTGACCATTCGCCACGTAGACATTCCCTGCTCGGTCGACTGCGACGCACTCACCACCGCGCTCGGCAAACGCCTTCATGTCCCTCAACGTTCCGTCCGCGTTGACCGTCGCGCTGTAAGTGCGGTCCTCCGATGCGCTGCTGACATAGACCCTTTGGCCCGGGGTCGCGCGGATGAATCCGTACGCATCGAGGTTATCCGAGAAGCGCCAGCCCGAAGTATCCGTTGCCGGTCCCTGCTGAAAGACGCGGCCCGCCGGCAAAACGACAGTGCCATCCGGCGAAACATATTCTTTTGGCTTTGGTGCCGTCACGTCTTCGGAGAACATCTCAGGGAGCGTCTTGAACTTCATCGTGTTCGGGGCGAGTTGGTCTTTGAATTCCCCATTGTTCCAATAATTGACGGGTAACAGAATCGCCGTATCCCGATGCGCAGTCGCCGCTCGCAGCGCGAGCACAGTGATCTGGGCGTCGGGCGATCCTGGTCGAAACGAATAAACAGTACTTTCCGGTCCAGCCGACGAAACCACCAGCAAGTCTCCGGCCCTGTCGAACCCGAGATTCACAGGATCGAGCGCATTGTCACGCTCAACAGTCAAGCCCTCGGCCGCCGACCAGCCATAGATGCGCTGCTGATGGTGATCGACAAAGTAGATCTTCCCTGCCGCATCGACAGCTGCGCCGGAGATCGAAAAGAATCCGTCCTCAAGCAATTCGACCTTCGCACCCGGTGCGAGAACGGCGGAGGCGTCACTAGGCGCAGGCTGCCCTGGCTTCGAAGGAATGTCCAGCACGGCGAACTCCCTCTCGCGTACCTCGAGATGATGCGTCACGTCCTCAATTGCATTTTCGTAAGGAAACTTGCTGACCCGCAGAAATGTGCCGCACCCGTTCTCATCGCAGACTCCGTATCCGCTCTCGGCATTCGCGTGTACGTTGCGGAAGTGAATGTCGCTTGAGTTATACAGGCGCACCGCTGCCGGAAAGGGAGCCCTCGAACGTGTCACGCGATAGCCGTGATAGTTGGCGATCGTGATGTTCTTTGACCAGTCAAATTCCAGAGACAAGGACTCAGGGCTCTCCCCCGCTTCCTCTTCTGTCTGCGGAGCATTCACATCCCAATTCTCCGCGTGATCGAACTTGATCTCGTTGCGCACATGATGTTCCGTTGAAAGTTCGTACACGTGACCCGGCGTCTTCGTGTTCGAAACAACAAAACCCGCCTGCGCAAAAGTATTCGGCGTCCAGATGTCGGCGAATGTGCCTCCCCCGCCATCGGTCACCCAAAGGCTTGGATATTGGCCGTCCCATCGCTTGCGCAGGTCGGAATCGGCCGTATGGTTATTGTTGTAGGGACTCGTTCCGCTGCCATGTCCGCCAAGAAAGCGCACATCGTCCACAAGAGAGTCAGCGCCCGCTTTCCAAAGCAGGGCGACAGCGCGCGGATTGATGCCGCCCGCGAAGATGCCAATGCCGCTGACGATGTTTGCGCCACCCGCGGGGGCAGAAAGTACCGCCTTCGGGTCCCCTACGCCTTGATAGCCCGGCGTTGAATCGAGCAGATCGATCTGCGTCAGGGCCGGATGCAGGCCAATTAACACGGTATCGGGCATGAGCGTAATCGCGTCGCTCACTACGTAATGGCCGCTCGGAAAATACAGCACACGATGCGCATCAATGGCCTTCTGAATCGCTGCCGCGTCGTCGGTTGCTCCATCTCCCTTCACTCCGAGACTGTGCACATTCGCCCACTCTTCTGTCGAGGGCAGAGCACCGATCGCCGGCGGCAAAGGTGGAGGCAGAGCGCTCAGCGGAGTCGCGTCATACCGCATTGCAACAGTGCCCATTCTTCCCTCGCCAGGCACGATGAGGCCATATTCGAATTCATTCACCTCATAGAGGCCGTCCCTGCCCCGTACCTTCTTCCCGCTGTCGCGAAGAAGCGCAAACGTCGGCACATCCTGAAACACATCTGTCTCGAATCCAATTTCCGTCAAAGGACTTGTCTCATTGCTGATAATGACGGACTGCCCGGAGATTCTTTCGAAAACGCAGTCCTTCACCCATAGTTCGTCGGAATATCCAGGATCGATATCGATTGCGGTCGGAACCTCGCGAAACGTATCACGAATGAGCGTGAGTCCAACTTCATGCTCGCGAATTGCCGCGTCGCGTTGCCCTTCAAACGTCGAATCGATCAGCGTGAATTGCCAGGCAGGCGACGTCTTCTCCGTGAGAATGCCGTAGCGCCCACCATAGAAATGCAAGTCCTCGACCTCGTTGCCGACCTGCGCGAGCGCGGCCAACCCTGATCCAACGTGAAAATCCATGTGACTGAGATAAGAGTGCTGGGCGACATGAAAGCGGATGGCGATTGCGGCCGGATCGCCTTCACCAATCTCAAAGTCGATGTTGCTCATTGCCGAATAAAACGTATTCGGATTCGCGTCCGCAACCGAATCATTCGGGGGCACACTTCCGGGCGGCGGAAAAGCGATGCGTGTGCCCGCTCGCGGAGTCTCACCCGGAGTGAGGCCCGCGAAGATCACCATGTCTGCTACGCCGGTTTGAAAACCGGGAGTGTGATCGGCGAGGCAAAAAACAGGTCGAGTCGCACCATAGCCGATGACGCGGACACCTGGCCAAACAAAGATGGTGCGTGTGATCCGATAACGCCCGGACGGCACAAACACGATACCTTCGCGCGCCGAGCTCCCTGCTTTGTCAATTGCCGCTTGAATCGGGCCGCTATCGTCGGCCTTTCCATCGGCGCGGGCGCCGAATTCCTGTGCGCTCAGATAGACAGCTTTTGGATCTTCTAGCCGCGTCGTAAACGCCGATGCGGCCGAAGCGGGAAAAGAGGCTCCGAGCAATAGCGTGATGAAAAGCAATTTCCTCATCATGAAAATGGCCCTACACGACCTCCTCGATTCTCCACCATCAAGCAGAGAATCGAGAAATCGACCGTTGAACAGCTGCCGTACTGAAACGCTTGCTTTATTCGTCGTGTGACTGCGGCCCACGCTGAAGACAACCAACTCGCTCGCCTCTGTCCTGTCCGACCGACCGGTGGTACGCTTCCACTTGAGTTCAAACCAGGGGGAAGCTGTGCACATTTCTTTGTGTCACTTTGCCGCAATCGCAGTCGCAGTAGGTTGGACAATGGGAAGCATGGCCCAGGAGCAGTTGGCGTCCGCGAATATCGATGCGACGCCCTTTTCTGCTTCAGAAGTATCCAGCACGGCAGGCGTTAAACCTTCGCGCGACGAAGCCATCAGCAACCCAGTCGCTGACCCGAGAGCCATAGTCATTCAGGGCAATGCGCGATTCACGGTGCTGACGCCGGAGCTCATCCGCATGGAGTGGGCCGCGGATGGCAAGTTCGAAGACCACGCTTCCTTCGTATTCATCAACCGTCGCATGCTGGTTCCGAAGTATTCGCACGAATTCGCCGACGGCAAGCTCATCATCAAAACGGACGCGCTCACGTTGACCTACGCGCCGAAGGCCGAAGGACGACTCTCGTCCGACAATCTCACCCTCGAGCTTACGGTTGATGGAAAGCCCGTAGTCTGGCGACCGGGGACAATTGATTTACAGAATCTGAAAGGAACCACGCGCACCCTCGATGGCGCGTTGGGCGACAAGACGAAGGAACCGATCGGCAACGGTCTCATCTCCCGCTCGGGTTGGGCTGTTGAAGACGATTCGAAACGGCCGCTGTTCGATTCGGCCGACTTCCGCTTTCTGCAAGGCGAAAACAGCCCCTGGCCGTGGGTGATGGAGCGGCCCGCCGGAGACCGGCAGGACTGGTATTTCTTCGGCTACGGACACAACTACCATAAAGCCCTCGGCGATTATGTACGCGTTGCCGGACGGATTCCGCTTCCTCCGCGCTTTGCATTCGGCGCCTGGTGGTCTCGCTATTGGGCCTATAGCGATCAGGAAATTGAAGAAATCATTCGCGGATTTCGCGAGAACGACACACCGCTCGACGTCTTCGTGATCGATATGGATTGGCACATCAATGACGAGCAGTTGAAGGCCAAAGGTGAAACCGACCAATCGAATCACGGTCTGGGATGGACCGGCTACACCTGGAACAAGCTGCTCTTCCCGGATCCGACGCAGTTCCTCGACCGGCTGCACGCAGACGGCTTGAAGACAAGCTTGAATATGCATCCAGCGTCCGGCGTTCAACCGTGGGAGGATGCTTATCCAGCGATGGCGAAGGCCATGGGCATTGATCCCGCAACAAAAAAATATGTCCCCTTCGACATCACAGACAAGAAATACGCTTCCAATTACATGGACCTCCTGCACCATCCTTTGGAAAAGCAAGGCATCGATTTCTGGTGGCTCGATTGGCAGCAGGAGCCAACCACGAAGCTGCCCGGAGTAAATCCGACGTGGTGGCTTAACTATGTGCACTTCACCGATCAGGAGCGCGAAGGCAAGCGGCCGCTGCTCTTCCACCGCTGGGGCGGACTCGGCAACCATCGCTACCAGATCGGCTTCTCCGGCGACACCATCTCTGTCTGGGATTCGCTCGCCTTTCAGCCATGGTTCACCGCAACTGCGGCCAACGTGGGTTATGCCTATTGGAGCCACGACATCGGCGGCCACATGCCGGGCGCAGTCGATCCCGAACTCTATACGCGCTGGGTGCAGTTTGGTGCGTTCAGCCCCATCCTGCGCACGCATACCACGAAAAACCCCGATTCCGAGCGGCGCATCTGGGCATACCCCGAGCCGTACTCATCGATTCTGCGCTCAGCGTTTCAGCTGCGGTACGCGCTGCAACCGTACATCTACACAGAGGGGCGGCGCACCTACGACACCGGCGTCGCATTCTTCCGGCCTCTCTACTACGACTGGCCCGAGGCGAATGAAGCCTACTCGAGCAAGAATGAATATTTGTTTGGCGATCAGATGCTGGCAGCGCCCGTTGTGGCGGCTGCAGACAAGATCAGCGGCCTGGCAACGGAACACGTGTGGCTGCCCCAGGGCGAGTGGATCGAATGGCCGACAGGAAAACACTTCACCGGGCCTGCCAGTGTCGATCGCAATTTCTCAATCGATCAAACACCGGTATACCTGAAGGCGGGCGCGATCGTGCCCATGCAGCCTCCCATGCTCTATACCGGTCAGAAGCCAGTCGATCCGCTGATCGTCAACGTGTGGCCGCTAAACCCTGGTGCGACCTCGAGCTACTCTGTCTACGAGGATTCAGGCGCCTCGGAGGAATACCAGCGCGGCGTCTTTGCGCGCACGCCGATCAGGGCTGCGCAAAGTGGTGACACCCTGCGAGTAGAAATCGGCCCGATCGAAGGGAGCTACGCGGGCATGTTGAGAGAGCGCAGCTACGAACTCCGATTGCCCGCCGACTGGCCTCCAGCCGCAGTCACGGTGAATGGAGTTGCCGTAAAACACGCCGGGCCTATCGATAAAGGCGGCTGGAGCTTCGAAGGCAATTCGCTGACGACCGTGGTCCCGGTTGCGAGCGCGAGCGTCGAAAACAAGATCATCATCGAGGTACGCCGCCCCACCGGGCTCACCGCACGCCGCGACGATTTGGATGGATTCGCCGGCGCCATGACGCGATTGCGAGGCGCCTACGATGCGTTGCAAAGGACCTCGCCCGTATCGTCGCCGCCCGATGCATTAATTGACGCGATGCAGGCAGGCGACCGCCTTGGCTACCATCCCGAAAAAGCGACTGACGAAATCGAACATTTTCGGGCCGTGCTCCTTGACGCGCAGGACGCCGTCGATGCAATTCAGAGGGACTTTGCGCAACGCATGGACGCCTTTGCGAAACGTCTGAGCCAGGATGTGCTACGGAATGTCGATCTCGAAAACCAGAAGAAGATCCGCGTGGATGCCCTGGCCCGCGCGCAGAAACTGGTCGAGGAAGCGAGTAAATAAGCCCTCGGATGTTCGGTAGCGGGATCTCGGAATCACACCGCAGATCCCGCCGTTCAATCGCCTTGGTTCAACCGATGCTGATTTTCCCGTAATTCGAAGAGCTGCGGTCGAATTACTGTTTGTGCTCGCCCGAGCAGCACGAAGACGGTCCAGCAGCCACCTTCGGATGCTCCCATCCTGCTGCCGCGTCGACAAAATAGCCTTCGCTGTATTTGTCGTGATGCCGCACCCACGCCATGGTGTGCTTAAGTCCCGCCTCATCGCGCCCTTTTGGCACCAGGTCGAGAAAGTTATAGGCGCCGACGAGAATGTCGAGTCCGCGCGCATAGGTTGAGTAGGTATGGTAGATTCCGTCCGCGTCCTTCGCGAGGACGCTCAATCCCGGGCGTTCCTGGCTCGGGAATTCCGTCATTTCGTAGTTGTAATACACCTTGTCTTTGTCCGCTTCCTTCGGTGAAGCTGAGACTTGGTAGTCGTAGTTGAAATCGCTGTCGAACGACGACACCCAACGGAACCGCCATCCCATGCGTTTCTTGAATGCCTCGATCTCTGCGATGGGCGCGTGCGAAACCACCACCAGCGTCACGTCGCGATTCGCCAGGTGAATGGCCATGCCGTCGAAGTGATCGGAGATATAGGAACAGCTCGGGCAGCCCTCCGCCCATCCCGGTCCCAGCATGAAGTGATAAATCACCAGTTGGCTGCGCCCGTCGAACAGGTCGGCCAACATCAATTTGCCTTGCGGCCCTTCAAACTCGTAGTGTTTCTCGACTCGCTCCCACGGCAATTCGCGCCGCTGCCGGCTGATGTCATCGCGCAGTCGCGTGAATTCCTTTTCCTTGGCCAGGAATTGCTTTCGCGCGGTAATCCACTCATCGTGCGAGACCACTTTCTTCTGATTTACTTCTGTCGCTGTCGTTGCCATTCTGAATCTCCTCCGTATTGATCTGTTCGGGGAACCGATGCAAAGATTTTTTCCTCAAAAATGTGCCTGCAACCAGGGCTGTGATTCCCCCAGTCCCGGTTGCGCTTCCGGCAATCAATGCTACGGTCGTAAGGCATAGTGGGCACATAGAGCAGTTCTCCAATTGATTTGGAGCGAAACCACAGACGCAAGCTGGCTTTTCCCCGCCGCAAATCTTACGCCGTTTGCGTATTCTGCATAAAGAGCGGTGGTTCGTCGGCGCTCGGGCCCCAGCTCGCGGGCACAGGAACATTTAGCAGCCGCAGGTACACACTGAGCTGGCCGCGGTGTTGATACCAGTGGCTCAGCATCACGTCGCGAATAAACGCAGCGCGTGGTTGCGCCAGGACTACCTTCTCGCCGGCGACCAGTCTCCACGTCTCGTGCATCGCCGCGTCATCGAATTGCGGCAGAAGATCCCGCACCGCAGCGACGCTTTCATCAAACGTCTTCAGAATTTCTTCCCGGCTTGCCGGCTGCGGGAAGTTCGCAAATTCCGGAGCCTGCACGGGACTGTTCTTGACAATGCGTATCACTCCACCGGGAACGAAGGCAATGTGATATCCAAGCTGCCCGGCAGTCATGGATTTCTCGTGCGGCTTCCAGGTCAGGCGATCCTCTGGAATTCTCTCCAGGAATCTCCGTGTGACCAGAGCTTGTATTTCAAACTCTGCCAGCAGCGCATTCGCGATGGACTCTACGGCAGCTACCTCTGCAACGGTCATGGCGTTTCTCCTCTCTTGGGGAAAGCTATCTTGTCTTCGTTCGGCGGCAGATACGGTTTATGCTCGTTCCGCGCGTTGGCGAACCAGTTCATTCATGTGTCCCCAACCACCGGTCACACCCTTCCTGTGCTCGTCCTGGATCAATCCGAATCCCAGGTGGCGGAACTTGATCAGTGTTACGCCGTTCTCTTCGCTCAGCCGGTACTGCACGTTGTTCGCGACCGGCTGCGACATGAAAAGCGGTCCGCTGAATTCAAGGAGTGTAGGATGCTTGATCGCTTGTACTGTGCCCCAGTAGTGGCCGTTGCCATCGCCAAGATCGCGGAACCACCGTCCGCCGGGCCACGCCTCAAGCTTCATCGGCATCGGTGTGCCGTTGGACATTTCATTCCCCGGCCCAAGCTGTTCCAGCAACGCTTCAAACGTGACCTCGAGCGAAGCATTCACGCGGATTTCCTGGTTCACAGTCAGGGAAAGGCTATCGATTTCCGAAAGTGTCGTCGTCATCATTTCTCCTTTTTTGTTGGATCGAATTCTGCAGTACGATTCATCTTTGCTTCGGCGCGTTCCTTCACACGATTCAACTGATGGCTCCAGTAGCGCTCAAAGGTTGACGCCCACTCGTGCAAAGGCCGAATGGCCTCCGCGTTCGTTTGATAAAGCTTCTGCCGTCCCTGGCATCGCATACGCACCAACCCCACGTCGCGCAACACACGCAGATGCTTCGAAACCGACGGCTGATCGATTCGCAACGCCGCCACAATCTCGCCCACCGCGTGCTCGCGGACGACCAGCAAGGTGAGAATCTCTCGCCGCCGGGGTTCAGCCACGGCATTGAAGGCATCGGAAGTTGTCGCGGCACGCGCCATGAAGAGAATAATGCATTCCGATATGGGAATATGTCAAGCTCTATTTTTAGACTCACGAGAATTTCATTTTGAAAGCGTTTGCAGCGGGCTCGTCCACCGATTTAGCATCCGTGCTTATGAAAAATCTGCTTCGTTGCATTGCTCTGCTGCCTTTTGCTCTGCTTTTAGGTTTGGCCACGCCTTCCTCCTTCGCGCAAGCTCCTCCATCAACCGATCCGCTTGCACCCACGCTCGGCGTGAAATCCGCCATCGAGGTCGATCGCGAATGGCAGCAATCGGTCAGCAAATATGACGCAGAGCGCAATCGGCTTCTTGCCGAGGCGGAGCGCCAGGCGAACGATGGTCCGTATCGCCCCGACTGGGCCACGCTCATCAAATACCAGCAGCCGCAGTGGTATAAGGACGCGAAATTCGGCATCTTCATCCACTGGGGCGTCTATTCGGTTCCCGCGGCGGAGAACGAATGGTATCCGCGCAACATGTATCGCCCCAACGAAGGCGCCTACAAAAATTATCGCGATCATTTCGCCAACGGCGATCCGGCAAAGGGCTACAAGGATCTGGTCCCCCTTTTTCGCGCCGAGCACTTTGACGCCGCCGAGTGGGCACGCGTCTTCAAGGAATCCGGCGCGCAGTATGTCGTTCCCGTGGCCGAACACCACGATGGTTTCTCCATGTATGACTCGGGCCTGAGCGATTGGACCGTAGTGAAAATGGGCCCGAAACGCGACACGCTGGGCGAGCTTGCAAAAGCGATTCGCGCCGAGGGCTTGCACTTCGGACTCAGCTCGCATCGCGCCGAGCACAACTTCTTTTATGATGGCGGGCGCGCGATCCGCTCCGACGTGAACGATCCAAAGTACGCTTCACTCTACGGCCCTGCCCACCAGTGGCTCGAGGCCGGCGGCGACGATCATGGTTTGATTAACGACTGGACCTGGGTGAGCCAAGCCTGGACGCGTGACTGGCTCGCCCGCGACACGGAACTCGTCGAGAAGTACAAACCCGAGGTCGTCTATTTCGACTGGTGGATTGGGCAGCCGAACTTCCGCCCCGCCGTGGCCGAATTTGCGGCCTTCTATTACAACTATGCCGTGGCCCACGGCTACACCGGCGTGATCGATTTCAAGGATTACTCGCTCAATTGGAAAGCAGGAGTGCGCGACTTCGAGCGCGGGCAGCAGGACCACATCGTCGCCGATCACTGGCAAACCGACACGTCCATCAGCAATGCGAGCTGGGGTTACATCGAGCACGACACATTCAAGTCGCCGGAGTTTCTCGTCCACCAGCTCATAGACATCGCGAGCAAGAATGGAAACCTGCTATTGAACTTCGGACCGCGCTCGGACGGAACGATTCCCGACCGAGTGCGCGCGACACTGCTCGAAATGGGCGCATGGCTCAAGGTCAACGGAGATGCAATCTATGCCACCACTCCGTGGAAATCCTTCGGCGAAGGTCCCACGCAGGTGATGGGAGGCGCATTCCACGACACCGATACGAAGCCCTACACGCCTGAAGATTTCCGCTTCACCACAAAAGGCAGCACAGTCTACGTTCTCGGCATGGCGTGCCCCGCAGACGGAAAAGCCAACATCCATTCGTTGGGATGGGCGCATGAAGGCTCGTCCCTTCCGATTGGAAGTGTCGAACTGCTAGGGTCAAGCGAGAAGGTCACGTGGACCCAGGCAGCCGATGTGCTCAGTGTTACGTTGCCCGAGGGCGCAGCGTGCAAATACGCCTATGCGCTCAAGCTGACGCCGGCCGCAAAGTGATGTGAAGAAACTCCGCGCAGCTGTCCTGTCTCGCTTTTGCGCT
>CAZAQN010000001.1:0-235011 GCA_964487345.1 uncultured Occallatibacter sp. | reverse complement strand
TGAACACGGAATCCTCCTTCGCAGAAACTCGCGGCTCAGCGGATGAGAGGGTGTGCATCCGTCAAATATGATTTCGCACTTGGTTCTCGGTTGATCGGGAAGCTGCTCTTCGAGCATCGCATCACTCCGTTCTTTATCGTCGCTCTGATTCTTGTCTGGCAACAGCGCCTCCGCGAAAACCTGCTGCAGGCAAGTTCAACTCTACCGCTAACGAGCTTCCCGCTTCACCTAAAGACCGATTCCAACTTCATAGACCGGACTGCATAGACCGCTGGAACTGAAATCTCTGTTCAAAACAAGACAGTTTTTCGCGCGTGCCTGGCAGCATAGTCGAGGCAACGCGAAGTTTGTCGCTCGTAAAATGCCACGCGCGGAGAGAGACGATTATCACATGCATCCTCAAAACCCAGTTGTCGCAGTTTTTCGCACCCACACGGAATCCGATCAGGCCGTAAGGCGAAGGACATCCTAGACACTACTCACCCGGTGGATTTAGCCGTGCATGCAGGTGAAGTCCCGGAAACTGCAGCAGTCTAGCTCCGATCGGCGGATTGCGGACCACCGAAACAACGCAAGGGACAACTTAGGTGACAGCCAAATCAGATTCGTCTCGTACGGCAAGACAAAACTCGCCTAGGCCTTTAATCGCAAGGACTCTGTTTGTGATCGCCTTGACGGTAGTGATGTTCTTGTTAGTACGAAGCATGGTAGACCATCGCTTCTTTCGAGGCGGTCGGATGAATCAGCATGACAGACTCGTGCCATAGCAACTTTGGGAATATTGCCCGCCCGAGCGATGCAAAGCTCCGATTTCTTCCAAATCATGAGCAGCTTGAAGACCTCAGTTCGTAAAACTCGAGGCCTGCTTCGAACCATCATGGCTGTAAGGCAATTGGCGGTTTCTCGATCCTCAGGAGCAATATGCTGCAAGACCTGAATCCTTTAACCGGATCTTCTCTAATCGCCACAGACGGAGAGTTGGGAACGGTTCGAAATTTCCTGTTCGATGATCAGTCATGGCTGATTCGCTATTTGGTAGTTGAAGTTAGGAACTGGTTCAAACCTCAAGAGGTCGTCATTCCTATAACCGCGGTCGATCAACCAGATTTGACAACCAAGACGCTCACGGTGAGGTTGACAGTACCCCTCCAAACGCAATCTCTACCGCTATTACAGCAACCGCAAAAAACAGAGCACGAATACGCATTGTATTTCCTCGATCCAAGTTCGTTTGAAGAGCGACCCCAGCTTACCAGAGCTTCCTGGCCGCCGTTCGCTAGCCGCGAAAGAGGTCTCCCACTGCATGGATCCAGTCAACCACCGTCATTGTCGAAGCATCTCGGAAGAGCTTTGACTTGACTCCCAAAGCCTGGATGATCTCACCGGAGAAGCGGAAGTCTGGGCTTCGATGCCGCGGGAGATCAGAGTGAGTGTGTCCAAGTGCGTCCTGCACGATCATAGGCCATAGTGCACTCGCCAATGGATTTCGTAATGCGCCAAAAGAGGCCAACCAATGGGCTAGTGAATCCCTTCTGGTCGCTCCTCTCGCTTTCTGTGAGAAAGTGGATTCAATGCGAGAATTGGCTTCTTTATTCCGATCGCCTCATTGACCGTATTGTCTGTTTTCACCTGATCACGTATGGCCGAATTTCGCGTGCTCACTTAGAAGCTGGTAACATATGAGAGCCTAAGCTCTCATTTTCTGAGGGGATAGCGTAGTTAAGACAGCATGCGAGAGAAAAGACGCTCTGATTGTCCGATCAACCGCACGGTGGAACTTTTGGGTGACCGCTGGAGCCTAATTGTAATCCGGGATGTCATGTTCGCGGATCGGCGGCACTACAACGATTTGCTAAGGCTTTCCGAAGAGGGCATTGCTTCCAACATTCTCGCGGACAGGCTCAACCGCTTGATGCGTGCGAGACTTTTGACGCGGAGGAATGATCCCACGCATAAACAAAAGGCCATTTACAGCCTCACCGAGGCTTCGATAGAGCTCGTGCCCTTGATGGCTCAAATGATTACCTGGGCACGGAAGAATACCCCTGCTTCGAAGAACCCATCCACCGAAGGGACACTCCGAGGGAAGCTTGTCGAGGAAGGAGGCGAAGCCATCTGGGATGCATTTATGGCCGAACTGCGTGCCGACCATCTCGGCGCGCCTCGCCCGAGGGCATCTGTATTCGCCAAGCGCCTGGCAGCCCTCGAGGCCAATTGCGAACGCAGGACCCAACGATAGCGTCAACGGCGCACTCCCCACAACAACGTCTCAGGCCAGATCCGGAGCGGCCACCCCAAATTCAGCCCTGCCTCTTTATCACGCGGCCTCCTTTTAGGACGACATCTTTCCTTCAATTATAGATTCTTCTCTCCGACAACTGATTGCAGACTCAATGCAGCGTGAAGTTCAGCGGATACCGCTGCCCAGGCGCCACGACATATGCCCCTCAGCTCGATCATGAAGGCTTTCCAAATTCGCTCACCGTCGTGTTCGAGCAATCGTGGTGGAATCTGCAAATAATTCGAAGCTGAAGCGCGTCTCCGTCCCCACGCGCGAGTGGAACAAGTTGCATAGACGACACGATCAGACCTCGGCGATTCGCCAATCAGTTCGAGGGTCAGATTTGATTGGGTGGCCGGATAGCCCTTTATCTTAGTCACTTTTGCCGACCGCAAATTTTACCACTTGCATTATGCAATCAGTCTATGCATACTGCTACTGCTTGCGTTTTGCAAGTAGCGGTTACGTCGAAACCGTCATTACTGGTGATTGCAATTGACCCACTTCAGGTTAGGGAAGAGTCAATTGGTAAGAGAATTGGGAGCCGCAACGCCCGCCTGGACAGTGGAGCGCGAGAGGCCGGACTGAATGATCGGTCGATCGCGAACATTGAGGTCCACACAAAGAAGCCGAACGAGACACTTAGAGCGTTCGCTCGCACGGGTCAGAATCAACAACTTTTTAAAAGGATGGCCAGATGAACATGAGACACGGGTGGTACAAGCTATTTCTGTTGCCCTTGATCTTTGCAGTCGCCAGCGCGGTAGCACTCGCGCAGGCGAACTCCGAACTCACGGGCATCGTCACGGATCAAACCGGAGCAGTGATCCCAGATGCGAAGATCGTTCTCACCGATCCTGCAACTGGATTTTCCAAGACGACAACAAGCGGCGCGACCGGCCTGTATGACATCTCTGGTCTGAACCCCGCCAACTACAACATGAAGGTCATGGCCAAGGGCTTCGAGTCCTTCGCCCAGAACGGCATCGTGGTGAACGTATCCTCGACTGCTCGCGCGGACATCAAGCTTACGGTAGGCGCCGAAGCCGAGACTGTAACGGTGGAGGCAGATGCTCTTGCGGTGCAGGCCGACTCCAACGTGGTCAGCACACTGATCAGCTCCGAGCAGATCAGCCAGATCGCAACCGAAAACCGCAACTTTGCTGCTCTCGCGGCTTTGGGCCTCGGCGTCAGCTCGGCTCTGCCTGACAGCAACACGCCGACTTCGGTAGCTTCGAACTTCACGATCAGCGTGAACGGCCTTCGTCAGAGCCACAACATTTGGCTGATCGACGGTGGCGAAGCCGATGACCGCGGCGGCGCCGGCGGCATGGACATCATGCCTTCGCAGGACGCCATCGCCGAGTTCACGATGATGACGTCGAACTATCCTCCGGACTACGGCATATCCTCCGGTGCAACCATGAGCTTGTCGCTGAAGAGTGGCACGCAGAAGTTCCATGGCGAAGTGTGGGAGTTCAACCGTACGCCCGCCTACGACGCGAAGAACCCGATTTCGGGGACGCTGACCAACCTCCACTACAACATCTACGGCTTCAACGCTGGCGGTCCGGTGTACATCCCCAAGGTGTACAACACCAACAAGCAGAAAACCTTCTTCTTCTACAACGAAGAGTGGCGCAAGATTCTCTCCGGCGCCGGTACGACCAACGTTCCTACGCTTGCCAACGCCGACCGGCCGACCGCTGGAACCGATCTAACCTACGTCGCACCTGGGTTTGCCAGCAGCACCAGCCTGATTGTTCCCACCGTGGGCGATCCGGCTTATAACGCGCAACTCGTTGCACTCGGCTTGACGCCGGGTCAGCCGTTTCCTGAAAACAAGATTCCGCACCAGTTGTTCGATCCGAACGCGGTGCTGTATCTGAATTCGGGCATCATTCCGAAACCAACCACCGCTGACGGTCACGTGATCGCCAACGTTGCAAATCCGATCGATGTGCGTGACGACATTGTCCGTATCGACCACAAGTTCAGCGACAAGTGGACGATCCTCGGTCACTACATGCACGACAGCGTGCTTCAGGGCTACGCGCAGCCTGAACTCGGCTGGCTGTATGCAAGCTACAACACAGTCACCAGCACACTGTCGAACCCGGCGAACTCGGCTGCCATCAAGATAAGCGGAACGATCAATCCGAACCTGCTCGTCGAAGCCAGCATCAACTACGACGGCAACACCATTAACATCACCAACAGCTCTCTGGCGAACAAGCCGGCTGGCTGGAGCCTCAACAGCTTCTTCAACACCGGCAACCCGTATGTTCCTGGCGTGGGCGGCGGCTGGGGCAACCCCTACAACGTAGGCGAAGACATGGGTTCCGCTCCGTGGCACAACGCGGCGCAGGACTACGAGCCGAAGCTCGATGTTTCGTACACCATGGGCAAGCACGCAATGAAATACGGCTTCAGCTACAACCGCTACACCAAGAACCAGCAGTTGTTCGGCGACGCCGAAGGCAACCTCGCCTTCAGCAACAAGACCAACGACTCGTTCATGGATATGTTGCTGGGTATTGCGAGCAGCTACTCGCAGTTCCAGGCAGTGCCGGTTCGCCACTATGTCAACCAGACTCCGTCGGCTTATGTGATGGATAACTGGCACGTCACGCCACGCCTCAGCTTGCAGCTCGGACTTCGTTATGACGCCCTGCCGCACGCGTGGGAGCGTAGCAACGCGGTGTCGAACTTCGATCCGGATCTGTACCTGACCAGCCAGGCTCCACAGTTCAACTCCGACGGTTCGCTCAACCCAAACGGCCCTGGATTCCAGACCGTCAACGGAACGCGCTTCTACCTCAACGGCATGGGCCTGGCAGGTCAGAACGGCTTCCCGCGCGGATTGGTTGTCAACGACTACAACACGCTGCAGCCTCGCATCGGCTTCTCTGAAGACATCTTTGGAAACGGCAAGACCGTTCTCCGTGGCGGCTTCGGAACCTTCTACGAGCGCATGCAGGGCAACGACATCTACAACGCAGCCACGTCGCCGCCGTTCGCTTACAGCCCGAGCGCGAGCAGCGTGTACATGACAACCCCGAGCAAGAGTTGGGTCACCGGCGCAACCGCTGCATCCCCGACCTTTCCGGCCGAAATGGCTAACCTTGCCAAGACTTACAAGGCACCGGCGGTGGCGCAGTTCAGCCTCGGCGTACAGCATGAGCTGAAGCCGTCGATGATCTGGGTTGTGCAGTATGTCGGCAACCTTGCGTGGCACCAGAACATCTTCCACCACATCAACACCTTCCCGATCAACACGGACCTCAACACCCGTTGCAACGAGGGGGACGGAAACGACAAGTATGCCGGCGATGTCTGCCCCAACGGCAAGGTGCCGGCCAACCTGGCGATTCCTGATGAGTTCCGTACCTATCCGGGATTCGCCGACATCCAACAAGAAGAGAACACCACCAACGGTAACTACAACGGCTTCCAGACGGGCCTTCGCATTCAGAATCGCTGGGGCCTCAGCGGCGAGCTCGATTACACGTATTCGCATGAAATCGATCTCACCACCTACGACCTCGATAACGTCAGCAACCCCTTCAACCTGAAATACGACAAGGGGTCTGGTGCGCTGGATCGTCGCCAAATGCTGAGCGCCAACTATGTCTACAACCTGCCCTTCTTTGCGAAGAGCGCTGGCTTAGTCAAGTCGGTTCTCGGTGGATGGGAACTTGCCGGCACAATCATCGACGAGACCGGCTTGAATTCGTCGGGCAACAACCAGGGACCGGGCCTCTCGATCAACTACGATCCGGTCGGTCTCGACGGTGGCAACAACGCCTACACTAACCGCCCGAACGTGAGCGGCCGCGTCCACTACACCAAGAAGTACAGCCCGGCGACGGGTCAGAACGAGTGGTTCGATACCACGCAGTTCTCCGCACCCGTTCCATCATGGCTGGGAGGCCCCAATCAGGGCTTCGGCAGCGCCCGCAAGGACGCGATCGTCGGTCCTGGCCGTGTGAACTTCACGACTTCGTTTTACAAGTCGTTCGCAATGACTGAACGCGCTCACGTCGAGCTTCGCTTCGAGTCGTTCAATACCTTCAATCACACTCAGTTCAACGCGTTCGACGACAAACTTGGAGACAGCCAGTTCGGCCAGATCACCAGTGTGTGGGATCCCCGCGTGCTGGAACTGGGCGGCAAGTTCGTCTTCTGAGAAGACGGAATTTCAGTTATGAACTAAAGGGGACCGGCGTAAGCCCGTCCCCTTTAGACCCCAAGGGCTAACTAGCTTGATCGACTTTTGAACGGCAGGTTCACCTCCCTGATCCTGCCGCCCTTTTCCAGTACCAACCTCATCGCTCCTCGCCAAGTTCGTGAGCTGAATCACCACTGGCGCGGAAGATGAATCTGCAATTTCGAGACGGGTCCGGGGCAGATCATCGAGTTCGTGATTCCACTTGGCGAATAGTCGGGTCGGCTGCACCCGCTATGGAGCGAGGTCACGCCGTTGGACGTCCACGGTGCGCAAAGGGGGTGGAATGATCTGTGATCAGTGACAAAGAGATGTCTATAGTGATCGTCGAAGATTCCTACTTCAAGATCCAGACCGCTGCACGCATATTAGCGCGTCACTTTGACGATGCACTTCGAAACGTCGGCCTCACGAATGGTCAGTTCATCCTAATGGTGCTGCTGGATCGCTCGGCGCCTGCAAGCATGGCTGAGCTCTCAGCTCAACTCTGCGTGGACCGTTCCACGCTGACAGCAGCACTGAAACCTTTGGAGCGACGTCGACTTTTGCGAATCCAGCCGCATTCGACTGATCGACGAATTAAGCAAATACTCTTGACCATTCGTGGTGAATGGCTCCTGGAAATGGCCATCCCAGTGTGGGAGGAAGCCAAAATCAAGATTGGGCCGCCGCTCCCAAGAAAATATCTAGAAAAGCTCCACCAGGCTTTACGCCACTTACGCCATTCCAGCGAAGCCTGAGAGCAGAAGCAGTCTCGGTAATCGAGCCGGCGAGTCCCTCCGAGCGATTGCGAATTCACAGGGCGCTCGATAAACTTCCACGTCCAGCCCCTATTCGTATCGTCGCCATGGATGTTTGCGTCTAGCATGCAGGCATTTTTTATTAGAGTGTGCGACGACCAACCATCGAGAGGCAAACATGCCGGCCGGTTGTCAACCTCGGCTAGATGATAACCAGCGATCAAGTCGATGGGCATAGGCTCGGCTCTGGGATATACCACTTGCAATATGCAAGCGGTATGTGCATACTGATACCAATTACACTGCGCCATTGGCGTGAGGAGTTTCGATCACCGAATTCCAACATCGGCCAGGAGGTCGGAAAGAGGACGAACATGACAACGACTGGAGTATCACGACGGAAATTGCTCGAAGCGGGAACTTGCGCGTTGGCTGGCGCAGTAGGATTCTCGCTGTCGGCAAGTGCGGAGGCGAGCGAGACAGCCGAAGAACTCGCCCGGATGTACTACAAGGCGTGGGAGAAAAATGACTGGGGGCCGTTCGACAGCCTACTGGCCGACAACTTCACCTTTACCAGTGCCGCCGACGACGACCACATCAGCAAGAGCGCCTTCAAAAAGGGATGTTGGGATACGCAAATCGATTTCATCCAACGATTCGATGTGGAGCGAGTGTTCGGAAACGACGCCGAAGCGTTTGTGAAATATCTTTGCCACACGAAGAACGGTAAATCATTCCGGAACGTGGAGTATTTCAGGGTTCGAGACGGCAAGGTGGAATCCATTGAGTGTTATTTCGGAGGCAAATCCACTTTCGCGTCCGCGGTGAGCAATGGGTAACGGGGGCAGATGAGCGGTCGGATGGAACGGCTCCGCCGACGATGCAGGAATGTCTCAACGAGAAAGAACGAGAGCAGTTTCGGTCGAGCCACCTGGGAGTCGAAATGCGGATCTGTGATCACTGGATTTTGAAACTTCTGCCGGTATTTGTGGTGGCGGCATGCGCGATCCTCCGCGGTGAGTCAGCACCACGGCGGCGGATCGATCCAGGGCTGGCAACGTTGGGAGCGGGATTCGTCTCTGGAACTGCGCGGGTGAACGGAACAACTCTCTACTATGTGCACGGCGGGACCGGTCCGGCGATCATTCTGCTGCACGCCTTTCCCGAAGACTGGTACGAATATCACCGCATCATGCCGCTGTTGGCGAAGCATTTCGCGGTCGTGGCCGTTGATCTGCGAGGCATTGGCGGTTCTGCGGCGACCCGAGATGGCTACGACGCCGCGAATATGGCAGAAGACGTTCACCAGCTGGTGGAACATTTGCATTTGGAACACGTGTATGTCGTCGGGCACGATATTGGTGGAATGGTAGCCTATGCCTTCGTGCGAATGTATCCGGAAACCAGCCGCGGCGTGATGTTGCTCGACGCGCCGGTCCCTGGTCTCGGACCGTGGGATACCGTTAAAGCTAGTCCCCTTATTTGGCATATTTATTTCCAGCAGACGCCGGACCTGCCTGAACAACTGATTGCCGGGCGGGAAGCTATTTACTTCCGCCATTTTCTAGACAGGGACACATTCAGTGACGCGGACGTCGCCCGCTATGCCCGGGATTATGCCGCTCCAGAACATCTGCGCGCGTTGTTGGAGATATACCGGGCCTTTCCCGCGAATGAGAAATTCAATGCAGCGCACCGCAGCGCGATCAGCCTGCCTCTGGTGCTGGCACCCGGAGAGAATTCGCCTTTCGAGGAGCTTATGCCAGGATTCGCCGAAGCGTTACGGGATCATGGGTGCTCAAACGTCAAGATCGAAGTTATCAAGAACGGCGCGCATTACATTGCAGACGAACAGCCTGAGGCCGTGGCTCAGCTGATCGAACGGTACGCCTCTTTATGAGGCGATGGCTATATGCGCAAGAAGAACAGGAATCCACCTTGCCGCAGGATCGTTTTGCGGGTCCCGGATCTGGATCACACGAAGTCAGCTGTTCTCAACAGCTTGAGTTCGCCTCGTTCGAGGCGAAACTACAAGTTCGCGATGGAGCAATTCATCACCTGGAATTGCTCCGAACCGCGACTTGCCTTGAATCGGGCCGTGGTTCTGCGATTTTGCCTCTACTTTGATCTGATCCTGCTTGCCCCACCAAAGTGCAGGACGCGCTGGAAGTCGCGCCCCACGTGTTTGGGCCTACTCGCGCCCGGCGGGGTTATATTGCCCATACAGAACGGCTGGGTTGCGCGAGTGCTTGCGGACGGTCTGGGCGAAGACAAGATCCTTGGAGGATTCTCAAATCTTGGCGCCACGATGGTTGAACCTGGTGTCTACGAGCAGAAGAATGCCGGGCATCTAGTGATAGGCGAACTTGCCGGCGGTGTCAGTGAGCGCGTGGAGCGGGTTGCGCTGGACCCGATGTTGGTCGTGAAAATACTTGCCGGTGATCCCCGCAACCTCTGGCGAGGAAGCTAGGTATACGAGTGTTTTTGCACTCTCTTCTGGAGTTCTGGCGAAACGCTTGGCAATCCCAATGCCGAAAGAGATTAGGCCGCCGGCATCAGTTCCGAACTGAGTAGCGACAAAACCAGGATGCCAGCAGTTTGCTGTCACGCCAGTGCCCTGCAGCCGCCGCGACAGTTCCCTGGTAAACAGGATATTGCACAGTTTTGAATGGCCATAGACGGTGAAACCCGGTCCCCCGTAGCGCAGCCGCACTGGAAAGCTCCACCGATAGGACTTCTCCGACTGCAAATCGTCGAGGTCGAGTTTAACCGCTTCGTGTGCGTCCGACGCAGTATTCACAATCCGGGCAGGTGCCGATGCCACCAACCCCGTGCCCGAGAGCCTCATGCGTAACGTCAGCGATGGTAAAGGCAAGAACGCCCACAGAGATTAGCGTGAGCGCATCGTCCTCTGTTTCGCGCTGCATTAGCATCAGCCTAGCATCTGTACCAAAGGACTCCGGCCGTGGAGAGATTGCGGGCCAATAACCGCCAATCCGGACTGAACTTGAAAATCGGGGTAGTGGTGCAGTTTCGGGGTAGTTTCCGGTTCGTGGTAGAGTCATCCGTGAAGCACGAGAGGCCGATATGCGCCTTAAAACTCTGGCCGCAATCGCCTTGCTTGTCCTACTGACCTTGAACGATGGCGCAGGTGCGCAACAATCTGAGAGGTCCTTGGATACCTTCGCTGCGTGGAATGACAATTCCCTTATCACCGTTCAGAAAAAGGGCGGAAACCCCGCTCGTTCGGGCGACGTCAAGATCGAGTTCTATGGACACGATGCATTCAAGGTCACGTCGCCGGCCGGGTTGACCGTTCTCACCGATCCTTGGCGAAATGATTCAACGGGCCTTTACCCAAAGTGGTTCCTTAGTCAGTTTCCCGCAATCCGGGTCGATATAGTTCTCTCCACTCACGCTCATTTCGACCACGATGCTGTGGATCGCCCGAAAGGACTGATGATTCTCGAACGGTTGGTGGGGCAGTTTAGGCTTGGCGATATTGAAATAACGGGCCTAGCGGACAAGCACAAATGTGAGCCGACGCCTGCTGATAAGCGGGATAGTGGCTCCGCTGATCTCTATGAAGAGACTTGTCCGCCGAACAATGTGATCGGCTTCGATAACGCGATTGAGCTCATTGAGACCGGGGGTTTGCGGATCGCCGTCTGGGGCGACAATCGCGCGACGCCTGACCCTCTTCTCGATCATTACTTGAAAAATGTTGACGTGCTCATTCTGCCCATCGAGTCAATACTCACTCGCGCTGAGGTCGATGGAATCGTCGGGAAATATAATCCTAAGGTTGTAATTCCAGCTCACTATTTTGTCACTGGTTTGACGACCGACGTTTCGGGTTTGGAATCGGCCGATGGATGGGTGAATGACCAGGAGAAAATTCCTCATGCGGATGTTCGTCGCCTCGATCGTGCGGATTTGAAGCTCAATGCATCCGAGCTGGAAGGGGCCCATCACAGGGTCTATTACTTCGGAAATCACTTCGAGAAGAAATAGCGATTGAGGGCCAAAACCGCGATCAAATCGCGAGATCAATTTCACCTCCTCAGCGGGCGGCATCGGCGGAAGGGTCTCAGAGATTTGCGAGTTCCGGTCGCATCACCGTCCACCCGTCGTAACACTTCGGTAAACACTCCAGCACGCCTCCGGCGTGGATGATGCTGCCTTTTCTCTCGCCATCCCCATGGCAGGATGCTTGTGTACTGGGTTGCAGCAATGGACTATATTCGCTGGCAGGATTGGACTTTGCGCTCGTTGAGCAGAAACAGAAGGTACGTACGAACATTGCTCTGGGCCCTGCTGATCGGGTGACTTGCGGAAGTACTTGGCGAACTCAGCAACGGTGTGGGTGTAGTGGCGAACCGTGCGTTCGGAGAAGTTGCGCAGCCGGAGGTCTTCCTGCATGCGCTGGCGTAGATGGGTCATGGACACCTCCTCGGGTGTCCAACACTCTATCCAAACGCCACAAATGCATCCCCTCCCGCGCTAGCGGGTTAGTGCAAATCGCCAACTAACTTATCGACAAATGAGATTAAGGCAAGTTGCTAAATAGTCGCGATGTCGAACTCTTGCCAGCCCAGGCAACGCTGGATCCACGTTTCAGGGTAGCCGGTTATACAGCAACTTGCCGTATCCATCCGAATAGAGGTCGATGAGCGTTAAGCCCATCGTAATTTTGAAGAAGCTATTCTCATGGAAGAGAAGCCAGCATCGTCTGACTGGATGGCATGATTGCTCCCGGGACCGTCAGGAACGAACGCTGGGATAAATCTTGGCGGTATCCACCAGGCTCTTCAGCACCCGCACATTACGTTCCTCATCACGTGGTTCGTCCACCGGCGAATGAAAGTCGTTCCACGTAACAGCTACCGAATGCCGTGTTCTCTCATCAGCTGGGAGAACGCCGGAGTGGTCCTCAATTGCGCAAAATCGTTGTCCTCAAGAAGGCGCTTACGATCATTGAACCCCTCACTCAGAGATTTGCGTAAGAAGTCGATCGCGCGGTCCTTCAATCCTGCGCGAGCAAAGAGCTCGGCCATACAGTAATAGAGACCTGCCCTTTCGACTGTTGACGACGGTTCCTCAATGCTTTGCGTGCTCATCCGCTCGAAAATATCCGGGTCGAGAGAGAACGCCGCTCGGTATGCCACAGCACCTTGTTGAATTTTTCCCTCTGCAAAATACGTGGTCCCGAGATTTTTCGAAAAACAAGCCTTGTTGGGGTCTGATCTAATCGCTTTCTTGAATAGCTTTTCAGCTGCATGAAAATCTTTTTGTTCGAGAAAAATCGTCCCTAAGTTATTAAGCGCATCTGCATAGTTTCTCCGAAGCTTAAGCGCCCGCTCATAATCAGCTTTTGCTTCCTCGAACGCGTACATATGCTGATATGCGATCCCGGTCTTATTCCATATTGCTGCCGACTTTTCAGGGATCAAGTCATAGGATGAAATTGCAGCTTGATACTCTTGACGTGCCATAAGAACGTCGGCCCTCTCTTCCACCGATGTGAGATTCGCAACTTGCTGCAATCCACCGCCAACGTGCGTACCCGTCGCCTGGGATCCTGAATCGCTGGCAAAGAGAGTCGTCTGATAAGGGATTGGAAAAAAGGCCGTCAAGATCAGGGCAGTTTCTCGAAACGCAAAACTTATTTGCATAAGGTATTCCCGCGCCAATTTGTAATAGGCTAGTAGGACAGGTGCGCGTCTCCTTTGAGAGAATTCACGTGATTCACGGTCCGGCCAGCTGCGGCCCTTGCGGTATGGGTCATGAACATCCCTGCAGATGCAATTCGCAAATTCTCACTGACCAATATGGCTATGCCATTCGTTGTTCGCATCGTTTACATTCCTTTTCGCCTTCCGAGCTTGGTCATGAATGAAGTTGCCGTGTCGCCTGGCAGTTCAACTGAGAATAGTAATCAAAGCGGTCAGCAGATGTTGCGGCTTATCGGCGGCCCGAGTGGATATTGTGATGAACCGCAGGATTTGTGCGGCAAACTGCAGATGCAAGGCCACACTTCTGAGCCCACGGAGTCTGAGAAACGCGACGATCTTGACGTGTAGTCGCCAAGTGGGACACTTGCCGGCCATACGGCCACTTGCCGAGAACACCGATCGACTTGAATAGCTCAATGCGTGCTTTGTCTTGTTCGCGTCGGTTGAAGACCCGCTATCGGACAAGTTACCGCATTGATTTGCGACTTGCGAAAGAACTGTCGGACCACGCCGCGGGGTAATGCTTTCGGCGGTCAGCGGACCGAATGGGCAAGCACAGACTCACCTAGGCAATCACCTGGGCAGGCGCGAACGTAACGGCAAGGACCGTGATGTCGTCCTGCTGTCCGTACGCTTGTGCCGTTCGGGCGATCTGCTCGGCGGAGCGTGTGGATAGTTCTCGGGTGCAGTCGAATCCGAAAAGATCAGAAGCATGACGAAGGCAATATAAGCCAGACATTATTTTCGTAGGGCAGCCCATTAGTCCAAAGTGCTGGAGCTTCGAAGCCGTTTGTCAAGTTCGGCCAGATGACAACCAGCGGTCGAGTCGATCTGCGTGGGTGCGGCTTGATCGGTGCTCCGAGCCGTCCGAGAGCTTCACCGTGAATTCGCGGTTCTCGATGGATCGGAGTTCTACTATGCCTTTTGACCGCACAATTCGGGAGCGGTGTATGCGGATAAACTTTGCTGGGTCGAGCCGCTGTTCGAGAGAAGCCATTGTTTCGCGTAACAGCAAAGAACAACCCTTGACGTGAAGTTCAACGTAGTCACCCGCAGCGCCGATCCAGTCAACATCCTCAGCAGTGACGATTTGAATGCGGGACCCAGTTTGCACGGCGAGTCGGGAGGCGTATTTATCCGAGGTGCCGTCCAGCATATTCACTACCCGCTGCGTCATGTCGGCCTTTAATGCGGAATCTACCAGATCACGAGCTCGACTAACCGCTGCCGCGAAGCGTGAGTCGTCCACCGGCTTCAGTAAGTAATGCAATGCATGAACATCGAACGCCCGTAAAACATGTTGTTCATACGCTGTCAGAAAAATGACTGCTGGCAAGTTTTCTCTAGGCAATGCACTCAGAACTTCAAAACCATCCATGCCCGGCATCTGGATGTCAAGGAATACAACATCTGGATATCGCTCCAGAATTCTCTCCACCGCGGATACCCCATCTCCGCATTCTCCAACGATCTCCACATCCTTGAATCGACGGAGCCTGTGAGCGACGCCACGGCGCGCCAAGGGCTCGTCGTCAACGATTAGAACGCGCACAGCGAAGCCTCCTGCAGGTTTCGAGCCCTGCGTAACGGCAAGTCCAAGATGACTTCGCAACCGCCCGCTTCAGGCCACATAAGCGAGAATTCAAAATCCGTCCCATAAAGTGTTTTCAGGCGCTCCGCTGTGTTTCCGAGACCGATTCCATTTCCATTCTTTTTCTGCTCGCTCTCACCACGTCGTCCCGAGTTTCTGATGACAATTCGCAATCTGTCGGCATCGAGCGAGCTCTTGACCGCAATCCACCCACCGTCGATCAATGGCGCCACTCCATAGCGCACTGCGTTCTCAACGAGCGGCTGCAGCAACATGCTCGGCACCAGGGCATCCCGCGTTTCCAATGGAACAGCAAAATCGATCTTTAACCGCTCTCCCAGCCTTGTTTGCTCGATTGCCAGGTACCCTTCGGTAAAGGCCAGTTCCTGAGAAAGCGTCACCTCTGCCGTGACTTCGGAATCGAGGCTCGTGCGCAGAAGATCTCCGATCTGCGCCAGCATTTGCGTGGCCGCAGGCGCATTTCCATCGAGAATGAGAGTGGAGACCGCATTGAGCGAGTTGAATAAGAAATGGGGATTCAGTTGATAGCGCAATGCAAGCAACCTTGCCTCACGAACCTCCGACTCAGCGCGATGCAGCCGCTCCCTCTCGATACTCAATTGCTGCCATTGCTTAATGCTGAAGTACAAGCTGCACCACATAAAGAGAATGAAAAAGGACCACATCACAGTTCCAACCACAGCGTGCCAGGGCATGACGGGATAAGAAAAACGCAAAACGAGGCAGGCTGCGCAGCCGGCGGGAATGGACGTGCCCATGGCCGCCGCGGCTGCTTTCAATTCAAAAGCCATCCATGACTGCGATTGTTGGAGCAGTCGACGGCAGATGGGGCGTAAGGCAAAACTTGCCAGGAACATAAAAGATATAGGTACGAGCTCTTCATCGATCGACAGATGCTTAGTCAAGAAAAAATGGATCGATTCCATTAGGTCGAAAAGATAAAAGCAGCCCCATCCAATGATCTGGAATTGCCAGAAGGACTTCAAATTCAGAGCATTCTCTCGCTTCATGATGGACATTCTAGCTTAGGCATGACTCGGTTGGTCACGGCCTGTCGCATCAATCCCTCGGCTCATCGCATTTCTCAATCGATCAGCGGATTAGGTCCGAATTACCAACCTTCATTGACATAAGCTCTGAACACGGTTGGACGCTCGATCTAAAACCTGCGACGGAGTTGGCAACGTGAGATCTCGGCTTGAGCGCGCACGAAGGGCCCAATATTCACGTGAAGAGCGACCCGGCGCCACATTAGACATCCCACTGAGATCCCTGGAATGGATCCGGTTGGTCACAACAAATGTTGTTTTAAGTTGAGGTCGATTTTGGAGGTCTTTCATGAGGCTGTTCAGGTTCAATTTTGGGGTAATCCGTGCGGCTGGCTTTTCCGGTCAGCGATGGAATCGGTTTGAATCCCTAACATTGCTTGTATTCGTCACCTTAGCCGCCTTGTCTCTCGGCGGTGTCATGGCTTCGGCGCAGCTTGAAACGGGACAGATCGCCGGCACGGTGATGGATCAATCCGGCGCCGCAGTGCCCGGCGCGACCGTCGACGTCAAGAATCTCAGTACCAATACGGTGCGTAACACGGTCTCTTCGTCGACCGGCGCTTACCTGGTTCTCGGCCTTGAGCCGGCCATCTATCAGGTAACTGTGAACTCCAATAGCTTCCAACCCCTTGTCGCCAAGGTCGAGGTAACGGTTGGCGGCCACGCGACCCTCGACGCCAAGCTCTCGGTGAGCAGTACCACGACCGAAGTGCAAGTGATTGACGAGGGTGGCGCTCAAGTGAACACCCAGACCCAGGAAATGTCGCAGGTCGTCGACACCGAGCAGCTTGCCAATCTTCCCAGCCTCACGCGCAACCCCTACGATTTCGTTGCCCTCGCCGGAAATGTCTCGGGGGGAGACAACAGCACGAACAGTGGCGCCAGCGCCATCGATCAAACGGGCAGCGGTCAGAACCAGGAAGATCGCGGGGTCGGTTATTCCATTAACGGCCAGCGCATGTCGGGCACCGAAATTCTCCTGGACGGCGTGGAGAACATTTCCATATTTTCCCAGGCCATTGGGGAAGACGTTCCCCTGGACGGCACCCAGGAATTCAGTGTAGTCACCAGTAACTATTCGGCAGAGTATGGACGCGCCTCCGGCGGCGTCATTAACGTCACCACCAAGGCAGGTACCAACAACTTCCACGGCTCCGGGTGGGAGTTCAATCGTCTCTCCGCGTATACCGCTAACACCTACGGCAACGATGCAGCCAATGCGGCGTTCCTGGCGGGCGGCGGGACGGGATCTTTACCCGACCCGAAAGGCACTTATACCCGCAATCAATTCGGATACGCAGCCGGCGGCCCCATCAAGAAGGACAAGCTGTTTATCTTCGAGAGCACGGAATGGACGCGCGTGCGCAGCGCCGCCACGGAGAGTGAGGAAGTCTTCGATCCTGCCTTCATCGCCCTGATGCCGTCGAACGTTCAGGCCTATTACAAGACCTACGGCCAAACGACGATTAACTCCGCAGGGGTAGCCTCTACGGTTGCCCAGGTTGCGAGCACCGGCGCAACTTTTGGCGCGGTGAACGGCACAACGCCGATACCTGCGTCGACCCCGATGTTCGATACCGTCAACTTTCAGGCCCCCTTCGACGCGGGCGGCGGCATCCCTCAAAATACCTACGATTTGATTGGCCGAGTAGACTATAACCCCACCGACAGGACCATGATGTTCTTTCGCGGAGGCCGCGAAAATTCCATTCAGCTCCCTGGATCGAACACCTACAGCGCCTATCCCCAGTACAACACCGGCCTCACCTTTCTGAATCAGAGCTATCTCTACAGCATCTCCCACATCTTCACGCCCAGCCTTTTTCTCTCGATGAAGGCGAGCTATACGCGGTTCAACGAAAACACCTCGTTCGACCAATCGCTCCTCAACGCTCCCAGCCTGATGTTTGTCTCGCCCACCGACCCGAACACCGGCGCGCTGATCCAGATGCCGGGGCTGGAGAACTTTAGCGAGCCGGGTTTCGGCGGCCTCCCGGCCGGCGGCCCTCAGAACACCATCCAGCTCGAGCCCGATCTCTCCTGGACCAAGGGTAAGCATTCCATGCGCCTCGGATTCATGGGAACTTATATCCAGTTGAATTACGCCTCTGGCGCCTACGCTCAGGCCGTGGAGGAGCTCGGCTTCACGTTTCAGAGCAGCTTGAACGACATGATGAACACGGCGGGAAATCCCAACGGCGCGTCTCTCGTGCAGTTTGAGACGCGCGTCGACCCCCAGGGCAAGTTCCCGTGCCCTGCGGACACGTCGACTACTGACGGCAACTTTGGCAATGTAGTTGACAATCCCTCTTGCGCAATCCAGACTCCGCTTGCCGAGGCATCCTTTGCCCGAAGCTATCGCTACAAGGATTGGGCCGGGTACGGAGAGGATAGCTACAAGATGACGCCGCGGTTGACCTTAAATGCCGGTCTCCGTTACGAGCACTACGGCGTGCAGCACAACAACCACCCCGCTCTCGACTCCAACTTTTACTTCGGCTCGGGCAGCAGCCTTGAGGCGCAAATCCGCAGCGGGCAAGTCGAGATCGCCGATCAAAGTGCGGCAGGCGGTTTCTGGAAACCTCGCTGGGGAACATTTGCGCCTCGCGTCGGTTTTGCCTATGACGTTTTCGGCAATGGCCGCGATAGTATCCGTGGCGGCTACGGCATCAGCTACGAGCGCAACTTTGGGAATATCACCTATAACGCCAGCTTCAATCCGCCGGCAAGCGCTGTGGTCAGCGACTCCTGTTCTCCAGAAGATGCAAGCTGCAACGCTACCGTAACCAACCAGGATCTCGGCCCCCTGGGGCAATCCATCGGGGCACAATATCTGCCTCCGGTGGAGCTTCGCCACCTCGATCAGAACATCGACGTCGCGCAAACCCAGTTCTGGAGCCTCGCCCTTCAACACCAGCTCGCCCGCGGTGCACTTTTTGAGATCGCATACGTCGGCGCGAAGGGCACTCATCTCTACGACCTTGCCAACGTGAATCAAGTTGGCGCCGGTCAGGTTTATCTTGGTGATCCGCTGGTCCAGAGCAATGCCAACTGCTCCGGTTCCGGCATTACGAACCTCGTCACAGGTATAGAGGAGTGTCTCACCCGGCCCAACCCGCAATATACTAATATCAACATGCGCGGCAGCGGGGCGAGTAGCGCCTACGATGGCCTCAACGTCAAGGTGCAGTTACAGAACCTGCATAGAACAGGCCTCAGCCTCGCCGCTAATTACACCTGGTCGCACGCTCTCGACGAACTGAGCTCCACCTTCGGTGACAGCCTGCAGGGCGGTTCCGGTTATATCGGTTCGCTTGGGTATACCTCTCTGGCCGACCCGGGTCTCGATTGGGGCAGCGCCGATTACGATATTCGCCAGCGCCTGACTGTGGCCCCCATCTGGCAGACACCGTGGTTCAAGCAGGGAACTGGAATTGAGCATCGGGCTCTGGGGGGGTGGGCGCTCTCCGGCATTTACACCGCACGTGGCGGAATCCCATTCTCTGTCTTCGACTACAGCGAAGACGAGACCTTCTACACTGTGCCGCGACTGGAGCCCGCAACGCCCTTCTACTCCGAGAAGGTCAGCAGGAATCCGCAGATGCTCGGGCCCAACCAATTTAATGGCTTGAATATTCCGCTGCCGAAGAGCTTCACACCACTCAGCAGCACTCTCGGTATTTCGGATTTTGGGCCGTTCCCAAGCGACATGATGCGGCGCAACTCGCTCCGGGGTCCAGGTGCATGGAACGTTGACGCATCGCTCCACAAGACCGTCCCAATCACGGAACGCGTGGCAATGGAGTTCTCTGCCGACGGCATCGATGTCTTGAACCGCCACAACTACTACGTGAACACGTCAACTCTGGACTACGGCGGCCCCACAACCACGCCCCTCTTTGTTCAGGAGTTAAAAGGCGGACTGGGTACCTTAGCTACCGGTGGCAACCACGACGAACGGCGGTTCGGCCAATTCGCGCTGAAGGTTCAATTCTAGAGTTCGGCCCACAACTTTGCCTGATCTCTCCCTGCAGTCGGACGAGATCAGGCACTCGAAAGTAGAACTTAGCTTGCCGGGAGCCCGTCATCGCCATGAGCGCAACAATGCTGTCGATTCAATATGCCCCGGAAACCTTAACTCGTGGCGTGGTGAAGGAGCCTGCACTTGACAGGCGCATTTCAATGAAAGTTAAAGTCAACGCGAACTCACGGCGCATCTTCAACGCTTTGATTGAGCCGGAGTACCGCGAACTCTGGATCCACCTGCCAGGCCAGGATCGATCCGGACGTATCGTGGCATTGCAGTCGAAAGATCTCTTTCGAATTGACTACTTCCAGTCGGAGACCTTGTCACTAACCATCCTCGGCTCGTACCGCAGGTGCCGGCAACGGAAGATCATTTTTGATTGGTGGAAGGCTTCGTCGAATTCCGCCGCAAGCTCAGTCGAAATTCGTTTGGACGGCTGCTTTGATGGCAGCATTCTGAGTTTGACCCATTGCGGCATATTTGAGAAAAAAGAGTACCTCTGGCACAAGGAAATGTGGGAAGAGTCACTTGCAAAACTGCAGGAACTGTTCTCGCAACACTAAATTCACTGGGCTGCTCGGTTTGGTTATCGCGTGGCGCTCGCCACTAGCAGGACGACGAACACATCGAGAACGGCAAATTCGACGGAGGTACTCATGTTGCAATTGGCCAGGAACTTATTTTTGGGATTGCTTGCTTGCAATGCTACGGCATTTTCGGTTTGCCAAGGGATTACGACAGGTACCGTCCTAGGAGTTGTTACCGATCCTTCCGGGGCTGTCATCCCCGGCGCGCAGATTAAAATCACGAATCAGGCGAACGGTCTCAAACTCGTGGAGACGTCTGCCGCCGATGGCTCGTTCAAGTTCTTTTTGATTCCTATCGGGTCCTATCATGCGCTCATTACCGCAAACGGATTTGCGAACGAACAGATTGACAATGTTCAGGTTGTTTCGGGAGCCACAAGCAATTTGAACGCAGTAAAGCTCCACGTCGCTACCGGTCAGTCCGAGGTGATCGAGGTTAACGGTAGCGCGGCTGCATTGCTTGAAACCACCGACTCACAGGTGACGACAACCTTTGATACGGAAACCATGGCGAATCTGCCCCTCAACAATGGTTTCGATACGGTGGCTGAACTCATTCCCGGCGTGGTGGGCGTCGGAGCTGACAACTTCTCCAACTCCAACGGCGACAACTTTTCGGTCAACGGCCAGAGTTCGCGATACAACAATTACGAAATCGACGGCCAGTCGAACAACGACAACTCAGTAGGTGGAACGCTGGTGTTCTTTGGTAGCCAGGACGCGATTCAGCAACTCCAGATCATCACGAATCAATACAGCGCGCAATATGGCCGCAATGCCGGGGCGGTAGTGAACTACATCACTAAGTCGGGAAGCAACTCTTTCCACGGCAGCGCCTTTGATCTTTACCAAGGCCAATTCCTCAGCTCGCTATCGAATACCGAAAAGAACCCGCTTCTTGGCTTTTGCCCTCCCGGTGCAAGCCCATCGACAGGTTGCACAGTTCCGTTCCTTCCCCGTTATGTCGAAAATCGCGCCGGTGCTACCGTCGGCGGTCCTGTTTTCGAAGATAAGCTTTTCTTTTTCTACAGCACCTTTTGGGACAGGATCCGTCCTGGTGTCGCGCCCTCGGAATCTTTCCCCGGTCTGACTCCCATTCCCGGCGCAGCCGGTCTTGGCGCCATTCAATCGACTTTCTCGGCCGATCCCGGCTCTGCCGCGATCACGAGCTTCGGCCCATATTCGATCATCGCAGGCAACCCGCAACCAATTCCTGTGCCTGCTAGCCTGTGCCCGGCAGCGGACACCTATACGGCCGCCGGGGCCTGCCTGGAGAATGTTACGGACGCCTATGGAGCCACAACGCCGGTTCAGGTTGCAGGAGTGGAGCGCACCATTGCGAGCCCTTCCAGTGATCAGGAGGAACTGGCTCGCCTCGATTGGCAGCCTACGGAGAAAGACCGCCTGTTCCTTCGCTTCTATTACCAGTCGCAAAACTACATAGGTCTCCCGGGGGCGGACGGGATCGCCGCCGGCGATTGGTACGACGAACCCTCGACCACATACTCGATCGGGGCCGATTGGACGCACACCTTTACATCTAACATGGTCGATCAATTGCGCTACAGCTTCCAGGATTCCAAAGTTGCCTTCCAAGGCGGCGCTTTCCCAAGTTGCGTTACCTCCGATTTCGGAGCGTGCCCAGCGCAGGTGAATTTCAACGGTGGGATCGATGACTCGAATTTCGGGGGAGATGCTGACTTCCCGCAAGGCAACACCGTAAAGGTAACCCAAGTGCAGAACAACGCCACCTGGACCCATGGCGCCCATACGCTTCTTTTTGGCGGCGAATTCGATTATCAGAATTCACCCGATACCGGCATCTTCTACTACAACGGCTATCCGATCTATGGAACTCTCAGTAACCTGATGGGAGCACCCAGCCAAGGACTGATAGCAGAGGGCGCGCCCTCAAACACGTCTGCAGAGTCCTATCTGGCGAACGGCAATCCGGTCATTCCGTTCACTGAGCCTGACGTCGCCGCCTACTTTCAGGATGACTGGAGGGCCCTTCCCACGTTGACGCTGCACCTGGGTCTCCGCTGGGAGTTCTTTAGCGATGTTGTCGACAAACTCCACTCCGAAACCGTCGCCCGCGAGACCAATCCCAACACGGCCTTTTGGAATCCTTCGCTGCCACTAAGCGTTCGCACCGTACCATATGTCCAGCAGATTTATACGAATTTCGAACCCCGCATCGGGCTGGCCTGGAATCCCGCATTCGACAGAAAGCTTGTGGTAAGTGCTGGGTACGCTATCAACGCGAACCCGGCGTACTATAACCTCGCTCTGCTCGTCGCCGATGAAGCGCCTGTGACCAAGCTCGGCGCCTTCCTCTGCGGCACCAACGCCTGCCTCCCGTCGAACGGCTCTCTCCTGGACACGGATTTCCGCACGCTCAACCTCCCCTCTCTGGCGGGCGGGGATCCTGGCCAGGACATCGTGGATATTTTCCCAAATAACTTCCGCACACCGTATGTGCAGACCTGGACGCTCGGCACCCAGCATCAGCTAGGCAAGGCCGCTGTTGGGGAAATACGCTACGTAGGCTCCAAGACGACCGACGACTTCCAGTCGATCGATGCCAATCCGTTTTTGCTGCCGGTGGCCTTGGCCTTCCCGAACAACGTTTCTGCTTCGTCGCTTTGCTCGAATCCGGCCGCTGATGGATATGGTCGCCCCAACTGCAACTACTCAAATCTTATCGAGACCGACAACGGTGCCTGGGCCAACTACAACGCTCTCGAACTGAATGTGACCTCGCAAAACTTCCATGGCCTGACTTCGACTGTTTCCTATACGTTCAGCAAGGCCATGAATAACGCCACCGACGGATTCCGCAGTACTGGCGGCGGGGGCAGCACCATCGCTTTTCCCCAGAATCCTCTTAACGCCAGCGCGGGCGAACGTGGATTGAGCGGCAACGACTTCCCGAACACTCTCGGTATCGGTTTTACCTATGACGTGCCCAAATTCGTCAAGGGAAACTCATTGCTTGGCCGTTCAGTGAATGGCTTTCTGTTGAGCGGCGTCTACCGTTATCGAAGCGGCCAGGTTTATACGCCATATCAACCAGTTACCCTCGATGGAAACACCGGCGACTCCAGCTTCTGCGATGGGGCCTTCAACGCCGACGTAATCGGCGTCGATACCTGCCGGCTCGTCCTCTCGAACAAAAGCGCGCCCGTCAATACACTCGCCTATTTGAATCCCTACACCGGCGGCCAGAACCCAAGTACGGGAGCACCGCTTCTGGGCACGCCCGAATATGTGATCTATGGAAGCGATGGCTTCAACTCGAGCGGAGTTTATTCTCCCGGCATGCCCGCCGACCCCGCCAACACGCACTGGATCGTCAACAACCAAGCCTATGCGCTGGCCGTCAACAATCCCTATCCCGGCTCCAGCAGAAGCTTGCTTCGCGGCCAACCCTACAGCGATTTGGATTTGACCGTCACAAAAACGTTTCCTATAACTGAGCGCATCCACCTGCAACTTTCCATGGCAGCTTACAACGCGCTCAACCAGATGTTCCTCGGTACCGGCAATGCCTTCATTGGCGCAAGCAACTTCACCAGCAATATCGAGAACGCTTCCGGAACTGTGCCCGGCAGCACTTCTGGCAATAGGTTTGTGATCTTGGGAGGGAAACTAGTCTTTTAGATCAGACGATTTCCATGTTCGCATTGAAAATGCGATGTTCGAATTGGGCCCCACTTTCCTAACCGAGAATGGTGCAGTGGAGAGAAGCGCGACGCACGCAAAACCGAGACACCGGGCTCGAAACACTAAGGACGGCCCCAGAGGGCACTAACCCAGGAATCTGAAACAGGAGAATGGACATGACAAGAATCGGACTATCACGGCGGAAGGCCCTCGAAGTGGGAGCTTCCGCACTGGCTGGAGCGGCGGGACTCTTGGTGACAGCAACCGCGCGCGCAGGGACGGGGCCGAGCACGGCGACCGAAGAAATCATCCGGAAGTGGTATCGGGCGTGGGTGGAAAAGGACGAGGGTCAATTCGAGGCCCTGATGACCGACGACTTTACCTTCACCAGCGCGGCCGGCGACGACCACATCAGCAAGAGCACTTTCAAAGCGCAATGCTGGGATACACAGGCCAAGCTTATCGAGCGATCCGATCTGGAGCGAGTGATCACGAGTGGCAACGAGGCGTTTGTGAAGTATCTTTGTCACACGACGAACGGTAAATCATTCCGGAATGTGGAATATCTCCGGGTCAGAGATGGGAAGGTGGAGGCTCTTGAGTGCTATTTCGGTGGGGCCGGCTATCCGTCAGCAGCAAGTAAAGGGGTGTGACGCTGTATTAGCCAGACTTTTTGGTATGGGGAGATATTAGTGAGCCGCTTCCAGGATCTATGGGCTCATCGCGGTCAATGAATTTGTTCAAGGGTTAAGGCGTGGCGCTGGTAGTTGCTCTTCGCAGCCTCGCGCGATTACTGCGGCGAAGATGGAATAGGCCATGACCGTATGGCACACCAGAGTGAAGCACAGAAAGGCATCGATATGAACCGACGAGAATTCAGCCAACAGTTATGCGGCGCGGCTCTGAGCGCGGCCATCGCCAAGATGGCCGTTGCACAGCAGCAAACTCAAGACACGAGCGGCAAGCAACATTCCATGTCGGAGAAACCGACAGAAATTGCGATGCTGATTTATCCAGGCATGACAGCGCTCGATCTCATCGGTCCGCAGCAGGTATTTGGCTATCTCCCGGGCGTCAAGGTGGAGCTTGTCGCCAAGACAAAGGACTCGGTGAAAAGCGACACTGGCATTACCATCCAGCCGTCCAAAACCTTCGCAGATTGTGCCGATCCTGTGGACATCCTGTTTGTAGGGGGCGGCAGCGATGGCACTGTGGCGCTCATGACGGACAGCGAAACCCTCGATTTTCTGGCGCAGCGAGGAAAGAATGCCAAGCTCGTGACAAGCGTGTGCACAGGATCTTTGGTTCTCGGCGCGGCCGGCCTTCTCCGCGGCTACAAAGCGACGTCGCACTGGTCGGTGCGTGACATCCTGCCGCAGCTTGGAGCGGAGCTTGCCGTCAACCGTGTGGTGCAAGACCGTAACCGTATCACTGCCGGCGGCATCACGGCGGGAATTGATTTCGGCCTTCGCGTCGCTGCGGAATTGCGGGGCGAGGACTATGCGCGGTTCCTTACGCTGGCTCTGGAATATGACCCGCAGCCACCATTCGGGCCGGGCACGCCGCAGAAAGCCACGCCTGCTGTCGAAAAGATGTCGCACTCGGCGTTTGATCCGTTGCATACAGCATTTCGCGACGCGGCCCTTGAGGCTCGAAAGAAGTGGGTATCGTAACAGGCCAGCAGGCCCAACGACGCGCTAAAGGCTCGTCGCCAACGAATAGAACGCGCTCGGTCCCGCCTCCTGCAGGCACCGGACGCGGCGTAACGGTAACTCCAGCACCACTTCGCAACCGCCTGCTCAGGCCATGCGCAAACTTCGCCGAATTCTTCGCCGAATTGCGCGCCGAAAAGGTTCCGTTCTCTCCTCTTTACTCCTCTCTGCTCCGTTGAAACCATTGATGCTCCAGGGTTCATGATTGGCCTCTTGACCGAAGCGTTCTAAGCTAGGAATGACCGCTCAATGGGCGAAAAACTCTACACGAATTGGGTTGGGGGTATCTCTGGGGGTAGTTTAGGTAGTCAAATTGTCAAGTTACTCTATTTAGAATGCTTATATTGAGGTTCGAGTCCCTCACTGCCTGACCTGTTCTCGTACATCGGCGGATTCAGTGGCGCTGCCAATGTCTTCGTAATGGGAAACGACAAGCTGGACACGAAGACGGCGTTCCACGGAGCGATGGCTGATCCGGCTGCGTTTGCCACGCGGGTGCATCTGCGATGGATCGGTGTGGGAACCGACGAGCCGGACCGTATGAAGTCAGGGCTCGAGAATCTGCACGCCTCCTTGGACGAGGGGAAGATCCAGCATGTGTTTTACGAATCGCCGGGCACGTCGCACGAGTGGCAGACATTGCGCCGCGACCTGAAAGACTTCGCGCCGCGGCTGTTCCAGAATGAAAGTCAACCAGCCGTCGCTGCGCGGTAGGGCGACGGGCGAGAACGCGAGTTTCGATTTGCGATGGCCGGCATACTGTAATTCGGTTTCCGCACGATTTTCTGAAGCTAGCGTGGGCGGAAGACGCTCTGCCTAGCTTCCGACTTGAAATTCAACATGAACAAATACATGACGCAAATGATGTCAATTCCGCAGTCATCGCTCGTTATTCCAGTCGTCTGGCCCGGAATTGCCAAAGGAGCACTAGGTCTTCTTACCGGTCTGACCCCGCAGTTGCCAATACACCGAATAACGTTGATCGGCAATCTGGTACAGCGGCATCAAGTTGAACTGCGCGGTTTCACCGTCGGCCCGGAAGTGCAAATCCGCGGCTGATTCGACATGAATCCATTGCGAGGCATCGGCATCGGACTTCGTTGCAACACTCGGCAAAGGGTCGACTGCGGGAATCTCCTTTGGAAACGTATCGTGGATCAGCCGGTTCGATGCGTCGGGCGGGGGCCCTGACCCCAGATCAGCTGCCAGCGCCAAAGGACCGTACAGTGCTGCCTGGATCGAGTCGTCTCCAGCGAGCGGCTCAGTCCATAGTTGCATCGGCAGATGGACGCTGATCGTATCGCCGTCGCGCCAGACTCTGTGCAGCGCGAGATACGATCCAGGATCGGCGACGGCTTCCAGAGTGCGGCCGTTGATCTTCACCTCGGTCTCGGCCGTGGTCCAACTCGGAATCCGCACATGGATGGTGCGGGCCGTAGGGCCCGACGATTTCACCTTAAGTGTTGTCCCTTGCTCCAATGGGAATCGGGTCACCTGCTCGATGGACATGCCTTCTTCCTTCCAGTCGAGAGCCGATGCGATGAACTGGTTCACATAGACATCGGTTCCGCGATGGAAGTAGATCGTGTCGGCGAACTTGGCGAATTCCTCGACACCGGTGCCAGTGCAGCACCAGAAGGATTCCTCCGGCGTGTGATAGGCGCGCCAGTATCCTGCTGCGAGTGGGACGAAGTACTGCTTCAGCCCCTGCCCGCTCTGTGTGCCCAGCCTGCAATTGAAAAGAGCCCGCTCGTAGGCATCCATCCAGCGCGCATCGCCTGTCCAACCAAAGACGAGGCGTTCGAGCTTCATCAGGTTATAGGCAACGCAGCATTCTGCGTTCTTCCATTGCAGAGTGCCTTGCGATTGTCCGGGTGGTGTCCGCCAGAATTCCTCGACGCTTGTGTTTCCGATGACATAGTTGCGGGCGGTGAGCACCTCTTCGAGGAAATACTCGGCGATCTGCCGATAACGACGGTCGCCGGTAACCTCGCACATGCGGGCCGCACCGATGATCTTCGGCACATGCGTATTCGCATGCAGCCCCTGCAGTTCGTCGCGTCGCCCTGCCAGAGGATCAAGAAAACTCGGCTGCTCGAACAAGTGGGCTGTCTCGAGGTATCGATCCTTCTTCGTCAGGGCCGCGAGATTCACCAGAACCTCATTCATACCCCCGTACTCAGTGCGCAGCATGCGTTGCCGCTGTTCTGTGCCGATCGGCCAGAAAAAGTCTCCTGCCCATCGGGCCATGCCCTCTGCGATTTCGAGAGCCTCCGTATTCCCGGTCTGCACATACATGTCGAGCAGCCCGGCCATAATCTTGTGGTAGGTGTAGAAGGGCGCCCAGACCTGCTTCCCTTCGGCAAGGTGCTCGAACAAATCCGTCGGATACGCACTGAGGTAGCCTGTTCCCATTTTTTTCTGGCATGCACCGAGACCCGCGACAATCTCGTTGCCTCTATCCTTCAAAGCGGAATTGCCGGAACCTGCCGAAGCCAGGGCGGCTGCGGAGAGGAAATGTCCGCCATTGAAGTGCCCGCGCAATTCACAGGTTGGAGCCTCCCAGCCTTGGTATGGCGTCGCACTCGAGGAGATGCCCGCAGTGATGCGAAAGCTATGCAGCAGCCGATCGACTGAAAGCGAATCGAGATAGCGCGCGTTGATCTCCTCTTGCTGTTGAAACATTCCGGGAGCAAGCCGCACAGAAGCCAGCGGAAACGGCATCAACCGGTCGGAGGAAGGCTCGCGAGTTTGTGCGGACAGGGGAGCGAGAGAAGCCGACTCGCCGATCAGGCTGAAACCGACGGCACCGGCGCTGGTCTTGAGGAAAGAGCGACGCGAATGGTGGAGCATTGTGAAGTTTCTCCCGGTGAGGCCTGTGAAACAACCAGCCGTATACTTTGTCGTCCACCTGTTCTTCCGCTGGAGGCGGTGGATCGTTTTCATGCAAGATCGACTTTGAAAGGGCGAAGGTTTAAGCATAACGCAGAGCCTGTGGCTTACTGCGGTTGCTCACATGAGCCGGAGGGATTGCCGGAATCGGTCGTCGTATCAGGATTCGTTTTCAGTCCCCTGATTTTCAGGACAAACGCATCCTTGCGTTCCGTGGAGTCAGGCAACATCACAGTGAGGGCGGCAGAATCCTGTTTGTAGGGCAGTGCCCCGCCGCCGAGCAGCGCCACAGAACGCACCGAGCCAGCGGGTCCACCCCGCGGCAATGAACCGATTGCGATCTCCGCTCCGGCACTCTTGCCCATCACGATCGCGTAGAGATCTTGTCCCTTCACGGTGAAGTAGATCTGGTCTTTGCCCCTCTGCTCGAACTTCGTCCATGCGTGTGTGTCGTAGATCGCCTGGCCATTAGTCTCCAGCCATTTGCCGACGGCGAGAAGCGTGTCCTGCTGATCCTGCGGAATCGTTCCATCGGCCTTTGGCGAAACGTTGAGCAGCAGCGTTCCGTTTTTACTCACGGTGTCGACCAGCCACCCAATTACGGTCTGCGGAGAATTGGCTTTCAGCCCGTCAACATATCCCCAACTTCTCGTTCCGATCGGCCTGTCCACGACCCACGAACCGTCGCGAATGCCGTCCGGCGGCCCACCCTCAAAATCCAGAATCGAAGCAATGGTCTTTGTATTCGTGCCGGAGGGAGCAAATGCCGCCTTCTTCGTGGTGAACGAGACCTCTTTGCCCCAGCTCTTGGCCCGGTTGTAGTAGTAAGCAGCAATCTGCAGCTTCAACGGATCTATATGCCGCTGATCCACTCCGTTATCGAAGTAGATGAGGTCCGGCTGGTACTTATCGATCAGTTCAGCATTGCGCTCATACCAGTTCACCAGAAAGCGCTTCATGGCCGCATCGCTACGATCCGCGTAGTTGTAGAAATCTGCCCATTTCGGGTCGTAGAGATCGGCTTTGTCCTCCTTCATTTTCTCTGCTAACTCGAGCGGCGGGTTGATGAACTGGAAGTTTTCGATTCCGTGATTTGCTACTCCCAGCTTCATTCCCTGCTTTCGCACGGCGACTGCAAGCTCGCCGATGACGTCCCTCTTCGGTCCCATCTGCATCGAGTTGAAGGGAGTCACCTTGCTATCCCACATAGCGAAGTTCTCATGATGCTGCGCGCCAGGAATCACGTACCGCGCGCCTGCCTTTTTGAATAACGCCGCCCAGGCATCGGCGTCGAAATGCTCCGCCTTGAACGCGGGGATGAAATCCTTGTAGCCAAATTGGTCGGGCGGGCCAAAGTGCTCGGTGTGCCAGGTACGCGTGCTGTTGGGACCATTATTGAAGTCGACCGCCATATCGTTGCCGAAAAGCACCTTCAAGATTTCATCGTTGCCGCCCGCATACATGAACTTCTCATACCACTCGTTGCCATGCGCCGGCACCGAGAAGATGCCGAAGTGCATGAAGATACCGAATTTCGCCCCTCTGAACCAGTCTGGAACCTTGTAGTTCTCCTGCAGAGAATCCCAGGTCGGCTTCACCGGTCCGGGAGCCATCGGCGTCGGGATCTGCCTGACGGCGTCCTCCACCACGCGCTGACTCGTCTCCGGGGCCATGTCGAACCCCAAGCTATTTCCGCCCACACCGCCACACTGCGCATTAACCGGCGTCGAGGAGCTTATAAGCACTGTCAGGGCGGCTATGGTAATTGTCAAAATTGCAGGCAGTTGAGTTAGCCTTGACTCGCCCTTCAAAAAAAGTTGCGTCATTTCGGAACTTACCTCGTGTCTCAAAGAGCTGAAGTCCGGAGATAGCTTTCTTCGGTCAGGTTGTCGTCAATCACTTCTCTGAAATTCGCTGTTAAAGTTTTGCCGGTTATCGCGGTTATGGATTGCGTCTTGCCATCGAAAGTCTCAGGCGCTCCTCTGATTCTGGATTCCAATACCCGCAATCCAACTCGAGAAACACCGACGTGTAAGGGATTGCGAGGTTCGATTTGAGAATCAAAATGCGAAACAGTTTGCCGTTTTCATCGAGTCTCGCAATGATCTTTTCATGCGGAAGAACCCGGGTATCTCGATGGGCAATCAGCTCCATTAACTTCTTCCTGAAGCCAGTGATCCCAGGAGCATGCTGCTCCGAAACGGACTTGAGCTCGGCATCTAAGTAGATATTTGCTCGCACGTGCTTACTGTTCTGGACTGCATCCAACGTTGTTTTCAAAACCAGCAAGTGATCCGCATCGGTAGCGATCGTCTCAACTCCCGGGTTCGACTGCGCAGGGTACGCTGCATCGGCAACGACGATCCAATTGCGATGGCCCCATAACGGAAGCAGATTCTTTAGAACGAGCTTCCAAGGATCTGCCCTCTCGGAATTCCTGTCAATCATTCGGAACCTCGCTGAGTCGCACTTCGGCGAGTGTTGGAGAAGGGGCAAATCGCGATCCCCAAAAAGCGTACCCGGCGACGACCGCGTAGCAAGCTAGGGGGACGCTCATGCTGATGGCCATGCTTTTTGTGAATTGGAATGCGACGCCCATAAGCGGCGTGAAAACTGCGCCTCCGATGATAGACATGACGATGAGCGACGCTCCCTCTTTGGTATGTGGGCCGAGATCCTTGATGCCGAGTGCAAAAATAGTCGGAAACATCAGGGACATAAAGAAACTCGTCATGAGAATCGCGATCAGGCCAAACCACCCGGCAAAGACGATTCCGATCCCGAGCAGGAAGATATTCACCAGTGCAAAGAAGCCGAGCATCTTCGCGGGACTTATCCGCTTCATCAGGTAACTTGAAGCGAATCTCCCCACCGCGAATGCGGCCAAAGTTGCGGTCAGCAAATAACCTGCCGTCTTCTCGGAAACATGTGTATAGTCCTGCGCGTACTGAATGAAGTAACTCCATGTACCGACCTGCGCGCCTACATAGCAAAACTGCGCAGCCACTGCAAACATAAAGCTCGGATATTGCAACAGCCGGACATATCCGCCGTCCTTCGTTTCCGCAACTGAAGACTGCGCCCCGGCAACCGCGGGAAAGTTCGTCCTCAGAATGAACAATGCCCAGACGAGCACAACGACGCCGAGCACCATATAAGGAGCCAGTACCCGCGCGGTTTCATGTTGGAGGAAGGCATCGTAGACACCCTGCGCTTTCATCTCCGCGATCTCGCGCGCATGAGGCTCGACTCCCGAAAAGATGAACAGCGTGCCGATCATCGCCCCGGAAATCGATCCCAGCGGATTAAAGGCTTGGGAGAAGTTGAGCCTTCTCACTGAACTCTCCTGATCCCCCAGTTGTGCGATGAGCGGGTTCGCTCCGGTCTCGAGAAATCCGAGACCGCTGGCGATAACGAAAAGCGCCATAAGAAATAGTGGATAGCTTCGCGCCGACGCCGCTGGGAAAAACAGAAAAGTACCGCTGGCATAAAGAATCAAGCCGGAAACAAGACCTGTCTTATAACCGAAGCGCCGCATCACAAGGGCAGCTGGAATCGAGAACACGAAGTATCCGAGATAGAAAGCCGACTGAACGAGACCCGCCTGCAGGCGCGTGATCTCGAACGACTTCATGAACTGGCGGATGAGTACATCGTTCAGGTTATTGGGAATAGCCCAGAGAAAGAACAACCCTGTTACAAGAAAAAAAGCGAGCTTCCCCTGGCGCGGGATCAGCCTTTGGCCGTTAGACCGCGCCGGACTGTTTGCGGCTGGAGATGTATACATTCTCTACTCCACGCCTGGGCAAACAGCGACCTTGCCGCAGCGGCCAGACGACATCAATTTGTAAGCTTCGTCTGCCTTCTCCAGAGGAAAACGGTGCGTGACGATATCTTCTGGATGCAGGTTCCATCGCACCAGCCGCTCGACTAACTCCTCCATCAGCCAAGTCGATGTTACCCATGAGCCGTAGATCGTCTTCTGATCATGAATGATGTCGGGCGAAGGATTGAACGACACCGTTCCTCCTTCACCAACCATAACTATCTTTCCCCACTTGCGGGTAGCGCGAATAGCCGTGGCTCGCGCTTCTGCGTTGCCCGAACAATCGACTGCGCGTTCAACCCCGTACCCGCCAGTCATCTCGCGCACTTGATTCACGTTGTCAGGCCCCGCGGTGAGCACGGAATCGCAAAGCCCCAATTGAAGTGCCAGGTCGCGGCGCTCGGCTGAAATATCGATGCCGACGATCTTCTCCGCGCCGAGTTTGCGGCAAAGCGCGCCTGCCGCCAATCCCACTGGGCCAAGGCCGGTAATGAGTACTGCGTCGTTACCGCTGATACTGACTTTCTGAAGAGCTTCGTAGACGGTGCCGAATCCGCATGCGACCTGTGCGCCATCAAGGTAAGTGAGCGACTCGGGGAGAGGGATCAGGTCTTTTTCTTCCGCGAGCAGATACTCGGCCATGCCGCCATCGCGCTGCCACCCGTAAGCGCGTCGATACTCCGCGCTGGTACAAGAAATCATGTACCCGCGACGGCAGTCATTGCACACCCCGCAACCGGAGATGTGGTACACAATCACTCGATCGCCGTTCTCGAATCTTCGGCAGCCTGGGCCTGTTTCAACAATTTGCCCACATGGTTCGTGGCCCGCGATCACTCCCTGATATCCCTCCGGCCCCTTGCCAAGATGTTCGTGATAGATGGCGCGGATATCCGAACCGCAGATTGTTGACGCCTTGACTGCGATAAGGACTTCCCCGTGTCCTGGTTCCGGGACGAGGACACTCTTCATTTCAACGGTGCTGTTCCCTGGAAGAAATGCCGCGATCATCCTCTTCGACACTGGACCGATCTCCTCGTTAGTCGCGTGTGCGTACCATTTCGACGCGATCGCCTTACTCCGAGGGCGGCGCGATTTTAAAATTCCGAGAAGGCGAAGCTTTCAGGAGTGAGCTCGCCCTCTCGGCCGCGGGGGGCTATGCGGGAGTAACAACGCCGTCAATGTCCCAGAGGTCTTCCCAGGACTGATTATCCTTCCAAAGAAATACCTGCCCTTTAATAAGCCGGCAGTTGCGGTCCAACTTCTCGATTGCGTCCATATCCTGATGACTAAGTGGTTGACTAACCGCACCGAGAAGGTTAGTCAGGATGTTTCTTGGGTTCGTTGAAAAAGGAATCGGCATCTGTCCGCGCTGGATCGCCCATTTTATACAGACAACCGCGGGATGAACTCCCAGTTTCTGCGCGATTCCGCGAATCACAGGGTCTTCTGTCGGCGACGTATCCTCGGGAGTACGATCGCGCTCGGGCCGTCCCGGCGATCCGAGCGGCGAATACCCGATTGGCAGAATTCCGTTGTCAACAAGAAAGCGAAAGAACTCCGGTTGCTGAAAGTGCGGATGAAGTTCCATCTCGTTGGCCACGGGCTTTGTGCGGGCATCGCGCAGCAGCAGCTTCATCTTCGGAATGGTCATGTTCGAGGTGCCTATGTGGCGAACAATCCCTCGATCGACAAGCTCTTCCATTTTCCGCCACGTGCGCATGTAGTTCTCGTGAATATAGGGCACCGCATTCGGATTGCGTACGGAGACGTCACATCCCGGAGTGTGATGATTCGGAAAAGGCCAATGGATAAGGTAGAGATCGAGGTATTCGATTTGCAAATCTGTAAGCGATTTTTCACACGCTGGAATTACATCGTTTTCACTGTGCCTGTCGTTCCATAGCTTCGAGGTGATCCAGGCTTCGTCGCGGCGGAGTTCGCCGCTGAAAAGTTCTTTGAACACATGCCCAATACTGTCTTCATTGCCGTAAACCGACGCGCAGTCAAAGTGCCGGTAGCCAATTGAAGCAGCATATTTCACCGCTTCGGCCACGGCGTCATGAGAAACATGATCTGAGCCAAATGTCCCCAAACCGATGGCCGGAATTCGGAGACCGGTCTTCAAAATTCGAGAGGGAACTCGCACCGGATCGACGGTTTCGCCATGGGCAGGAGATATTTGAGGATGAGATTGCATCGGCTTGCGCCCTCCAAACCACATGATAGTAATCGATAACTGAAACGATAACATCTTAGTTTTGGAAACGCAGGATTGTCAAGCAGAGTTCCGCCATAAAAGACTTTTGATGCGCACAGTTTATCGGCTCAGATCGCTCGGCACGTAGTCTCGGCTGACCACTAGATAATCGGTTTAGCCGGATCATGAGAGCGCGAAATAGGATAAATTCGTACTATGGCAACCCGCCTGAAAGACATCGCACACGATCTGGGTCTGTCTGTTGTAACGATTTCCAAGGTTTTACGCGGTCACCCGGACATAGCAGCCGAAACGCGCCGGCGCGTCCTAAAACGGATGCGGGAGCTCAATTATCAGCCGAATTTCGCCGCCCGCTCTCTCGTCACCGGCCAAACTTGGACTATCGGCCTCGTCGTTCCCGACCTGTTGCATCCGTTCTTCGCCGAAATAGCCAAAGTCATCTCGGCGGAAACGCGGAAGCATGGGTACAGTTTGTTGATCTCATCTTCCGACGAAGATCCGGAACTTGAAGTGCAGGAGATCAGCCAGCTGCTGGCAAGGCGCGTCGACGTGATTTTGATTGCTTCGGCACAATGGTCGGTTGACTGCTTTCGCATGATCGAGGAACACAAAACGCCGTACATCTTGATCGATCGACGCTTCCAGGGGCTTGATGCAAACTTTATCGGCGTCGATGACGAAGCGGTTGGCGCCTTAGCTACATCGCACCTCATCGAACAGGGATGCCGCCGGATTGCCCACGTCCGAGGCCCCGAAGTCAGCACTGCCGTTGGCCGCCTCGAAGGATACAGGCGGGTTCTGTCCTCCTACAACATGGCCCCCTTGCCGGGACATATTGTCTCCCTCGGAACGTCTGGAGACCATCGTGGTGAAAACGGTGGATACGAGGCAACCAAGAAGCTGCTAGCAATAGGACCTCAACCGGACGGAGTGTTCTGCTTTAACGATCCCTCGGCTCTCGGCGCCATGCGCGCGATACTCGATGCGGGCTTACGCATTCCCCAGGATGTCGCCGTCGTGGGCTGCGGCAACCTTTCCTACTCCGACTTCCTGCGTGTTCCCTTGTCTTCGGTGGATCAAGGAAGTGAAAGCATAGGGAAGTCCGCGGCAGATCTGGCACTTGGGATCGCCCAAAAGAAAGACCCGCATAGACCCAAAACCGAACTCATCACGCCGCGCATCGTTATCCGAGCCTCAAGCCGGCGCATCCCCTCAAATTGAGGGCGATGGAATGTACGCCTTTGTCGCGCCGCCAATTGAGCCAAACGAAGCGGCAGCATAGCGATCGAATCGGCGCAAGGTCCGGGATTCCCAGCCACACTCCAAGTCTGGGCCCCGGGTCGTCGGCGATTGTGGCGGTCAATGTTCACAGCTTGGTGAGTCATTGGACAACAAGGGCATCCACAGCCACCGGTCCCGGACCTTTGTTGATAATGGCGATTGAATGTTTGCCAGCAGTCAGGTCGGTCACATCACAAACGGTCTGCTGGGCTTGACGCGCGCCGGTCGTTGACAGGTCCGCGGTGGCGCGGATTTGGCCGTCAATCTGCACCTCGATCTTTCCGGCTCCGAGTTCCTTGGGGGCGATGACCGAGACGCTGCTTCCATTAAAGGAGCAACTCCAAACATCGCCGGGCGTATCGCTGGTGATGAGGTCGTTGTTGTAGTCGCCGGTTCCCAGGTTGCAGCGGCGCAGCCATCCGTGCGCCACCACGTCAAGATCGTCGTCGTTGATCCAGGTCTTGTCATGCGAGATACGCAGAACGCGGCATGCGGACGCCAGCAATTCGTTGGTAATTGCAGGCAACGGTTGCACGGGCCCACCTGGAGTAACGGTCAAGCCTTTATCGTCTTGAACGAAGGTCAGCGGAACGTTCGAACCAAGCAGTTCGACCTTGGAGACCTTGCCGAGGGTTGCGCCGCCGGCACGAAGAGCTATAAGCGTCAACGTGCCGCCATGCCAACTCAGCAGCGTCGCGTACACACTTCCCTTGTTGCGTGTATAGCGAACTTCACTCTCGCCATAGACTTCAAACGGGCGGGACCCATAGACCGCTTCGCCGTCGATCTTCAACCATGCCCCGACGTCTTTGGCAATGCCAATCACTTCGGGGTCAAGATCGCCGCGACCGCGCTGGGTGAGGTTGAGCAGCATGGTTCCGTTGCGGCACACGTTCTCCATCAACGACCTGATGATGCCCTGAGCATCCATATATGTCTGCCCAGTTCTGTAGTGCCAATCCGAGATGCTGGTTTCAGTTTGGAATGGATATGCCATGATTTCGGGCTCGATGATTGCTTCAGTACTCTTGACCAGAGAACTGTCCACGTAGGGAAGGAGTTCCGGGTGGTCCTGAAAGCTGTTGTAACGTCCACCGACACCCTTGAGATTGACGACCGCTTCCATCTTTCCGTGGTTCCATTGCAAGGACTTGTTATAGTAGTTCGCGATCAGCTGTGGGGCTAGGAACCCTAATCCCATGTGCACACCCAAATCGACTTGCGAATCGCCTGCGTGTTCGTCGAAGTAAATGACGTCGGGATGATACTTAGTAATCGCGTCATCCACTCGCCACATGAACTGATTGGCGAACGGCGAATGCAACGGATCCTGCGCAGTGTGGGTTGGGCCGTAAAGGTTCACCGGGTCCATGCCCTCCCACCATTCCCCTTTTCCGTCTAGAACAGTTTGAAGCGCATCGTATGGTACGCCTTTCATTGGCCCCATCTTGTCGGCGGTATAACGCGCCGTCATAAATTGGCCCCATGTGCGAGCTGGAGTGTCATGAAAACCGATGCCGAAACGCATCGCATTCTTACGCGCCACTTTCTCCCATGTGCCGACGATGTCAACCATGGGCCCGACATGCACCGAATTCCACGGCTGAAACTTTGAATCGAAGCAGTCGAAATTGTCGTGATGACAACCCATCGCCATGAAATACCGGGCGCCCATTTCGACATACAGGCTCATCAACCGCTCGGGATCCCATCGGTCAATCACCCAATTATGGCAAATGTCCTTGTAACCATACTCGGATGGATGGCCGAAGTGCTTCAGGTGGGACTCATATTGCGGTTTGCCCTCGGCGTACATGCCGCGTGCATACCAATCTCCCTGCTCGGGCATAGATTGAGGGTCCCAGTGCGACCATGCGCCGAACTTGGCTTCGCGCCACCACGCCGGAGCGGTATAGGCTCGGCTGAGGGCCTTCCAGTCGGGAGCAAAAGGACCCGGCGCGATCGATAATGGCGGCAGATTCCAGATGTCTGGTGGCAAGCCCAGGTCGCCTCCAACCGTGATCCCCTCAATGTTCACTCCGACATCGTCGGACTCCAGAGTGATGGTCACCGTTCCACTCCTTGGAATCACCAGATCAACGATGGCCGTTAGATAAGAACTGGTAAGCGCTCCCGAAGAATGCACATTCACCTTGCGCGCCGGTTTGTCGTTGACCACGATGCTGATCGTACCCACGGACAGAGACGCATAGTGAATCGCCAATTTGCTGCCAGCAGGCAGACCGTTAACTCTGAGGCCATGGCCGGGTTGGGTCAGACTGACGAGATAACCCGCAAAAGAGACACTATCCGCTATTCTTGACGCTCCACCGATCAGTTCGGCGGCTTGCAATTGAAATGTCCCAATTTCAATTGCATCCGCTATCCGAGACAGCGCGATCATCGATATTCCGCTCGTGAGAAACAGCCTGCGGTTCATCGATCAAAACCCTCCAAAAAACGGAATGTGCATCTTCCAACAGTCGAAGCTCCGACCAGCGAGAACCAATCAAACCGATCGAATCAAGTCCTTCTCGACTCCACAAGTTCGAACCCTTCCTGTGAAGCCGAAGCCGCAGCTCCGCTGTACTACCACCGAATAACGCTCTCTCCATTGAGCCAAGCGGCAGGTCTGTTGTGGCACGGATGGCGGAAAGCAAGGCTCCCAAGGGTATCGCGCCAGTTGAGCGCCAAGATTCTCTGCCCTCGATTTCACTGCTCCCAGGCCCGGCGCGCACCTTTCTCGCGCTCAGCTCGCTTTGCCAAGACTGACCCTCATTTGATGACCATCGTAGGTTACTGAGCGATCGAGCCCCGAGTCGGATCCGGCTCCTGTCCCATGTCCCGGCTTGACCAGAACAATCCGGAAGGTGCTTTTCATTCGGAATCCCGGGAAGGTTCCCGAACGATCTCCGATCAACAGCACATTGCGTCGATTGTCCCAGTGCAGGTGGATCGTCGCTCTCAGGCCTTTTTCGTACGCGTAACCGTCTCCACCGTCTTCGTACAATTGGAAGTCGGCATCCTTCCCACCATAGATACGAACTTCCAGCGGATCTTCTGCGTCGGCGGCAGACTGCACGACCGGTCCCATAGGCACGATGCTGCCTTCCTTTACGAACATAGGAATTTGGTCTATTGGAGCATTTGTCGTGATGGTTTGCCCTCCAAGCTGTTTTTGTCCAGTCCAGAAATCTACCCAGTCGTCTCCGGCCGGCAAGATAACTTTGCGCGTTGTGGCATGGAGCTCAGTTACAGGATTCACGAGCAAGGAATCGCCGAAAATGAATTGATCGCTAACGTCTCTAACTGACAGGTCTTGGGGATAAACATAGGGCAGAGCTTTCATGGGGATTTCGCCGCGGTTAGTAGTCCCCCACGCCGCAGAGTAAATGTAAGGGAGAAGGCGATAACGGAGATCGTCGTATTGCGTGAGGATCTTCTCCACCTCCGAACCGTATTTCCACATTTCCGTCTCGGAATGAAATCCGTGAATGCGGAAGATCGGGCAGAACGCCCCATACTGAAACCAGCGAATCAGCAATTCGTGATAATCCGCCGATGTGTACTGATCCATCGGGCGGAAAAATCCACCAATGTCCGTCGTCCAATAGGGGAACCCCGACATTCCAAAGCTGAGTCCGGCAGGGATCTGGCGGCGGAACGTATCCCAATCGCCCGTGACATCCCCCGACCAGGAGATAGAACCGTTGCGCTGTTGCCCGATATAGGCAGAGCGCGACAGGATTACAACGCGTTTGTCCTGGGTTGTAGCCCGTTGCCCGTTATATACAGCTGACGTTTCAAACAGCGGGAATGCATTGCGAACGGTGTCTCCGGGTCCCAGGAAAGTCTCGTCGTTCTTGAGAGGATCGCCTTCCGGTTCTGAAGCATCGAGCCACCAGCCATCAAGTCCAAATGCGAATAAATCACGATCAATATCGGACCAAAAGGCCGTTTGGGCTTTCGGATTGAATAGGTCCGCCCAGTTCTCCTTCTCTTTTGCCTCTCCTGGCTCTCCTGTGCTCGCGGCGCTCGTCAGGAGCAAGTGGGCATTCTCCATATCCCGGTTTACCGCCGTCTCCGCTCCAAACTTAGCCCACACAGAAATAACCATATGGAGATTGTCGCGATGCAATGAAGTCATCATCTCCGCCGGATTCGGATACTCGCTTTCATCAAACCGCATGGCGTTCCAGCCATACTTTCCCCAGTACTGCCAATCCTGCACCAGGACATCTACTGGAATTTGCCGCTTCCGAAATTCGGCAGCCGTGTCGAGAATCTGCTGTTGGCTCGAATAGCGCTCCCTGCATTGCCAAAAGCCATAAGCCCACCGAGGTAGTAACGGAGCGGCCCCTGTGAAATCCCGATACTGTGCGATAATTTGGCTCGGTTCCGGTCCGTAAATGAAGTAATAGTCAACTCCCTGGCCGGTTTCGGAACGAAAGGCCATGGTATCCGAGGGAGCGCGAAGGGAGAGTTTGGTGTCTCCACCGGTTTCGGCTACAACTGTATGAATTGAATTTGGCGAGAGATGTATCTTCGCGCCGGCTGAACCGGGAACCCACATGTTTCTTATGTCGATAATCTGTTGACCGTCGACCGAGAGACGAAGTTTGCGACGGTAGTTGCCGCTGAGAAGAAATCCATAAGAGCCGTCTTGCTGGGCTCGGAAACTGCCAACACCTTTTTCGTCCAGTTTGATGGTCTCGTCCGCTGGATTGAAGTCCGTAAGCGCCGCGTTATTCCAAAGCAATCCGTAGCCTTTTGTCGAAAGCAGAAATGGAATTGCGATATTTGTATTGGCCTGCAGAAGCCGGATCGGTATACCGCGCACATCGAAGAAACCTTCTTGATGCTGTCCCAATCCGTAGAGCGCTTCGCCAGGGGATAGCAGGAACTCCTGCTCGATTCCACCCTGCGCGACAGCTCGTCCTTGACTTGGTTGCTCGCTTAGCACGGTCTGTCCATCGGATGTCAAAAAGCGGACAGCTCCCGTGCCCCGCGCAACGTCAACCTTGAGTTTTCGAGTCCGGAGATAGACGTGTGACTTGTCGGAGGAAGTTGTAAACTGTGCGCCCGCGCATGGCCGCACAACGGTTGGCACAAGAGACTCGATTGTCGAACCTGTTGCGTTTGCGAGGATGTGAACTACCGCGTCCGAGCAGACATCGACTCGAACCACCCCCGTCGCTGTCCGAACGATCGCGCCATTTTCCGTTCGCTCGATCTGCTCCGCGTCACTTAGACGTGCTGATTCGATAAATCCGACCGCAAGAAAACACACGATTAAGAAAGAAAGCGTTTTAGAAGAGGCAATCAACATAAACCAGGCTCCTGATCTTAGAGCGTTAGAAAAAAATCGGCTTCTCACTTCACTCATTCCAACTAGCCCCTGGGCTGATCTTGGATTGTTTGTTACTGACGGCCATTGTCTGTAGACGTCTGCTCAGGAGCAAGCCGTGAACGACCGTCCCATTGTTGTCTGAGGCGTTTCGATTCTCTGAACGCCTCCTCCGCTGCGTTTCTGTCGCCCGACTTCTGATAGAGGCGGCCTAGCTGAAAATGAATGCTTCCATCCTCATCGGTTGAAAGTCCTTTCTTGTATTCCAAGATTGCTGCCGGAATCCGATCCGTCGATGCATACACCTGGCCTAGGAGTGCATGTAAACGGGGCAGAAATTCTGGCTGGAGTTTCTCGCACTTTGACAAATAGGCCTCAGCTTCCGCATACCTGTTCCGTTGGACAAGGATCTCGCCGGCCAGCAGATTTGACTCAGGATCGTTCGGATCTTCCGCCAAAAGACTGCGGTCGATATTGAATGCTTCGTCGTTCTTTAATTCGGTGAACAGCACAATCGCCAAGCTCAGCCGCGCTGCGTGACTGGTTGGATCGAGAGCGACGGCCTTTCGATATTCGCTTTCGGCTTCGTCCCAATGCCGCCTTTGCCGAAAGGCATCGCCGAGCAAAACGTGCATGCGCGGAGAGTCCGCATCGATTTCGCCCGCGCGAGTCAACGCCGCAATCGCTAATTTCTGATCTGCCTTAGTCTCCCAATACAATCCCTGCGTGCGAGTCGAGGGATTGCTCTTCAGGCGTTGAGCCGCGGCGGAAGTAGTTCGGTAATCGGGCGCAAAAAAGGAGCACGAAGCAAGCAGCTGCAATTGGTTGCTGGCGATCGTGCCGATTAGCGGCTTTAGCGCCTCGCTGCACTGGGCAAACTGACCGGCTGCATAAAGCCTCTCGACATCTGTTTGTGCCGCTCCTGTACTTGAAGGCTTGTCCACCTCGCTGAATTCGAAGTGTGCCGGTATCTCATCGGAAACAAATGTCTTCTCCATAAGTGACCCGATCTCGACCGACGCGAGGTTGTCGCTCGCTCGCGCTCGACTAAGATCGATCAGTGATTTTGCCTGCTCTGCAGAAACCGCATCGCGAAATAGCGGCAGGCTCGACTCGATAAAACCTGGATCGGCCACCGAAATAGAAATCAACTTCGTTAACGCATCGTCCGGATGTCCTTCGACAAGTTGAGTAAGTGCCAAACCAAGAGGCGTCAGTCCACAATGAAATCCAGCCTTTGTCTCCAGTTCGAATTGCTCACGCGCATCGGCCAAGTTTTTCGTTCGGAGCAGCGTGATACCGAATTCTGCGTGAGTGCAAGGTGGAGGTGAGCCCGAAGCGATTGCGGCTTCATAGTCCCTCTCTGCTGGAAGCGGCTTGCCCTCCTCGGCTAAGGTCTCCGCTGCCCGCAGACTGACATAAGGCGAATGACCGTAGACCGAGGTCATGACACGCGCATCGTTCTCCACCTGCTGCAGATAGGCTGTTCCGAGATCCAGCCACGTATTCCCGTCCTTCGGCGCCAAGCGGGCCGCGATCAAATAGGCATCCACTGCACGGTCTGCATGGTTTGACATCGCGTGAGCCTTTCCGAGGTTAAGAGCGGCCTGCAAATCATTTGCGTTGAGCTTTTCGGCTTTCTCGAGAAAAGGGATGGCAGCCTCTGGGTCCTTGGATTTCAGGTATTGGATACCCAAAAACAATTGAGCAGCGAACAAAGATGGCTTGAGTTGAATTGCCCGCCTGAAGCTTTGAATTGCTTCCGCGGACATCCCCGCCTCGTGATCCATCAGGCCCAGATTTGCCCACAGCTCTGGAACGGAAGGATCCAGTGCGACTGCCTTTCGATATGCATCCGCAGCTTGGGTAAAGTCTCCCCTGGACTGAGCCACGCGGGCATCAGCCAGGAGAGATTGAATGGTTTGATCGCGATCCTGAGCTACAGCGATTCCGCCCACTGTCAAAATCGTGAACGGAATCGCTGTGCACAGCGCTAGGAGAACAGTACGTCGCATAGGAACGCTAAAAAGTTACCTTCAGCACCCCTTGCATCTGTCGCGATCCCTGGGTGCTTGAGCTCGCGCCCAGGTTGGGGCTCCCGACAGAGGAGCCGGGTATGCCGAAATTCGGATGGTTGAAAGCGTTGAACATCTGGACGGCGATCTGCATACGCAATTTCTCGGTGAAATTGAACCACTTTCCCAAGGTCAGATCTTGGTCCACGTATTTCGGTGCTCTTAGATTAGAAAAGTAGCGAGGACCATTGCCGAAGCTGAATTCGGACGGTGCCGCGAACGGCCCCTGCCCGTTCCCTTGGTCTGTAGCGGGCTGCCCGTTGAAGAAGCAGTATTTCTTTCCCACAGGAGTAAACGGCACATTCTGGAAACCGCCGCAGCCGGCCGTCTTAAAACTGGCCCCGGTCAAGTTAACGTGCTGGCCCCCACCAAACGTCTGATTGTTCCCGTTAGGGTTGATCGACATCGGAAAACCGCTTTGAGCTGTTGTAATACCCGATATCTGCCAACCACCCGCAACTGCGTCCTCAATTCGGTTCACGTTAGTTCCGAACCTCTTGCCCCTGCCGAAGGGCAAATCATACACGTAGTTCAGAACGAGAGAATGTGGGATATCGTCGCCGTCCACCGACCAATCCGCTTTTATGTCGTAGTAGTTGCGGATACTCGAGCCTCCCTGGTCGCCATTGATAGAACCCCATTCTTCAGGGCCCCCGGTATCCGAGAGGAACTTCGAGAAGGTGTAGGAGGCGGTTAAGATCAGTCCCTGGCCGAAACGATGCTTAAAGCTTGCCTGCAATGCGTTGTAGTTGTTGATTCCGGCAGGCTCGTTCGAGGCCGAGGCTCCGTTGCAGAACTCCGGGTACGGCTCCAGCAAATACCCCTGTTCGATCGTTCCAACCGGAGAATCGCAGGCGTTGGGCGGGAGTCCCAGTGCCTTGAGGGCGGGGGCAAATGGATCGGCCACAGGGGCTTGCAATGCCGATCCCATTGAAAGATAGCTTGGATTCAGTTGGCCGTAGTTGAAGCTGCCAACGGTAATGCGCCTTCCCCGGCTTCCCACGTAGTTCACGTCCAGAACGTCGTTTGGACCAAATGCGTACTGAAATCCAAAGCTGAACTGCTGGATGAGAGGATCGGGACGATGCGGATTCACTCCGCCGCCGCCCGATTGGCCCACTCCCGTCAGACCTCCGAGTGAGTTCCCCGTAACCGGAACAAGTCCCGATTGGAATGCCTGTGCGAGGGGCGTTGTAACGTTGATCCCGTCGGCCGATGAAGTCCACGTTGACGATGTCGAATAGCCAGGGTCTGGTCCATTGCCGCCGTAGAAGTTTCGTGCGTAATAAATGCCGTAGCCGCCTCTCACAACAAGCTTCGGCAACACGGCGTATGCAAAGCCAAGGCGGGGAGCAAGGTCATTCAGGTTTTTCTGATACAGGCCGCGATTTCCCGGAGTGTTGTAGACGATCTCTCCGTAGACCGGGATTCCGGCCGTCACACTGATCGGATTGAGGGCGTGGAAATCGAAATAGGCCTGCTGATTATGCCGCGCGGTCACGGGCATCTGAAGGTCGTAGCGGAAACCGAGGTTCAAGGTGAGCTTATGAGTCGCTTTCCAATCGTCCTGAACGTACATCCCGTGCATGAAATACGTTGGCGCGGGATAGGCGCTAAACCCTGTCGAGCCGGCGCTCCCGGCTCCGGAACTGCCGGCACCCGCCAAAAAGGAAGCAAGCGGATCTCCAGTGGTGTCGATTTTCAAGTTCGTTGGGTCAGGACCCGCGGTCATTTGGTTCGAGAAATTGAATACTGTGGGTGTGAGCCTGCCACCGTCGTCTGTTTGCCTGACACCAAGATATCCGACCGAAATGGACTGCGTTTTGAGAGTCTTACTGATGTCTATGTTCAGGCTTTCATTAGTCTTCGGAAAGGTGGCTTCGCCGGAGTTTTGAGTCGCTCCCAGGGGGGCATAGAGGGAACCGCTAAAGGTGTTCCCGAACTGAACCTGCGGAAACTGGGGCGTCCACGTATCGAGAATACCCGGCAATCCCAGGGAGGAAGGCTTAAACGGATAGCCCTGGACAACGTTCCCACCCGGATTGCGAATGAAAAACAAGTTGCCGCTCAAAACAAGAGTCGGTGAAAAGACGTGGGAATAGCCCAAAACCCCGAACATACGGTTGTTGGGGTCGAATACATAGGGCCCCGCAACGTCGTTTCCGTAAAAGGCCCCTGTTTGGACCTTTCCCTCATGCTTGTTCGAAAACTGCCCGTAGATTCGATTGTTTGCGTTGATGTTCTGGTCAATGCGAATTCCCCATTCGTTGGAAGTGGTCGGGGCACTGGCAACGGTGTTGAAGTTGTTTCCGCCACCGGGATTCTTTGGCGCCGGCCAGTAGTTTCCCGTTGCGAATTTGTTCGCCAGAGCGTCAATCGACCCTGGGCCGCTTGTGGGAATGATGTTTCCCGGATAGGGATTGCGGACGGAGCTTCCGTCCGGGCAGGTACCCAAGGAGTAAGGATTGTAAATCGCCCCCTGATAGATGGGCCGGCCCACGCAATCCGCGCCAATGACAGTTGTCGTAAGCTCCGACGAGAAGTCGCCCCCTAACTGAGCGGTGGTGGGCACTATAGCGCCGTAGCTGAGGCCACCGTTTAGCCGCAACCCCTCATAATTGGCGAAAAAGAAGGTCTTGTCCCGCTGTTTGTAGATGCCAGGGATGTACAGCGGTCCGCCGCCGGCAAATCCAAACTGATTGCGATGATCGTCAGGCCTGGGTGTGCCAGCCAGATTGTTGAAGTAGAGGTTGGAGTCAAGGTCCTGGTTGCGGATATACTCGTCGGCGACGAAATGGTAGTCGTGAGTGCCGGCCTTGGTGGTCATGCTGATCACATTGCCGGTGCTGAATCCATATTCGGCGGAAAACGAGTAGCTCGTTACCTTGACTTGGTCCGTGTCCTCCGGAGCGGGAACATAGAGTACGCCTCCCCAGTCTTGGGACGTATCGTAGCCACCCTCGAGTAAGAAGAGGTTAGTCCCGAAATAGCCGCCTCCAAAGTTCAGGAAGGAGTAATCCTGATCGGCCGTATCTTCACTCCCACCTGCCGCCAATAGTTGCCGGTCGCCCTGCACGTTCACGGCGGAATCGAGCGATACAAAACTGAGCACATTTCTGAGGTTGAGCGGAAGTTCCTCGATTTGTTTGCTCTCGAGCTCGGTGCTGATGTTGGCGTCCTGGGTTTGAAGCAGCGGCCCGGTCGCATTTACCTCGACCTGCTCTGTAGTGCCGATCGTCAAAGTCACGTTCTCCGCGACCGTATCCCCAGGGGTGAGGACGATCCTGTCTTGCCGGGTCGTCTTGAATCCCGGAGCATGGACTTCGAGAGTATAGGTACCCTCCGGGAGAAGCGCGAACGAGAACTCCCCAGCCGAGGTCGTGGTACCGGTCCGGACGATTCCATTCTCTGGATTGGTGACCTTCACCGTCGCATTCGGGATTCTTGCCCCCGACGGATCGGTCACTGTGCCGGACAGTGAAGCAGTCGTGCTCTTCTGCGCACTGAGTCTCGAAGCGAAAGTCAGTCCGATGGTGGCCATCAAGACTGCCAAAACTATGCGACATAACCTGTTCATCTTGCCTCCTGAGAGTCTTCCCTTGTTTGACCTGATATGCCCAAGTTGTTGAAAGCCCCCTTCAAGAGGACCCGGCACCGCTAACGACAACGCTGATCGACCGGTTGAGTTCACAATCTCGCCTGACCTTTTTTTCTTGCTTTAGCGCAACCGTAAACGTTAACTTTGGAGCGCGCCAAGTAAACGTCCGCTGACAAAAGAAATGCAAGGTGCTGTATGGTACTGACCTAAGAAGATTCTTGGAATCGGTTCTTGCTAAAAGGTTTCGCTGGAGGTACAGTACGCATGAAAGTTGAGAATTCGAGGCCCCAGTTGGAGTTCACCTCCGAGAACGCCGAATCTGCCGGGTGCCAAGAGGCTTTAAAAGCGGTCCCCGAGACCCAAGTACGTAAAACGCTGTCTGCGATACTTGAGAGTCCTCCCTTTCACGCGAGTGCACAATCCCGCGAGTTGCTGAAATACATCGTCGGGCAGACTCTTGCCAACCACCTTGACATGCTCAAGGAACGGATGATCGGTGCGCATGTTTTTGGCAGGCGGATGGACTACGCCACAAGTGACGATCCGATCGTCCGGGCGCGCGTAGCGGAGGTCAGGAAGCGCCTCGCACTTTACTATCAAAAAGCACGGGACGAATCCGTTCGGATCAGCATACCTTCCGGCTCGTTCAAGGCAGTCTTCGAATGGGCTGACCAAAATCAGGTTCAGGCTCAGACGGTTCTTCATCCCAGGCTGGAATCCATCCACCCGGCAGTCGACCTTAACTTGTCATCGACTCTCCCTGAGGTTTCCGGGAAAGAACCTCAGCCGATTTCTTCAAATCTCCGGCGGCGCGGGTGGTGGATTGTCTTCGCCGCCTCCGTTGCGACCTTAGTCTTCGCATTCGTGCGCTACTCTCCGTCCCCCGGCGCACGTGCGTTCAATCAGTTCTGGTCGCCGATTTTGGACAACTCCCACACGACCCTGATCTATGTAGGCGGGAATGCTGTCTATCAATTGTCGCCTTCGTATTTGGCCGCTTACTACCGTGACCACCCTCGGAGCCAAACCGAGGAAATGGGATTTGAGTCCTACATCCCGTTGCCCCCAGGCACCAAGATCGATGCGCAGGACCTCTATCCCGCGAAGGATACCTTCGTCACAATTGGCGATGTCGCCGCGATCACAAAGATCGAGGCCCTCCTGGTGCATCGCGATAGACAGTTCAGTATTCGGTACGGTGGAGATCTTACGTATGGCGACCTGCGGGAAAGCCCGACCATCCTCATCGGAGCGCACAACAACTCCTGGACGTTGTCCATGATGGAAAACTTGCGATATGTCTTCGATGGCCCTAGCAGCGTCGTAGACCGCTCAGACTCCCGAAGGCGCTGGTCTGCCAGTGCCGGCTTCACAGAGGACTACGCAATCGTGTCGCGGATCTTGAACTCCAAGACCGGCTCGACCGTGATTGCTGCGGCTGGGGTAGGGTACGCTGGAACTCAGTCTGCCGCCGAGTTCCTCACCAATCCACAGTCCATTTCGGCGTTGGTAAAGTTGCTCCCCAAAGGCTGGGAAAAGAAAAACATTCAGATCGTCTTGCACACCAGCGTAACCAATCAGCTTCCCGGTGCTCCGGACATTGTTGCCACCTACTGCTGGTAAATGACCTTAGAGCGTCGGTTGCCGTTCTACTTCCAACAATGAGAATTCACTGCACGACCCTGAACTGCTAAAAGAGCTACCTTTCCCACCGGATCCCAACTACCGCGCCGTTCAGCGCCGTGCCACGCTCCAGAATCAGACACACCGTGCATAAGTGCTGCACCGCGCTCTGGAGAGAGTTCTATCGAATCAACTTGCCAGTGTCGGTAGCACTTGCGTGGACCACGCGAATCTCATGGTCGGTGAACACGGCATGCGTTTGCGGCAGTTCATATTTGGGCATATGGCAGGCTACGCAATTTCTGGCCGCCACCTTGCAGACTGTCTTGGCCGACAGAGGCTTCTTCGATCCAGTGGGGAGACCGTGGCAGGCCAGGCATTTGGAGTCATAGGCGCTCGGCTCGTGAACAAGCGGCCTGTGCGGGTTGTGACAGGCGACGCAGGTTAGCCGAGCGTCGCCATCTGTTCCCCAGCAGCGGCTTTGCTCAAGGCCAAATGGCTGAAAACGTATCTTCCCGAGACCGGGATTGCTCCCAGCCCCCATCACGTCCGCCCATGTACTATGGCAGGCACCGCAAAAGTCGACAGATTCGGAAGGGGAAAGATCGGCAGGATCCATGATCTTTTCCGCACCTTGCTTTGGGTCCTTCGCAGTCATGGATGCGACATGGGCAGCCCCCGGTCCGTGGCAGGCTTCGCAAGTAACTCCCGGGATCGACTTCTCCGATTCGAAAATCTTCGAAGTGACAGCCGCGGTTGTATGACACCTGAAGCAGGCCCTCGCTCTATCGATGTCCATCTTCCGGCCCAGCGCTCCTTCTAAGTCATTCGGCACTTCGGAAGCGTGTCCCGGGGTTACATCCAGCGAATGAATTTTTGTAAAGAAACTCAAGCGACTCTCAAAGTAGGCGCCGTCTTTCTCGAGAACGTAAGTTTGCCCATTCTTGAATCCGAAGGCCCAAACCGCCGGCAATGAAGTCGTATTGACTCCGTCAGTCACGCTGAATGTGGACCCTTCGCGCGAAGTTTTAAGAGAAGTGCTGAATACGCCCTCCTGAAATCGGAGCGACTCATAATTTGTCAAAATATCTGACTGCGCGGCGCGCACACTGGCTTGATACATCGGTGTCGACTGCTGGAATGCTGCTATCTTTTGGTGGCAACCGGCACAGGCCGCGCTTCCAGAATACTGAGTGCGCGGCGGATCTCCTTTCGTCGGCCACCAGCCACGGTTTTCCAGCCTGTCCGGAGTCGTGAGGCTGATTCCATTCTCGGGTGGTCCTTGCGCGCTGGCGAGACAGGATGCCATTCCAGCCAATGCCAATATGATCCTCGGCGCCAAGCTACTCAAGGTGATTATCCCCTTCTCCAATTCAATCCTTATGACCGCGGCAGTATTGGGTCATTTCGTACTGCTCTGCCCCCGGCCTTTGCCGACGACGCCGCTTTCACCAGTGACAAATCTTTCGAGGCTCTTAGCGTGAGGAAGGATACCCACAGCCTATCTATAGCTCTCTTCTTATGAAAAGACTCTTGGTAAATCGCTTCGTCCGATAATATTCGCGGAGCATGAATCCCGCCAGAGGACCCAGTTGTCGATGAGTTCTCTTATTTCAAGTCGATCGAATACATCACCCGCGCCCACTCGCGATGAGCGAGCTGTGTCGCTGCGCGTCCCACAGCGCCTTCGGTCCCCGGTCAGAAGCAGCGTTTCATCCCTCTGTAGGCGACCCCCGAATCAGCGCATCGATTTCTATAAAGAAGGCTGTCTGTTGTGTGAACTGCAAGACGGTCTCTTCTTCCTTCCGGCAGCGGTGTGGTCTCTGTGGATCGGAGAGGATTGTTCGATTGGCTCCTTAATCCCAGAGCCGTGGGATCCAGGTCCGGTGCCAGCTCTTGCCTTGGCCGCATAGCGGGCAAAAGCGCCGTCGATCAGCGCTTGACTGGCCTTCTCTCGTGAGTGTGTCCGGAATTAGCTCTGTGGCGTCGGGATCGACACATCTTGCTCCAGCGTGAAATCGAGCAGGGTCTCACTCGGCACCTTTACCTGGTCGCCGCCAACGATGATTTCCGAAGTTGCGCCAGCACCCGCGCCTATGCCCGCGCCGATCGCTGCTCCCTCGCCGCCGTCGGCGACCGCGCCGATGATCGCTCCAAGAGCCGCTCCGCCGACCGTTCTTTTCGCCGTGCTCGCGCCGCGCGACTTGCCGGTCGCTTCATATTCTCCCGTCACCACGGGCACCATCTTTCCATTCACCACAATCCCGGTCAGCTCCAGACGCAGCTGCGATTTGCCGGTGAACGTTCCAGACTCCTTCGATTGTGTCAGGTCGCCATAGACGAGGGCATCTCTCGCTACTAGCACGTTGCCTTCCCACATCAGGGGTTCCTCGAGCGAAGCCTGGAAGCGGTCGCCCACGAAGCTAGAGCTGGAATAGATGGCATCGATAGTGCGCACAGAAATTCGTGTCCCGGCTGGGATAGTTACATAGGCCGGCTTCGTTTCAGCCGGCTTTATTTCGGCTGGTCTCATTTCTAGATGCACTCCCGCCCCCGGATCGTCGGGAAGCGATCTCTGCGGCCGCGGCGCCGGGGCATTTGGTGCCGAGGCATTCGCTGCGCCTTCCGAATCGAACTTGAGCGATACGACGTCAGCGACGTTATATTTCTGTACCGTCGAGCCGACTTGGAAGCTGATTTCCGTCTCCGTGCCACCCAGAAACTTGCCCTTAATCAGGCTGCCATTCTTCAACTCCAACATGTCGGCCCACGCCATCGACGCCGCCAGAGTCAACGAAGTAAGGAATCCGCATTTCAGCTTGAGCTTCATGATGTTTTTCCTCTACGATGCTCTGCATTCTTCCCGGTTTCATATAAATTGTAGGCCAGTTTGGGACTCACCCTGAACCGAAGCATAGGTTCTTCCACGGAGATGCGCAGGGAGCGCAGAAAATTCGCGTCGTTCTTGGTGCAAGACGCGCCGTCTCCTCTTCGGAACTCGTCTCGCTGTCTTCCGGTCCTTCGAGGAGATATAGAAACAAAGGAATGTGCTTGGTAGCCAATCCTAGGCCATGGCTAGGCGGTTGGGGCACCCCCGGGTACGGCCGATGTCGGGCTAACGCACCGACTAGTAGCTGACGGCTTGTGGCAGTCCGCTCGGAAGTATCGAATCGTTGCAGTCTGGGATGCCGAGCTTGCCGAGGCGGGCAATGCGTTAGAATCCCCGCATGCCATCAACTCTTCGCTTTGACCGGACCTTCCGATCTGCCTTGCAATGGACTGTGATTTCCGCAGTGGCTTGCACGATTTCATTGGCGGAGGGGCAGTTTCCTCAGGATACGGAGCGATTTACGAGATGGCGCATCGTCGACGCCTTTCGCCGCGAACTCCCAGAAGATGGACTCACCTTCAGTCCGGCCTTAATCCTGGGCGGCGCAACCGCAGAAGTCAATGCCGACGCCACTGAAGGCACTGCCACAGGGAAATCCAATGTCATCGCGGCTTCGGCTTTTGCATCCGGCGATATTCGCACTCTCAATAATGAGCAAACTCTGCGCGTGGAAGCCAAGATGCGCGAAATCGTAGCCGCTCACCTGCCGCAGACCGACGCGAAGATCGGCTTCGATGAGGGCTATCCGGCCATGGCTGCAACTCTGCCGGCAAGGAGCTGATGCAGCAATGGAGTGAGATCAGCAAAACTAAGGAGGCTAAATATGGCAGTGAAAACGATTGTCGAGAAAGCTGCGGAGAAGGTAGGGTATGGCCTTGCGATGGCTGAAGATGTGGCAGGCACCGTTTAAACAGCGATTGGGGACGCCGTGATCACGGTGACAGAGGCTCTGAAAAAGTCACCTGCGAAGAAGGTCGCAAAGACGGCGGCGAAGAAAGCCGTGGCAAAGAAGGCTGCCAAAAAGGGATCCCCGAAAAACGCTGCCAAGAAAACGGTTGCCAAGAAAGCTCCGGCCAAAAAGACTGCGGCAAAAAAGGCCGCGAACAAATCCACAAAGAAGCCAGCAAAGAAGGCTGGCCGATCACGGCGGTGAAGGGCGAGATCCATAATCTAAGAACGCTGTGGGGACTTTTGTGGGTAGACTGTTTCAAAAAGCTGAGCAATTGTGAGTAATACCCACAATTGAACTGCAATCGGCGGGCGTTGCAAGTCATTGAATTTGGTTAATATAGAGCAATGACGAGCAATGCTGAAATGAGCAGAACTCTAGCTCTTAACCGACAGGTTGTAGGTTCGATTCCTACCGCGTCCACCAAATTGCTTCAAAGACTTACACCTATTTCTCGGGAACCGGCCGCAGCGCGCTCGATGGGCCGAAGTAGAGTAAGCCAAGATGGATGGCTGGTGATGCGGACGGAATCAACTATATTCTCTGGGTTGGCGAATCGTTGTTTCTGGAACACGTTCGAACTGAAATGGACAAAGAACCACTCTACCTATGGTACGCATATCCAGAGGATCTTCTCAACGAATCGGCCGCGGAGGCCTGCGCGGAGCTGCTGAGTGACGATGAGCGTGCACGCTGGCACAAGTATAAGTTTGAGCCGCATCGCCGCGAGTACCTGACCACACGCGCCTTGGTGCGCACTGCATTGTCCCAATATCATCCGCTTGCTCCTAAGGCATGGTACTTCAAGTCGAACGTCCACGGTAGGCCCGCCGCAGACCCAGCGTGTGGCCTGCTGTTCAACTTGTCCAATTCTCCGGGCTTAGTGGTCTGTCTAATCTCCAGGGGGGGCGAAGTGGGTGTGGACGCGGAGCCCTACGATCGCGCAGAAAAGGTCGTCGAAGTTGCCGCTGAAGTGTTCTCCCCATTGGAGCTCGCCCAGCTGCAAACCTTGCGTAGTAGTGAGAGATTGGACCGCGCCATGTCGTTGTGGACGCTGAAGGAGGCCTATATCAAAGCGAGGGGCATGGGGCTGGCCCTGCCCTTGAAGAAGTTCTCGTTTCTGTTCGGCGGCGCCGACGCTCCTCGCCTGGAACTGGATCCAGAATTGGACGATGAAGCAGGGCGCTGGCGATTTTGCCTGCTTGAGCATGCCGGGCACCGCATAGCTCTGATGGCCGAGCAGGTGACAGAGCCCGAACTGGAACTATGGGAGATGCGGCCTTCGCAAGCAGCTCCTACGCAGCTGCCCGCCGGTGAGATTCGATGGTTTCCGGCATCGCAAACAACCGGGCATTGACCACGTTTGACGAGAGAAGGGCACACTCAGGATGGCAGCAACGTCTTGAGTATTTCTGCAAAAGTCCCAACGTGGGGTTCGAAGAGCATGGTCATATGTCCAGCAGGGACATCGTGAATTTCCAGCTCGCCGCCTGCAAATGGTCCCCACCCCAGATTTGGGTCGTCTCGCTTGCTAAGGGCTTCCCCGCGGAGCGCGGCGCGCATCAGAGTGACCTTCCCCGCGTAGACTTGGGGGGTGTAACGATTGAGGGCTCGCAGGTGAGCTTCCTCCACCTCAAAAAGATGAAGGCTGACAGGGAGAGGCCGGCCCGCCAGACGGAAGCAAGAGCATCCCAGGCGTTTGGCGGATTCACCCAGCAGTTTCCCCCAGTACTTCCTCTTTGTTGAAGCTTTTTCCATGAGATACGCTACGCCCTGTTGGCCGAGCCTACGTAAGAGGATATGCGCCTGAGTTCTCATGCCTAACTGCCTTGCGCTTCCTGGAATAAATGCGTCGAGTAGTACAAGTAACTCCGGCGGCAAACCTTGAGCATGGAGCTGTCGTGCCATCTCAAAGGCGATATGCCCTCCAAAGGATGCGCCTCCGATCAGGTAGGGACCTTGCGGGAAAAAGGCTCTTAGTTCCTTAACGTAAATCGACGCCAATTCTTCGACGCTTGTTTCGCGAATTTCCACCTGGGATACGAGGGGCGACTTGAAAGCATAGAAGGGCTGGTCGGGTCCGAGCGCCTTGGTCAGCTGCTCATAGAAGAGAACGTCTGCTCCCAGAGCATGAACGAAGAAAAGCGGAATGCGCGAGCCTAGCGGCTGAATGGGCACAAGCGCCGACCACGTTTTTGGTTTCCCGGCAGTCGATTGTTGCGACCCGCGAATCAAATTCGCTAGTTGACGGACAGTACGGGCTTCAAAGAGGACGGCAAGCTCCAGATCCGCGTGATACGTCTTCTTTATCTTGGCAAACAGACGAACGCCGACGAGTGAATGACCTCCCAAGTCGAAGAAGTCTTCATCCAGCCCTACCCGATCGACGCCCAGCATGTCCCGCCACCAACCAGCCAGAGTGGCCTCCACGCCTTTGGCCGGTTCTGCGGCACTCGGTGGTGTTGCGGCGACGGGCAACGGAGAGGAGACGGCATTGCGCGCGATCAGATCTTCGAGAGGCTGGGCTAATACAACGACGGCAAGGGGAGCCTTCGCCATTAGTATGCGGGTCAAGGCGCGTGCACCGTCGAGCGGCTGTATCCTGGGGCGATAATCGGTGTCAATGGCCTGCTGTCCCTCGGAGTATGGGGCACCTGGAGGCCGCGCTTTTTCCTCCGCTGCTTTTGCGGGATCGCCAATTCGACGCATTGTGAAGCCTTCGATTTCCACAAGCACATGGTCCTGCTCATCGAAGAGCGTTATGTCGAAGGTCTCCACTTCACCGCGCAGCAGATTCTCCTGGCGAGACCGAATGAAGCTAAAGCATCGGGAAGGGATGGGGCGGTAGACGCAAATCTTCTTGTAGGAAAACGGAAGATAGAGATCGTTGGAGGACTCGTAGCCTTCGATTAGATAGAGCGCGCAGCCTGTGGCCAGATCGAGTATTGCGGGGTGCATGAGAAGCGCGGAAGAGTCTACGGAAAACGCCTCCTCGAGCGCAAGCTCGGCCAGGCCTTCTCGTCCGCCGATCAGCAAGCGCTTGAGACAGTGCCATCGAGGACCGAAATCGAAATAACGCTCCTGCCTGGTCCGGTGTCGATCATCGAATGCGATCTCGCGTTGGCGGCAGCGTTTCGCAATATACGCTCGATCGACGCGCGTCGCGGGACGCTCTGAGCATGGCGCAATCTGGCCTGCAGCATACTCGCTCCACTCGCCAGTTTCTGCTGAGCCGACTCGCGCAAGAACGGCGAAGCGAAAGGTATCCTTCTTCGTTGCGGCTCCTTGCTCCCGTTTCAATTCAATCCGGACGTCTCTCGGTGCGGTTGGGTCGAACATAAGCGGAGAGAGAAAATGCACATTCTCGAATTCGATTGGTTCTTGAAAAGCGCCACGCGTGAACGCACCGGCAGCCATTTCCAGGTAACCCGTGCCAGGGATGAGAGCCTTGCCAGTCTTCAGCCGATGTTCGGAGAGAAGCCAATCCGTTTCAAGTGAAAGCCGACTGGCGAACACGATCTCCCGAGGTGTGTCTACCAATCGCTCTTGCAGCAGCGGATGCGAGAAGGTGGAGCGCGCGCCCATGCCGACCTCGCTCCATGCGCCCCAGTTGATGACGGTCACCGGGGCTCTGCGGCTAAGCGCGAAAGCGTCGAGAAAGGCGTTGGCGGCAGCATAGTCCACCTGGCCCGCAGGCGGCAGGATGGAGCTGATCGAGGAAAACAAAACAAGGCAAGTCAGTGGCTCATCGCGCAAGACCTCTTCCAGGACCAGCGTTCCACGCACCTTCGGATCGAGTACGCGAGTAGCGCTTTCTGCGGTCTTCGGCATCAACGGTCCGTCGTCTAAGACTCCTGCTGCATGAAAAACGCCGTCGAGTTTCCCAAATCTCTTTCGGACCATGGCAACGACGTCGCGCATTTGATCGGGATTCGTGACATCTCCCTGAGCGACGAGCAAACCTCCAGCCATGGAACGGATCTCGATGAGCTTTCGAATTCTCTGTTTATCAGCCTCCGTGTGCTTGCTGTCGTTGAGTGCCGTTTCCCATTCTGCCTCGCTAAGCAGTTTGGAGCGGCCCACCAACACGAGGCGGGCCTTGAATTGGCGAGCCAGATGTTCGGCAACAACCAGTCCAATGCCGCCCAATCCGCCGGTGATCAGATAGACGCCGCCGCGCTCCAGGCGGTGGCGCTCGGGTAAGGTCGAGAGATCGAGCCGATCGAGTGTTTCGACCATCCGCTGGCCGCCGCGATAGGCAACCGTGGCGTTGTCACTTGGAGAGGCCATTTCGGCTATGAGCTGCGCCGCGCACTCTTTTACGTGGCCGCGATCGAAGTCGACATCGATGGAACGGCAGGCGATCTCGGGAAGTTCCTTGGGAATGACGCGCGCCGGACCGAGCAAGACAGCCCGTGCCGGATTGTGAACCGCCTCGTCTGCAACCTGTTGCATGCCGTTTGAGATTAGGGCGACGTCGATCTTGGCGAGGTCCTGAGCGGTCAACGCTTGCGCTAGATAGAGAGGGCTATGGAAACTGCGAGCAAGCGTCTGTTCGAGTGGCGCGTCTGCGGTTTCGGGAACCACCGACCAGAGATGAAGAACTTTCCGGATCGTTACCCCATTTGCGATCGCATCCGTGATGAGGGCGTCATAGTCGCTGCGGACATCGGGCCGGAGTGTATAAGTCGACTTTCCGGTACGCTTATAACTCGAACCTGGATCGACCAGAACCACATGCTGCTTTTCTGTTTTGAGTTTGGCGGCAATTTGCTCGCCGAGGCCAGACGTATCGCGGAAAACAATCCAGCAACCGGGCTCGGAGATGGACGCCGCGGGAAGAGAAGCAGGCTTGAAGACGCGGCGATAGAAATACTCCCTCGCACGCTCTTGATCGCTTGGTGCAGACGCAGGTACAGGCGATGCGGCGGGTTGAACTCGATCCGGCTCGATCAAGAATTTCTGACGTTCGAAGGGATACGTTGGCAACGAAACGCGCTGCGCGGAACCGGGCGCATGAAGCTTGGCCCAATCCACATCGATTCCCGAAACCCAAAGCTGTCCGAGTGTCTGGAGCGCGCAACGAAGATCAGGCGTGGCCTCGTGGGGATGAGGCAACGATTGAAATGCTCTTGCGGCTTTGCCGCCCTGCTGGCGCGCCAGAGACGTGAGCGCATTACCTGGCCCCACTTCGAGAAGAATCTGTTCCGGTTTGCTCAGCAGCTCGCCGAGGTTGTCGGAGAATCGGACGGTTTGCCGAATGTGGCGCGCCCAGTAAGCTGGATCGGTGGCCTCTTCGGCTTTGATCTGCGTGCCGGTGACATTGGACATGTAAGGAATGCGCGGAGGGCGGAGCTCGACCGTTGAGAGCCGCTTCTCGAAGGACTCGAGAATGGGGTCCATCATCGCGGAGTGGAAGGCATGCGAAGTGAACAAGCGTCGGCAGGCGACTGACCGCTTGGCGAGGTCTTCTTCGAGGTCCGCGACCTTCGGCGTCGGCCCGGAAACAACGCAGAGTTTGGGATTGTTGACAGCGGCGAGCGACAAGACGCCATTGAGATTGAGTTCGTCGACGGAGAGCGGAACGGCAAGCATCGACCCCGCGGGGAGTTCGTAGATGAGACGTCCGCGGAAAGCAACGATGGCCAGCGCGTCTTCGAGAGAGACGACACCGGCGAGGCAGGCAGCGACGTACTCGCCGATGCTATGGCCGACCATCGCCGCAGGCTCAATGCCGAGCGACATCCACCAGCGGGCCATTGCGTACTCGATCGAAAACAAGGCAGGCTGCGTGAGCCAGGTCTGGTTCAACCGTTCCGTCGCCGGCTCCTTTTCCTGCTCTGCTGGGTAGAGCGCATCGCAAAGGTCAAGCCCGAGAGGTTCACGAAGATGTTGCGCGCATAGGTCGAGGCAATCGCGAAAAACGGGCTCGTTCCGGTAGAGTTCGCGACCCATATTGACGTATTGCGAACCCTGCCCGGAGAACATGAAGACCACTTGCGGCGCGGATTTCGCGGCCATTCCCGAGATAAAGGATTGAGGCTCGTTGTTTGCAATCGCATTGATCGCTTCGCGAGAATCCTCGACAACAAGTGCACGCCGATGGGGAAAGGTAGTGCGGCCAAGCTGAGAAGTGAAGGCAACATCAGCAAGATCCAACTCAGGGTTCGCTTGCAGATGGGCGGTGAGATTGGAGCTTGCTTGATTTGCGGCAGTCTCGGTCTTTGCGGAGGCAGTCAGGACTTGGTATGGCCTTGCCTGGCGCGACACCACGGAGCCGGGAGCCTCCTCAAGCACCACGTGCGCATTCGTACCTCCGATGCCCAACGCCGTGACACCAGCGCGTCGGGGTGAACCGGTAGATTGCCAATCGCGGAGTTGGTTGTTTACGAAAAATGGGCTGCTCTTCAATTCGATATGAGAATTCAGATTCTCGAAATGAAGACTGGGCGGAAGTTGCGCATGTTCGAGCGCAAGGACCGTCTTTATTAGGCCGCCTACGCCGGCGGCTGCGTCAAGATGGCCCACATTCGATTTCAGCGAGCCAATTCCGCAATAGGCGCCGCGGTTGGCAGTCTTACGGAAGGCCTGTGTCAGCGCCCTGATCTCGATGGGATCGCCGACTCTGGTGCCTGTTCCATGCGCTTCGATGTACGAGATGTCGTCCGCTGTGACGCCAGCGATTTCGAGCGCCTCGGCGATCACCTCGGCCTGGCCTTCCACGCTTGGCGCGAGATAGCCGACCTTGCGGGCGCCATCGTTATTGATCGCCGATCCGAGAATCACTGCGCGGATATGGTCGTGGTCCGCGAGCGCATCTTCAAGCCGGCGTAATACGACGATTGCGAGGCCGCTTCCAAAGACGGTGCCGCTCGATGCCTGATCGAAAGGGCGGCAGTGGCCATCGCGCGAAAGGATCTCTCCGTCGCGATAGATGTAGCCCTGCCCATGCGGGAACTCGATCGTGACTCCGCCGGCCAGAGCCATGTCGCATTCGTAGTTGAGCAGACTTTGACAGGCGAGATGCACCGCAACAAGGGAAGTGGAGCAGGCGGTTTGCACGTTGATGCTGGGCCCGCGTAGATCGAGCTGATAGGAGACCCGCGTGGCCAGTAGATCCTTGTCGTTGCCGGTTTGCTTGAGCTGGAACAAGCCTGCGGATTCGAGCAGCCGATGGTTGGCAAGCAGGTTGTGAATCAGGTAGGTGTTCATGCCCGACCCAGCGAAGACACCGATCGATCCATCGAAAAGACGCGGCGGATGGCCTGCATCTTCGAGGGCCTCCCATGCACACTCGAGAAAATGCCGATGCTGCGGGTCCATGATGGACGCATCTCTCGGACTGAATCCGAAAAAAGACGCATCGAACATCGGAACGTCGTCGAGAACTGCGGCGCGCTTGACGTAATCGGGGTTGGCCAGGTCTTCGGGAGTCGCCCCGGATGCGATCAATTCAGCTTGAGAGCGGTCGCGGATAGACTCGACGCCATCGCGCAGGTTCTTCCAGAACTCGCCTGTGTTTCGAGCGCCGGGGAAGCGGCCCGCCATGCCAATGATCGCAATGGACGAGGGCTTCATGGCGTTCCATTTCTAGCCTGCCGGGCCATTCTGCGGCGTTGCGCGCGATCTGATCCCTGACTATGGGCGCCCGTCCCTGCGAGTTGATCGGCGAGCGCACGTACCGTGGAGAACTGAAACAGATCGACGAGGGAAATTTCGCGCCCCAATACGTTCTGGAGCTTAGCCTGTACCTCGGCGACGGTGAGGGAGTGTGCTCCGAGGTCGAAGAAGTTATCGTTCAGGCCGACTGTCGGTACGCCCAGCGCCTCTTGCCAGGCAGTGGCAACGATGCGTTCGATTTCGCTTGAGGGTTCGTGGCCGGATTCGTTCTTGGGTTGGCTTCCGGTCAGTGCATCGGCGGCGCCGGCGGAGATGCCTGGTGGAGGAAGGTTCAGGAGAGCTTTGCGATCCGTTTTTCCGTTCGCAGTAAGCGGCAATTCGGGAAGGAAAACGAAGCTCGAAGGGATCATGTAATCGGGCAGCTTCGATTCAAGCGTCTTGCGCAGAATGCCTGCGTCATTGGCTCCTGCGGAGTCGGCCACCAGATAGGCAACAAGGCGTTTGTCGTCTTCACGGTCCTCTCGGAGGACGATAACCGCCTGCCTGACTCCAGAGCAATCTTCAAGGATAGCTTCGATCTCGCCTAGCTCGATGCGGTGGCCTCGCAGCTTGATCTGGAAGTCGGCGCGCCCGAGGAATTCAATGTTCCCGTCGGGCTGATATCGGGCAAGGTCGCCTGTGCGGTAGATCCGTTGCTCTGAGAGGGAAGGGATATCGAGAAATCGCTCAGCGGTGAGATCGGGGTGGTTCCAATAGCCGCGCGCCACGCCATCGCCACCAATGTAAAGCTCTCCGACTTCACCCGCGGCGACAGGATTCCGTTCCGCGTCGAGTAGGAAGATTTGCGTGTTCGCGATTGGTTTGCCGATCGAAACCGCACTGCCCACTTCTTCTACGCGGAAAGTTGTCGACCAAATGGTGGTCTCTGTCGGTCCGTACATGTTGTGAATCTCGCCATTGAATTTCTGGCGAAGATGGTGGATGACAGAGGCCGGGACCGCTTCGCCGCCCAGAAGCATCTGCCGCAGCGAGCCGAGCGCGGCAAACGCGCGTGTGTCGAGCGTGAGCATGCGCGCCAGCGAGGGGGTCATTTGCAGATGAGTGACTCGGTGACGGACGATCTCGTCGGCCATTGTGCCTGGGCCCTCGTCGCCATGGACGACAACCTTGAAGCCTCGGCACAGAGTCCACAAAAGTTCGAGAACGGAGATATCGAACGAAACACTGGTGACGGCGAGCCAAACTCCCGGTTCGCAACCGATGGCCCGATCCATGCCAGTAAAAAAGTTGACAACGTTTCGGTTTTCGACCATCACGCCCTTGGGCTTGCCCGTGGAGCCAGAGGTGTAGATCACATAGGCCAGGTTGCTGCTGGCGGCATCCGGATGGACCGACTGCGTGCTTTGGAGCGCAATCGCCGGGTCGCCCGCGTCGACAAAGTTGAGACGATTCGCCCCGGGCGGAATCCGCTCGCGGGTGGACGCAGTCGTCAGGAGAACCGACATGCCCGAATCTTCGATGATCCACGACAAACGGTCCTTGGGATGGCTGGGATCGAGCGGAACATAAGCTCCGCCGGCCTTCAATATGGCGAGCAGGCTCACCACGAGAGTCGCCGATCGTTCCATGGCAACCCCAACTAAAGTCTCCGGCTTCACACCGAGGCTCTTCAGAAACTGGGCAAGGCGATTGGAACTTTCATCGAGTTCACGATAACTGAGGGTGTGATCTCCCGAGGCTAGGGCGGTGGCATCTGGAGTTCGAGCAGCCTGCTGCGCAAACAACTCCGCAATGGTGCTATGACGCGGGTAATCGACTTCCGTGCGATTCTGCTCAAGCAATGGAACGCGTGACATAAAAGTTCTCCAGGAACAAAAACTCTATGCCCGTTCCGAGAAACGTCTCGATAGCTTCTTCGGGCGTGTTCACGATTGGCTGTCCTTTGACGTTGAAGCTTGTATTCAGCACCATCTGGCGACCCGTCGTTTCACCGACGGCCAGCAGTAGGGTGTGAAAGTCCGGATTGTCGCTCGCCGAAACAGTCTGAAGCCGCGCGGAACCGTTCACGTGCGTGATCGCGGGAAGAAGGGCCCTTAAATCGGGACGAACATCGACGATGCTGATCATGTAGGGAAGTTGAGTGCCCTCAGCCACATCAAACCAGAGATGGGCTTCTTCAACCGAGCAGGCGGGCGCGAAGGGACGAAACGCCTCGCGCTTCTTGACCATGGCATTGATGCGGTCGCGCATATCTGGGCGCCTGGGATCGGCGAGAATGCTTCGGTTGCCGAGCGCCCGTGGACCATACTCCATGCGGCCGCGAGACCAGGCAATCACGCGCCCATCGGCGATCAGCCGGGCCGCGCAGGTGCACGTGGCTTCAAGGGAATCAAGACGCTTCCACTGGATCTTGCCACTGAAGCACTGAAGTGCAGCCTCGATTGCACTCGCCCCGTATCGGGGTCCAAAGAGCGGGGCCGGGAATCGGTGATTCGGAATTTCCATGGCAAGAGAGGTCCGATAGAGCGCCGCCCCCAGGGCAACGCCATCGTCGCCGGCCACGGGCTGAACGTAGACTTCGTCGAAAAGGCGGGAACGAAACAGCTTGCCGTTCGCTGTGCAGTTAAGAGAAACGCCCCCGGCCAGGACAATCCTGCGCAATCCCGTCAGCTTTCCAAAGTGCTCACAAACGTGCATGACGACGCGCTCGAGACACTCTTGAAGCGCCGCAGCCACGTCTTCATGGATGGAATTGACGGAATGGTTTTGCGGCCTGCGCGGAATGAGATGCTCGTCCAGCCATGCGCGCGTTGCTAGATAATTCTCACGTTCCTCGCGAGAATGGTTCAATTTCAGAATCGGAATTCGGATCGACCCGTCGTCGCAAAGCTCCACGGCCTGCTCGAAGAAGGGACGGAAGCGGGAAGGGTCGCCATAAGGCGCGAGGCCCATGATTTTGTACTCGTCTGAATTAAAATCGAAGCCCAGATGCAGGGTTATTAACGAATACAGGATGCCGATCGAGTCGTTGGCGCCCACTGTCCGAAGCTTCTCCAGCTGCCCGTCGTGGAACTCGTAAACGGTGAGACTCTCAATCTCTCCCATCGCATCGTTCACTACGACCAGGCACTCGTCCCAACCTGACGTGTAGGCCGCGCTGGCAGCGTGCGCCAGATGGTGGCCAACGAAAAACACCTTCTCCTCGGGAAAACCAGGAAGGTCGCGGCGTACCTGCGCCAGCAGTGCTCCGCGTGAGAAGACCTGTTGGTAGAGCTTGGTTGAGACTTCGTCCCTGAGATAAAGCTCGCGATAGGGGGAGTAATCGAATCCATGCGCGATTTCGTCGATGTCTGAAACCGAGATGCCCGCCTCGGCTAAACAAAACTTGATTGCATCGATGGGGAAATCGCCGGTGTGTTTCTTCCTGGAGAAGCGCTCCTGCTCCGCGGCTGCCACCAGTTTTCCGTCGACCACCAATGCAGCGGCTGCATCCATTCCCTGTGCAATTCGATATTCGCGTTCATCCAAGCCGGGCCATGCAGCCTGCTTAAACGCCATAGAATTCTCTAACCCGCTAATTCCAATAACGTTCATAATTAGTCACTTCGAATTAGAAATATTGATTTCTTTGAATCTGACTATGCCCTGGTTAACCAGCGTTCCCCCGCAGGTTCCTGACGGACCTTTTGGTTTCTTCGCCTTCAAAGCAATCGCTTGTCCTATGCGAATCGTTTCTAGGGCCGGGGTCAGTGACGCCTGTCACAAATCAATTACCTTTTATTCTCTCCAGGCTCGCAGCGGTATCTGGCGCCCGACAAGCGGCGAGTCCCGCTATGCCCGCATCACGACTGAAATATCGAAACCAGGCAGGGTGAACGGCTCGGAGGATCTCCGGCGTGTCTCCAGGCTGCTCTATGACGCTCCCGTCATCCGTGCGCGGTACGGTGTTTGGATGAGATTGCGGCCCGGAAATAGAGCTGCGGTTTGACCAGCGCACCGTATCGTCTTCGCGGCGCCCGTGCAGTTATTTGAGGTTTACTGTTCAGTTATCCAGCGCATGCCGTCTTGTGCCCTCGGCAATCCATTCATGAGCGTGAGAGCTCCGAAGTTACGATCGGGTGTCATCTGCTCGGCCGGCCTGGCCCTAGTGAACTGTTGGAAGCCGGACCGCGCGGCTCAGCGCGCCACTCCGTTGAGCTGGTGCGACTAGCAGTCTGTCAGCCACTTCGACGGCAGTTATGGGTTTGCTGAAGTAATATCCCTGGATCTCATCGCAGTGGTGTTCGCGCAGAAATGACATTTGCGCTTCAGTTTCTACTCCCTCGGCGATCACTTTGAGATTCAGACTCTTTGCCAGACTGATGATTGCCGTCGTGATGGCTGCGTCGTCGGAATGCATCGCGATATCCCGGATAAATGAGCGGTCAATCTTGAGTTTATTCACTCGAAATTGCTTAAGGTAACTGAGGCTTGAATAGCCCGTGCCGAAGTCATCAATCGCTAGCCTTAAGCCCATTTCCTTCAATTCCTGTAGAACCGTGAACATCACGTCCGCGTTTGACAGGAGCAGGCTTTCTGTCAGCTCCAATTCGAGGAATTGCGGTGGCAAGCCAGTTTCAAGAAGAACTCTCCGGATCAGTTGGCAGAAACCCTCCTGGCGAAACTGGACCGCCGAGACATTGACCGCAACAGGAACTGCCAGGAGCCCATCCCTATGCCATTTGCGGGCCTGTGCACATGCGGTTCTGAGAACCCATTCGCCGATCGGAAGGATCAATCCATTATTCTCCGCAATTGCGATGAATTCGTTCGGAGAAACAAGGCCCAGTTTCGGATGCTGCCAGCGAATCAGCGCTTCAAATCCCGTGACTTCTCCGCTGGCAATTCCCATTTGCGGTTGATAGAGAAGGAAAAACTCTTCTCTCTCAAGCGCCAGTCGCAAGTCGTTTTCCAGGCTTAATCGCTCCATGACCCGGATGTTCATGTCTTGCTTGAAGAACTGAAATCTATTTCGTCCATTCTCCTTAGCGCGATACATCGCTTGATCCGCATACCGGACTAGGGTGTCGCAGTCTTCGCTGTGATCGGGGAACATGCTAATTCCCACGCTGCAACTTGTGCTGAGCGAATGTCCCTGGACGACGAACTTGCCGGCAAGCTTTTCCGTAATCCGCGCAGCGGCAATGGCTGCTTCAGCCTCATCTTTCACACCGTTCAGCACGACGACGAATTCGTCGCCATTCACTTTCGCGACTGTATCTTGTTCTCGCGTGCATCCCTTGATCCGCTCAGCAACATCCTTCAGCAGCAGATCGCCGATCGGGTGACCGAGGGAATCGTTGACGAGTTTGAATCGGTCTAGATCGAGGGACAGAATCGCAACCTTATCCCCTTTGCGACGAGCGCGAGCCAATGCTTTCAGGAGCCGATCCTTGAGCAGTGTTCGATTCGGCAACCCAGTCAACGCATCGTAATAGGCCAGGAACTGGATACGCTCTTCCGCATTTATGCGGTCTGTGATGTCGCGAAAGTACCAGATTCGTCCTCGATGCCGCCCATTCGAATCGACGAGAGGCGCAGAGTACCGGTCGAAGGTCTTACCATTCTTGAGCTTGAACTCGTCTCTGCTCTTTTCATCCGGGTGAGTATAGAGATATTTGATCCTTTCAACGAAAGCGTCGGGATCATCGACTCTATCTGTCACATGCTTGAGCACCAGCCGATCGTCTCTCCCGATTATCAGCCTGCCTGGTACTCCAAAGTGAAGCCCGAATTGCTTGTTTGCGAGGATGATGCGATCTGATTCATCGACGACAAGGATGCCTTCAATTGTCGTTTCAGTTTGCGCCTCCAACAGCGCAGTCTTGAATAGCAGTTGTTCCTCGGCACGCTTGCGCTCCGTCAGGTCGTAGGCGGCAACCAACATTGCTTCGGATCCGTGGAAGTCCAAGTGATGGCAGACGATCTCTACGTCGATGGTCACACCATTTTTCTTTCGATGTTTCCAAACTCCAGCCCTCTGGAGTCCCAGTTCCCGTTTCGCTACGTCCCGCATCAATTCGGGGATGTTTTCTTCGGGCCGTATGTCCGCAATCGTCATCGCCAGAAACTCCGGCTCCGTAAAGCCGTATTGCTGGATCGTCGCTTGGTTTACAGCCAGAAAACGAAGAGTACTGCGGTCAAATACCCACATCGGGATTGGACTGCCGTCAAACAGAAGACGATATTGCTTTTCGGAATTGCGCAAGCAGTCCTCGGCTTGCTTTCTATCCGTAATATCCCTGGCGATGGCTGCTGCTCCGATGACCTCTCCGGCCGCGTCCGTAATGGGTGAGACCGAGAGAGCAATGGTAATCTGCTGGCCGTCTTTCTTGACGCGAATCATCTCGATGTCGTCCACTTCCTGTCCGCGTTGAATTCTCTCCAGGATTTGCAAGTGCTCGTTTGCACGGTCCACTGGAGCCAGGATTCCGAGCGATTTTCCGATTGTCTCTTCGGCGCTATAGCCGAAGATGCGTTCGGCGCCGGCGTTCCAGGTTTCAATCTCTCCTACGGGCGTGCACGAGATAATTGCGTCGTCTGAACAACGAACGATGGCCGCCAATCGGCGGTGTTCCTGTTCTGCTTTTCTGAGATCGCTGATGTCGGTTATGGTGCCCTTGATGACCGGCCCCGTACCGTCCTCAGATGTGAATAGAATTGCGCTGTTCAGAACCCAGACCGGGCTCCCGTCTTTCCGTCGCAGGCGTTGCTCGAAGTTGATCAGGCTCTTCTCTGCCCGAAGCTTCTCAATGAATCGGACTCGATCAGAAGTGCTGAAGTAGCCGGTGGTGATCGAGTGGCCGATCATTTCCTCGCGCGCCGTATATCCAAACATCCTGCAAAATGAGACATTGCAATCCAGGACAAGGCCATCCAGTGTTGTTCTGTACGCCCCCGCCAGGCTCTTTTCGAAGAGCAACTTATAACGGTCTTCTCTCAACTCAATCTCAAGCCTAAGTCGCGCTTGCCGCTTAAGAATAGAGAAGCTGGCGATGGAGACTAGAAGCGAAGCGAAGAGGATCGAGACGAGATGAGAGACCCAGACTTTGAGGTCGGGATAAAGGGCTGTCTTCGATAACTCAAAGACGCCCATGATTGTCGCGGCGATCGCGGCTGCCCGTAGCGCATGCATTCGGATGTAGGCCGGGCTTGTTTCTATTGCGCCGGGCTTGGTCGCAATGTTGCCGTGCAACAGCTTCACGGTGGTAACGCCGATCACGAGAAAGGAGATGGCCATCGTGCCCGTCACACTTAGAACGGATATGTCCATTCCTTTGAATGCGAGCGTGACATGCGAAACGATGAAACTGATCGCTCCGATCAGTCTCTCAAAGATATCTTTTGCTGGGCCGTGGACAAGTCCCCGTCCTTCGTAGCTGGTTCTTGCGGAGATCAGGAAGAGGGCCGACTTGAGTAGTTTTTGCCGCCCTGTCATTGATGCCAGCCTCATTTGCGAACCTTGAATTGAGCGGGCATCACTCCGGTTCGAATATGTTTGGGCTCGGTATAGCCTTCAAACAGAAAGGCGCCTCTCAGCAAGAGGACGCACATCTAGTTAAGTCCTATCCTCTGACCATTAGAATTCCTCGATAGTTGCACGGAGCACGTGACATAAGTCATTGCATAGAGGCATTTTCTGAGCGAATGTTCACTCGATCAGATCTGCCTCAAAAGAGGGATGGCGCGTTACCGATGGATTCGAGTATGAAGTGGGTGATGCCCTATAGACTACGGAACCGTACTATGGCATCGGCCAAATTCGAGTCCACGGAATCGGATGGGTGGAGAGAAATTGGGCAGTCTGAAGAATGTAGGCGCTTTTGGAACGCCGCATTACACGAAGACTTCGCCAAAGCACGGCCCGGAAGGGTGGAGGCATGAACGCAGCTAGGGGAACCAGGCCGCCCTATCGCGGCCTGGCTGTCGACTTCGTCCTCCGAAAGCTGATTCCTGCAGGAACATTTGTTCTGGCTTCTCTTTCTGCGGTCAAGGCTTCGGAGCCCGTCCGACTTGCATCGCTTCACGCAGTTCACTCCCTCAGCAATGCTGAGGCGAGTCGAGCAATTCCCGTAGCCGTTGAAGCCACGGTTCTTTATTCCCGTGGGTATGAAAGCTTACTGTTCGTGCAGGACGGTGACTCTGCCCTCTTCGTCCGACCTCCTTCGACTTCGACACTGCTTCCCGGTGACCGCGTCTTCATCAAGGGAGTGACGCAGGGAAGTTTTCGACCCCTCCTGGTGGCCAGTTCTATCACCCTGCTCCGCCACGCCAACCCGCCAAAACCTGCGCTAGCGACATTCGATGAGCTGATTCGCGGCGAGTACGACTCCCGGCTGGTTACCGTTGAAGCCAAGGTCCGCGCCGCGGACCTCGTGGTCAGTCCGGCCGCCCCAATACGCAGTGCCTGCGTGCAACTGCTCACGGAGGGGGGGCACATTGAAGCGTACGTCGACAATAACGATGAAAGCGCGCTGAAAGACCTCCTGGACGCTGATGTGGAGATCACCGGGGTAGCCGCTGGAAAGTTCGACGACAAGATGCAACAAACTGGAAGCGTGCTCTACGTCTCCACATTGACGAACATTAAAGTTATCAAGCGCGCCAGCATTGGATTTTGGTCTCTTCCAGCCACGCCCATGGATCAGATTCTCTCCGGGTACCATGTACGGGATTCCACGCCCCGGGTCCAGGTCCACGGAACCATTACGTATTACCAGCCCGGCTCCGCGGTTGTGCTTCAGGACGGATCCAAAAGCCTTTGGATCTCGACCCATACTCGTGAACCTTTGCAGATTGGCGACCTCGCGGACGGAACAGGCTTTCCCGATGCACACGACCGTCTCTTGAGCCTCACCGACGGCGAGATCCGGGATCGCCACATCCTTGCGCCTATCGCGCCACAGTCGGCGACCTGGCGCCAACTCGGTTTCTGGAGCAGTAACAAGCCCGACGGGCATCAGAATGACCTCGTATCCATCGACGGTCAAATAGTCACCGAGCTCCGACAGGCCACGCAGGACGAATATGTCGTGGTCTCCGATGGACGGCTGTTCACTGCGATCTATCGTCACCCGCGCGTGTCCGCGGTTCTGCCGCCAATGCGGTGGATAGCTCAGGGCTCACGAGTCCATGTCACTGGCATTTGCACAATCCTGGACAGCAGCGCGATCAATCCGGGAGAGGAGGCGCCGTTCAATATCCTGCTCCGCTCCTTCGACGACATTTCCGTCATTGCCAAGCCATCCATGCTGAACGTTCGCAACCTCATCCTGCTCGTCGGTCTATTGCTTGTGATGCTGTTGGCCGTGGGCGCGAGGGCCTGGGTGGTGGAACGCAAAGTGCGTCATCAAAACGCTGAGGTAGCTTATGCCGAGCGGCGGCGGGGCAGAATTCTTGAAGACATTAACGGCTCCCGTCCTCTCGCCGAGGTCATCGAACAGATTACCGAGTTGGTTTCTTTCAAGCTCCGTGGCGCACCGTGTTGGTGCCAGATCTTCGATGGAGCACAACTCGGAAACTGCCCGCACAACCTCACCTCTTTCCGAATCGTCAGCGAGCAGATTCTCGCCCGTTCCGGATCGCCGCTCGGAACGATGTACGCCGCGTTCGATCCGCTCGCCCATCGGTACGCCGACGAATCGGCTCCCCTTTCGATGGCTGTGGGGCTGGCCACTCTGGCCATTGAAACCCGGAGGCTCTATTCCGATCTGGTCCACCGATCCGAGTTTGACTTGCTCACCGACATCCACAACCGATTCTCGCTGGAAAACAATCTGGATCGGCAAATCGTTCAGGCCCGCCAGAACGCGGGGGTCTTCGGATTGATCTACATCGACCTTAATGATTTTAAGCAGGTGAACGATGTCTACGGCCACCAGGTCGGAGATATGTTCCTGCAGGAAGTGGCGATCCGCATGAAACGCCAGCTCCGCTCCATCGACATGCTGGCGAGGCTCGGTGGCGACGAATTTGCCGTAGTGCTTCCGATGATTCACAGCCGCCGGGAAGTCGAAGAGATTGCACAGCGCCTGGAAAGCAGCTTTGACGATCCGTATCCTTTAGATGGATATGTCCTGCGCGGTTCTGCAAGCGTGGGCATCGCCCTTTATCCCGAGGACGGCACTACCAGGGATAGCCTCTTGAGTGCCGCCGATGCTGCCATGTATGTGGCCAAGCAAACAAAGCGGCACGTCGATGAGCTCCTGTCCGAACGCACCGGTCCCTCTGTGAAGGCTGAAGATCGCGCATAACAGTGGCCCGGCTCAAATTTGCCTTCTTTTCGAGCTGTTGCGGTCCGGCCCTATCGCCGCTCGAGTCGCGCCCCTCGTTGAAATAGACCTCTTTTGACCACTAAGGAATTTCCACTCTATTCTTCCGCTATCAAAATGGACTATATTGTCGGACACTGTCGAATTGCCGAGCCAGGTATGCTCTGGACGGCCCGCCGGCCCGGCGAATAGGCTGATTTGACCCTAATGCCGGGACTACAGTTCTGCGCGAATGGAGTTCAATTGTTCCGCTACCACAAGGGTCGTTTGGGAATGACCCTTGTTTTCACTTCCCCATTAAGGTTCCAGGAGGGTCCGATGAGCATTTCCGACACCATTGGATTGGTGCTGAATTGGAAGAATCAGAACACCGTACTGTCGATAGCCCCCGAACAGTCGGTTTACGAAGCGCTCGAGAAGATGGCAAAGCATGACGTGGGTGCCTTGCTGGTCCTTTCCAACGATCGGCTGGTCGGCATCCTGTCCGAGCGTGACTACGCGCGCAAAGGGATCCTGATGGACCACCCTTCACGAGAGACCAAAGTCCACCAGATCATGACTTGTCCGGTGGTATCTGTGAGCCCGCAGCACACGGTAGACGAATGCCTGGCGATGATGACGGATCACCATTTTCGTCACCTTCCAGTAGTGCAACATGATGCCGTTGTCGGAGTGATCTCCATCGGAGATCTTGTGAAATGGGTGATCTCCGGTCAGGCGCAAACTATTCAGGCGTTGGAGGGCTACGTAACCGGGACGTACCCAGGGTAGCTCGCGCAATTGCAATACTGAACGTTAAGGGTCCTTTCACCCTTACGCGCCGACTAGCGGGCGCGCCCTTCTTCGTCCTGCTCCATCTTGCGGAGCCTGGACGCCTCGCGGACCAGTTCACTTTTCGGGTGCCGTCTTCTGGGAGGGATGCGATCGTTCGATGTGACGAGCAAAGATGATCATCATTTCCCCGCGATTCTCGGGATTGGGACGAAACTCCGCGTCGCAAAGGGAACATTTGTAGTAGCCCGAGAATCTTCCTTCGCGGTCTTTGGCTGCGGTGAGATGTGCGTCTTCTCCCATACCCAAAGTCTACGCCGCACAAGTCTGCATCGCCTAACATGAATGGTGCTTGCAGCCCGCCTGCTGGAGCGGATGAGCGATTGGATTTCGTCGGCAGAAGTGTCATGTGGTAGACCGTTATAGTGGGGCGACCGCAGTATTCTGTGTCGTTAATCGCCCCCTTTTAGGATGTTCATCATGCGGTTGCCGCCAAAACCTCCGACCCTAGCGGGCAATCGTCTATCTCGAAGGGTGTCGCAATGCGGCTTAGGCCTGCAGGTTGTCATTGCCATATACATTGGTGTGGCCATTCCCTCCTGCGCGCAATCCGCGACCTGGTCAGAACGAGTCGCGAACACGATCCTTCAGCTCAATCCTGTAAATGAAACGGGAGCTCGACCAGCGAACGCGTGGGGCGAAGAGACCGGTTTGCAACTCGAGGGACTAGACGCTGTCTGGTACAACACGGCGAATGGAGACTACTTTCGCTATGGAAAGGGCCGGGTTGATGAATTTCTCCGCGCGAATGTGCCGACTGATTCCGACAACCGAACCACCGGCGCGCTCGACGACGCTCTTCTCGGCCGTCAACTGCTCCTCTTATACCGTGTAACGCTCGATACGAAATATCACGAAGCAGCCGCCGGAATCCGCCGGCAAGTCGTAGCTGACTGTAATATTTCATCTTCCGCGCGAAGCGGATCGCGGTCGGAAAGCCCGTGTATGGCTCAGCCATTCCTCGCGGAATACGCTTCCGTGTTTCAAGAACCGACGGACTTTGCCGGAATTACTCGAAGTTTTGAGAAGTGGAACAGGAGTGCCCAAACGCTTTCGAGGGAACTGGATCAAGCAGCTGTTTATTCCGATACTCTACCTGCGCGACTGGCTGTGGCGCTTGTCGATTCGCTGCCTTCTTATCCGCAGGAAGATCCGGGGCGTGGCGAGCTCATCGCTATGCTGAATCGCATCGCAACCGAGGCGGTGCAGCATCAGGACACCGAGACAGGGCTCTTTGACGAATTACCGCGATCGACCACGTCCAATCACCATCCGGCTTCCCCAACCGCCGAGTGCCTGCTCATCTATGCACTCGCAAAGGGTGCGCGCCTGGGATATTTGCCTGAACGCGACTCTTTGCATGCTCAGCGTACCTGGCAGGGAGTCCTGAAGCATTTTGTGCAACAGGATCCGGGCGGTGTCATCAGGATGACTCAAGGAGCCGTTCATAACGCACGAAATCGGAGCGCAGCCGAAGACAAAGGTTCCGCGCCTCCAGCGGCCCTCAAAGATCCCAACAAGGAAGGTATTGGCCTGGGCGCCTTGCTTTTGGCTGCCGCCGAGGTTGACAACGCACCCACAGCGGCTATCGCGCGCGGCGAAAGGGTGATGCTCGATGCCTGGTTTAACAGCCAGCAGCGCAAGAACGCCGCCGGACAGTCGGAGTCCTTCCATTACAAATGGTCCGACCTGAGCGACAGCGGCTATTCCCTCTTCGGGAATATCTTTCAAAGCTTTGGAGCGATGACGGAGACTCTCTACTCCGCGCCGACGCAAGGTAACTTGGCGAAGGCGCAGTTCTATATCATCGTGTCACCCGACATTCCAAGCAAGAATCCCAATCCAAACTATATGACCGACCACGACGCCGAAGGGATTGCCGCATGGGTAAAAGGCGGAGGTGTACTGGTCCTTATGGAGAACGATCCGCCCAATGCCGACATTGCCCATTTGAATCTGCTGGCTGATCGCTTTGGAATCCATTTCGACGATGTCTTGCATCATCACATCATCGGCGAACAGGTTGAAGACGGCCGAATTCCTGTTGCCGCCGAGGGCAAACTCTTTCACCATCCTCACACTCTCTATATGAAGGACACCTGCTCCATCTCGCTCAGCGGCCCCGCCGTCGCATTGCTGCGCGATCGCGGCGACGTCGTGATGGCAACAGCAAAGTACGGGCGCGGCACGATATTTGCCGCCGTCGATCCGTGGCTCTATAACGAATACACCGATGGGAGAAAGAAGCCCCAAATCTACAATCAGTTCGATAACTTTGCCGGCGGCAAGGAGCTGGTGCAATGGCTCCTGCAACAACGCCCTCGCTAACTACGAGAGAAAAAAGAGGAAAACAGCCTCGCTATGAAAACCGTCTTGATAGCTGATCCCGTGCGTTACCCGCGCATGACAACGCAGGAGCTTCGCGAATCCTTTCTTTTCGGAGGCCTTTACCAAGCAGGCACGATTCAGCTCACGTACGTGGATCTGGATCGCGCTGTGGTGGGGATGGCAGTGCCGCTCGAAATCGCGCTCGTATTGCCAACAAGTGCAGAATTGAGAGCAGAGTATTTTACCGAGCGCCGTGAACTGGGCGCACTCAATGTCGGCGGAGCGGGCGTCGTACATGTCGGCAAGTCATCCTATCAACTCGACAATCTCGACCTGATTTACATCGGGCGAGGCAATGCTGACATCCGTTTCGAATCGAAATCGAAAGACACGCCCGCCGCATATTATCTCCTCAGTTATCCGGCACATGGAGTCTATCCCGTCACCGTCGTCAAGAAAGCAGACGCGCAGCCCACCGAAATTGGAAGTACTGAGACCTGCAATCACCGAACCATTTATAAGTATGTCCACTTGGCGGGCGCAAAGAGCTGTCAGCTGGTCATGGGCGTCACCCATCTGCAAACGGGAAGCGCCTGGAACACCATGCCGGCTCATACCCACATGCGTCGCTCCGAAATCTACCTTTACTTCGACGTGGCGGAAAACGCTCGTATTTTTCACTTCATGGGCCCACCGCAAGAAACTAGGCACCTCCTCATGAGCAATTGCGAGGCTGTCGTTTCGCCCGGATGGTCCATCCACGCAGGTGTGGGCACACAGGCCTACAAATTCTGCTGGGGCATGGGCGGCGAAAACCAGGACTATGCCGACATGGACCCAGCGCCGCTTGAATGCATGCGCTGAGGAGGAAATTCGATGAAATCTGCTGTATTGTTTTTGGCCGTTGCTGCGGTCTGTATTCCGGCTTTTGCGCAGAGCGGCGGCAACGCCGATGTATTCTCCGCTGCCCAAATTCGAGAGAAGCTGACGACGCTTGCTACCCAAGCCACGGCAACGGGCAGCGCTGGCGTCACGCTAGCAGACTACGGAAGCCACAAGGTGCAGCTCTCGGTGCGCACATCAAGCGGCGGCGCAGAAGTCCACGCCCACTTCGATGACGTGATGATTGTGCAGCAGGGAAGCGCGACACTGATCACCGGTGGCACCGTCATTGGTCCAAAATCGACCCCCGAGGGTGAGACCAAGGGAACCGGTATTCAAGGCGGAAAATCGCAGACCATCTCGCCCGGGGATCTTGTAACAGTAAATGCCGGAGTGCCCCATCAGATAATTGTTTCCCCTGGAACAACCTATAGTGCGGTCGTCATCAAAGTAAGGGAGTGACTCGCAGCAGCAAGCGCGCGACCAAGTCAACTCGCTGCCCTCTTTCTCATGTCTTTCCGGACAAGCTGCTTTCGAGACGCCGATAACTCCACAGCAGCCAACTTACCTCTGGATCCGCGCCGACCCGCCCTGTGCGAACGCTCGCACTTGCTCCAATGTCGCCATCGTGGTGTCACCAGGAAAAGTGGTAAGCAGCGCTCCGTGTGCCCAGCCAAGCTTCGTTGCAACGTCCGGAGTCTCACCGGTCAACAGGCCATAAAAGAACCCCGCGGCAAAACCGTCCCCACCGCCCACGCGATCGTATACATCCAATTCTGCAGTCGGCGCGGTATACGTCTTCCCATTCATCCAGGTAACCGCGCTCCAACTGTGCCGGTTTGTGGAATGCACCTCCCGCAGGGTCGTCGCGACCACCTTCACATGGGGATGCTTCTGCACAACCTTATCGATCATCTCAACGAAAACGCGCGGGTCAAGCTTGGACTTCGAAGTGACTTCGGGCCCGGCAATGCCGAGTCCCTTCTGCAAATCCTCTTCGTTTCCAACCAGTACATCTACGTTTTCGACAATCCGTCCGATCACGTCGACCGCATGCGTGTTGCCTCCAGAGATTTTCCAAAGCTTTTCACGGAAGTTAAGGTCGAAAGAAGTCACAGCACCGGCAGCTTTGGCCTCGCGCATCGCTTCCACCGCAAGCTCCGACGTGGTCGGCGAAAGCGCGGCAAAGATTCCCCCGCTATGCACCCATTTGACGCCGTCGGCGAAGATCGCCTTCCAATCAAAGTCTCCGGGTTTCAATTGTGCCGCAGCTTCGTTGGCCCGATTGTAAAAGACCACGGGAGCGCGCACGCCAAAGCCCCGGTCGCTATAGACTGCGGCCATATTGGGTCCGTTTACACCATTGTGCGCGAAATGCTTGTAGAACGGTTTCACGCCCATGGCCCGCACGCGTTCAGCGATCAAATCTCCCAACGGATAATCCACCATCGCGGACGCGATGCCGGTCTTGAGTCCGAAGCAGTCAGAAAGATTGGCTGCCACATTAAACTCGCCACCGCTGACATGAATCGCACATTGTGTCGCCTTGCGAAACGGAATGATCCCTGGGTCAAGCCGGTGCACCAGGGCTCCCAACGAAAGTAGATCTAACTCGGCATCCTTACGGAACGTCAAACTGTTACCCTTTGATTCACTCATCGATAACTCACCTCGTGCGCGCATTAGAAAATCGATGCGATCTAGTCACTTTGAAAAAAAGAGAGTTGGCCCGATAGCGCCCAATTCAACAATAAATGCCTGCTGCGACATTGTAGAAGACGAGGAAGACCCAGCGGCCGCAGTTCGCGCCCATCGCTCCCAAATCCACAAGTGACATGCCCCATGAACTTCAACGGCTCATCCATCCGCCATCGACGACAAGAATATGACCATGCATATAATCGCTGGCCCGCGAGGCCAGGAATATCGCAGCTCCGCCCAAATCGGAGGGCGTTCCCCACCGTCCCGCGGGAATTCGCTCGAGAATCTGCCGCGAACGCACAGGGTCAGCCCGCAGCGCCGCTGTGTTGTCTGTCTCCATATAGCCGGGAGCAATCGCATTTACGTTGATTCCTCGCGAGGCCCATTCATTGGCAAAGGCCTTCGTCAATTGGCCCACGCCACCCTTGGCCGCCGCGTACGACGGCACAAACACGCCACCCTGGAATGTGAGCAGCGATGCAATGTTGATGATCTTTCCGCCGCCCTGGGCCATCATCTGCCGACCCGCGAGTTGGCTCAGACGAAAGACGCTCGACAGATTTGTTTCAAGAACCGCACTCCAATCCTCCCACGAGTAATCGGCCGCCGGAGATCTCCGGATTGTCCCGGCATTGTTCACCAGGATGTCGATCTTGCCGAAATTTGTCATAACTTCGTCGATCATCCGAGTGCAAGCACGCCCGTCACTGACGTCGCCAGTGACAACTGTGGGTTTTCCACCCGCTTCTTCAACCTGTTTCGTGGAATCCGGGGGAACGGAACTCGACCCATGCAGCGCAATCTCCGCACCGGCCTCCGCCAATGCCAGCGCAATCCCCAACCCAAGCCCTCGCGAAGAGCCAGTCACCAAAGCCGTCTTCCCATGCAAATCAAAAACATCCAAAGTCATAAAGCGCCTCGTCTTTCCGACCAATCTGGCCGGTCCACGTTTCCTGTTTTCGATGGCCAGCCATAGCCTCAAGTATCGCCTTCACTTCTTGTCTGTCAAAATCTCTCCGCTCCTGCCTGGGATATTCCGTTCGACTCTCGCCACTAACTTGCCGATTGGACGCCTTCGTCGTCCGTTTTTCCACCGAAATCCCAGCCCCTTTCTTTCGTACTGCTCAAAGCGCACAAAGAATTGGCTCGCTTCGAAGCAACCGGGTATATTCACAGGTACCGGAGATAGCAAATTGGAAGATATTCTCAATATTCAAAACTTCCGTAAGACTGAGCACGTTGCCACCCCAGACCATCGGCCCCGAAACATTCCGGAAGCTGGCGTACGCGAATCGGTCCTTGAAGACATCGCTCTTAAATCTCTCTATACTTCTGGCCCGTTCTCGGTACTCGATCTCGGCGATCATATGCGGCTCAACTACGATGTCGCAAACGATCTCTTCAGCCGGCTGCGGGGAAAGCTTCTGTGCGAAGTGACCGGAATGACCGGCAACATTCCTTATATCGCGATCACGTCTCAGGGCAGGTCCCGTGCACTCGAGCTTCTTTCGCACAGTCAATATGCGGGACCCGCGCCGGTATCCTTGGCCAGCTATGTCGAGCAGGTCCGCCGGCAGAGTGTTCGCAATGTCGAGGTACATGCCCCCGATATTGAGCGCGCGTTTGCTCATATGGTTATCGACAGCAAGACGCTGGCTCAGTTCGGAACCGCACTCAACTCTGGTTCCGCCATCTTCCTCTACGGGCCTCCCGGTGTAGGAAAAACTGCGATCGCCGAGACTCTTTCGCGCGTTCTCGCTGAAGACGCGATCTGGATACCGTATGCGATCGAGGTCGACGGCCAGATCATAACAGTCTACGACCCTGCAATTCACAAACGAACCTGGGAGTCCGAGTCGGACAACCGCGATCTGCGCTGGGTGCGTTGCCATCGTCCCACGGTCATGGTCGGTGGCGAACTGACCGCCGAGATGCTCGATCTGCAGTACAACCCGATCAACAAGTTCTATGTTGGCCCCATGCAGATGAAAGCCAACAACGGCGTCTTGATTATCGACGACCTGGGACGGCAACGCATCCGTCCCGACGAGTTGCTGAACCGATGGGTCGTTCCCCTCGACCGCAGAATTGAATTCCTAACCTTGGCAGGCGGACGAAAGATCGAGATCCCCTTCGAAATGCTGGTTGTGTTCGCTTCCAACCTTGATCCTGCCGAGCTATTGGATCCTGCCTTCTTGCGGCGCATCCAGACAAAGATCAGAATTGGCGCGGTCACCGACGATCAATTCTGCGAAATCTTTCGTCGAGTCGCCAGGGATCATGAAATAGACGCCGATCCCGCACTCATCAGGGAACTCATCATCCTAATCCGCGGCACATTGAAATTGGAGTTGCGCGGCTGTCATCCGCGCGATCTCGTGAATCAGATTTGCTGGGCAGCGCGTTACGAGGGTGTCACGGCGAAGATCGACCAACCGGCTTTGATGCGGGCAGTCGAGGCCTATTTCCTGCCCAACGTCAAATAGGATCGGGCAGTCTCACAGAGGATTTGTGCAAGACAAGCGGCGCAGCCTACAAGGGCTCCGCCGCTTCAATGTTTGGCTCAAGGAGGCCATCGGTCACCAGGCTCTGATGCACTAAAACAGATTCCATAGCGACTGGTTATAGACCTCGTGATGGTACTGCACCTCGGAACCCTTCACGAACGTGCCAAGCTCGCGCGGGGAGCGGTTCGCGGCGGCCTCCTTCAGGTCCGCGAAACGACCCTGAACGTCGGAACCGAGAATCTCGCCAATCCATCTCGAAGTTTTGAAGTCGTCGATCGCCTGTTGAATGTGATCCGGCAAATAGCGCTGCGCCTGGCGCAGGTCGTCAATCTCTGCCTTGGTTCCGTCGATTCCCGTCTTGAAAATCGAGTACATTGTCAAATACGGATTCGCGTCGGGAGCCACCGAGCGCACCTCAACACGCATCGATCGCGAGTTGCCAATCGGCACGCGCACCATTGAGCCGCGATCGGTCGCCGAAGCCTTGATCTGGTTCGGAGCCTCAAAATGCGGATCAAGCCGCCGGTACGCATTCACGCTGGGGTTCAGGATCAGGCAAATATCCAAGGCGTGCGTCAGGATGTGGTCGATGAAGTCCCAACCAAGCGCTGACAACTTCTCCTGCCCCTTTTCATCCCAAAACAGGTTTGTCTTTCCTTTGGAGATCGAAACATTAGTGTGCATGCCGCTGCCGTTCACTCCCACTACTGGCTTGGGCAGGAAGCTTGCCGTGTAGCCCATATTGTTCGCGATCTGCCGGCACAGCAGCTTATAAAGCTGAATCTGATCGGCCGCTGCGACAACTTCGCCATAGCCATAATTGATTTCGAACTGGCTTGGCGCTACTTCGGGGTGGTCCTTCTCATTTTGGAATCCCATTGCGCGCTGCACTTCGGCCGCGGCATCGATGAATCGGCGCAGCGGGTCTAACGGCAGAACGTGATAGTAGCCGCCGGTATTGATGAATTCGAACTTGCCTGTCTGATGGAAGCTCTGCTCCGCGTCGCGCCCGGCGAACAGAAAGCCCTCAATTTCGTTCGCCGCGTTCAGCGTGTAGCCCTTCTCCTCAAACAGAGTGTCCGAATAGTTCTTCAACACGCCGCGCAAATCGCCCGAATACAGCGTCCCATCCTTGTCGATCACCGTTCCGAACACCAGCACTTTGCCATTGCCAAATACATCTGCGGGCACCCAGTAGAACGAGCTCCAGTCGATGCCCAGCCGCAGATCGCTCTCTTTCTGCGCCGTAAATCCGCGAATCGAAGAGCCGTCAAAGGTCAGATTCTCATAGGCGCCGAGCAGAAATTTTTTGTCGTAGTCAAGCAGATGCAGGCGGCCTTCCAAATCGCTGAAGAGTACCGTCACAGCCTTGATGTGCTTTTCATCGGTCAGGTACTTGATTCGCTTCTCGCGCATCTCATCGATCGCCACGCGGTTCGCGCGGTCCGCTTTAGCCTGCAGGTTCAGTTCTTCGAGCTCTTCGTAGGAAAGGGCAAGAAAGTTACGCAACTCAGTCGACATACATCTCCTGTTGCCTGGAAAGTAAGTGGTATGCCACCGAATCTACCACCAGCCCCAAGAGGCGAGCAAACCCGGATCAAATCGCGCATTTGGGGGAACCGGCAAAGCAAACCACCTTTTCCACTCCTCTATATATTTCCAACCCCGATCTTCGACCTTGAGTTACTTCTTCCGCGTAAACCTAGAAGCGGGGCACGACGCCCTCGATTGTGGTGGGGTGGAAAAGGTAAGACCGATGGTTCAGTCGCCTTGGACCGCGCCCGTTCACTCACAAATCAGGCCATGGCTCCTTCTGGTTTCGGGGCGGAGTGCTGGGACTTTGGCTCTTTGACCTTACGCTCGTAGATCACCGGGATGAAGTGCTGATTCCGCATTGGGGGGCGAACGTAGTCCGATTTGACGAGCTTGGGCAATTTGAGCGACTCCGGGGTTAGATCGCGATAGGGGATGAGCGAAAGCAGGTGACGGATTACGTTGAGACGGGCAGACTTCTTGTCCTCGGAGTTGACGACAAACCAAGGGGACTCTTTGGTGTCGGTGATGGCAAACATCTCGTCTTTGGCGCGAGAATAATCGCCCCAGTGCTTGCGGGATTCCAGATCCATCGGACTGATCTTCCAGCGCTTGGTGGGATTGTTCATGCGCTCCTGGAATCGGCGTTCCTGCTCTTCGTCGCTGACAGAAAACCAGTACTTGACGAGCAGGATGCCGGAGCGAATCAACATGCGTTCAAACTCCGGGCAACTGTGCATAAACTCCTGATGCTCGGCTTCGGTGCAGAAGCCCATCACGCGTTCGACGCCGGCGCGGTTGTACCAGCTACGGTCGAAGAGGACCAGCTCACCGGCGGCGGGCAGATGGGGCACGTATCGCTGGAAGTACCACTGGGATTTCTCGCGTTCGGTAGGAGTACCGAGGGCAACGATTCGGCATACGCGGGGGTTGAGCGACTCTGTGACGCACTTGATGGAGCCGCCCTTGCCCGCGGCGTCGCGCCCTTCAAAAAGGACCACGACGCGCAGCTTCTCGTGCTTGATCCACTCCTGAAGCTTGACCAGTTCGATTTGCAGAAGGGCCATCTCGCTTTCGTATTCGCAGTCTTTGCCCAGGCGCATGGAAACCGCGGGCACGGAAGCCATGCCGTTGGAGTGATGGTCGACGCTGTTGGCTGCCTTTCCGTTCACATGAGCATGCTTGTGCTTTTTCTTCTTCTTTTTCTTTTCCGCCATAGTGTCTCCTTCGCATCGGGTCGGCTGCGTGAGGTAGCAGCGGCCTTTCAAGCAACTGCAGTGACTAGGAAGCTGCGACGAGAATGTGTCCCAATCTCCCCGGAGAAACAACAACGCTGTTAGGTTGGGGCACAGATTCCCGAGAGAAAAGAGCTGGAAGGTTACGATGCCCCGCCGATCTAAATCTTCTTTCGGCGGGAAAAAGCGAATCCGTTCAACAGAATCGATGGCCCGCGCCGGGGAAGCTTTGCAGCCCGGCGATAAAGCTGGAAATGGAGAAGAGGAAAGCCAAGCACTCCTCCCAATTCCCCATTACAGATTGCCAAATAGTACTCGATCGAAGGCGATGCCGCACAAACGTTAAGGCTTCGCCACGCTGTTAATCGTCTTCAGAATCCGCGAAACGATCTGGTACGGATCGCCCTCGGAATTCGGGCGGCGATCTTCAAGATAGCCCTTGTATCCGTTCTTGACGAAGTTGACAGGCATTCTGATCGAGGCGCCGCGATCGGAGAGGCCATAGCTGAACTTGTCGATGGACTGCGTTTCGTGCAGTCCCGTCAGGCGCAGATGGTTGTCTGGGCCATACACAGCGATGTGCTCAGGAATGTGTGCCTCGAATGCCTTCATAAGGGCTTCGAAATATTCCTTGCCACCGACGTCGCGGAGATACTTGGTGGAGAAGTTGCAGTGCATACCGGACCCGTTCCAGTCACCCTTGAGAGGCTTGCAATGCAGGACAACGTCCACTTCGTATTTCTCGCAGAGACGCATCAGCAAATAGCGAGCGGTCCAGGTGTCATCCGCAGCTTTGGCAGAGCCTTTGGCAAAGATCTGGAACTCCCACTGGCCTTTCGCGACTTCAGCATTGATGCCTTCATGATTGATTCCGGCAGCGAGACAAGCCTCCCAGTGCTCTTCCACGATAGTGCGGGCGATGCTGCCCATATATTTGTAACCAACACCGCAGTAGTACGGGCCTTGGGGGACTAAGGGGAATCCGCCTTTCGGCCAGCCAAGAGGAGCGCCGTCCTTATAGAGGAAGTACTCCTGTTCGAGACCAACCCACAGGTCGGGGTCATCCTCAATGGTCGCGCGCATATTCGTCGAATGCGGAGTGCCATCCGGATGCATGACTTCGCTCAGAACGATATAGGCGTCCTTGCGGCTTGGGTCGGGATAGAGAGCCACGGGCTTAAGAACGCAGTCAGACTTGCTGCCCTCGGCCTGCATCGTGGAACTGCCATCAAAGCCCCAAAGGGGCAGATCGGCAAGCGTGGGTGGTTTCTCAAAAGCCTTGAGTAGACTCTTGCCGCGCAGTTCAGGAACGGGCTTCTTGCCGTCAAGCCAGATGTACTCAAGTTTGTACTTTGCCATGGGTCTCCTTCGAGCAGGAAATGATGTGGGTTTGCATTCAAATCGTAGAGCTTTGGTCGTAAGGAATCCGTGAAGATTTCTCTGCTAAATAGTTCTACCGGCGATGTGCAATGAGCATCATCAACAAAAGGATCGCAACCGGGATGAGAGCTATCGCGGCATAGTAAAGAATCGCCCGAGGCAGTTGGGCCTTGCGCTTGCTCCAATTGCGGATTTCGGACCGATCTTCGACCCCAACCTGGTCCAGATGCTGCAAATCGTGTGCAAAATCCTTCGCCCGCGCATATCTGTTTTTCGGATCGCGTTCGAGTGCACGGTACAACACCTCCTGCACCTGTGGCGAAATGGACGGATCTACTACGGACGGCGGCGTTGGATAGTTCAACAGACGGTCGTTCATTACTTCCAGCGGCGATGAGCCGGTGAATGGCTGCTTGCCCGTCAGCATCTCGTACAAGATGATGCCCATCGCGTAGACGTCCGAACGCCCATCCCCTCGCTTACCCTTCGCCTGTTCAGGCGAAATGTAGTCCGCGGTGCCTAGAGTCGCCGTAAAGTTGGCATAAGTCAGACGTCGTGCCGCCGAGTCGCCGGCAATCCCGAAATCGATCAGCTTGATATTGTCATTGGCATCCACCATGATGTTTTCCGGCTTCAGGTCGCGGTGGACCACACCGTTTTCATGGATGTATTCGAGAGCCTCGAGCACTTCGATTGCGATTCGTATCGCCCGATCCTGCGACATCTTTCCTTCGCTTATGATCTCGCGCAACAGCCTTCCATCGCACCACTCCATCACCATGTAGACGCGCGAGCGCTTTTCAACGGCAAACACTCTCATCACTCCTGGGTGACTCAGCCGCTCGCCAATGCCGGCTTCACGCTGGAATCGATCGAAAAGAATCGGGTCGGCTTCCATGTCAGGGTGCGGAATCTTCAGGGCAACCACGCGGTTGTTGCGCAGGTCGGTAGCGCGATAGATAGAAGCCATTCCGCTGCGCGCAACGGGAGCGTCAATGCGGTAGGAGTCAATTTGCGTTCCAGCTTCGACGCTGTCAAGAAATCCCATCGTCCGTTCTTACTCCAAGCAACGCCTTCACCACTCTACAGGCTGAACCCATGGAATTCGTTACAAACTTGAGACTAGGGTCGCCCAGATCTTAAGATGGCAGACTGTAGGGTCGGCCGCGATACATACCCACTTGCTCCACAGATCGCACGCGAATTACTTGCGCCGTCGTGTTATCGTTGCCATCGATCTCCACGGCACGCGCCACCAGCTCGCGCGCGATCTCATCAATGTTTTTCTGCTGGGAAACAATCCCCGCAATCATCGGAGTGCTCATCTCGTCGTGCAACCCATCGGTGCAAAGCACGAGCAGATCCCCAGGCTGCAGAGTCAATGCTGTCGTGTCGGGCGATACAAACATCTCCGGCCCGAGAGAGCGAATTAACACATGGCGCGCGTCTGAGTCCGCGATATCGCTCGCTGAAATCAAGCCAAGCTTTCTTTGTTCATTCACCCAGGTATGATCCTGAGTAATCTGCTTTGCCTTACCATTGCGCACCAGGTAGCATCGCGAATCGCCCACGTGCGAAACGATGGCTTGGTCGTGCCGCAGTGCACACGCCACCACGGTCGTTGCCATCTTCTTGCCACGATATTGCGGAGCCAGAGTGCAGTCGTGCACCGCTGCATTGGCAAAGTGGATTAGCCTCGGCAGGAGACTGATCAACATCGCTCCCGATTGTGCCTTGGCAAACTCGTCGGTGATCACGGAAACGGCCGTGGCAGAAGCCACCTCGCCCAGGTCCATTCCACCTACACCGTCTGCAACGGCAAAAAGATAGCCGTGCGATCGCGCCTGCTGGCGCGAAGAGGGAATGAATGATCCCATAGAGTCTTCGTTATTGGTTCGGACTTTGCCTGGATCGCTGGCCTGGCCGAACTGTACCTCTAACATGAGCGATGCCGCCTGAAAGGTTCTTCCGCGATTTCGCGGGGAATTTCTAATGTTCATAAACCAATATGTTCAAAAGCCTACTGGGTGGTACTCCGCAACCGCTTTTGCCAAAGCGGCCCTCGAAGATACCACCCAGTATCTCTGTTACAGCTTTCGGTTACCTAGCAACTAGCTGAGAACGTTCTTCGATTCAAGCAGAACCGTTTTTCCTTTAGCCTTGGAAGAACGCAGGAAGTAAATCGCTCCGTACAGCCCCCAGATGCCAGAGATGGCGAGCGCTCCCAGCGGTTCCATCTTTGTGCCGAGGTTAAAGAACGGACCTGCCACGTAGAAGCCCATGCAGACCAGATTGGCCAGCAGGCCGAAACCGGGAATGAGCGTGTGAACCAGGAAGTTGTGGTCCGGCCGTCCATGGTAAGCCACTATGCACAAGAAGCAGCTCAACGCATAAAGGATGAATGTTCCAAAGTTCGAGGTTAGCGTGATCATCAACAGAGAGTTGGGCAGCGCCGCCAATTTATCGTGCGTCGTATACCCAAAGCTTGAGAACAGCCCATGCGGCAAAGCGGCGATGGTAGCATCCGTCGGTGCGGTTGCATCGGCAAAAACGAACGAAACGGCAACAACGCCGATGACCGCGGAGATCACAGCCAGCGTCCAGATGGCTCTGCGGGGGGACAGGGAACCGGCATGCAGAATGCCGAAGTGCTCGGGAGCTTCGTCGTCTTTGCCCATGGCATAAGTCACGCGAGCCCCCGTGTTCATGCAACTCAGCGTGGTGCCGATCAGCGCAAAGAAGACGGTGACCGCTTCCGCAAGCATGAAGTACTTGCCATGGCCTTGGCCGAGCAGCGCATCCCCGACCATGATCATCATGTCTCCGATGGGAGCGGCGGATCCCGTGGCGCTTGCCATGGTATAGCCGGAGTTGAGGAAGTAGTTGGCCGCAAAATATTCGATTAGGTAACAGACCAACCCCTGGATTAACAACGACGCAATGACCGCAATGGGAATGTGTTTGGTTGGATTTTTCGCCTCGCCTCCCATTGAGGTCACCGATTCGAAGCCGACCAGGATGAGAATTGCGACCGTCGCTTGAATGAACATGTAACTGAATTTGTGCGGCGCAACCACCGATGCAGCGTTGGGATGCGCGAGGAAGTTGCCGCTTGCATCTGTCTCGGTATAGTCAATTGTGAACGGAACGGGCTTGCCGGCCTTATCCAGCAGCGGGAGTGGGTTCCCGCTTGCGTCACGGACCGTTGAACCGTCCTTCGCCGTGGCGAATTGATAGGTATAGGTCGAGAGCGTTTGCCCATCGTAGTTGAATGCAGGTGAGCCCGCGGGATGGTTGACGCGATAGCCGAGCGCCAGCACGCTGAAGACAATCAGCGCCGAGATCTGCACGATATTAATCGCCAGGTTCACTGCGGTTGAGGCGCCGGCGCCCTTGGAGGCGATCCACGCGACGAAGAATGAAAAGACCACCGCAACAAGTCCCATGAAAACCGGGCCCGGATTCGACCCGCTCATGACGTTGGGATAGAGAAAGCCAACGATGTAGCCACAGAAGACGCCGGTGACAGCCACCATCACGCCGGGGTAGACCCAGTAGTAGAGGTGCGAGCCCCAGCCGACTATGAATTTTGCGATGCGGGCATACTTGAAGGCCTTATCCTTCGACAACATGGCCTGCTCCGCATAGTAGTAGCTGGAACCGGTGCCGGGATAGAGCTTGGAAATCTCAGCGTAGGCAACGGCCGTGGCCAGACACAGCAGCAACGCGGCAAAGATGCCAAGCCACATCGCGGGCGCGGTTGATGGTTGGCCGGCGACTCCTGTACCGGCTTGGATGGCGAAGGTGAGCCATAGAAAGGCGCCGGGAGCGATGAGCGCCATTGCGTTGCTGGTCAGCCCGGTAAGACCTAGGGTGGCCTGCATCTGCGGTGCTTTTTGGTCTGCCATGAGCATTCTCCTGGAAATTTGAAAATTCGTGGGTCTGCTTCGGGGTAGGGATTCCCGCTCATTTCGATTGGCTCGCCCGTCTCCAATTTCCTACGCGGGCTGATGCAGGACGGGTTCTTTGGATAACTGAAAGGCTAGAGTCGCTTCTATAAAGATGAAATGAAGAAACTCAACTCCTGCCTTAAAACCCGTTTGCGAGAATCGCGGCTTCGTCGGCGATGACCGTCGAGCCCGCGACCTCCTGGGGCTAGCGCTTGGGACCGAAGAATGCGACAAACCCGACGGTCGCCGTCGATTGCGCATCGACAAAATTGGCGTTGCCCTTGTGGAAAAAGGGTTCATCCGACCAATCGCGCCGATACTCAATGCGTGTGAGCAGTCCTTCTGCCCACTTGTATTCATAAGTCCCCGTGAACTCCTTGACTTCCTGTGCGACGCCTGTCGAATAGCCATTCATGTCGTGGAAGTACTCGAAACGGCCCGCTAGTGCCGATGTTCCGTTCAGTTGCTCGTGTACCGCCAATGCGACGCCCTGCCAATGATTTAGATTGGTGTCGCCGACCGCCGTTGTCCCGCTTCCCGTGATCGCATCGCGGTTCTGGCCGTAGTCGTAGTTCAGGTACGCATTGAACTTGGCGTTAGGCGTAAGGAGCAATGTCGTATCGATCAGGTTTCTGTATCCCTTTTCCGTCTCGGCATTCGAAGGTCCGGTGTAGTAGTTCACGTTCCACGTGTACTTGGGCTTCACCAAAGCGTTCGTTAGGCCAATGGTCACGCCGCCATTATTCGTAGTTACGTTGTTCCATCCGTTCACTACCTGCACGCCGATTGTGTCCACTTTCGACACCGGCAACGACGAGCGCAAGCCGAAATGGTAGTAGGGAATTGCCCAGGCGAACAGGACCGAGCGCGAATAATTCCAGTTGTCCTTGGACTCGATCACCTCGGCTCCTGCCGAAGTTACGAACTTTCCAAAATCCAACTCCAGGCCCTTTGCCTTCGGCGGTTTCAGGCTGATAAACGCCTGCTCGATGTAGTCGCCTTGATCGTGCGAACCACCATTGACGAGCGTGTTGGTGCGGCCATAGAAGACATCGACATGGGCGCCGACCGGGTCTGGATCGTGATTCAGCGTCAGCCGAGCTTCGCTCAAATTGAACTGGTCCGTTTTGTCATTGAAGTTGTACAGGTCGTTGATTTGCCCATTCGCCGCATCGCTCGGGCGATTGGCGTTGTAGCTGTAATAGCCGTCGATCAGACCGCTGATATCCATCGGCCCGACGCTCCATGTCGGCGCCGCTGCCGGTGCGGCAGGAGGAGCAGGTGCTTGTGCGGGTGCTGCTGGCGCTGAAGCCGGAGCTTGATCCGGCGCGGGTGCGGGGGCTGCGGGAGTTTGTGCGGCAGCCGTCAACGACGCCGTCAGGGTCGCGCTGGCGATCGAAAACAGAAGGCGGTTTAGGTGCAGGTGCATCGACACTGTTCCTCCGGTAAAATGATGGATTTTGTTAATACGCGGGAAGATTTCAGAGACAGCATGGGGCAAGGTCGCACGTGGTACCGTGCTGACTCGGTTCCGGCCCAACTTGGACCGTTCGGGTTCTTTGACCTAGTTGACCCTTTGTTGAGGGGCGGGAGTCGTCTTGCGCTTCTCCTCGGGTAATGATTGGCAGCTGCTTGTTAACACTAGTAATGCAAACGAGTCATAAAGAAAAAATGAAGAATAGAAAAAGATATCCTTATGCCCCTCATCGGCTTATCTAGAGCGGGTCTTTCGACATATTTGCGATTCACCTACGCTCGCCCTTACACCTCGGCGCATAAGAATGGCATGGGTTTCCTGTTAAAATTCAGACACGATTTCCAATCGTGAAAGTGGATCTGCGGCCAGCGCTGAATTTGTTCGCTCTTAACTTCCGCGCAGCGCACGAAGATGCGTAATTCATCCAAGCTCGCGGAATACCCACTCCGAGTGTCCGAAGGGAAAGGACGTACCGGTTGTCTGGCACATACATCCCCTTACGAACCACGCTGGGCGCCCGGCGCACTCGCGGCACAGGCTCGCGCGCGCTACTGTTCACCCTTGAATCCGCTTTGGGCATTGTGTCAATTTGCTTTGTCGGATTGCTCGCCCACTGGTTTCAGTGGCTGCTGCCTGTCTCTGCTCTTCTTTGCCTGCTTATCGTGGTCCCGACGGCCCTGCTCTGCGGCTTTTGGCAAGCCGTCCTCGTTTCGCTGTCCGCCGTAGTTGTGCAAAGCTACCTGACGGCCCGCCAGGCCGAATTCAATCCTGCCACCGACCCCGCGAATTCCGTGACACTTCTGGCCTTCGTGCTCACCGCTTTGCTCGTCAGCCGACTCTCGGCTCGCGTTACTGAGCACGCAAAGGAATCAGAGTCGTGGGGCGGTCAAATGCACGACCTCTACGAGTTCACTCGACGTACTCTGCAGATGAATCTTCACGTGGAGCCAGGTCCGCAACTGGCCGAGCTGGTTCACGAAATATTCTCGCTTGAGGCAGTCGTCGTTTTTGACGCGGACCTGCACGAGACTTATCAGGCCGGTTTCTGGAAGGAAGATCCACAGGAATTGGCACAAAATATCTATTACTTCGAGACCTCCGACGACGATCCCGAGACTGGTATCGGCCGCCGCGTGGTTCGCCTGGGAACAGTCCCCATCGGCAGCATGGTTGTTCGCGGTGACACCAGTCCGCTCACAAATAACGCGATTGCTTCACTGATCGCGATTACCTTTGACCGCTATCGCGCCTTCGCGAACGAGAGCCGCATCGAGACTGAACGGCGCACCGAACAGCTCCGATCCACCGTTCTTGACAGCCTCGCTCACGCCTACAAGACGCCCCTCACGGCTATCCGCGCGGCCAGCACCGGCCTTAGCGAAATGGGCCATCTCTCGCCTTCACAGGCAGAACTTGTTTCCCTCATTGACGAGCAGGCCGGTCAGCTTAACGAGCTGACGGCTCGCCTGCTCACCACCGCTCGCCTCGATGCCGGTGATGTCGCCATTGATGCCCTCACAATCAACGTTGGCTCCCTTATCGAAGAAGTCGTGGCCGGACTGAGCGACCGTCTCGCGAGCATGAAAGTCGTGATTAGCCTGCCCGACGAAGGCCTCATTCTTACCTGCGATCGCCAGCTCATGGTCATGCTGCTCACGCAATACATCGACAATGCCTGCAAATATTCGATCTTCGGGACTGCGATCACGATTGGTGCGATTCACTCCAAAGCCGAAGTAATCTTTTCAGTGCACAGCTTCGGCCCCGTCATTCCTATGTCCGACCGCGAGCGGATCTTCGACCGCTACTACCGCTCCTCCACTTCGTCCAACCGCGCTCCTGGTACTGGTATCGGCCTCGCCGTCGCCAAGCGCGTCGCCCTGATCCATGGTGGATACGTCTGGGTTGCCAGCGACGAAGAGGACGGCACAACCTTCTACGCGGCCATACCCGCACCTGTACAAAAGAGGAAAGCTCGATGAACCAACCTGCCATTCGTGTTCTCATCGTTGACGATGAAGCGGCTATCCGCCGCGCCCTGCGTCCCCCGCTCGCAGAACTCGGCTTCCAAGTTCACGAAGCTTCTCGCGGAGAAGAAGCATTGCAAATGCTCCATTCCTCTCCAGTCGACGTCGTCTTGCTCGACATCAACATGCCCGGCATCGGGGGCATCGAGACGCTCCGGCGCATCCGCGCCTTCGCACCGCGCTTGCCCGTTCTCATGGTGACGGTCCTCGAAGCGGAGGAGGAGAAAGTCGAAGCGCTCGAGCTTGGCGCCGATGACTACATCACCAAGCCTTTCAGCACGCGTGAACTTATCGCGCGCATCCGCACCGCCCATCGCCGCGTCCACGCGCCAACTCGCGTCGAAGATGCCCCGATCGAAATCGGTGAAATTCGCCTTACCCCAGCACGCCGTAGCGTCACCAAGCGCGGCCAGCCCGTTCACCTGACGCGCAAGGAGTACGACATTCTGTATTGCTTGATGAGCCGCGCCGGCCGAGTGATCACCTACTCGCGATTGCTCACTGCAGTCTGGGGCGCGGACTGCCGCGAAGAAGTCGAGTATCTTCGCACTTTTGTTCGGCAATTACGCAAGAAAATTGAGGACGATGCTTCCAACCCAATTTATCTGCTCACCGATGTCTACGTGGGTTATCGCTTTGCCGATGCGCAGATGCTCCTCGAAAACAGCGAGAGCGCGCCTTCCGAATCGGCAGCGAGCGAAGCGGAGACCGAAGGCGTTCTGAAGAGCATCGTCGAGTGAACATCCAGCCTGAAAAGTGTCCCACAGGAATTCTTGAGGCAAGACCAATAGTTGGTTCCCCCCGCCAAGAAATCTTGGTAGGCTTCCAGCCTATTCGTCGTAGTGCAGCAGGCTGAAGACGTCGTACTCCGCAAAGCGGTCGCGACCCTTTAAGAAATCCAGTTCCACTGCGAATCCCAGTCCGGCGATTTCGCCGCCTAACTGCTTCACCAGCTTTACGGTTGCTTCCATTGTTCCGCCCGTGGCCAGCAGATCATCCACCAGCACCACACGCTGCCCGGGCTTGATCGCGTCCATGTGGATCTCCAGCATATCCGACCCGTACTCCAGGTCATACGTGACACGCGCTACGGGAGCGGGCAGTTTGCGCGGCTTACGCACCGGAACAAAACCTGCATTCAACCGATACGCGAGCGCCGGGCCAAAAATAAATCCCCGCGCCTCGATACCCAGTACCAGGTCGATTCTCTCTTCGATGTAGTGCGCCGCCAGCGCATCGATTAGTTGCGCAAAACCTGTCTTGTCCTTCAAAAGTGTAGTGATGTCGTAAAACAGAATCCCCGGTTTGGGAAAATCGGGAACCGTGCGCACCAATAACTTCAAAGCTTCTATGTTTATTGGCTTAATCTTCTCGGGCATGCGTCTGCTATCTCCTCAAAGTGTTTCAAGCTGTGCTTGAAAAAGAATCTGCGGGAAGGGAACAGGTGAGTATGCGGTTCGTCTTCCCTATCGATTATAAAAGACAGGGAACAGGGAATAGGGATGCAGTCGGCGCGCTCTGCTTCGTTTCTCGGGACGGGCGTCCTTGGAACGACTCGGACCTTTGATGGAAGTTGATCGGAACGTCTATAGTAGGTATTGCGTGGTTACAGACCAACCACTTTCCCTGTTCCCTAATCCCTGTTCCCTGGTTTCACCACGCTCCCTCGATCCGAAACGACTGCAATTCGCGTGCCTCATTCTCTTCAAGGTGGTGCTCCACTACGCGGTCGACACGGCTCCCACGCGGACCCTTTTTCAAACTGGCGCGCAACTCGGCGATATCTTCCACCGTGCCCGAAGCCACCACCTCTACATCTCCATCCTCGGTGTTGCGCACCCAACCGCGCAGGTCCAATTCACTGGCCTCTCGATGCACGAACCACCGAAAGCCCACACCCTGCACCCGTCCTCGAATTAGAAAATGGAGCACCATCGTTCGCGAACCATCGCCAGTTTTGCAGATGCGCTTACTCCTGCGCAAGCGGGCTCAATCGTGAGGTCCACTAAACATCTTCCAGCAACTCCTTCAGCCGCCTCACCGCACTTCCAAGCGCAGCCCTCTCCCCCGGCTTCGACCGCTCCAGAGCCGCCTCCAAAGGCCTTCGCGCAAGCGTCGGAATCTGATCCCGCACAAAGTCCCTTACCGCCGCGGTAGGATAAACGCGGCTGATTCGGCCGTCCTTTGGATCGGGCCGCCGAGACAGCATTCCGCGCTTCTCCAGGCGGTCCACAATGCCGCTCACCGTCGAGTGCGCAAGACTCACCGCCTGGCTCAGATCCTTCAGGCTGATCCCGTCGTGCCGGACCACAACCTGCATCACGCTGGTCTGCGGCATGGTCAATCCGCCCTTTGCAACCTCTGCCTCGAGCGGCTGACGCAGTGCGCGACGAATCCCGCTCAGGTCGCGTTCCATCTGGCCAGCCAGCTCTGCAATCGTCGTTCTTCTTGTCAAAGTGCCACGCTCTCCAATCAAAATATGCCTGGGATCAGCGCCTTTACGCGCTGCCGGTACGCGGGATAAGCCGTAGGAAACGTCTGCATCATCAGGCGTTCCTCCTGGCTCATCTTGATCATTAGCGCGAGCAGGATCACGATCAGCGCCAATACCCCATGCCACTCCCCATCCGCAAGCGCCGTTCCCGCCACTGCCAAAAGCAACCCGGTGTAGATCGGATGCCGTGCCACTGCATAAGGTCCACTCGTCACCAATTGATGATCGGCCTTCACCGTTGCACGCCCGCTCCAGTTGCGGCCTATCGTCAGCCGCGCCCAAATCGCGAACAGGCAGCCGGTAACCGTGAGTACGAAACCCGCGAAGGCAATTGAGTACCCATCCGGAACAAATCGCACTCCCAACCACCCTTGCGTAAATCCATGCTTTCGCAGCAGAGCAAATCCCAACGCAGCAAGCGCCAAATGAAACAAGCGCGTCCCCGCGGATTGCGAACGAACCGTTCGCTTCGTAAACGCCACACCGACCAGCCAGACCAGTCCCACCGCCTCCCATGTGTATCCAATCGCCGAATCGACATTCAATGTGACCACATCGACCTCCGTCGCATACGATACGTCGTATACGACATATATTGGGTCCGTTCTCCCGTTTCTGTCAACCCCCATCTTCTTTTTTAATCGTTCGTCTATTCGGCGAACGGCATCGCAGCCAGGTTTTCATCGGCTTGGACTCTGTCTGCATGCACACAGCCCACGCTGACGAAGCCCCCGCGCTACACTGAAATGACCATGGTTTTCGTGCTCGACAACTACGACTCCTTCACCTACAACCTGGTCCAGTACCTCGGTGAGCTGGGTGCGGAGGTTGTGGTTCGCCGCAACGACGAGCTTTCCGTCGATGAGGTCGAGGCGCTCAAGCCTGAGCGCATCCTGCTGTCCCCCGGTCCCTGCACCCCGGGTGAGGCGGGCATCCTGGTTCCGCTCATCCGCCGGATGGCCGGTAAAGTCCCGATTCTGGGTGTCTGCCTTGGCCACCAGGCTATTGGCGAAGCCTTCGGTGGGGAAGTGGTGCGCGCGCACCATCTGATGCACGGCAAGACCAGCGCCGTCCAGCATGACGGCCATGGCATCTTCTCCGGCCTGCCAACCCCGCTCACCTGCACGCGCTATCATTCGCTCATCGTTTCTGAGGACTCGCTGCCTTCCGAACTCACCATCACCGCGCGGACGCCGGAATCGAATGGGGCTGCCGCCGCCGGTGGCACGATCATCATGGGGCTGCGCCACCGCAAATTCCGCATCGAGGGTGTCCAATTCCACCCCGAGAGTGTGTTAACCGAAGGCGGCCACCAAATGATCAAAAACTTCCTGGAAATGTAGCGTGAAGCCAGAGTCCTCCCTAACAACCCCGCCCCGGGCCAGCCGAACGATTTTTGCTGCCGCGCTCCTTGTTCTTGGACCTTCGCCATTCGGGTCATACCTTCACGCCCAGTCTCCTGCGAGCCCTTCGGTTATTACCGTTCCAGCGGTTTCTACTCCCGCCAATCCCATCGCTATCGTTGCGCTCGACAGCCAGATTCCCGGAAGCGCCGCAGTCGTGACGGGGGCCTTGCAGGTCATGGGCGGCAAAGCCCTCATCGCTGCCAATGGCACGATCACCTCTGGGGCAACCACCACCGACGTCACCTTGCCCCAGCGTGGCACGCTGCACGTGTGCGCCTCGACCACCGTTAAACTTGCCGCCGATTCAAGTGTTCCGGCGGGCGACGCCCCCGGCATCATGATGGCCATGGATCACGGTGCAGTCGATGCCAGTTTCGCCACCGGACGCAATGCCGACATGGTTCTCACACCGGATTTCCGCATCCTCATCGGCGGTCCAGGCATGGACAACGTCAAGATTCGGCTTGGCCAAGGCGGCGACACTTGTGTCGACAATCCGGCGGGTAACGCTCCGTATGTGCTCGTCACCAGTGTCGTCGATGGAAGCGTCTATCGCGTGCAAGCGGGCCAGCGCGTCATGTTTCAACATGGAAACGTGCACGAAGTTGTCGATCAGGAGAAGGAGCCCTGCGGCTGTCCCCCTGCTCCAGCCCAGGTCCAAGGCAACGATTTTCCTCTCGCCCAAAGCGAGGGCCTTGCTCCAATCACTGGCAATCCATCTAACTCGCCGCGCGGCAGCAAGACGGTGCCGGCAACTGAGCCCCTGGTTTACAACCCTGGCGATGGCGCATCTTCATCGGGCACCCCATCATCCCAGCCTCCCACCACGGATGGAGCGACACCACCCAAGGCAGCGCATCACAAGAAGAACGGTCTCTTCGAGCGCATCGGCCATTTCTTCCGACGCATTTTCGGCGCCGAGTGAGAAATCTGTCTCTTCGCGTTGGAAACCTCAGCGTGCGCGCCCCCGGCTTTATGTAGGAATTCTGGAACCAACCTGCAGAATCTCGCGTACCACCGCCACCGGCACTGGGAACCGAAAGGTGCCTTTTGGGGGGCTGGACATGAGTCAGCTGAAAGCGGAGCCCGACGCAAGGGAGATTGGTGTCGCGAGGAATCCAACCGCCTGGTGGGCCCAACTCATCGTCGGTCTCGGCGCCCTTCTCACCGCTGCTGGCGCTGTGATTGCGCTGGTTCACCCCGCGATGCTGGCTTCCCCTGGGGTTGATATCAACGGAGCCGTCCATATCTTCGCGGGATATTTCGCGGCACGCAACCTGGGATTGGCATGCGCCTTGCTGGCCTTACTTACCATTGGCGCAAGGCGGGCGCTGGGCCAACTCCTCGCGGTCGTTGGATTCATTCAGCTCATCGATGCAGCGATTGATTGCTTCGAAGGGCGATGGCCGGTTGTGCCAGGCGCCTTTATTCTCGGCACCGTCTTTCTGATTGGAGCTGCCAAGCTCTGCGGTCACCCATTTTGGAAACGTCAGGCCTGGACCGATTGAGCGAACCTCGCCAGGAGCCGCTAAAGCTCTTGTGCCTGCTTGATCGCCCGAATCACCGCCTGCGCCTTGTTCAGCGATTCTTGGCGCTCCAACTCCGGCACCGAGTCGGCAACAATGCCGGCCCCCGCCTGCACGTAACCCTTGCCATCCTTAGCCAACAGCGAGCGAATCGCAATGCAAGAGTCCAGATTTCCTGAGAAATCGGCATACAGCACTGCCCCCCCATAGGTTCCGCGCCGCGCCGGTTCGAGTTCCTCAATAATCTCCATCGCCCGCACTTTCGGCGCGCCGCTCAACGTGCCGGCAGGGAAGCAGGCGCGTAGCGCGTCTACTGCAGTTAACCCCTCCTTGAGCCGTCCTTCAATGGCGCTCACAATATGCATCACGTGGCTGTAGCGCTCCACGAACATCAGCCGGTCCACCTTCACGCTGCCGAATTCGCTCACCCGCCCAACGTCATTGCGTCCCAGGTCCACCAGCATCACGTGCTCGGCACGCTCTTTCTCATCGCTCATCATCTCTTTTTCAAGCGCCAGATCCTCGGCTTCATTCGAACCCCGCCGCCGCGTCCCGGCAATCGGTCGATATTCCACTTTCCCATCGTGCACACGAACAAGAAGCTCGGGCGACGAGCCTGCCAACTCAAGCGCCTCTGTCGCAATCTTCTTCTTCGCTGATTTCTTCGCATCCTTTACCGGCGTGCCCAGCGCGCCATCCGGCGTGCAGCGCAAGAAATACATATAGGGGCTGGGGTTCACGGTACGCAGCGCTCGATATACCTGGAAGGTGTCCAGCCCCGGCTCCATGTCGAGTCGCTGCGACAGAACAGTTTGAAACACATCGCCCGCTGCGATGTACTCTTTGGTTCGCTCCACCGCGACTAGAAAATCCTTTTTGCGCGTGCGGTATTTGACCTTCAGTTTTCCGTCACCTTTGACGCTGCGCAGCTTGGGCAGCGGTCCCGAAAGTCGCTTCTCCAGTTTCCCCAGCCGCTGCATAGCATTTGCATAGGCCTTCTCTGGAGCGAGCAATGTCACATCCGCTGTAACCATCAACCAAATCTGCTTGCGCACATGGTCGAAGGCCAGCACTTCATCAAAAAAGAGCAAACACGCGTCAGGCACGCACAATTCGTCCTTCGCCAAATCGGGCAGCCGCTCAATTTGCCTCACGGCGTCATAGGCAAAAAAACCTACCGCGCCCGAGGTAAATGGCGGCATCCCCGCCAGCCGAGCCGGCTTGTGCCCGCCGAGCGCTTCGCGCAGCGCAGCAAAAACATCGCCCTCCAAGTGCACAGTCCGCTTGCCTTCGGTGATCGCAATACTGCGTCCCCGGGCGACGATACGCTTGTAAGGATTCAATCCGATGAAAGTGTAGCGGCCCACCTGCTCGCCGCCTTCCACCGACTCGAGCAAGAAGCATTCCCGCTCCTGCCAGGCAGCTCGCAAAAACGCTGAGACCGGTGTCTCCAAATCCGCCGTCAACGTGCGGTATACGGGAACGAGTGTGTGCGCTTTTGCGAGCGCCAGAAATTCTTTGCGGTTGGGTTGAATCTTTTGCGTAGTGGCCTTCACAGAGAACAGTTTACTTGGCCGATTCATCGTAGAGCTACGAAGTGTTTCCGCTAGATCCGGTGGGTCGGCCCGATTACGTGCCAATGCAGCGCGAACCAGCTAAGAAATAAACAAGCCAACCCCACCAGCGTGAACTTCACCTTCGTGATCCAGCGCATGCCTTCACGCCACCAAATGGTCACAGCCGACGCCATGGCAAACACGCTCAGAGCCATCGCAATCGCGGTAGCCCAATTCATCACTGCGAACCAGGGATACCATTCCGGTGTGGGAATCGTAATTGCGTCTCTCGTAGAGATCTGCCAGCTAAGAATCGTCACGCAGATAATCACCCAGGCGAACGCCGCCATCCGCGGTCCCCACGGGATCCACCGGGTTCCCGGTTGCGGATCGAGCCGTGGACGCCGATGGAGGAATATGCGACGACCGGTGCGCAGCAAAGTGGCGATAACCACAAGCCCAAGCGCGCCCAAACTCGACCAGAGCGCAGGCAGCACGAATCTGCTGTTTTCGTACCATGGAACGCGCTGAAGCTGCATTCCGGGGAAATCAATCGCCAGCCGAATGATCCCTTTGTTGCCATCGCGGATCGCGAAGATTCGCTGCTGATCGCCTTCGGCCTGCCACAAATCCTTCCCGATCGGCTTCCAATTGATTTCGTGCCCGCGCAGGTCCTTCACATTCTGGATCGTGAGAACGCCATCTTTATTCACGGTGGCGTTGCGTTGTTCGAAGAGGCCCGACAGCTTCAACTTCGTCGTCTCCGCGCGCCGCGAAGGTTCATACTGCCCGGCAATCTCACTCAACTGGTTTGCAGGAATCTTCAGGAATTCAACCTTCGGGGGCCCCGGAAAATACCGGTCCGAGAAGAAGCGAATGATCTCCGGACGTGGCTGCGCGCCGCCTCCTTCCGAGTTGTAGGAAACAAACAGAACAAGCTTTTGCTGCGGCTCAACAAAAAACAAACTATGAAACGCAATCAAATCCCCTTCGTGTCCAATCCACCGCAAGTCGTTGCGCCAGGCCTGATAGAAGCCCATGCACTGTGCGGGAAGCTGATCGCTCGCGCGATATTGTGGCGTCCACATCTCGGCCAATGTTTCCGGTTTCAGGATCGACTTGCCATCCAGGTTGCCGCCATTAAGCAGCGCCTGCCCAAACCGCCCCATGTCGGCCGCGGTGGAAGAAATCCCACCCGCGCCCACGGGATTGAAGAGCTCGAAACCGACGGCAGGCTTGGTTGTATTGGAGCGATACCCTTCAGAAGGCAGATTGGCAAGAGACTTCTCGACCGGTTGATGAAACGACGAATGCGTCATGCCGAGCGGCGCAAAGATGTGCTCCTGTACGTACTGCTCGAAGGGTTCTCCACTCGCGCGTTGCACAATGTAGCTCGCCAACCCTACTCCGTAATTCGAGTACGCCGGAACCTCACCCGGCGGAAAGATGCGTATCGGTTGATTTGCGATCAGGTAGTCGCGCAGCGAAACGGCCTTCTTCGGACCGGTAAGAATAATGTCGTCGACCGTCTCTTCAAACCCGCCGGTGTGCGTCATCAGATTCCGCAGCGTAATCGGCTTGTTGAACGCCGGCCGAATCTGAAAATCCAGATAGCGGTTCACATCGGTGTCCAGATCAAGCCTGCCTTGCTCCTTGAGCTGCATCACCGATACCCAGGTGAACAATTTCGAAATGGATGCGAGCCGGAAGATTGTCGAGTTTGGGTCGACAGCTCTTTTGGACTTCAGGTCCGCGTAGCCATAGCCCTTTTCGAGAAGAACATTGCCGTCTTTCATCACCAGCACCGTGGCTCCGGCGATATCGCTTCGTTCCAACTGCAGCGGAAAGATGCCATCGAAGAACGCTTCGAGGTCAGCGGGATCGAGCACGTGCCCTGTTCCAGCGTTGGTCGCTGGCGTAGTTGCGGCGGGGATTGCCGCGGCAGGCTGTGCCGGCGAAACGATCTCAGGCGGGGAAATGTCGAATGGTACTTGCGCCTGGATCGATGAAACAGCCAATCCAAGTCCGGCAATCAGCACCGCATTTTGAAGCTTCCCCATCTTCATCTCCAAAGAGCTCATCTTGGTTCGTAAGTCGCGAGCCATCTCTTCATCGACTCCGGCGGAAGCGGATAACTGAACCAATAGCCCTGCGCTCCATCGCAGCCTTTCGCGCGCAGCATCTGAAACTGCTCCTTCGTCATGACCCCTTCCGCAACCACGCCCATCTTCAGTTCGTGACCCATTTCGATGATCTTCTCCACCATCACACGATCGCTATCGATCAAATGCATCCTTTCGACGATGCTCTTGTCAATCTTCAGCTCAGTGGCCGGAACGTTTTGCAGTTGGCGCATCATCGCGTAGCCGGTGCCGAAGTCGTCAATCGAAAGCTGAAAGTTCTTCATCCGCAGCCGCGTCAAAACATCGAGCGTTCGCGAGATATTCTTCATTAACCCGGACTCGGTAAGCTCCACAGCAATCAGCTCCACCGGAATATCGTACTTTCGCGCAAGAGTCAGGAGCGCATCCGGAAACTCCAAATCTTGTAAGGAGCGCATCGACACATTGATCGAAATCCTCAACAATTCGCCACTCCGCCCCCTGAATTGCTTCGCCTCCGCCAGCGCGAGTTCCGCGGTGCTCCAGCACAAATCGTCCATCAGATCGAGAGCCTCAAGCCGCGCCAGAAAGTTTTCCGGCAGCGTCATACCCCGCTCCGGATGGCGCCATCGGGCCAACGCCTCCACGCCCATCACTTCGCCGGTTTTCAGGCTGATCTGCGGCTGATAGTAGTTCAGGAATTCGCCGTGCTTTACTGCATTGCGCATCTCCTCGTCGGAGACTGCGAAGGCGGGAATCACTTTGACCACCTCCGGCGCTTCCATCGCGGCGACGGCCTCCAGAACTCCTTTCAACTCTGGCAGCGGAAACGGCTTTTGCAGGTGTCCCACAACTGCCAGTCCCAGGCTAAGCGCCAGCTTCTCGGCCGTCTCCAGCACTCGCTTGTCCATCCCGCTCATCAGCAGGATGCGAGCGTTACATCGCCGCTCGGCCAGCAGCCTCAAGACCTCGATACCATCCATTCCGGGCATCATCAGGTCAAGAAGAATTAAGGATGTCTGGGGTGTGACGCGGTCAAGGAATGCGGCCGGGTCTTTTGTGGTTTCACAGTCGAGCCCCATCGTCCGTGCCAGCGCGGAGACCAGCTCGCAGACGGTGTTGTCGTCGTCTATGACGAGGACCCTATCGGCCTTTGCCATCGCTTCTCCAGGGTTCGCGGGCAAATCTTTGGTTGGCCTTTCTGTGCTCCAAGGCGAGAGATCGAAGAATAGGACACCATCTGCAACAGCTATGCTGAGTGTAGCTTAGCCCGCAACGGCCCCGTGCGCGTTTCATCACTCCCCTATCATTCCGCCTGTAACTAGTAACGTGTTTCGTCTGTCGGGATTTCCCCAAGAAGTCCCTCGTCCGGACCGTTGAGTCGACCTTTCTCGATGCATCGCCAAATTGCCTCTGCCCGCCTGAGTATAAAGGCTAAAAAGGCATCGGAGCTTCTGATCCGCAGACTTGAGAGTTGGATGACAGACTCTTGCATCAAGCCACCCCGAACACTGCCATCAACTCTAAAACGGGGGTCGAAAAGCAGGTTCCGAAAGGATGCAGACCGGCTCCCGCAACGCTTGACGCAGCTTTGCCAGGGGCCTAGACTCACAAAGGTTTGGGCTAATTGGCTATGTGGGCCTGCACTGAACGCGCAGGTCGAGAGCCTCTGGTGTGCTCATTGGAAGCGAACAGCCATGCTGTCCAAACGGAGTGCGAATGGGTCCCATGACTGATCCATCGCCGGTTGTTTGCAATTGAATTGGAGAAGTATATGGCAATCGCAACACAAGTCGTGACTCTGGACCAGGAGATCAATCCCTGGGAAGCGCAGAGCGCGCGGTTCGATTTCGCGGCACGCAAGTTGAATCTCGATGAAGGTCTGTGGAAGTTGCTCAGGACTCCGGCGCGCGAAATCATAGTGCACTTTCCAGTGGCAATGGATGATGGCCGTATCGAGATGTTCACCGGTTTCCGCGTGCAGCACAACATTGCGCGGGGCCCGGGCAAGGGCGGAATCCGTTATTCCCCCGAGGTCACTCTGGACGAAGTTCGCGCTCTGGCCAGTTGGATGACCTGGAAGTGCGCCGTAGTCAACATCCCCTTCGGCGGCGCCAAGGGCGGCGTCATCTGCGATCCCGCCAAGCTGAGCCAGGGCGAACTCGAACGCATAACCCGCCGCTACACCTCGGAGATTATCGATTTCATCGGGCCGGAAAAGGATGTCCTCGCGCCCGACATGAACACCAACGAGCAAACCATGGCCTGGATCATGGACACCTACTCCATGCACATGGGCCGTACTGTCACCAGCGTAGTTACAGGAAAGCCGGTGAACATCGGCGGTTCACGCGGCCGCATCGAGGCCACCGGACGCGGCGTCATGGTGGTCTGCGACGAAAGCCTGCGCTACCTCAACATTCCCATCGAAGGTTGCAGAGTTGTTATTCAAGGCTTCGGCAACGTCGGATCCAACGCCGCGCGCCTGATGATGGAGCATGGATACAAAATCGTCGGAGTCGCTGAGAAAGATGGCGGTCTCTACAATCCGAACGGCATCGACATTCACCAGCTTGCCGAATACAAATACCGCAATGGCACCACGCTCGGTTTTCGCGGTGCTGAAGCCACTCCCAGTGAAGAACTCATCGTCACCGATTGCGACCTCCTCATTCCGGCGGCCACTGAGAATGTCATTACGAGCCGCAACGCCGACAGAATCAAAGCGCGCATTATCGTGGAGGGAGCGAACGGTCCCACGACCGCCGTCGCCGACGAAATTCTCGCCGAGAAGCGCATCTTCATTGTGCCCGACATCCTTGCCAATTCCGGCGGCGTCACCGCCAGCTACTTCGAATGGGTGCAGGACCGCCAGGGCTACTTCTGGAAAGAAGCCATCGTCAACGAGCAGCTTGAAACGATCTTGCGCGACAGCTTCGATGACGTGGTGCGCTACGCCGAAGCCCACAACGTCAACAACCGCATCGCGGCCTACATGCTCGCCATTGATCGCGTCGCGTTCACCATCAAGCAGCGCGGCATCTACGCATAGGCACTCTCGCACTCCGGCTCAAGCGGCACCACTTCACTGCGGAAGAGGAAAACCTAGTTCTACCGCACACTCCTGTCGTACGTCGCTAATTCGAGGATCTGGAACCAAGGGGAGCACTCTGGTATACCCCCTCCCCGCGCTTCTTGCTAAATGTCTCTGCCCATTGGACTTATCTGAATCAATAACTTACGCTAACCTTAATCGACTCAATTGCTTATGGCGAAATATCTCTCAGCAAGGAACTTAACCTTTCTTTCCGGAGGGACAGTTCAGAAGGGGTGTCTCCATCCGGGCGGCGGCTCCGAGCCCCGCTTCCGGTCTTAGCAAAACGCGCGAATTATTCTGCAACAGGAGCGTCCTGCGGGGCCGCGCACGGACCAGGCCAATGCATGCCCGGTTAGTGTGCGCTGCCGCGGAAATTCCTGATCAGAATGGCATCTGTTGTTTCCGTGCCGCGAGAGAGCGCCAGCCGTCCATCGCGGGACCATTGGAAGTTGAAGAGCCTGCCGGAGGCAAAATGCGTGATAGGCGTTGCCGGTCCGCCCGCCACAGGCTGCTGCCATATGTTGCCCACTCCATTCACGTCGTTGATGAAAGAAACGGCCCGGCCATCCGGTGTCCAAGCCAGGGGCGGAGGAATGGCGGTCTCAGGCAATTGGAAAACTTTGGCCGGTGGCCCTCCCCCAATAGGAATGATTGCCAGGCTGGCGGGGTCGCTCGGATCTGAAACATAAGAACAGGCGATCCATTTGCCGTCCGGCGATACGGATGGATAGTCCGCATCGTAGTCCGTCAACCTGATTGCCGGACCGCCCTCGCTTGAAACCTTCATCAGTACAGATTTGTCGCCTTGCACGCTGGCGTAGACCACCCACTGGCCGTCGGGCGTGATCGAGGGAGGAAAGTCCTGGGTTCCATTCGTCAAACGCTTCTCGTTTGCGCCGTTCATGTCGATGCGCCATATGTTCGCCCGGTCGTGTTCGAACCAGCGGGTGACCGCGATGAAATCGCCGCGAGGCGACGGAGCGGGATTCGAAAAACGACCGGACGGGAAGTCAGTAAGGCTGAGACGCCGCGGATTTGAACCACTGCTGTCAATTTCCATGAGCTCAGAGCCAGATGCGAATACCGACGGATAGACGATCTTTCCATCCGGCGTCCACCCAAGGCCGTCAACGCCCTCGTAGTTCTGATTCTCAGTGCTCAATGGTCGCGCGTTCGATTCGTTGGATCCGCTTCCCGGGGCGAGGATTTGAATGTTGCTCAGGGTTACGTTCTGCACGGTAAGGAGGGCTTTGCCGTCTGCAGTGGCGCGAATGCTCATGTAGCTGGAAAGATCGTGCGAAATGGGATGAGCCTTGCCGTCGGATAGAGAGACCTCGACGATCTGACTAAGCGTCGACTCCGCGAGTTGACCGACCACAATCAAATCGTTGCTGTGCGGCAAATTCCAGACGTCGTCGATATTCGTCCATTGATCCCCCGAAAGCAGCCGAGCCGTTCCGCCATCCGCCGAGATGACCATCAAATCCGATTGCAGAGGATAAACAAGAAACCGTCCATCCGGAGTCCAGGCGACTCGATTGAAGTGAATGCCAGGTGCATCGTAGGTGGCCAGGGTCCTCTGGCCCGAGCCATCCATGGAGGCGGTCACAATACTGTCTTGGCCGTGCGTGGTCAGTGTGCTGCGAACAAAGGCAACCTTGCGTCCATCGAGAGAAATTGCCGGCGCGCCGGAAATGCCATCCAGTACCTTGGTTGGGTTGCCACCAAGAAACGGCACCCGGTAAAGCTCGCCCCCAGGTCCGAGGAGTTCCTTGCGGACGAAGTAGACATAGTTGCCATCGGGAGAAAACTCGAGGCCTGGGCATTTGAATGTTCCCAATGAAGCAAGCTGCAAAATTCGATCCGTGGCCAGCTGTTTTAACCACAGACTCTGCTCACCGCCTGCTTCTCGCACATAGGCCACATAGTTGCCATCGGGTGATATGTCGGCGGATTGAATGTCCCCGCTCCTGGTGACCCGAGTGAGTTTCAGCTCGGCTTGCGGATCAGCTCGATGATAAAGAAGGAACGGGATGCAAAGGGCAAGGGCGACCGCGACGGCTGACACAACGGCGATTGTTCTCGCGCCTTTAGCTGGGCTGGAATCCTGGTGGCCTCCCGCATTTGCATCGAGACTGGGCGCCTCCGGCCACGCCATCTCTTTCAGCGCGATTGAACCTTCATCGCCACCCAGCGTTTGGTGTTGCGGAATCGTCTCCGACATGGATTGGACAGGCGCCTCGATTTCGGAAACCTTGGCGATGAAGCGATAGCCGCTCCCGATGACGGTTTCGATAAATTTTGGTGCTGCCGGATCGTCGCCGAGCTGGCTGCGCAGTTGGTTCATCGCGGTGTTGATCCCGGTGATGACGTCAACTGTTTTTGCATCAGTCCACAAGCAAGCGGCGATCTCCTCGCGGGAAACGAGCTCGCCGCGCCGGTTTACAAGGAGTAACAACAGGCGGATGCGCGACGCAGGAAGCCTGAGCCGAATGCCGCGTCTGCGCAGTTGCTGCTGAGCAGGGTCCAACTCGAAGGGGCCGAACCCGAATGTTTTCGCTTTCATTGGCAACCGACCCGGACCGGGATCTGCGGGGAAGATACCGAGGAACTCCGAGACTTATAAGACTATCAAAATCAGTGATCTCGATCTTAATACCGATTTTATGTCGATTTTATATGGGAACCCTAGCCCTTGTGAGCCGGCTAACGATAAAGTCTGCGATGTAAATCTGCTTTATCGATTCGTCTACTTATCCCCGAGGCGTGCATTGCTTCCTCCCCGGCGCGCCTGGAATCAAGTTTCCATCAGCGATCAATAGTGCCCGGGTCAGCCAAATTGGGGATTGAGGACAACGCCCTAATAGCTCGCAGACTGTCCCTTCTTTCGGGCACCGGAGATTGAAACCATGGGTATTGTTGTCCTCGTAACATCGTGCTTTTAGGTATCCCAAGGAGAGAAAGTTTATGAAACTACGCGTCATTTCCCCGGCCCCCCTCTGTCTCTTGTTTGCAGGGCTCACCTTCAGCCCGGCTCCTGCGGCCCTGGCGCAACAGGAAGCCGGCCGGACTCACAGTCCCAGCAAATACCTCTACCTGAGCAATGTGGAGCTCAAGCCCGAACAGTCCGGCGCGTACGCAAAGCTTGAGGGCGATGAGGCCATAGCTCTGCGCGCGGCCAACGCTCCGAGTCACTACCTCGCCATGTCATCCATTACCGGCGGCACCCGGGTTATCTACATGCACGGTTTCGAGTCCTTTGCCGACCTCCAGAAAAACCACGACGCAACGGCGGCCCTGTCCAAACTTCAGGACACGCTCAAAGCAGACGATGCCCAGGAGGCCCCCCTGATTGCCGACCGAAAAAGCAGCATTTACTCCTATGAGAAGGACCTCAGCCTCGGCGATCCCATCGATCTCTCGAAGATGCGTTTCATGCGCATTCTTCTCTTCCATGTCCGCTCCGGGCATGACCAGGACTTCGGGCATGTGGTGAAGCTCTTCGTCAAGGCCTATCAATCGTCGATTCCCGAAGCGCGTTGGGCGATGTTCGAGAAGATGTACGGTGTCGGCAGCGACAACACGTATATCCTCGTCACGCCCATGGAATCTCTCTCCATGGTCGACGATATGCACGACGACAGCAAGAAGTTCCGTGACGCCGTAGGCGAAGACCAGCTTCACGCGCTGCGCAGCGGTTTGGATGCCGCCGTGGAATCCTCCGAGGCGGATCTCTTCGCATTCAGCGCTAAAATCAGCTACGTGCCTGATTCGTGGCTCAGCTCTTCGCCCGACTTCTGGGGCAAAAAATAAAAGTCTAACCCCGTCAATCCTCAGGCAGGAAGGCCCATTCGCGGAAGTTTGGGCCTTCTTTCAAAGGTAGCTTGATCGAACCCTCTCCGGCTGATTGATCACATAATGCCGACAAAGTCGCACACCAGCGCGGTCAGATCGTCTTCCTGCGACGTGGCCCAACGCTGCACATCCGCGATAATGCGCTCAACAGCGTCAGCAGGGGCAAGTGCAGCGGTACTTCGTAGCGCAGTCGCCAGCAATTCTTCCCCAAACAGTCGTCCCTCTCCGTCTTTTGCTTCCAAGAGCCCGTCGGTATAAAGCAGCAGCCTGTCGCCTTGCTCCAACTTCATCGACTTCTCCGTGTAGGTCGCGGTGTCGGCCGCCGCCAGCAGCAGCCCGTTTTCTGCGATCTCGATCACGCGTCCGTCGCGCAGCAGCAGCATGGCGGGATGCCCGGCTGCCGCATACCGTAGCTCCCGCGCCTGTGCATCCAGGTAGACAAAAGCCGCGGTAACATACTGCCCCTGCGTGTTTCCGCACAGCGCATCGTTCATCCCCGCCAGCAGCCTGGCCGGGTGTGCCGTCTGGTCCCGTTGAGAGGTAGCCGCCATCTTGACCATCGACGCAATCAGGGCCGCAGGAACCCCATGGCCCGAGACGTCGGCAATCAGCAGCCCTACGTGACGCGCGTCGGCAAAGAGAAAGTCGTATAGATCCCCGGCGACTGCCGTCATGGGAACATAGCGCGCCGCTACATTGAAGTCGGCGGAAGCAGGGAAGTCCCCAGGCAGAATCGAGAGCTGGATGGTGCGCGCGAGTTCGAGCTCTTTTTGAAGATCGCCGAGCGTCTGATCGCGCTCGAGCGTACGCCGCGCCGCCACGTACCCAAGGCAGCCGAGAAGAACCGCGAAACCGTAGGGCTCAATGTCGAATCCGAGCCACGGCGCGCCGCCAAGGTTATCCCAAAGCGCCAGCGCCACAAAAACGGAAAGCCCGCGTCGCAGCACCACGATATCGTGATTGTGCTTCCCCAGCTGAAAGGCCCGCACCAACACTACCGGCAATGCGCCGATAACAAGAATGTTGTTGATCGTATGCAGCGGCGGCAACCGGCCAGCCACAAACACAGCCACGGCTAAACTCAGAAACACGCCTGAAATGATCGCCGTGATCTGCTTGCCGCGCCGTGCCATCAAGCCCGCTGCCTGAAAGAAGAGGAAAGCCGGGATCGGCACTATGAAATCCACTGCCCATCGCAGCCGGGCAAAGAATTCGTTTCCGGCGAGAGTGACGTGCAAGAGACCGGTGTCGAACCACATGCGCTGGCCGTAGAGAAACGCAAAGACTCCAAGCCAGACCAGCAGCGCATCAAAGCGGCGGCGCAGCAGGCAGAATGCTCCGGTCACGATCCCGACCGTCGTAAATGCCGAACCTAGAAACAGGGCAGGTTCATCGTGATGAAAGATCCGCAGAACCTCGCTTGCGGAAAGTTGCGCGTCGATCAGCAGCATGGCAGTTCATCGTACATGATCGAACGAAAGGCACGGTGCCCTGACTCCAATCACGCGCAGGCTCGATGCTCCGGTGCAATAATGGACGCTAGCCGGTTGATTGGCCCGGTTTGGCGACACATGTGAACCTCCCCAACTCCATTACGATGAGCCGGATCGTGATGATCCCGCTGCTGTTGTGGATCTTGTCGCCGCACTTTCCGTGGCAGGGGCCCTACGGTCAGGCCGAAATTCTCGCCTCGGTCCTCTTCGTTCTCGCCTCCATTACCGACGGCCTCGACGGCTACCTTGCCCGCAAGCGCGGGCAAATCACCACCATGGGCATGCTGCTTGACCCACTGGCCGACAAGATCATGGTCACGGCCGCTCTCATCGCCCTCGTCGCCTACAACCCTGCCGTGGTCAAGGTCTGGATCGCAGTAGTCATCATCGGCCGCGAGTTCCTCATCTCCGGGCTGCGTTCCATCGCGTCATCGGAAGGCTTCACCATCCAGGCCAGCGAACTGGGCAAGCTCAAAACTGTCATTCAGATTGTCTCGGTCGTCTCCGCGATCCTGGCCCATCATTGGTACGACTGGCAGTTCGGTTTGCTCGTGATTCCGGTGCAGTGGATTGCAGTTGCCGCAATCTACTTCACCGTGCTCGTCTCCACGATCTCCGCGGTCGATTACTTCGTTGGTTTTTGGAAGAAGATTGATCACGCCTCCAACGATCGCCGCAGCTCCTTCGTTCTCACCCGTGGCAAGACCCCCCCAGCTTCCAGCACCACTCGATAAATTACTCCAAGCAAAAACCCCGGCAAAGGCCGGGGTTTTCAATTTTCAATTGGACAAAATTATCAGGCGATCGCGACCAGCTGGTCTTGCGTTCCTGTCTGAATCGCTGGTGCCGCTGCCGGCACCGGGAACGGCACTGCGGCAGCGGGTTGCTGTGCCGCGTGCGTGTTGCGCGTCAGGCGATGGACAAAGTGATAAGGCGGCCAGGGGCCGGAAACCTGCAAGTGGCAGTCCCGCATCATGGCACTGGTAGTGGCAAACTTGTTCTGGTAGCGCTCCACGTACTTGCGCTCGATCAGGTGGGCAATATCCAGCACCATCTTGCCGCTCTCTGTCAGCCGGCAGGTCACTTCTTCGTCCAGCGGCAGGAAAAGCTTGTGCATCTGGAAACTCACTGCACGCGCCCGCGTCTGACGTTCACGCTGCCGCGAGGCAGTCTCGCGCAGGTTGGAAAGATACTCGCGCCCGACTGTTTCTGTGGACTGAATGCGGCCGATCTCCTTGGAGCAACAATCGTCCACGAAGATCTTCAGGTGCATTTCTGTCTTGCCGCGCAGCTTGTCGATGTTGGTCTGGAACTGGCGCTGATTGGAGCGGATAGAACGCCGCAGGCTCTCGTCGTCGTTGAACACGGTCCCGAACCGGAAGGGCAGCACCGTGGAATGCTGGAAGCAATCCGCGATGACCCGGGCATGATCCACGCCCGATTTCTGGCTTAGCGCTTCGGAAGGGTTGTGCTCGCTTACGATGATGGCGAGATCGCTGGCGGGGTAGAGGAAAACCTGGTTGCCGCTGACTCCATGTACGGATTCCATCGGAACAGGTTTGCGATGACGGGCTAATTCTGGAAAGGCTTGCTTTTCACCGATGCAGTAGGCATACCACGCCATGACTTTGCACTCCGTATGCTGGCGCCGGTAAGCGCCGCTCGTTAGTGAAGCTCTGTGAACTCAGGAACAAACTGCATTGTGGACCGGGCAACAAAAATCCAAATCGGACTGTTCCAAATCGGACTGAAGGGAATACTAGCCCTCGGAATTCACGACTGGCAACGTCCGCGAGCACGAAGACCATAAAAGCGAGCAAAGAATTGCGACTTTGATTTCGTATAATCAAATAATATATTCATCCAGTAGAAGATTGACCGAAATTGTATAGAAATCTGTTCAAATCCGCCAGGTCCGCTCCCCAGACAAATCTTGCGGGTAGGGGGAAAAGTCTAGTGAAGTCCTTGCCCGAAACGAATAAAAAGCACCACATCCAAGGCAACAGTGATCACCAACAAACTCAGACCGACCAGTGAAAAGACCAGGACCCGCTTCTGAACCCTGCCCACCTGTTGCATCGTTTCTTGCTGCTCCAGGGCCACGCTTTCGAGCGCATCCTTCATGGTCTCCAACTGGTCCCCAATGCGGTTCAGTGAGGCATCGTGCTCCGCATTCTTAGCGTCAATTGCAGCGAGATCTTCGCGCAACCTCGCCAGTCCGGCCTCGATCGGATGCATATCCACCTGCGGCACTAGCAGCCGAGGCGCGAGCAGGTTGGCCACCACAGACGCGACATTGCCATCCAGCAGCGGCAACATCTTCTGCAACAGCGGAAGCATGGTGCGAATCGCCGAAGCTGTGCGCTGGAAACCTGTTTGCGGTGCCGACTTGGCGGCTGCTATCCGGGGCCTACCCAGCGCGTGGTCCGATACTGCGCTTCTCGCAGCCTGTCTGCCGACGGCAAGTCCCTCGTCATCGCCGTCCCGCACTTCCCGCGGCGCGCCCCCTACCACTGACCCCACCTTGGCCGCGTTCCGTTCCGGTTCTTTTTGCACATGACGATCGGCCTCGCTCATCGGCTGTCCTTTCCTTTCCTATACAAGATTACTCCGCGTGCTCCTTGTGCATCGGATGCAGGCAGCGCGGGCGTCCCGTTCTTCCGCATGAATCACAGAGCGGCCGTGGCTGCGCTCTGCCATGCGAGGGCTCGCGTATCCTCAGTTTCAGGAGAACCCTGTGCGATCTGTCCTTGGAGACCTGTTGCGCCATCTGCAGCGCAACATGCTGGCTGGCCTCATCACCATCGGGCCCCTTTTTGTCACGTGGCTTGTGTTTAGCTTCGTGGTGGGAAGCCTCGCCAATGCCGGCTTGCCTATCGTTCGCCTGCTTGGCAACGCCATTCCAGGCGACTGGATCGAGCAGCCGTGGCTGCAATCGATACTCGCCGTTTTACTTACCCTCGTTGTGCTCTACGCGGTGGGTCGCATCACATCACTTGTCGTTGGCCGTCAGGCATTCAATCTCTTCGAAACCGTCCTTGAGCGCCTGCCGGTCGTAGCCAAGGTCTATACCTCGGTGCGCCAGCTCCTTGACACCATGATGGCAAAGAAGGAATCCAGCCAGCGCGTCGTGCTCATCGATTTCCCCATCGAGGGTCAAAAAAGCGTCGGCTTCCTCACCCGCACCCTGACCGACTCTTCGACGGGAAGGGAATTGGCAGCGGTCCTCTTACCCAACGCCATCAACCCGACATCAGCTTTTTTGCAGGTTCTGCCGATCGAGCGTGTCACAGAGACCGATCTGACGATGGAGCAGGCAATGAGCATGTTGATGACTGGCGGGGCCGTTTCGCCTGACAGCATTCGCTTCACGCGGCCCCCCAAAATGAGCACGAATTGAATCGCGCACCACTTGAATCGCGCGCAGACCTACTCCGTGGCCTCGGCCGCTTCCAGATCTTCCTTGACGTGCTCGCTCTCCACCGTCACCTTGCGCAGGCTCACATGCTCAAGCTGCGCCCAGATCAACCCAATGGGAACGATGCCGAGAAAAGTGACCAGCAGCAGCATCGCAGCGCAGGCGGTTGAAGCTTCGGGTGCCACGTCAAAGAACTTCGAAATCGCTGTGGCCACAAGCCCGATCTGCGTGAACCATCCCAGAACTGGCAACTGCACGATGCTCGACATGCCGCTCACCACCATCAGCAGCACACACTTGGCCGCGGTCATCGACGCCAACTCCGGGGTAGCCACGAATGCCCTTGTCGTCTCAAGGTAAGACGCGGCGATCAGCAGCCACATCCCGATCGAAAGCCCGGCCACTACAGCAAAATCGGCGAACGAGCGCATCGTGTCGAGCCCGGTACGAAATTCACGCACCTTATGCCCAACCGCGTGGCCGATCTTCTTCGATAGCACGCCCAGCGTGCCCTCAAAAAAAGAAGCAACGGCGTTGCCGGCGAAACGCACCGCTGCCAGAAACGAAGCTCCTGCAAGCGTCCCGGCCATTCCCCAGTATCCGGACTTTCTTACGAGTTCCGCATGCGGCATGGCGCCAGGCGCTCCGAACCACGTTGCAAACAGAATCGCGGACGAAAAGATTAGCGCCATCGTTCCCGCATCGAAGAGCCGTTCGACAATGTACACCGCAATCTGATTGCTGAGCGGGAGGCCCGTTTTCTTCGCGACAAGGTAAGGCCGCACCGGGTCCGCCACACGACCGATCAACGCAACGGCCGTAAATCCGATCACCTGCGTTCCCAATAACGAGAGCGGATGAACTTTCTTGTTGTGTCGAAGAAGGTAAGTCCAGCGCAGCGACCGAAAAACGTACGCTGTATAAATGCAAACGAGTCCGATGGCGATACGCCACCAGTCGACCATCGACAATTGCACGCGGAATTCGCGGAAATCAAAATGAATTCGGTCGTGACCCCAAATGACCAGCGCAACAATCACCGCCAGCACAACCAAGCCCAAGACCAACTGATTCTTCTTCAAGCAAACTCCGTTCCGCAAATATATATAGATTCTATGTTGCCGCCCGGCTCGGAATGAGGTGCTTATTGGGAGGCCGATGCCCTTGAGGTAACCTGCAAGCCTGCAGCTCGCCTATCCTGAGCCTCGCGGGACCTCACACGCTGGTTGAATTCATGAATCACGCGTGCCACATACACGTGCGTCTCGCGATATGGTGGTATCCCGTGATATTTGTCGACTGCCGCCGGGCCTGCATTATAGGCAGCCAGGGCCAGGGCGAGGTTCTCGTGATAGCGGGTGAGCAGCGCGTCCAGATAAGTCGACCCGCCGCGCACATTCTCGCCCGGCTTAAAGCTGTCCTGCACACCCAGATCGCCGGCCGTTGCCGGCATAAGTTGCATCAGGCCGCGCGCTCCGGTTCGGCTCACGGCGCGGGCATTGCCACCGCTCTCGGCCTTCACAACGCTGGCCAACAAATCGACATCGAGGTTGTGTTCCTGACCAGCCTCCGACAGCATCTCATTCAAATCCGCCGGACTCAGCTTCGTCTGTGACTGGCTGCTTTCCCTCGAAACCGCCAGCGGAGCCGGATCGGGAACCTGCTCGATTCCTGTCACATCTTCAGGCCGCATTTCGATGTAGCTGCTCGCGCCTGAGCTCAGATAAAGCCGCACCCTGCCCTCAATCTGTGCATGGTGATTGCAGTCCATCGCAAAGCCATTGCTCAGCGTTACCCGCTCGGCTCCATAGGCAGGTGCAGCCAGCGCGGCCACTGCAGCCCAAGCAATTTCGAGATAAAGATGTCTTTGCAAATTCAACTCCGCGCCGTCGAAGCCCAATGCTTCGGACGGTCGTTCACGTTGCTTCGCTGTGTCACCGCGGCCTCAAGCACCACTGCCACGCCGTCCTCATCGTTTGGCTGGGTCAGTTTCCATCCCCGCGTCTTTGCCATCGCGCGCAGATCCGCCGTCGCATTTCCCATCATCACGCTGTGTCCGGCCCACTCCAGCATATCTACGTCGTTCCAGTTGTCGCCAATCGCCATAGTCTCCTTGCGATCCACGCCCAGTCGCCGCGCCAGCCGTTCCAGGGCCCATCCCTTCGAGACACCCGGCGGCAGCAAGTCCAAAATCGAAAGATCCCGCCCCGGATATTCGGTCCGCACGCACTCGCACGATACTCCCCACACACTCGCCTTCAGCGCCTTTTCGGCTTTCTTCATCTGGCTCAGACTGCCAGCTACCATTCCCTGAATAGGATCTTCGCCGTCCACCAGCGCCTTTTCCAGCGGCTTCACTACTTCAATCGCCCCGCGATTTGCCTCCACCCAAAGCGCGATCCGTTCATGTGCCTGCTCCAGGTCCTCCACCACCAATTCTCCGCGGCCAATCTTGTCGAAGGTAAAAACCATCGCACCGAACTTCCGCAGCAACCCGCATACCCCGCGCGCCACTCGCGCTTCCAGCTGGCTCCGGTCCACCCGGTCGCCGCCCAAGGTCCTCGTCACTGCCCCATTCGACGTAATCAGCGGCGTATCCGCTCGCAGGCCCAACCCATCGAGCAATGGCGCCGTGTAAGCCGTGCGCCGGCCGGTCGCGATCGCTACAACGATTCCAGCCTCCTGGGCAGCTTTCAAAGCCTTTGCGTTGCGCGTGCTGATGGCCTGGGAAAACGTCGGCAGAAGGGTGCCGTCAATGTCGATTGCCACCAGTCGCACAGGGGGGTGCATACCTTCAAGTTTACTTTGAGTAGGGCTCGCGATGAATGGACGCCCGATGAACGAATCGCCATTGGTACCAAACGAACCGGATTCGATAGTCTAGCGGTATGGAACGCATCTGCAGTCAATGCCACGCCGTGCTTGCCGCGGAGACCAAGGCGGACTGGTGCCCCGCATGCGGTGGCGCGCTCATAGAACGGACCACGCTGGCACAGAACTCCTTCGAAGATCTGCCGCATGCAGTTCTTGACCACCGTGGCATCGTGCTTCCGCGCCGTCACGCTGTCGGCGGCATCATAACCCCGCAATAACCTTCCCATGATCGCGCTTGAACAAATCGGTCCTGCCAATGCGCCCCTCTTCAAAGCCATCCGCCTGCGCGCGTTGCAGAACGATCCCATCGCGTTCGGAAGCACCTATGCGAAGGAATCGCAGCTTTCCGAAGACGAATGGCTGAATCGCTCGCATCGCTGGAATAGCGACGGTTTCATCGGCTACCTCGCGTTTGACGGCGAAAATGCTTGCGGCCTGGTCGGTTGCTACACCGATGAACACGATCCCCAACGAGCGCATGTCATCTCTATGTGGGTCGACCCCGCCTGGCGTCGTTCAGGTGTCGGAACCATCTTGATCGATGGCCTCAAGGCATGGGCCTCAACTCGCCATCTTCGCGAGTTGGTGCTGATGGTGACCCACGTCAATACCGGCGCAATCGGCTTCTACGAGAGCCTGGGATTTCGGAAGACGGGAAAAACTGAGCCATACCCTAACGACCCCGCGATCGCAGAGCATGAAATGCTGCTGCCCTTGAGTTCTTAGGTTCAACCACCAGACTCACTCGTACCGCAGAGCCTCGGCAGGCAGTACATGCGACGCGGTGAATGATGGATACACCGTCGCCAACAGAGAGATCCCGATCGACACGGCAGACACAATGACGCCGTCGATCGCGCGCGGTGCAAACGGAAGCGTGTCGATCGAGTAGACGTCCGGCGAGAGAGGGATATGGTAGTACCCGCCCGCCCAAGCAGCCGTGTAGCCAAGCACCAGTCCCAGCGCAGTCCCCACGATGCTGATCAGAAATCCCTGCATCAGAAAAATGTTGCGCACCTGCGCAGGCTCCACGCCAAAACTCATCAGCACCGCAATATCGCGCGTCTTCTCCATCACCATCATGGTCAGCGCGATGAGAATATTCAACGCGGCCACAATCACGATCAGCGCGATCACAATGAAGGTCACATACTGTTCGAGCCGCAGTGCGCGAAACAACTCGCGGTTCTGCTCCATCCAGTTGGTGGTCATGAACCCCGGGCCCGCAGTTTCCTCAAGGTCGCGGCCGATCTCCGGCGCGCGGTTCATGTTGTCCACCTTGAAGCTGATCACCGACAACAGGTCCGGCTCATCGAACAACCGTTGCGCATCGAACAGCCGCATGAAACCCATCTGTGCGTCGTATTGATAAAAGCCGGAATGGTACGTCCCCACAAGTCGAAAGTGCCGGAAGAGTGGAATCACACCCATCGGTGTCAGGTCACCCTGCGGGCTGATTAGAGTCACCGAATCGCCCACCGTCGCGCCGATTGAGTCCGCAAGATCCTTGCCAAGCACAATCGGCGGATCGGTGATTCCTCCAGAAGCCGGTTCGGCTCGCGGCTCCAGCGCAGTTACGCCTCCCGGCGTCGCAGTGGACAGAAGGCTGCTGACTGTCTTCTCCTGGTCGGGTAAAATCCCCTCGATCAGCGCAAATCCGTCGCGTGCCTTGTACGCCACCATCACCTGCTCGTAGATGCCCGGCGAGGCCGCAGTCACATGCGGCAGTCTGCGCAGCCGATCCAGCAAAGGCCGCCAGTCCTTAATTCCATCGCCCTTCACGCGCATCAGCTGCACATGCGCGCTTGAGTCGACCAGCCTGTCCTGCAAATCGCGACGCATGCCGTTTGTGATGGCCAGCGCGATGATGAGTGCGGCAACGCCCGCGGCCACACCGGCAATTGAAATCGTGGTGACCACGCCGACCACGGCCTGCCGCCGCTTGGCTCTCAGGTACCGCGCCGCAACAAAGAATTCAAATCGCATTGTGCGAGCACGCCTTACTTTCCGGTAGTACCGAATGTAGTCTTCGCCACGCCGACATTCTCATATCTGTCATAGACGCGCACGGTCAGCAGATGCTCGTCTTCCTTGCCCTCGAAGGCCGTCGACGGAACGCGAAATTTATAGTGCTCCTGCTTTGAATCCGAAAGCTCGCCCACTGGCGCGATGTACTTCCACGGACCCGCATCCAGCGAATACTCGGCATGCGCAATCGGAGAGAATGCATCCTCGGCTTCGAACGTCACGCTCACGGCCTTCGTGCATTTCGCCTGCGCGCACTGCGCGGTTTCTTCTACCGCAGCCAGTGCGCGAACCATCGGCGCCGTGGTGTCCACTTCAAATCGGTCGCTCACCTTCTCGCCTGTCAATGCTTCGCTGGGCGTATGCGACGGTGCATCGCTTGCCACAACTTTTACCTCATAGCCACCATCGGGAATTAGGGTCGCATCGAAGCTGTAAGCCTTATCGGTGAGATCGTCTTTAAGCAGCCGCCACAAGTGTTCGCCGTCTCCGCGAAGATAGAGGGCGTAGCTCAAGTCGTCGCCATTGTCATCGTGCGCCGCCCAGCGCACCGTGATTGCGGCGCGGTCCTTCATTGCTTGAATCGGCCCACTCGCGCCCGCGTCGAAGGAAACCGTTGCTCCCTGGCTTGCGGATGGCAGCGCAATGCTCACTGTCTGCTGATTTGTCGCCTGGTTCTGCACATTCAGCCGAGCGCCGGGCACAACCACCACATCGTCCACCACTGGCGCCGCGTTTACCGGGAGATAATTCACGCCCACGCTGCCCAGGATCCCATCGCGGCTTAGGACCGCCTTCCACTGCAAAAACCTTCCCGCTGGCGAAGCAGCGACTCCGTCCTTCAGCGGCTCCCAATCGCTCCATCCGCGCACCGGTTGTTCCACGTTTCCCGATCGGGTCCACAACGCAAAGCCGCCTGATCCAGGCTCGACCTCAATCCGCCCATAGCGCGCCATCGCCCCGGCGTCCAGCACGTCGCTTGCGTATTCATGCTTCTCGGCTGCGCCCAGCGTAAACAGCTTCCCCGTATTGCCCGTTCCAATCAGCAACTCCGAGCCCGTCCCGCGCGCGAGACTCAATCCCTGCTGGGCTTCCAGATGCGCCACATCGGCATAATCCCCGTTCTGCTGAATACGGAAGATGTGTCCTCGATTGCCGCTTAGCGCCAGCAGACCATCCGGCCCAGCCGCAAGCGCATAAACAATATCGTCTTTGCTCGACCACAGCTTGCGCGCTGCCTGCCCTTCGCCTAATGCATAAATGTCAGTCCCCTCAGGCACCGATGCACTCGCATTCGCGGCCTGTAGCGAACCGGGCTGGACGATCGTGATCGTGATCGATCCAATCCCTTGCACAGGCAGCGGTGGTAGAGGATTGTGACCCTTGTCGCCCACGCTTGCAGCGTAGATAGTCCCATCCGTGCCGACCGCGACGGATGTAATCTCGCGCCGCGGTGCATCGAACAGCACGTATCCCTTGCCTTCGGAATTGATGCGGTACACAAGTCCGCTGCCATCCGAACCTGCAATGAGATTTCCCTTCGCGTCCCATGCCAGCGAGCGGATATGTTGCTCATCGCTCTTGAAGAATTCTCCCGGCTTCTCCGTAAGCTTCGCCGGGTCCACGCGGTACACCGCCGCGGGACCACCAGTGGCCACGTAAAGCCGTCCCGCCGAGTCGAACGTCATATCCCAGATGTAGTGGGATTTTGATTCCGTCTTCTCACCGCTCGCGGTCTCGTCCGTTTTTCCATCGGAAACCGCGCCGTCCGTTTTTGCGCCATCCAGCCCCGTCGTTGCACTATCAACTTTCGACGCGTCGAAGACTACCGTTGCTTTCTGCTCGTCGATCTTGGTTGCGCTGCCGGCGTCGAGTCTGTAAACCTTCCCACTCGGCAGCGTTGCAGCGTAGAGGGCCCCATCCGGTCCCAGACGCACCACCTGCACGCTCAGATCTTTGCTCTCAAAAAGCGTGGACGGTTTGCCGTCCTTGCCCACGCGGAGCACGGTTGCCGGCGATCCCGTGCCGAGATACGCCGTGCCATTCTTGTCTGCGACCACAGACCAGACAAAGGTCGAGGGCGTCGTCAGCATCTCTCGCAGCGTGGGACCTTCGTGCAAATGGCCGTCGCTCCCGATCGCGACTCCATCGGGCGTGCCTTTTTCAAATTCTTCAAAGCGCGATTGCGTCCACAAGTGCGTGCCCTGCGCGGTTGCAAGCGGAGCGCCGCCCAGCGGAATTAGTGCGCCACAGACAGCTAGAATGGAGGCACAGGAAGGTAGGGAAAGAGAGCGGAATGAAACAACCATGCTGCCGTTGAGTCTACTAGACTGCGCACCGGGCGTGCGGGTTCGAAAATGATCGGATGGGCTACGTGCGCTGAGTCTATGTTCCGCTGCGAAACTGGATGATTCGGCGCCGGTCGCGTTTGCTCGGCCGCCGTTCAGGCACCGGCGCATACTGCTGCATCGCTTTTCGCTCTGCGGCCAACGTCATCCGCGCCTCTTTGCTGACCTCAGTCTCGCGATACAGCGTCTGCGCCACCGCCGCAGGCCCTCGCATTTCGCCCAGTTGCAGGACCTCGATCTCAAACTCGCCGCCTTCATTCCTGACATGAAGCATGTCTTTCAAGCGCACCTCACGCGCCGGTTTTGCTTCCACACCGTTCGAGCGAACGCGGCCCAAGTCACACGCCCGCGATGCCAGCGCCCGCGTCTTGAAAAAACGCGCAGCCCACAGCCATTTATCGATGCGTATGCCGTTCATAAATGTTGAGTTTGTACCCCGTCTCGTGGGTCAGGAGTTTGTCTCGGTCCTCCAGACATACAAATGCTCAGCATCGCTCGACGTCGAAACATCGAGACCCCGCTGGCGTGCCGCGCGATTGAGTGCCGACCGGATGTTTTCCTTGGAATCGGGAAGTGCGGAAAGTGGAATCTTGAGCGCTCTACCAACCTCCAACTGGTCTATGTCGCTCAAAAGCTGCGTCACGATCTGCTTGTGCTTTCCGTCGCGGCCTTTGGGAACATCCAGCTGTTCGATCGATTTGAAATTCATCGGGAGTGCACCCGATTTCACCTTGGTCGTCGTCTCTCCGCTTGCCATTTCCCCTCCTCTTGGAGTCGTATGTTCAGCAAACCTGCACTTAACGTATGCCTAACCTGACGTAAACCTATCCTTGAATTATTAGCATACTTGAGAGAGCAAGAACCAGCAACTCCTAAATTCCCTATCTCGCTATGCCAAAGCTCCCAAGATCATAAATCCACGCAACTCCCTCTGTTTTGAAAGATTTAACACGTATCGCCGAAACCCTGCTAGGGTGTCCTACAGAGGTGAATTCTCGTGAATAAAGGGAGCAGATTCCAAACCATTCCACTCCGTGACGTTCCTTTCCCAAGCCCCAAATCCAACGGCGACACCTACCGCCCCGTCGTCATGGTGGTCGACGATGAAAGCAGCATCGCCGACACGCTTTCTGAGATCCTCTCGCGCAGCGGATACGCGGCCGTCACGGCTTACGACGGCGATACCGCCCTCGAAACCGCGCTGCTGATGCCTCCGGAAATGCTGATCACAGACGTGGTCCTGCCGGGAATGAGCGGCATCGACCTGGCGATCACGATCAAGCGCATCTTCCCCGATTGCAAAATCATTCTCTTCTCCGGACAAGCCTCGACTGCCGACCTGCTCGCCGCAGCCAATCGCGATGGACATCAGTTTGTGCTGCTGAATAAACCGGTTCACCCGGCAGATCTTCTCGCTCGGATCGCAGACGGTTTGAAACATCGCAGACCGCAAGCAATCGCGACCAATTAGGGAGGCATCCGGGAAGTCAGTGTTTTGAAGGAGCGCGGCTTCGGCCGCGCCGTCGCGCCAAAAAACTGAAACGATTCAGATAGTCGCGTGCGTTCGGGAAGCCTCGCTCCCAAACCGCAATCAGTTGATCAGCACGGCGCGATAGCGCACCTTGTTCTTCTTCACTTTTTCAATCGCTTCGTTTGCCTGCCCCATCGCGAAGAGCTCGGTCTTCGCCTGCACACCGTGGCGCGCAGCAACATCCAGCATCTCGCGCAAGCGCGAGGGGCTTCCAATGGGATTTCCCGTGACCGAGCGAATGCCAGAAATCAGCGGCAGCGCCTGTATCGCCATTGGTGACGGCGGTATGCCCACCATGCACAGCGTCCCAGTTGGGCGAAGCGCCTGGATGTAAGTGTTCCATTCCTCATTGGCATTCACGGTACTTAAAATCAGGTCAAGTGTTCCGGCCATCTCGCGCATGGCTTTCGTTTCCCGCGAATTCACAAAGTGGTGCGCGCCCAGTTGGCGCGCCTCGTCTTCTTTTGCAGTTGATGAGGAAAACGCCGTCACATGGGCGCCGAACACCCGCGCAAATTGAATCGCCAGGTGTCCTAACCCGCCAATGCCCACCACGCCGACCCGGGACGACGGATTGATGCAATGCGTTCGCATCGGACTGTAGACGGTGATGCCGCCGCATAGGAGCGGCGCGGCCTGTTCACTCGGAAGCGCGTCTGGAATCGGCGCCACAAATCGCGCATTTGCGCGCACCCGGTTGGCATATCCGCCATGCCGATGGACGCACGTCGCCTCGGAGGCCGCGCAGAGATTTTCTAGGCCTTGCATGCACCACTCGCACTGCCCGCAGGAATTCGACTGCCACCCCAGGCCAACACGCTGACCCACCTCGAGCGAGCGCACATCCGAACCAACGGCAATGACTTTGCCGATCACTTCGTGTCCGGGTATGAAGGGATACTGGCTGATCCCCCAGTCGTTGGCGATCAGATGAAGATCGCTATGACAGATACCACAGTGGGAGATACCGATTTCGACTTCTTGCGGACCCAATTCTCCTGGGTCGTAGCGAAAAGTCAAAAGTTGCGCTCCCGCCGCGTGAGCTGCAAGTCCTTGAATGAGACTCATGGTCGTTCCGCAGTCCTTGGTTGGGACTTCTAGAGCGGTTCCACAATTTCTGTGCCCTTGCCCGTTCTGTGCAAGGTGGCATTTTCTTAAGGAAAAATGCCACTCGGCAGGCGCGGCTTCGGAGTATAGCAATTGTGGAACCGCTGTAATGCAGGCTAGCCCAAAACTTCGAAGCCCAACCCGAAGTCAGGAGATGCTTTCCTGTATGCAGGCCCTAGTTTAACCCGCCGCCGCCCTCAATGTGCAGGTTCAGAATCTGGAAACCGGTGAGAACTCCGCCCGCCGATGTCTGGCCCGCCAACACCGCAGACTCTCCATTCATTGTCACATCCTGCCCCGCATGCAAAGTCTCAAGAGCATTCGCCATTGAGAGCGGCAATCCTGAAAGCGTTTGTCCTTCCATGTTGGCTTGCGTCTCCGGCGCCAGCAGGCTCACATAGACGCGATCCGCCGGGTGCATCCTTCGTGCCTGCGCCAGCGCCGTCTCCAAATCGGGCTGACGCGCCGAAAGCCGAGGCTGGTCCATTGTCCGGTCCAGCGTTCCGGCATCCGAAACCAGCAGGCGCAGATTGCCCGAGCCCAATCGTGCCGGCACCCTGATCGGAATTCTCACGTTGCGTGCTGCTCGCTGCCACGGATGCAATGTCGCTTCCACAACAATCGAATCGCCTGCATGCACAATGTCGCCCGAAACAACGCGGGCCGTATCCAGCGTCACCTGCATATTGCGCGGAATCTCTTCCACGCTCAGGTTGATCGAGTGCACCGTTCCCTGGCGCGTGCCATTCGAGTAAAGCTTCGCAAAGCTCTCGCCGGTCAACAGTGCCGCCGCCAGCGGCGCAGGCAAGCCGTTCCCGCCGGGAGCCCAAAGGTCGAGTGGCGAAGGCGGATATCCATCGAGATCGATGCTTCCTCGCACGTGGTAGCTTGTATCGGCGGTGCTCTCGTTCGTCTCCAGCAGCGCGTCATACAGCGACACCATTACCGCCTGGGGCGTCAGCGCAGGCAGATCCAGCACTTCGAAATTCAGTTTCCTTTCGCGCTCCCCACCATGCACGGTCACGTGCACTGGAATCATGTGCGCTTTCAGTCCCAGAACGCCGCGGATGGCCGCGTCGCGATCCTGAGTAAAGGCGCCGATTGTCTCGCCGGTGTTCACAATTTTGAATGCGTTCAAGGGCGAAGCCAGCGTCGCCACCACATCTGTCGTTGTCATCGGCATCGACACCGGTCCCGACTGCAGAATCGGGTGACCGCACGCCAGCAGCTGCTTAGGATCGATATACGTGACAGTGCATGTGGCCGCGATCTCAAGGTCGCCGCGAATCAGTTGCGCGCTTACCGCGGAACCCGGCACCACGCTCGCCAGCGCGGCTTCGGAAATCTCGTCATTCACTGCGCCGTCGGGCCCGGGCAGGGAACTGCCGCTTCCTCCGCCAGCAGCGACCATCTCCAAACCCGTTCCTGCCATTTTTTGTTGCCACAAGCGAATTGCCTCGGGACGAAACCCGCTCATCACCAGCGGCGTTTCCATCGCCTGAAACGTCATCCCGTCCGCCGTCACCGCGTCGCCGGAGTTCGCTGCGGTCAGGGTGGTTCGCGCCGCATCCACAGGCAAGTCGCGAACCTCCAGCATCTGCTCGATCGGAGTAATTCCCGCAATGGGGTCCTTGCTGAACTGGCCGATTCTGTAGGAAAGCGAACCGAGCAGTTTGTCTCCGATGTAAACCGGGCTCCCGCTCATCCCCGCCACCACACCCGTATACTCCGGTTTCGCACCATGCAGTTGCGCCAGAATCATGTCATGCCCGGGACCGCGCGCCCCGCGCAAAACACCCAGGATCTCTACCTGCATCGGCTCCGGCTTATCCCCCGTGAAGACCGTCCAGGCTGTGCCCAGCAGGCCGCGATGTACCTGGCTCAAGGGGAAAAAGCCTCCACTGGAGCGCGGCGGGCCCGAAACAGTGGTCGTATCTTGAGCCTTCAGGGCATTCGGCGACACTGCGGTTCCAACCGCCAGTCCCAGCGTTAGGAGACACCACGGGATTTCCTTCAGGCGTAGTCTCACGTCTATAAGAGTACAGGCGGCGGCATTGGTTTTCGATAAAGCCATATGGCCAGCCCCAGGAGATCCGTTCCAGCGGATTTGCTGTTTTGACGTATCGAGTGAATCGTTTGTCTCTGCCAGATCGTTTGTCATGGCGCGGATCGATGCACCCTTCGCCAGTAATCTCGTATGCTGTCTTGAGGACAGAGGTTGTCATGTCAACTATGCGCGTACCCGTTTCGCCGACTCCCCCGTCGAAGTTCGCCTTGCTGCTCATTGTCTTGGCCGCGCTGGCCATCTCGCCGTTGGCGCGAGCTCAATCGTCGCAACCCCAGTCCCAACCTCAATCGCCGTCGTCTTCCCAGCCAACCGACCAGGCTGCGCCCGATGCAGGCGGCCCTGGCGGGGACAACGGCACCATCGCATTGCCGAAAAAGAAAGAGGCGCCCGAAGATGTTCCCCCGCCCGCCCCAGCCGCGCCCAAGCTCAAAAACCCACAGGGATTGGAGAACTATTCGATTCGCGTCGATGTCCCGGAAGTCGACGTCGACGTGGGTGTTCTGCTGGAGAAGACCGGGCAGTTTGTGCCCAATCTCAAGCCCACAAACTTCAAGGTCTATGAGAACGGCGTCGAGCAGAAGGTTGTCGGATTCAAGCGAGTGGAAGCGCCCATTACCGCCCTCTTGGTCTGCGAGTTTGCCGCGACCAACTACCGCTTCATCTATGACATGCGCAATGCGGCCTGGTCTTTCGCCCAGCAGCTCCGGCCACAGGACTACGTGGCCATGATGACCTTCGATCTGCGCACGCAGATTGTCTCCGATTTTACGCAGGACAAGCGCCAGCTCTACAATGCCATTGGCTCATTGATGATGCCGGGCTTCTCCGATCGAAATCTGTTCGACGCGCTCTACGAAGCCGAGGACAGGCTCACACGCGTCGAGGGCCACAAATACATCATCCTTATCGCCTCGGGCCGCGATACCTTCTCCAAAATCACCCTCGACAAGATTTTGCAGAAGGTGAAGAACACGCCCGACGTCACAATCTTTGCCGTTTCCACCGGTGGCGCAGTACGCGCCATGACCGAAGGCGGTCCCGGCTTCCGCCAGCAGATCAACGATCTCGACTACCTGCAGGCCGATAACCAGATGAAGACCTTCGCGAAGATGACTGGCGGCATGTGGTTCGAGCCACGCTTCGTCGCCGAAATGCCCGACATCTTCTCGAGCATCAACTCGGCCATCCGCTCAAAATATCAGTTGATCTACCACCCCACAGATCCCAAGCAGGACGGCACCTATCGCAAGCTTCGCGTTGAACTCGTGGACGACGAAGGGCAGCCCTTGCGCATGCAGGATGAGAAGCACAAGCCACTGAAGTACGACGTCATTGCGCGCGACGGATACCGCGCCCGTCAGGAAGTGGAGTGACGGGGCCCATGCTCTTCGAATGAACCGTGCGGCAGCTCTTCAGCTGCAGCACGACTCATTGGCACAGGGAGAGGGCAATTTACTTGAACTGGTTGAAAATGTCGACGACGTAGTATGCGAGCACGCCCACCGTCGCAATTCCGACCAGCCACAACGCAACTCGAAGAAGAGGCTGTACCTTGTTGACCCTGGCGAGAATGGCTGCCTGTTCGCTCTTCATGTGGTTGAAGGAATCGTCAAGAAAAATCTGATCTTCCTCGTTTTTGGTGAGGCTCGAACGGTAAATGAAGAGTGCGGCTGTTAAAAGTACCAGCGCACTCCAAACTGTCCACAGAATGGGAGCAATTGCCATACAACACCTCCGCAGAACTTGCGAGGGTCCCAGATACCGGCGGGCCGTGCACACTTGAAACCGCGGTCTCGTGAGTAGAGGGGCCGTACGGGAGGAATAATAGCCCCGTTTTGATACAGCCAACGTGATAAAAATCACAACAGTTTGGCCTCATGAAAGAAGTGCCGAACGGGCCCTGCCAATCGCAAACGAGGCCCAAACTTCGCCTTTTGTGACAGAAAGCTCATCAGAGAGGCCGGGACCTCGGATCGATGCAACGGACGGCTTTCAGGTACATCAAACTCTTGTGAGTCTCGGGAGGCTTTGAGTTGAGCCTTGAATCTCCACTCGCCAGGCGGTAGAGTTAAGCTAAGTCGAGCTCAGAAATTAGTCCAAGGATTGGAGAGTCTATGTCTACAGCAACCGCAACCGTCGCACCGCAGGAAACGGTAAAGAAAGCCCCCTTGATCATGACCCCTCAGGCAATCGCTAAGGTGCGCGAAATCATGGCTACACAGGATCCTATTCCGGCTGGCCTGCGGATTGGCGTTGTCGGCGGCGGCTGCTCCGGCTTCCAGTACTCCATGGCCTTCGAGAATCAGAGCGGCATGATGGACAAAGTCTTCGGGTTCGACGACCTAAAGGTGTTCGTGGACGCCACGTCCCTTATGTACCTGAATGGCTGCACGGTGGATTATGTCGAAACCCTTGAAGCGGCAGGCTTTAAGTTCGAGAACCCCCAGGTAAAGTCGACCTGCGGCTGCGGTTCTTCCTTCAGCGTCTAAGCCAAACGCCAACTGCCGCGCCATTGCCTCCAGCGAAAAGCCCATCCCGGCCACAGGATGGGCTTTTTCAGTCGGATTCCGCTTCAGGCTCAGCCTGGCGTTCTACTGCTGCGGCGTCGTAGGCGAGGTTGGCGTTATTGGCGTTCCCCCCGCTGGGCTGTTCGGGAATCCTCCGTTATTCGTGGTCCCGCTGCTATTCGTTCCCCCCACGGGCTGCCCAATCGTCCCTGCATTACCGCCCTGCATCATCTGGTCAGCAAGTGGGCTATAAAGAAACTCCCACTCGTTGTAGTGATCTTTCTTTTTGTAGACCAGGATCGACTGCTTCGGGCTGCCGGGCGAGAATCCAATGATCCCCCCGCCGCCAAATGTCTGGTTTGAACTGAGGCTTCCGCCGCCGCTCTGATCCGTCCCGCTTGTTCCCGTTGTCCCTGTTGCGCCGATCACTCCCGTGGCCCCCGACGAACCCGGTCCAGAGATCGAACTGGTGCCAGAGAACAAACTAGGGCCCGACCCGCTGGTCGAAGAACTGCTGTCTCCACCCCCAATCGGCGACGCCCCGGCAATCCCGCCCGGTCCAGTTCCGGCCAACGTCGAACCTGCCAGAGGCTGTCCGAAGAATCCCATAGCCACCGGCGTCTTGTTTTGCCCGAACATGATCGGCTTCCAATCGTCCTTCCCAGTGATTGGATCGGTGTACCGCTTGCGCAGAAAGCGAATCTCGTTGGTCTTCACCAGCGCGTCGATGCTCGGCGGATACGCATGAAATTTCTTGTAGTACATCTTGATTCCACGGATGTATTGCTTGCCGCGGTTCATCGTCTCAATCTCGCGGTCGCGCTGAATGCTTTCGCGAACCCGCGGCACCGCAACGGCCAGCGAAATTATCAACAGCGCCAGCATGAAAATCACCGCGACAAGGATGTACCCCTCTTCCGAAGGCCTCTGTCGCCGCATTGTTGCAGTTCCATTCACGCTGTCTCTTAGTCCCTACGTCCCTAGTCCCTGAGTCCCCGTCTTTTTCAATTCACCGTCAACGCCACGGTCTGCGTGTTGTTGTATTGCAAATCGGTCACCTGCACATTCCCACGCACAATCGTCACCACTTTGTACCGGTGATCGACAATGTCGCCCGGCCGCGCCATGAAGATATCGTCTCCATGCACCAGGAACGCCTGCAGCGATTTGTCCTTTGTCTCCGTGTAGCCAAAATATTTCAGGTCAATCGGCGGAGCCTTTGGCGCTTCAGGCGCAGTCACCACGGGCGCTTCGATCCGTGCACTCTTCACCGGCGTCGGAATTGCAATCGGCGCGGACTCCGCCGAGAAAATATTTCGGCCCGTGCCCGCGTAGACCACGTCCTCACTCAACGCCAGCTTGCTCAGGTGCAATGCCGGATCGATGCCCGCGTTGCTGAGTTTTGCCGCTTCCGGCCCGCTCGCTGCATTTGTCCGCGCTATAACCGATGGGCGCGCCACTGCACTCGACGCTGGTGAACTCGAAAACGAACCGACGAGTTCGTACACTCCAATTCCCACGATCACTACCACCAGCCCGACCAGCAGATACACCTGCCGTTTATTCTCGGTTCCCAGAGCGAGTGCCATTGCTATTGGCCCTCCCTTCCGGGTACTGGCGGATTGTCGGAGTTTGCCGGCGCACTCTGCGTCTGCGGCAACCCGCTACTCGCCGCGTCCGCTGCGCGCATCCACGTCGAAACACGCAGGCGCAGATTCACCATCCCGCCCTGCTGTCCGGTCAGTGCCATCGCGCGAATCACAAAGAATGTCTGATCCCGTTCGAGGCCGTTCACGAAACGCATGATCTGCGGATAATCGCCGCTGATCCCCGCGTCCATCGAGATCTCCGTCAGATCGCCACTGGGCGCCCCTTGCGTGTACAAAACGCGCGACAGTCGCACGCCCGACCTCACCTGAAGCTCGCCAATCCGGCTCGCAATCGTGGAGTAGTTCGCCGGAATTCGCCGGGCATAAAACTGCTTCATTTGCTCCCGCGACTCCACCACGCGGCCGTCCAGTCCCCGCAACGGCGCCGTTTGCATTTCAAGCGCCTTCTTCCGCACCTGATCGTCCGCCAGCGCATCGGTCGTGCTGCCATGGGTCGCCGACCAATCCATTCCCAGACGCACCCCAAGCCCAACCACGATGACGATAAGCAATGCCAACCCCGCATAATGCCATGTCAGCGGAGAAGCCAACCTCTCGCGCCATTCCGTTTGCGAGCCATTGCTCATTGCGGGCCTCCGGGTCTCGGATGTTGTGGAGCTCTTGGCACCCCTGTATAGGGTGGCCGATAAGCACCCGGCGGTGTGGGAAGCAACGTGCGGTTCTGCGGCTCCTCGCTTGTTCGACTCGCGGCAATGGCCCTTGCGGCCCTTCGCTCGCCCGGCTTGGCCGGAACGTAATCGGCCAGCAAATCGAAATTCACGCGGTTCGACGCGCTTACCGGTTCCATGCGCTGGTTCGGGCCGGTTTGCGATTCCGAGTTCTCCCCTGCAATGCGCGGACTCAGGAATCGCCTCGAATGTTCCAGGTTCTCCACCAGGCGAATCGAGAGGTCACGTGGGCCCACTACACGCAGATGCAGCGTGATGTGCCCGTCCTTGTCGCGCGTTGGCTCAAGCGTCGTCACCTGCACTCCGCCCGGCAGCACCGTCTCAAGGTCCTCCATCGCCAGCGTCCACGAAAATGCCTTCTCGTCGAAAAGTTGGTTCAGGTTCTCCGCCTGTGCCAAAACCGCGGCATTGTCAGGTTCGCGCATCATGGCCTGGTAGCCCTGCCGCTCCCGGTTCAAGCGCGCAATCTGTTCGTCGAGGGCGCGAAGTTTGTCACGCGCGATCTGCGCCCTCTGGTCCAATTCATGTACGCCAAAACCCAGCGCGATCGCCGCCACGGCAAGCGCCACCATCGCGATGCGCAGCTGCTTTACGAGCGGCCCAATATCCGCAAATGGCCGTGTGGCGAGATTGAGAGAGATCCGCATTGGATTAGGCCGCTCCCGCCAGCGCTCCGGTGATTCCGGCGAAGCTCAGATTGCCCAATGGCGTCGCGGCGCCTGTCGTAGGTCGCGGCGCAAGATCTACCACCTTCAACTCTGCATCGCTCATGCGGGTCCAGCGCGCAAAATCCTCCGCCACTCCAACGCCGCCATAGTAAAGACGTCGTGGCTGCGTTGCCAGTTTGTCCTCGTAGTAGGCCGCCGCCACCGCAATATCGCGCTGCACTTCGGCCAGGCGTTGCGCCGGGTCGGTGGGCAAATCGAGCGTGCGATAGAGCAACAGATCCTGTCCGTTCGTAATCGATGTCGTCAGCGAAACTCCGCTCAGGCACGCGGTCAGCGCCGGTTCCGATGTTTCCAACGCTGCCAGTGCCGAAAGGCTCGAAGGCAGCACCGCACCCGGTTCAAACCCAGCCGCCCGCACCACGGCTTCGTATTCTTCAAGGATCGGTCCGGGCAAAACCGCAATCAACACACGGCATTCGGACTTGTCTTCCGTCAGAACCTGGTAGCTCACGCCCGCTTTCTCCACGTCGAATGAAACCATCTTGCGCAGCCTGAAGCGCAGCACGGGAACCACATCGACAGCCTTTGGGGGCAGGGAATCGAAGTCCAGCACAAATACCCGCACCGCCGTATCCGGCAGCACCAGTGTTATGTGGCGCGTCCGCTGCGTCACATCCACCAACACAGACTTGATTGCCTCCGCCACAACCTGGGGTGCGCGCAGATTTGGCTCATCAATGCCCGGTACCAATGCACCTGCCGCCAACGGCGCGAACGCGTACACGGCGGATTCGCTCTTGCCGGGCAGCGCTGCGGCCAGAACACCTTCTGGCATCAACTCGATTGCCACTGGCGGACGTCCGCCTTGCACAGATCGAGTTTGGCCTTTGATCGGGGTAGGGCTCACTATCTCGAGGCCTCGATGAATGTCACCTTGTTGATCTCTTTCAATGTCGTGAGTCCGCGCCGAACGCGATCCAACGCCGATTCGCGCAAGAATGACATGCCTTCCTTTTGCGCCAGCTTGCGCACTTCCGACGTCGGCTTCTTCTCCAGAATCAACTCGCGGATCGGATCGGTCAAATCCAGGAGTTCATGAATTGCAGTTCGTCCTCGATAACCTGTGCCACCGCATTCAATGCATCCTGCGCCCTCGCGGAACTCGAATCCGCGCCATTCCGCCAGATCCATGCCGCTCGCGATCAAGAAGTCATCAGGGTATTTCACTCCCCGCCCGCAATACTCGCAGATGGTACGCACCAGCCGCTGGGCAAGAATGCAATTGAGCGCGGAAACAAAGTTATACGCCTCGACGCCCATGTTCAGAAACCGCCCCAGCACGTCGACGACGTTGTTCGCGTGCACCGTGGTAAACACCAAATGCCCCGTCAGCGCCGAGTTGATCGCGATCTGCGCCGTCTCCTGATCGCGAATCTCGCCCACCAGAATCTTGTCCGGGTCATGTCGCAGAATCGATCGCAAGCCGCGCGCAAAGGTCAGACCCTTTTTCTCGTTCACAGGAATCTGTGTAATCCCGCGAATTTGATATTCCACCGGGTCTTCGATGGTGATGATCTTGTCTTCATCGCTCTTGATCTCGTTCAGCGCGGCGTAGAGCGTCGTCGTCTTACCCGATCCAGTTGGCCCAGTCACCAGAACCATCCCATACGGCTCGCGAATATACCGCCGAAACCGCTTCAGATCGTCGTCCGCGAAGCCCACTACGTCCAGAGTCAAGTTGCTGAACTTCTCGCTCATCGATTGCTTGTCGAGTACGCGCAGCACTGCATTTTCGCCATGAACCGTCGGCATGATGGAAACGCGGAAGTCGATCAGCCTGCCTTTGTATCGCACGCGGAATCGCCCGTCTTGCGGCACCCGGCGCTCGGCAATGTCCAGCTCGCTCATGATTTTTACGCGACTGAGAATCGTCGTGTGGTGCTCGCGCGCAATCGGCGCCATCGCCTCCTGCAGCACGCCGTCAATGCGGTACTTCACATGCACCGAATCGTCGTAGCTCTCAATGTGAATGTCGGAAGCGCGCCGCTCCAGCGCAGTGAAAATCGTCGTATCCACAAGCCGGATAATCGGGCTGATGTCCTCATCGCTGGTCAGCTTTTCAATCGAAATATTTTCATCGGAGTTGTCGTCGCCCGTCAGCACGTCGAACGTCAGTCCCTCGCTGGCTTCATCGAGTACGCGCTGTGACTGCTCCGTCTTTTTCAACAAATCAGTAATCTGCGAGAGCGTCGCCACCCGCGCAATGATCCGATGCCCCAGCAGCCCCGAGATTTCATCCAGCACCATCAGTCGCGATGGATCGCTCACCGCAATCACCAGCGCCTCGCCCTGCTGCTCAATCGGCACAAAGTTGTAGCGGAACATCAGCTCTACCGGCACTGTTCGCAGCAGATCGTGTTGAATTTTGAAGTTCTTCAGGTCGACGAACTCTGCGCGATAGCGCGCGGCAAGCGCCTCGGCATGCGCTCGCTCCTCGGCGCTGCCCGGCATCGGTGCAGCAGGAATTGCAAGAATACTTGCTTCAGCCATAAATAATTACCCCTGACTCCCTGCCGTCGAACCCAGGGAGAATATCGGTAGGTAAAGCGAGATAAGAATAAAAACCACAACGACCCCCATCACGATCAGGATCGCGGGCTCAATCAATGCCAGCGCGGCGGTCAGCGCCGTGGCCACGTCTTCCTCAAAAAACTCCGCAACCGAATTCAGCATCTGCGGCAGAGCACCCGTTTGTTCGCCCACAGCGATCATCTCCGTCGCAAGATCGGGAATCACCTTGGTCGCCGTCAGGGCATCGGCCAGGCTCCTGCCTTCGCGCACTGTTTCAATCGATGAAGTGACTGCCTTCGCAACCCTCCGCGACGAAATCGAACGCGCCGCCGTATCGAGAGATGGCACCAGCGGCAATCCTCCCGTCAGCAACGTCGAGAGCGTCCTTGAGAACAGCGCCACCTGGTACTTCAGCCAGATCTTGCCGAATACCGGCAGCCCGATGCGAAATCCGTCCACAAAATCGCGGCCTTTTTCGGTAATCGAAAACCGGTAGCCCACAACGCCCACGACCGCCGCCACCAGCAAAATCCAGAGAACATTGCGCTGGCTCCACGTGCCGAACGACAGCAGCATCATCGTCATCGCAGGCAGCTGCGAGCCCATCTCGTCATAGAGTTTAGAGAACTGCGGAATAACCACCGTGAACAGAAAAACCAGCAGGCCCGATACCAAAGTAAGCAGCAGACCAGGATAAATCAGCGAAGCAGTCAGCTTTTTGCGGAATGTGAGTGACACGCGCTGGAATGCAACATACCGCTCCAGCACCTCCTGCAAATTGCCGCTGCGTTCGCCAGCCAGCAGGGTTGTCGTATAAACGTTCGGGATGCCTTCCTGCGCCTCGAAAGCCGCGGAAAGAGACTCGCCGGTCTTTACGCGGTTCGCTACATCCTCAAGCTGCCCGGCAAAACGTACGTCCTTTTGTCCCTTGGCCAGCATGTTCAGCGAACCCAGAATCGGCAAGCCCGCCCGAACCAGCGTCAAAAACTGCTGATTGAAGATCAGAAACCGCTCCAGCTTGACCTTGCGCCGTCCCATCAACGACACATTGCTGCGCGCGCGCACCGAAAATACGTGATAGCCCGCATGCGCAAAGCGGCTGCGCAGCTCCTCGGCGGTCGCCGCCGTCTGGATCTGCTCCTGCACGCGGCCGCGCTCATCGGCCAATTTAATGACGAATTCTGCCATCTCTCGGGGGTACCGGACCGGCGCTGGTCGCGCACCGCTCCCAAGCCCATGTTCCTATTTCAAGGGTAACAGTCTCTTCGCTGGGATAGACGCAAACCTGCCACGAAGCGTTCGCCTGCACCAGAAGGTATACATGTATGCTGATTGCGTTCCCTTGAAGCATTGCCCATGAGCCAATCCATGAACCCGGCGCAGCTCGCCCACACCTTCAGAGCAGGGAAGCGCCAAACCCGGCCAATCCTCTGGATCGCCTCTATCGTACTTCTATCCGCCAGCGTGCTCGCGGCTATTACCGGCTCCGGCTTCCGTTTAGGCGTTCACGCAGCCAAGCCTCTCGTCCCCTATCCCCACGAGCTCGCCCACGTCAGCTTCGCCATCGCCGGGGATGTCATTCCCCACGAGGCTGTCCGCGCCGCCGCCGCGGCAGCCGGCGACGATTCTCAGGGCTGGACCGCTCTCCTCTCCGACGTCAGCGACGTCTTCCAGTCCGCCGACTTCGGCTTCGTCAACATGGAGACTCCCGTTGCCCCCGCCCATTCCAAAGGTTCCAAGCCCTTCATGTTCGACGCGCCCGTCGCCCTGCCTCAGGCCCTCAAAGCCAGCGGCATCAAAATCGTCTCCTTCGCCAACAACCATGTCATGGACCAGGGCTGGCCCGGCTTCACCGAAACCCGCGAGCACCTCCGCGACACCGGTCTGCTCTTCGCCGGCACCGGCGACACGGCCGCATCCACTTTCCAGCCCGTATTCACTGAGGCCAACGGCATCAAGGTCGGCTGGCTCGGCATGACCCGCTGGCTCAACGGCAACCGCAACCCCGACAACCCTGACCAGCCCCACGTCAACTTCTTTCCCTATCCAGGCGAGTCGGGAGGAGCTCCAGGTGCCGACGAAGCGCAGGTTCTCGCCGCAATCAAAGCCGCCCGCGCCCAGTGCGACCTGCTTATCGTCTCCATCCACTGGGGCATTGAGTACGCGCCCGCACCGCGCCCTGAAGACATCGACACCGCCCACAAGATGCTCGACGCAGGCGCGTCCATTATCGTCGGCCATCATCCCCACGTCCTGCAGCAGGTCGAGACCTATCGCACCGCCGACGGCCGCAACACCGTCATCTTTTATTCCCTCGGCAACTTTCTCTCCAACCAGTCGCGCAGCTACGTTGATGGCCTCATGCCCGATAAGGACGGCGATCCGCGCGACTCCATGATCGGACTCTTCTCCGCGGTCCGCGAGGACTACGGCCCCGGCGGCATCCGCGTCGAGCTGGGCCACGTCGGCATCCTTCCCGTCTGGGGCGAGAACAACCGCAACGAGATCGCCGCAGGAAAAACCAAGACGCCCGTGATTCGTCCTGTTTTGATGGATCGCGAGATGCCCCGTCTCCAGGCCCGTCTCGACGAACTCAACAAGATTGCCGACCAGAACAGGGCGAATCCCACCGCTCCGGCTCTCACGCCCGATCAGCAAAAAGACTTCGTCAAGATCACCACGCAGCTCAAGTTGCTCGACGATCGCCGTAAGCTCCTCCTCGCCCGCACCGGCGACGAGTACGTCACCGATCCGCCCAAACTCCCCACCAAACCATAGGGGTCGGCGCTCGTATCAATCCCTTTAGGAGGCGCTTCCTGTGAAGCCCACACATCTCTTCGGCTCAGTCTTTCTTCTCGCCTCGCTCTGCGTCGCGACCCCGGCCCGTGCCGATTCCGCCAGCGACCGCGCAGCCGTCGAAGCCACCGGCGCTGCAATCCGAGCTGCCTTCGCCGCAGGCAATGTCGCCGAGATCATGCGCTATCACCACCCCGACGTGCGCAAGGCACTGTCGTTCGCGAACGTCGAAGTTGGCGGCGAGGCGGTTGCCGCCGGATTGCAGGACTCGCTTCGCCAATTCCACCTTGAGTTCGTCGAAAACAACGTCGAGAGCCTTCTCGTCGAGGGCGACACGGCGATCGAGCAGACAGTCTTCGCCATCAAGGCAACTCCTCTCGCAGGCGGCCAGCCCTCGATCTTCCGCGGGCGCACGATGGTCGTCTATGTGCGCTACAAACAGAGTCCCACCGGATGGGCGTCGATCCGCGAGCTGATTCAACCCGCCACGAATTGATCGGCTCATCCAAGATGTGGAGGACTTGATGGATTCTGCCCAACACCGAGTCACCGGCTGGATCAACGTCACAAGCTACGATCCAAAGCCCTATGAAGAAGCAAGCGGCACCACGATCTCCGAGGTTCACGTCGTCGAAGAATTCACAGGCGGTCTCATAGGTACCGGCACAGCGCGCTTGCTCATGGTGACAACCGCAGACGGCAGCGCCTACTTCACAGGCATCGAGCGCTTCGTCGGGAACATCGCCGGTCGCACTGGCTCTTTCATTCTGCGCAACACGGGTGTGCTCAAAGACAACTACGTCACATCCGAATGGCTCGTCATTCCCGGCTCCGGCGCAGGCGAACTCAAAGGCCTCAACGGCACCGGCGGCACCGGTCCGAACGGCTACTTCCTCGACTGCTGGTTCGATTGATTTCGGATGCCTAAGTCAGCAGAGGAATCCCCTCGGCCGTGGCTGCGTTTCGCATAGCCGTATCCAGGGTCGCGATCTGAATTTTCTCTCTCGCCGCCAAATCCAGATAGGCCGCATCGTAGACCGTCAGCCGATGTTTGCGCGCCAGGCGCAACAAAGACTCTTCATTCTGGGATTGGTCTGTTTCAATTTCAAGCGAGGCGATTGACTGCAAAAATTGCGCTGTGCCCTCGGCTGTGATGCGGCCGCGCCGCTCGCTCATCAGCAAAATGTTGCGCACCTCGAACCACCACAAGACCGGTACTCGCGCCGATCCCAGTCCTTTTTCAAGCAACTCACCGGCATGTGTTGCCACCGGATGCATCTCATCCGGGAACGCCCACGTCGGCGTTACCGAAGCGTCAAGCACGAAAGCCGCGCCCATTCAGCGGCGTCCCTCATCGCGCGCGGAAAGAATCTCCTCGAGGCTCGTGGGCAACGTCCGCTTCCTTAGCTCACGAATCCGGTCGAATGCCTGTTTGGCCTTTTCAGCGTCAAACACTTTCTCAGGCTGAATTCGCGCAACAGGCTTTCCATGCCGCGTGATAATCACACTCTGGCCGCGCTCCACTTCATCCAGAATGCGAAGGAAATGCGTCTTAGCTTCCGATGCTTGATATGTCTTCACAAATTGACCAGTCAAACGACTAGTCAAATATAACACATTTGGCGTGAGGCTTGTGTAAGCCGCGTCTGCGGCACCGCAGGTGCTCAATACCCGTTCGCTACCATCCATGCTTCGGTCAGTTCCAACTCCGGCTTCTTCTTGGATTGCATCTCGGCGTACGCCAGCTTCACCAGCACATCCGCCTCCACATTCACCGGTGCGCCCACACGCAGTGTGTGCAGGTTCGTCCGCCAATACGTCAGCGGCAGAATCGCGATCGAAATTGTGTCGCCCTCGATCCCCGCAATCGTCAGGCTGATCCCCTCAATGGCCACCGACCCCTTGGGCACCATCCACTGGCGCACGCCCTCCGGCAAGCGCACTTTCAGCGTCCAGTCCGTTGTCTGTTCGTTAAACGCCGGGCTCGTCCTCGGCACCACCGGCTCCAGCGCCGTCATCACGCCAGCGCCGTCCACGTGACCCTGCACCACGTGCCCACCCAACGGACTCCCCGCCGCCGTGGGCAGTTCTAAGTTCACCTTGGCCCCAGCCTTAAGCGAACCCAACGAAGTCCGGTCCAGCGTCTCCTGCGCCAGGTCCGCATGAAAGTACTGCGGGTCCGGCTCCAACGCCGTCAAACACACCCCGCTCACCGCCAACGAATCGCCCTCGCGCAGCCGCTGGGCAATCCCCGGAGCCTCCACCGTCAGCCGCCGCACTCCGCCTGTGTTTTTCAGACTGACCAGCGTCCCCGGCTGCTCAATAATCCCCGTAAACATGGCTCTAGTTTAAGCCAAGGTTCAGGCGGTTTAGGAACCCCGCCCAGCAATCAGAACCGCATCGTCACGCCTTGCTCGCACATGTCAGTGAGCACAGAAAGAAGGTGGGTGAGTCCCAGCAACTCGCGAACCTGCTTTCCCAGGTGGATCAGCTCCAGCCGGCTTCCGCCGCCACTGGCTGATACGTAGAGGCGCACCAGCGCGCCCAGCCCCATGCTGTCCATAGATTTCACATCCGCCAGATCGAGCACGATCAGCTTGCATTCGGGAATCAGAGGCTTCACGCCATCAAAGAGAGGCTTGGCTGCTCCCGCGACCAGCCGCCCGTGGCAGTGCACGAGCGCCTTACTGCCTTTGTGCTCGACTTCCAGAGTGAAGGAATTTGCGGCTGTTGCATCCGGCATCGGGGTCTCCTTGAAACCATTTGGGGAGGAAGGAACGAATTGCCGATGATTCTCTCACGGCTCCTGATCCCGACGCCAAACTTTCTGCCATCCTGTCCACGTCTTGAGTTGCGGTTTGCGCAGCAGCGCGCACAAACGCCTACTTCGCTTTCAGCCACCCCAGTATCTCCCCCATCACCCGCTCCCCCTGATCGGTGTCAAACAAATACTGCGCATGCGCCGAACCATCCAGCACCACCAGCTTTTTCGGCTCGGGAGCCTTCTCAAACTGCGCCTGAATCCCCGGCAACCGAGGTCCGCTACCACTCGTATCGTCCCGCGCCACAATAAACAACGCTGGAGACTTCAACTTCTCCGCAGGCAAGTTCGGCGCCGCGCCCAGCATCACGATGCGGTCAATCTCGCCTGGCTTCGACACAATCGACGCATCGCCCGCCGCCGCTCCGCCCATGCTCCCGCCCACAATCGAAACACTCTGCGCGCCATGCGCATGCAGATATCGCACTGCCGCCAGCACGTCCTTCTCGAGCGGGGAATCCATCGGGACCTTATCGCCCGGCCCATGCGAATTTCCGTACCCGCGGAAATCGATCGCCATCACCTGAAACCCCGCCTTCACCAGCACTGGAGCCTGCTTCGCCCAGCTCTCCTTGTTGAACCGACCGCCATGCGCCAGCAATACCGCCCGTTCACCTGACCCATACACATCGGCATACACCACGCCGCCATCTTCCGTCGGAAAGTTGACCGTCGTTTGCGCACCCGCACTCGCAGACAACGCCACCATCGCAACCAACGCCATCAGCACGCGCATGCGGCCAATGTACTACGGCCCCAATTCTGCTAACTTGGAAATTTCAGCCGCATCTTCCTCGCACTCGCAGCGCAGCACTCATTCCGTCCGGAGAACCTTGTCGATGACCGCCTTCAAATCCATGCTCGCCCTTTGTGCCGTCGCCTCTGCCGTCCTGACGCTCCCCGCGCAGGACCGCGCCTACGGCCGCTCCGTCGTCGCATCGCAATACGGCATCGTCGCCACAAGCGAGGTCTTGGCCTCGCAAGCAGGCGCGCATGTCCTCGAGCAAGGCGGCTCCGCCATCGACGCAGCCATTGCCGCCAACGCCGTCCTGCAGGTCACCGAGCCCAACTCCAACGGCCTCGGCGGCGACCTCTTCGCCATTTACTGGGAATCGAAAACAGGCAAGCTTTACGGCCTCAACGCCAGCGGATGGGCGCCCAAATCCCTGACCATTGACCATCTCTCGTCCAAAGGCATCCAAACGATGCCGCAGGTGGGCATCGACTCCGTCACTGTTCCCGGCGTCGTCGACGGCTGGACCAAGCTCCACGACCGCTGGGGCAAGCTTCCCTGGCGTGACCTCTTTCAGCCCGCCATCTTCTATGCCGATCGCGGCTTCCCGGTTTCCGAAATCATTCACGCCTGGTGGGCCGGTGACAGCGACGGTCTGAGAACCAACCCCGAAAGCACACGCGTCTTCCTCCCCAACGGCAAGGCTCCGGAAACCGGCGAGCTCTTCCGCAACCCCGATGTCGCCCGTGCGCTCTCCCTCGTCGCCGAACAGGGAGAAGCGGCAATTTACAAAGGTGAAATCGCGCAGGCCATTCTCAAAACCTCATCCGATCTCGGCGGCACCATGACCGCCGACGATCTCGCGTCGTATTCGGCCGAGTGGGTCGAGCCTATCTCCACCACCTATCGCGATTGGACCGTCTACGAGTTGCCGCCCAATGGCGACGGTATCGCCGCGCTTGAAATGCTCAACGTTATGGAGCAGTTTCCGCCCAGCTCTGCCGGCGCACACAGTCCCGCCGAGCTCCACACCCGCATCGAAGCCATGAAGCTCTCCTACGCCGACGTCAAGAACTACGTAGGCGATCCGCGCTTCGGCAAAATTCCAGTGCACGAGCTTCTCTCCAAGGAGTACGCAGCCAAACGCGCAGCCCTCATCGACCCAGCCAAAGCCAACTGCACCGTTGCTCCGGGCGCGCTCGGCACCAGCGACACTACCTACTTTTCAGTTGTCGATCGCGAGGGCAACATCCTCTCCATCATTCAGAGCAACTACAACAACTTCGGGTCCAACGTCACGGTCGAAGGCATGGGCTTCGCCCTTCAGAATCGCGGCGGCCTCTTCTCGCTCGACCCGCTGTCGCCTAATGCGCTCGCCGGCCGCAAGCGCCCCTTCCACACCATCATTCCCGCCTTCATGCAGAAGGGCGACGAGCACATCGGCTTCGGCATCATGGGCGGCCTCAATCAGCCACTCGCCCACGCGCAATTCGTATCCAACCTGGTCGACTACCACATGAATATTCAAGCCGCCATGGAAGAGCCGCGCTTCACCGATCGCCAGCAACTCGCCTGCAAGATTGTCATTGAATCGCGCGTTACGCCGGAGACCATCGACGCCCTCACAAAGATGGGCCATGTCCTCGAAGTCCACGGCGCCTACACATCTGCGATGGGCCGCGGCCAGGCTGTCCTGCATAACAGCAGCACCGGCATCAACTACGGCGCATCCGACCCACGCACCGACGGCGCCGCCATCCCCGAACAACCCAACTTTTCAGATTCAAGCAAGAAACCATAGTGTCCAAAAACGACGGTCCATTGCGCCCTCTGTTCCTGTTCCCTAATCCCTGTTCCCTGTCTTCTCCCACGGATCCTTGAGCAGAGAGATAAGTTCCAAATCATTTTCGTACCGTTGCACCTCAACCTCGGCCATACGAATCGCATTCGCCATGCCGCGAAACGCCGGCACCGCATCCGAACCCATGATCTGCGGCGACACAAACAAATGCACACGATCGACGAGGCCGCCCGCCAGCAGCGCCGTGTTCAGCCGCGTCCCCGTCTCCGTGATCACGGTCAGAATCCCTTCCTCGCCCAGCTTGTCCAGCAGCTTGCCCAGCGGCACGCGTCCAGCCTCCGCCGGCAATACTTCGACGCGCGCGCCGCGGGTTCTCAGCTCCTGAATCCGAGCCTCATCCTTCGACACAGTAAAAATCACCACATCGTTCTGCGCGCTCTTCACCATCTTTGAATCGAGCGGCATCCGCAGCGCCGAATCCAGCACCACACGCAGCAGCGGCCGTCTCCGCCGCAATCCGCTTCGGTCCGTCAACAACGGATCATCCGCGAGCACTGTGTCCACGCCTGTCAGCGCCGCGTCCGCCTGCCAGCGCAGCGGCTGGATCGCTGCGCGACTCGCCTCACACGTAATCCAATACGGCTGGTGCGGAGCCTGCTGTCCCGCAGGCGGCGCAATGCGCCCATCCAGCGTCATCGCCACCTTCATCAGCACCAGCGGCCGTCTGTGCTGGCTCCATCGCGCAAAGCCTTCGTTCAATCGCCGCGCTTCCGCCTCGCACACGCCCACAATCGCATCGAGTCCCGCCGCCCGCAGCGCCTCCAGCCCATGCCCCGCCACATTAGGATTCGGATCGATCGTCGCCGCCACTACGCGCCCCAGCCCCGCGGCAATCAGCGCCTGCGTGCAAGGCCCCGTGCGTCCCGTATGATTGCAAGGTTCCAGCGTGATGTACGCCGTGCCACCCTTCAGCCGATCCTCGCCCTGGCGCGTGAGCGCATGCTGCTTCGCCTCGCGCAGCGCGACAACTTCGGCATGGTCCAGCAAGTCATACTCATGCCAGCCCTCCCCTACCACCTGCCCCGCGCGGTCAAGAATCACGCAGCCCACCGCAGGGTTCGGCGAGCTCACGCCAATGCCGCGCCGCGCCAGCTCCAGCGCCCGCCGCATCCAGTAAATGTCTCTTTCCAGAGTTTCCAATGCGCTCATGAGTGATCACTTACCAAGAATCTAAATTCACCAGCCGACGTACTTACTAACTTCGCTAACTTCCTACCAGTGCATCCACAAACGCACCCGCATCAAACTCCAGCAGGTCTTCCATCTTCTCGCCCACTCCCACAAATCGCACCGGCAAATTCAGTTCCCGCGCAATCGCAACCGCAATGCCGCCCTTCGCCGTCCCATCCAATTTCGTCAATACAATTCCCGTCACTCCGGCCGACTGCGTGAACAGCCGCGCCTGTTGCAGCCCGTTCTGCCCGGTCGTCGCGTCCATCACCAGCAGCACTTCGTGCGGAGCTCCGGAGATCAGCTTCGCCGCCGTCCGCCGCATCTTGTCCAGCTCGTCCATCAAGCCCGTCTTCGTGTGCAGCCGGCCGGCCGTATCCACAATCAGTTCGCCGATGCTGCGCGCCTTCGCCGCCGTTGCCGCGTCATACAGCACTGCTGCCGGGTCTCCACCCTGCTTTGTCTTGATCATCTCTACACCGGATCGCGAAGCCCACACCTCAAGCTGTTCAATCGCCGCCGCCCGAAATGTATCCGCTGCGCACAACAAGGCCGTCTTCCCATGCGCCCGATACCACGCCGCCAACTTGCCGCTCGTCGTAGTCTTTCCCGTCCCGTTCACGCCCACAAGGAAAGTCACCTTCGGCGGCGTCGCCGGATCCAGCACCGCTCTTGCTGGTGCCTCAAGAATCGTCTGCAGCTGTTCCTTCAACAAGGCCCGCAGCTCCGTGCCACCCTCAATCGCCTGATGTTTCGCCCGGTCGCGCAGCGCATCGAGAATCTCCGTCGTCGTCTGCACGCCAATATCGCTGGTCAACAGCGCCGTCTCCAGATCTTCCAGCGCCGCTTCATCCACCACCCGTGTCAGCGCGACAATGTCGCCAATCCGCGACGAGAACGACTCGCGCGTTCGCGTTACCGCCTCGCGCATGCGGCCAAAAAAGCCGCGCTTTTCTTCCGGCTCCGGCGACTGTTCGGGCTTATCGTCCTGATTGCCAAATAACGTGATGAATTCGGGCATATGCAGCCTCCAGTCTAAAGCAGCGACAGACTCATCATTTCCGCGCAACACTCCGTCCGTTCGAGGATGCTTTTTTAGCATGCCCGCCGCTCGGCACTTCGCTTAGTATTTCCTCCATGCGATGTTCCCGCTTCCCCGCGTCCATCCAGCGTGCCGCGTACGCTCTGTCTGCATTTTTTCTTGCTGCTGCGCTTTTTCCCCTCAGCGCCGACCGCGCGTCCGCACAGTGCCATGCCATGTCCGGGCCCAACCACTCCATGGCCGACATGCGACCAATCCCGCCGCCTGAACAGCTTCCCGCGCCCATCAAAATGACCGGCATCGGCAACAGCCACATCGCCATCAAGGCCACGCCCGAAGCGCAGGTCTGGTTCGATCAGGGCCTGAGTCTGCTCCACGACTTCTGGGATTACGAATCCGCCAGGGCCTTCGAGCAATCCATCCGCGTCGATCCCAACTGCGCCATGTGCTGGTGGGGCCTTGCCCAGGCACTGCAATTTCGTGGCAACGATACACCGGTCTACGTAAAGCACGCGTTGGATGAGGCACAGCGGCTCAAACGCCACTCCAGCGGTTCCGACAAGCTTTACATCGATGCAGCAATGGCCGAACTCAACGCCAAAGACGGCCAAAAATCCGCTGAAATCGCCATCCTCCGCAAGCTTGTCAAGAAATATCCCCACGACATCGAAGCCCGCATCTTTCTCGCCGAAGCCGTCGGCGACGGCTACGACGAAAACGGCGAGCCCAAGCCCGGTCAAAAAGAGCGCATCGCGATCCTCGAAGACGTCCTCCGCGAAGCGCCCAACGACTCTGCCGCGAATCATTACTGGATCCACGCCATGGAGCCGAGCAGTCACCCAGAGCGCGCAATCTCCAGTGCCGCGCTACTCGCCAGCCTCGCGCCCACCTCCGGCCACATGGTCCACATGCCCGGGCACATTTACTATCGCGTCGGCGATTACGCCCAAGCCGAGCGCTGGTTCACAGCCTCCATGACCGCCGACGAATCCTACATGCGCGACCAGCACGTCGCGGTCGACGACGATTGGAACTACGTCCACAATATGATGTACGCCATTGCCAACCTCATGGAGCAGGGCAAGCTCGCCGAAGCCAACGCGCTCTCCGACCGCCTCGCGGGTGCACGCGGTCAGCTCTCCGCCACGCTCTACATCTGGTCGGCACGCGATCAAATGGCGCGCATCAATCGTCGTCTGCCCGTCGCCCTCCGCACCGCCGATTGGGACACCGTGCTCGCGCTGCTCTCGCAGGCCAACCTGGCCGAAGGCGACAAAACCGCGAACCTCCGTTTCCTCGCCGCCGAGCTCATCGATTTCGCCACCGGCATGAAAGCTCTCGACAACAACGACATTGCCGGAGCGCAAGCCGCTTCCGACCGCATGGATGCTGGCCTCTGGCGCACCCAGCATGAGACCGAATCCGGCGACGCAGCAAAGAAAAAGCTCGACGAACTCATGAAGAAAGTCCAGGCGGGAAGCAGCCAACCGCCCGCGCAACCTGTCACGCCCGATGCCATGGCCGGCCCGCTACTCCAATCCCTCAGCGTAGCCTCGCTCGAACTCCGCGCCGGCGTTCTCGCCGCACAAGGCCACGTCGGCCAAGCCAAAAAAACGTACGCCGACGCCATTGCCGCAGAGAAGAAGCTCGGCTATCACGAGCCGCCCATGTACATCCGTCCCGTCGGTGAAAACGAAGCCGCCGCGCTCATTCGCGCAAAAGATTACACGGACGCCAAGGCCGCTTACGAAGACGCTCTCAAAGAGCGGCCCAACTCCGGCTTCGCCCTCTACGGCCTCGCGTATCTTCGCGAACTCGCAGGCGACGCAGCCGGCGCTCGCGAAGCCTACGCAACCTTTCTCAAAGCCTGGTCTTCTGCCGATTCCGCGCTGCCCGAAGTTGAACACGCGCACAAGATCGTCGATGGCGCCAACCTCGCAGCGCGATAAGCCCTGCGATTCAATGCGGCTCCATGCACCTTCAGCGGGGCGAATCGAACGCTCCATCCGGCTCGCCACAAATCGGTTGCATCCTGCAACCGAATTCGGAACAATCGCAACGCTGCATCGTCCGAATGCCACGCGGACGAATCCATTCGAGGAGCTTCGAGCACATGAGCAACGTGCGTGTTTTGGTCGGGACGCGCAAAGGCGCGTTCATTCTCACATCGGACGGCAAGCGCGACAATTGGCAAGTGAGCGGTCCCCACTTCGCGGGCTGGGAGATCTACCACATGAAAGGTTCGCCTGTGGATCCTGACCGCATCTATGCATCGCAAACCAGCGGCTGGTTCGGTCAGATCCTGCAGGCCTCCAACGACGGCGGCAAAACGTGGTTTCAGCCCGGCGTAAAGCCTGAAGACGCTACGCCACAGTGGCCGCCGGTCAAGAGCAATCGCTTCGCCTACGACGCATCCGCCGAAACCGGCCAGCCTCTCACCACGCATCAGTGGTATGACGGCACACAGCATCCATGGGAGTTCAAACGCGTCTGGCATCTCGAGCCTTCGCTCACCGACTCCGAGACCGTCTACGCGGGCGTCGAAGATGCAGCTCTCTTCCGCTCCACTGACGGCGGCGTCAGTTGGCACGAGCTCCCCGGCCTGCGCGGCCACGGCACCGGTCCCGACTGGCAGCCCGGCGCAGGCGGCATGTGCCTCCACACCATCATTCTCGACCCCACCAATCCCGGCCGCATCTACATCGCCATCTCTGCTGCGGGCGCTTTCCGCACCGACGACGACGGCAAATCATGGAAGCCCATTAACAAAGGCCTCGTCTCCAATACCTCGCCCAATCCCACCGCCGAAGTCGGTCACTGCGTGCACCACATCGCCATGCATTCATCCCGCCCCCACGTGCTCTTCATGCAGAAGCACTGGGACGTCATGCGCTCCGACAACGCCGGCGACAACTGGCACGAAATCTCCGGCAACCTGCCAACCGATTTCGGCTTTGTTATCGATGTTCATGCCCACGAGCCCGAAACTCTCTACGTCGTGCCCATCAAGAGTGACTCGCTGCACTTTCCCATCGACGGCAAGCTCCAGGTCTATCGCAGCCGCACCGGCGGCAACGAGTGGGAGGCGCTGACGCGCGGCCTCCCTCAGGAAAATTGTTATGTGAATGTATTGCGCGACGCTATGTCTGTAGATACGCTCGATGACTGCGGCGTTTACTTCGGCACCACCGGTGGTCAAGTTTACGCATCAACCAACGGTGGAGACTCCTGGTCCGCCATTGTCCACGACCTCCCCGCGGTCCTCAGCGTCGAAGTCCAAACACTCGCATAGCGCGAGCCATTAATCAGCTCGAAAATGGGTGCCCCAGGTCTGGATTCTCAGACCTGGGAGAGCACGAATATTGATCCTCATTTTGCGAAGTTCAATCTGCACGAAAATGGGGTGCCCCATCTAACCTCGCCTTTTGTGGTTGGGGTGGGAAAGCACCAAACCATCGAGAACAATGCCCGAATCCGCCACCATCCGCGTCCAACTCCCCTACCACCTGCGCACGCTCGCGCGCATCGACGGCGAACTCACCCTTGCCGTTCCCCCACCCATCACAATCCGCTCCGTCCTCGACGCCCTCGAAGCCCGCTACCCGATGCTCGCCGGCACCATCCGTGAACACGACACCCACAAGCGCCGCCCGTTCCTTCGCTTCTTCGCCTGTGAAGAAGACCTGTCGCTCCAGTCCCCGGACACACTTCTCCCGGACGCCGTCGCCAACGGAGACGAGCCTCTTCTCATCATCGGCGCCATTGCAGGTGGATAAACAATTCTCGGCACTCTAGATGCCGAATGCGAAGGATTGGTCAACCATTCTTTCAGCTTGCTTGGATTAGGAATGCATTGCTCAAAGTTGGCCCCAAATTTCGCCCACGACGCTTTGGTGGTGGGTGTTCGATTGCTCAGACGAGGAGGTTTCGACTCGCTACCGTGAGGTCTCAGGTAGACGAACCTCTTCTCATCGCCCTCGCCAGCGGCTAGTCCCTAGTCCCTCAGTCTCTAGTTACTAAGTCCCCCGAACCGCCGCGCACTCCACGCCACCGGCAGCCCAATCACCACCATGTGCACGCCCAGCCCCAGCCAAAGATCCTTCAGCTCATACGGCCCCTTCGCGTGCAGCGCCGAAAGCGGTAGCACCACCAGCCGCATCGTCTCGTCCACTGCGGCGCCAAAAAACAACCCGCACACCACCCAGCTCTCGCGCAAATACACCAAGCGCAAACTCGCCACGTAATAAATCCCCGCCGCCGACAGCGCAATAAAAAAATGCAGCGCCACTCCCAGCACATACGTCCCCACCCCACCATGGAACGCACTTGGCCCCAGCAACCCCGCCGCAATCGCCAGCGGAATATGCCAGCCAAATAAAGCGCAAGCTTGCGTTAGATCCAAAGCCCCCGCAATTCCACCGCCCACGCCAATCGCCAGCCATGGGCTCCCTCTCTTCAACCGGCCCGCTTCAAAATCTCCAGCATGTTCCGCCATGCACGCTCCTCGCCTTCACGCGGCTCGTCCCATATTGCTTCCAGTCGCGCCCGCGAAGGCTTACCATACCGACGTGCACCCTTTCGAGTCCTGAAGGTCGTCTGAAACCTCCTGAATCCTTCTGAAATCGAGCCGCATGGAACCCTCGTTTAACACACCGCCTGGCATCAGCGCCCTGCGCATCGGCGACTGGTCCGTCTATCCAGCCACCGGCCAGATCGTCCGCGATCGCGAAACCGTCCGTCTCGAGGCCCGCACCCTGCGCCTGCTCCTCTCGCTCGCCGAGCGCCCCGGTCAGGTCGTCTCCATTGACGACCTCCTCACCCTCGTCTGGCCCGATGTCACCGTCTCGCCCGACTCCGTCTACCAGGCCATCGCATCGCTCCGCCGTCAGCTCGGCGACGACCCGCGCCAGCCCACCTACATCGCCACCGTCCCGCGGCTCGGCTATCAATTGGTCGCCGGCGTCAGCGCCTTGCCCGACCCCGCGAACTCCGCGCCCAATTCTCAATCCGGTTCCATTCCAACCCGGCTCACCGACCAACCCGCCGTCCGCCCTGATCCTCAAAACGCATCGGCTCCGCCCGATTTCCATCCGCGCCGCAGAGCCTTCGTCCCCGCAGCCATCGCCGTTGCGCTCAGCCTCGTCCTCCTCGCCGGATTCCTCATCCACAGCCGCGCCAACAGGAATTTCGCAGCTCCGCTTGCCGGTGCAGCGCAGCCGCAAAAGTCCATCGCCGTCCTGCCCCTTCTCGACTTGACTCAAGGAATGAAAGAAGGAGAATTCGCCGACGGCATGACCGAAGAACTCATCGACAAGCTCGCCAAGGTCCCCGGCCTGCGGGTTCCGCCACCCACTTCGTCTTTCGTCTACAAGGGCAAACAAGTCCCCATCGCCGACATCGCCCGTACCCTCGGCGTCGCCTACGTACTCGACGGCAGCGTGCGCAAAGACGGCACATGGGTTCGTATCGCCACGCGCCTGGTCCGCGCCGACAACGGCTACGTCGCCTGGTCCGAAACCTACGATCGCCCCTTCAAAGACATCCTCGCCATCCAGGACGACATCGCCACCGCCGTAACCAAAGCCCTCACCCAGTCCATCGCCGTCGGCTCCAATCCAGATCAATCCCAATGAGCTGGGTAGCGAGGGTCGAAGTCCACCCAAGGGAGGCATCGCCCCGCCGTGTCTCGCAGATTGTGCAGTTTTTTCCGTACCTGAGTCAGCGCTATTTTTCGCAAACCCCAGTCAACACCTGTGACAGATGCCGCAATTGTTCCACGTGGAACAATTTGGTGGCGCGGAACAGACTACGCACGCCACGCGAAGCCGTTGCCTGGACGGCCAGTCCTTCCACGTGGAACAATTTTGCCGACCACCTCCGCGGCGCTCCTAAGCTAAGTATTTTTTCAGCGGCTCCCAGTAATGATTCTTCCAGCCCCAGTCCAGGTGGTCGTATTCGCCAGCGGGGAAACCCGTGTGGTCGAAGAAGAGCGTACATTCCTGTGCGCGCGGCTTCAGTTCAAAGTGAACGAGGGAGTAGATGCCTGGATCCCAGTGCGAAGGGCGCCAGGCCTGGACGATTCGTTGGCCCGGGACGAGTTCGACATTGCGCCCGACGATGAGTCCGCCGAACATCGAGAAGGCGCCGCCAGCCGCGGCATCAATTGTTGCCGGCATTCCACTGAATGCTACGAACTTCTTCTGGTCGATGATCGATTCATAAAAACGCTGCGGACTGGATTTGAAGTCAAGCTCGTAATGGATTGAGGTCCGCGTGTCAGCGGAATTCTCAGAGGGCTGTTGGCCCATCGAGGGCTGCTGCGCTCGCGAAAGAGAGACAATGAAGGCGCTGCCGAGAGCAACTGCAATGCCGGCGAACGTCTCTCGACGCGTGGGCATGGATACGAAATGGTTCATGCTGACCTCACGATTTGAATCGAAACGACCCGTCCATCGAAACATGCCGCGAATTTATGTTCAAGAACATATTTTGATCGACAGCGGAGCAAATCCCTTGCGATACTGCGCAGCAGCGAGGAAACCTTCATGCCTTATCCCGCCGGCCATCGCACTGAAGTAAAGAAGAGGATCGTCTCCAGCGCACGCCGCCTCTTCAATCGCCATGGATTTGAAAAAGTCTCGCTCGACCGGATTATGGAAGGCGCTGGCCTCACCCGCGGCGGCTTTTATAGCTACTTCGACAGCAAAAGCGACCTTTACGCCGAGGTGCTCGGCTGCTTCTTCACCGATCCGGATTGGCAAAGCTGCTGGGACGGTGTCGAGGTTGACCTCAAGTCGACCAGCGTGGGCCGCGATGTGGTGCGCGCCTATTTGTCTGTTCAACACTTCGAGGATGTCGAGAATTCCTGCCCCATGGTTGCCTTGCCCACAGACGTGACCCACAACGGCGCAACGGCGAAGCGCGCGTTTGAGACCGTGTTTGCAGCGATGGTCAGCGTGCTTGAGCGCAGCGTGCACGCGCGCGGACGCGATCGTCACGCCGTCGCGCAAGCCATGGCCGCCTTATGTGTCGGCGGCATGGTCGTTGCACGCGCCATGGAGGATCGCCGCGCCGCCGACAGCCTCCGCAACGCCTGCATGCGCGTTGCCCTTGCTCTTGGTGGCTGGAACCAGCGAAAACCGCGCGCACGCAAAACTGCATGATCGGTCCAGTCCACGCCAGCCCCGAGCCATTGTCTGTCGAGCTGTCTCAGAAGGATTCAGCTTCACTGAATTCTGTCGTGGCGGTATGAACCGTCCGACTCACTTGGTTCGTGGCCGGTGGAGATTACTTGAGTGACCGTTCGAATAGGTTGCTCGGAATCGGGGCTCTACGATCGCGGTTACCGAAAAATGCAATTGGGTGCGCAATTCGCATTACCATGTATTTCCCATGCCGATAGACAGGTCCTCGCAGTATTTGCATATACTGGGATTCCCCCCAGGTTCATTCATAATGCAATTCTGTGCGCTCGATGATGCACATTCTTTCTTAATGGAGGCCAAGGCCCTTCCGGCTATTCCTAGCGCATCGGTGCGGCTGTGCCGATGTTTGCGTGCCTGCATCCTGCTCAGCTGGGTTGGTCTTGAGGATGGATTGGATTACGCCGTAGAAGGCTGGGGCGCGCGGGGACGGACAATCAAAACTCTGCCGACGAAGCTGAAAGTGCGCATGCTGGCGTTTCTTCTGCCCCTCTCGGAGCCCTCGCTTGTGGATGCAGAGTTTACCCGGCTTGGCAAGATTCGGAATCGACTGGCCCAACCAATAGGCAAAGAAGAGAGCCTCCCGCCAACTTTGACGGAAGCGGAGCAGACCTTTCAGTTTTGTTTGAGAATTCTCCGAGCAATCAACACGTACGGAATCGTAAGCCGGTCCCGCGAATCCAACAGCCGATTCGCGCACATTCTGGAGATGACACGTGATGTGCCGAAGATACCACCGGCCAAAGAACGGAAATTAGGTGCCGTATCGGTAATTAGTCGAAAGAGCAGCGCTCAATGAATGGCACTCTTCGTTAGAATGTGGCAGGGTCACAGACCTCGTCGCTGAAGCGGCTAGTGCTCGCCCTTTCCAGGGCGCAGCATCAGGTCTTTGATTGCCTCGCGGGGATCTTTCCCTTCGTCGAGAATCAGCTCCATTTGTTCGGTAATCGGCATCTCGATGCCGTACCGCCGCGCCAGCCCCAGCGCCGCGCGTGTCGTGCGCACACCCTCCGCCACTTTGCCGCCCAGGCTTTCCAGGATCTCCGGCAGCTTGCGCCCCTGGCCGAGGGCCTGCCCCACAGTGCGATTGCGCGACAGAGACCCCGTGCAGGTCAGCACCAAATCGCCTACGCCTGACAGTCCCGCCAGCGTTTCGCGGCGCCCACCGCAAGCCACCGCAAGCCGCGTAATCTCCGCGATGCCGCGCGTCATCAAGCCCGCCGCCGAGTTGTACCCCAACCCAACTCCAGCCGCGATGCCGGCTGCAATGGCAATTACATTCTTGAGCGCGCCGCCCAACTCCACGCCAATCACGTCGGTCGACGTATAAAGTCGAAGCGTCTCCGACGAGAACTCCTGTTGCACAAGAGTCGCGATCTGAGGGTCGCTGAAGGCCACCGTGACGGCGGTGGGCTGGCCCTGCGCCACTTCAAGAGCAAAGCTCGGCCCCGAAAGCGCGCCGATCGGGAGAAGCAATCCAGCCGGCTCAAGGGTCTCGGAGAGCACCTGGGTCATGCGCAAGAAGCTGCGGTCTTCAACGCCCTTCGTCGCGCTCAACACGAACTGGCCGTTCTGCATGTGCGGCCGCAGGCGCATCATCGTGGGGCGCAGGAATTCGGATGGAATGACCGAGACGAGGATTTCCGCCTTCGCCACCGGCCCGATGTCGGCAGTCACTGGAAGGTTGACAGGCAAACGATACCCAGGCAGAAAAAGAACATTTTCACGTGCGTCGTCAATCTGACGGGCTTCGTCGACGCTGTGCGACCAGAGGGTGATCTCATGGCCGCCGCGGCGGTAGAGCGAGAGCGCAATGGCCGTCCCCCATGCGCCGGAACCAAGAACAACGACACGGCTCATGCGGGCTTTCCCTCCGGGGGCCGGCCGCCAAATCGGCTTTCCGTTCCGGAGAGCAGGCGGCGAATGTTCTGGTGATGTTTGGCGATGATGAGCAACGCGACAATGGCTTGCGCGGCGATGAAGAAGGCGGGCTTGTTCCCCTGCACAAGAAACCACGCGAAGATGGGAAAGCTCGCCGCGCCCAGGATGGACCCTAAGGAGACAAAACGGCTGAGCGCGAGAATGATGCCAAAGACGGAAATGGCCGCCAGGGCGGCCCACGGCGCTGCAATGAGAAAGACCCCAAATCCGGTAGCGACCCCTTTGCCGCCGCGAAAGCCGAGCCACACCGGAAACATATGTCCGAGCACTGCACAAACCGCCGCAAGAGCCTCGACATTGCGGACCGGCTCATTGGGCATCAAGTAAGGGGCCAGCGCGGCGCCCAGTCCCACCGCAGCGCAACCTTTGAGAACATCGAGGAGGAATGTAGCCGCGCCGAGCCCGCGAGCACCGGAGCGGAGAACATTCGTTGCGCCGATGTTGCCGCTGCCGATGGTACGGATGTCCTGCTTGCGAACGAACCGCACCAGCAAATATCCGGTGGGGATGGAGCCAAGCATGTAGGCAGCAGCCACGACCAGAAGGCTTGCAAGGGGCATAACGAGAACGAGTGTAGCAGGTGCAGCGGCAGGCAACACCAGCTCGACCTCTCGCCCGCACACGCTTCAGAAGCGTTCATCCGCCGAAGGGCCATACAGCGCAGGCACGGTTGAAGCCGCGAGGCGCAAGTAGACCGTGAGCTGCCCGCGATGATGCGCGAGGTGACTGAAGACAGCATCGGCAATCATCAGGTATCGCGCCTCCTCTTGAATCGTTCGGCCGCTGGATTTCAATGCCCACGGAGTGAGCAGGTGTTCGTCTGTTGTTGACTCGAGTGCGCGTCGAGCATTGGCGGCAGAGACGTCAACGCTGGCGAGCAACTCAGCTCTTGTGTTCAGGACTTTGGGGCGAAACTCTCCGGAGGAAGGGTTGCTGAAGTCGAATTCGTCGCGTTCGATCATGAACGCAATCCAGCCGAGCATGGCGGCAACGAGCGCGGCCAGATAGCCCAGCTCCATCGACCGCTCGTGTGGTCTAAAGCCGTTTTGGCCCTCGGGAACGCGTTCGACCGCTTTGCGCGTCAGGGCGGTTTCGCGATCGAGCTAGGCGAGGAAGTAGTCTTTCATTTTCATATCAGATCTCCTGTGAGACAGGTTCGATTCGGCGGAAATGCCGAAAGCGGGATGAATCAGCCGGTGAGTTAAAGCGTTTGCGCGAGTTCGTAATATCTCGACGCGTCGCAGTATTTGAACAGCGTGTACCACGCGTCGAGGGCACAGGCGTTGTAAAGATCCAGTGCCCCGACAATCTCGCGAGCGAACTCGACCGGCGCAACTCCAGACGCCGTAATAACACCTTGATCGCTCACGGCCGGTGCATCTTGATACCACCTGCCGCCGCGATAGCCACAGGACGCGAGATACTCCCGGGCGTTGCTGGTGTGATAGCGGTTATCGAGCAAGCCGGCACGAGCCAATGCGAGAGTCGCAGCGCAAATCGCCGCTACCGGGACGCAGTTGGCGATGAATCTCCGTGTCGTCTCAATAGCCGCCGCGTTGCAACCGAACTCCCACTGTTCGCCGCCGGGCAGGATCAACATGCTGCTCTCAGTTGGTGAAATCTCGCCGAGCGCGGCGTCCGGTTGAACACGAACTCCGCCCATGGTTGTGATCGGTTCGCGGGTCAGGCCAACGGTGACGACTCGAAAGCGCCCCGGGACTTGCTGAAATTGAGGATTGTTGATGGCGGCAACGGCGAAGGCCGCTTCCCAATCGGCCATCGTATCGAAGACAAACAGATGAACGGCGTTCTCGCGCATAAGAGTCACCTCGGCCTGACTTCTCCATCATCTTTCCTTAAATATGACAAGCTATGTCATATATACTTTGTGAAAATAAGAATTGTTTGGGAAAGGGAGAAGGAACCTCGCGATGAAGTCTGACCGGCTGCTCTCGGTGTTGCTCCTGCTGCAAGCCAAAGGGCGTGCGACGGAACGCGAATTGGCGGAGCAACTGGAGGTTTCGCAGCGCACCATTCATCGCGATCTTGAGGCCCTGAGCGCGGCGCGCGTGCCGGTGGTGGCATTGCGCGGTTCGCAAGGCGGCTGGGAGCTGGAAAAGGGATGGCGGACGCAGGTTCCGGGATTGGATGAAGCGGAGCTGCACGCGCTGCTGATGGCGCAGCCGCGGGCCCTTGGGCACCCACGGCTTGCCGCAGCCGCGGAGAGCGCACTGAACAAACTGATGGCCTCGCTGCCTGGGCCGATGCGTGCGCAGGCGGCAGCGATGCGCGAACGGTTGCACGTGGATGCGACAGGATGGCGCGAGACGGGCGAGGATCTATCGATGTTGGCGGTGGTGCAGGATGCCGTAGCCCGCGAGCGCAAACTGGCCTTCGACTACACCAAGGCTGACGGTGAAAGAGCGCCGCGCACCGTGGATCCGCTGGGGTTGGTCGCGAAAGGTTTGAGCTGGTACCTTGTGGCGCGTGCCGCGCACGGGATCCGAACCTATCGCGTCCCACGCATGCAAGCCGTGACGGCGCTGGCAACAGGATTCGAGCGTCCCCCGCGCTTCGATCTGGCGGAATACTGGAAAAAATCCACTGCGGAGTTCAACCAGCAGCGGAGACGGTATGCGGCGACTTTATCGCTTACCGCCGATGCGGCGCGAAAGTTGCAAGGGTGGTTTGCAACGACTTTAGTGGCCGGCAGCGCGCGCGTCGATGATTCCGGAGATTGGGTTACCTTGCGAGCCGAGTTTGAGGCTGAGGCCGAGGCGCGGTTTATCGTGCTGGGATTCGGGTCGCGCGTTCGTGTCGTCGCGCCGACGGAGCTGCAGCAGTGGGTGCAAACGGAGGCGCACGCAATGGCCGAGCAAAAGCTTGTCCATGCGACTAAAGATTGATCGCGACCGTGATGGAGATGTCCGTGTATAGTTGGGTCCTCTCAAAGTCTCCACAAATTTGCACTTCCCATGAAAGGCAGAATTCCATGCCCAGCTATCTAATTCAAGGTTCGTACACAATCGAAGCGTTGCAGGCTTTGATGAAGAAGCCGCAGGATCGCACTGCGGTTGTGGCCAAGGCCGTTGAAAACCTTGGCGGCAGTTTGACTGGTCTTTGGCTGTCTTTCGGCGATCAGGACATTGTGGCTCTAGTGGAATTGCCCAACAACGTCAGCGCCGCGGCCCTTGCTCTGGCCATTGCCGCAGGCGGCGCGTTGAAGAGCACCAAGACGACGCCGCTGCTCACCGTGGCTCAGGCAACACAAGCGATGAAGAAAGCAGCGTCGTCGGGATATACGCCCGTGACTGCGGCCTGAGCAAGAATGAAGGGGTTCAATCCACCATCAATTCGCCGGGCAGAATGGGCCGTGTGCGCGGCAACGCGCCGTTATAGGCAGCCGCGCCCACTGCGGTCAGTGCGCCTGCATAGACAACGAGCTTGAGAAGGCTCGCGGTCTGTGTCATGGGCAACGTCTTCCAAAGGGTCAGAAGCAGCGTCTGCGCGATGGTGACAGACCAGACCGAGCCGTAAAAGTATCGGCGTTCGGTGCCCTCGCCCTTGGTCGAGCGCCCGACGCGCGGTAGTTTGCCGAACGCGCCGAGAAGCAGAATGAGAGCGCAGAGAGGAAAGTAGGCATACTGATAAAGCTGTTTCATATACCAGACACCCGTGATGGACGCGATGACCAATCCGGCAAGATTCAGCAGCGCAAAGTTCAGCACCGCATTCCACGCGAATGTGTAGCAAACCTTGCGATAAAGAGGATTGGGCTTGTCCTCGTCAAAGCGCAAAATATAAGGCCGCGGTTCAACCCCGGGCATCTGCCCGTAGAGTCCCGCGATGCCCGTGCCGATGAGCACAGCCACGAGCCAGGCGGAATTGGCCCAGCTGAAACCATGTGCGAAGAGTGAGAAAGTGAGCGGCCCCGGCGTCAGAAAGAAAACCCAGATCCAAATCGGCCAGTGAAGTACTCGATAGTAGCCCTTGTTGTGTTGGCGCATTTTGCGGGCGTCTGCATACTCCACCCTGCCGCTGTATCGCATGGCCGGAGTTTTGCAGAGGCCATGAGCACGCGTCAATCTTTTCGAGACGCTGCATGGCGCGTTTTCCGCGAAATGCCCGCGCAGGCGGGCGGATTTGACGCCCAGCCTGGGGACAATGTCAATCGAACAGGATTCTCATGATCATCCTGCCGCTTCAAACCAGGATCTTCGCACGCGCTTACACGTGCACTTCGCCGTGAGCCTCAACGTGATGCTTGGCGGCTTCCTCGGCATGTTCGGCGGCGTGAATGGTGTGGCCGTGGGCCAGTTGGGCATGGTGGGCGGCCGCCTCGTGATTGCCACCCTCATGATGCTTTGCGGCTTCGTGGTGGTGGCGCGCAGCGTGCTCGTGGTGTTCCGCTGCCTGGGTGTGATGATGCGCTGCTTCTTTTGACATAGGGAATTCCTCTCGTCGTGCCGGTGGCTTCGCGGCACGTGAGGATTATCGAGACCGAAGAATGCACGATGGGTTACAGCCTTGCGAATTAGGGATGAAAAGAAGCCGAAACGGTGGAGAACTTCTTGCGCGTCGCGAGGTGTAGTCTACATCAGTTTTCTGCGAATCAGATCCAGCGCCTGTTGCGCAGCCCACTGCCGCACGCGGTCTCGGTCGCCGCGAAACGTCCTGTTGAAAGAGTCTGTTTTCTGCGAATCGGACACGGCGAAATACACCAGGCCGACAGGCTTCGATTCGGTGCCACCGGTTGGTCCGGCAATCCCGGTCACGCCGACGCCCAGCGTAGCCCCGGTGCGTTTGCGAATGCCCTCGGCCATCGCCGATGCCACCTCCGCCGAAACCGCGCCGTGCTGAGCGATCATTTCCGGCGGAACGTTGGCGAAGGAGGTTTTCAGCGGATCGGAGTACACGACTGCGCCGCCAAGAAACGACCGTGAGCTACCGGGAACGGCCGTGATGCGCTGGGCAACCAGACCGCCTGTGCAGCTTTCAGCCACTGCCAGCGTTGCCTGCCGCAGGCCCAGATAATACAGAACGATCTGCTCGAGCGATTCGCCTTCAGAGGAATAGAGCCAGTCGTCGAGCGCTTCTTCGAGCCTGCCGGCGAGTTCTTCCACGCGCTGTTTGGCCGCTGCCTGCGTGGGTTTGGAGCAGATCAGCGTGAGCTGAATGTCGCCATTATGGGCCAGGATGGTCGTCTCCACATCCTTGTACTCGGTGTAAATCGGCGCCAGAATCTTGTCCGCCTGCGACTCGGGAATCATGGCAGCCTTGAGCGTGCGCACGGCAATCGCGCGTGGAGGCAACTCGTCGCGGAGACGTGGAAGACACTCGCCGTCGAAGAGAGCGTGGCACTCGTGGGGCGGTCCGGGCACCAGCATGATCAGCTTGCGGTAGCCTTCGAATGTGGTGTCGAGCCACTGACCCGGAGCGCTGCCATTCAGGTTTGTCAGCACAGTAGCGCCATGAATGACGTCGGCCTGCTTGAGATTATTTTCGGGCATCGAGATACGCCACGTGGCCGCGCGCGCATGGAGAGCGGCTACCTGGACGGGTTCGCGCCGCAGGTTCAAAGAGAGAGTTTCGGCCACAGCTTCGCGGGTCAGGTCGTCTTCCGTCGGCCCCAAACCGCCGACGAGGATAACAATGTCGGTTCGGCGCAACGCGGCGCCGATGGCGTTGACGAGATCCTTTCGCCGGTCGCCGACGATGGTCTTGAACGCAACGTTCACGCCGATTTCATTAAGCTTTTCGGTGATGTAGAGAGAGTTGGTGTCCTGCCGGAACGGAGTAAGCATCTCGGAGCCGACAGCAATGATTTCCGATTTCATAAGTGCAGCGACAAGCTCCTGCGGTTCAGCGTCGAATTAGGATTAAGAAACATTCATCCCTTCAATACCCAGGTCCACATCGTAAACTGCCTCATTCGTGGCCAGGATAGTGGTGCCAAGGGGCGAAAAAGCCACGCCGACCAGATTATTTCCGCCGACCACGAGGCTCGTCGCGCCTGCGGGTGTTACGCGCACAAGCCCGCGCCGCCCGCGCAGACACGCGGTCACGTAGACGTCTCCCTCTTTTGACAAGGCCAAGCCCTGCGGTCGGCCGAGACCGCGATACCAAGCGCGCGTCTGGCCGTGGCTATCGATGGCCCAGATTGCATCATTTGAGCAGAGTGTGGGACCGGTGACGAAAAGCGTGCCCTCCGAATCAATCGCAAGATGGTAGGCCGAAATGCTCGCTTCCAGCGTAGCGAGAACGAAAATTCTCCTCTGCGCATCGATCTTGAAGATGGTGCCGCTGCGGTCACCGACGTAGAGATTGCCTTCCTTATCGAAAACCGCGCCCGTGGCAACGCCCATGCCTTCGGAATAGAGCGTGGATTCACCCGCGCCATCCACACGATAGACATTTCCTTCGGCACGCGAAGTCACAAAGAGATCGCCTTCCGGACTGAAGGCCAGCCCCGTGGCGTTGAGAATCCCAGTCACAAAAGGCGTGGCGCGCCCGTCCGGGCTGACGCGCACTACCGATACAGGAGTCTGCTTGCCGCGCGGACCGGAAATCGTGGAATACACCATTCCCGAGCGGCTGACAGCAGGGCTGGTAACCGGATGCAGCCCGCTGGACAGCTCGCGCGCCACCCGCAGAGGCGCAGCGTTGCTGACACCGACCGGTGAACGCACCTCGATCAGCCCCGTGGTGGCTTCCTCCGGCACCCGAAAGGCGAGGCGGCTGGGGCGGCTCATCAGCACATGTGCGGGCTGCGTCCCGACCAGTACAACCGGCGGACCCAGAGAGTGAGGGCCGAGATGGACTCCTGTGACTTCAACTTCACCGAGGGGCAATGCCGATGCGGGAACAATATCGTCGATACGCGGATCTGCGAATACGTCTTCGGTTGCGGATTGAGAACGTGTGCGTGGCATGTTTTGCCTTAGCCTTGCAGTGGCGGAATGAAATGCCGCAGCAACCAACCTACACCCAAAGCATACAGCCCGGCGGCCACGTCGTCGAAGACAATGCCCCAGCCCTCAGGCAAGCGTTCGAGCTGTCGGGCAGGGAACGGCTTCGTGATATCGAAAAGACGAAACAGGGCAAGCGCTAGAAGCGCGGTTCGCCAATTGGCGCGGCTGCCGAGAAGCGCGATCCACTGGCCGGCAACTTCGTCGATGACGACAAAGCCAGGATCATGTCGTCCGCTCTCGCGCGCGGCGATCGTCGCCGCAGGCACGCCCACCGCAATCGAAAGAATGATCCCGACGGCCAAAGTAGTCAGCAACTGTTGCGGTGCAGGATGGAAGCCCCACGCGTAGGCAGCCCACAGCAACACCGCGGCCACAGATCCCCACGTACCCGGTCCCGGCTTTCCCAGCCCGGCTCCAAAGAAAGTCGCGACGCTCCAAGCCCAAAAGGTCTTGTGCGCGGAAGCGGGCGCTGCGGAGATCGCACCGCTATTCTTCATTGTTGCTTCCACCGCCCAGGCCGCCCAGGTCTTCCAGCACTTCAGGGTCGAGCACGGGCGAACTGATCTTGTACACGCCCATCGCCCATTTGCCCAGGTCGATCTTGCGGCAGCGGTCGCTGCAGAATGGAAAGTCTTCGTCCTGGGGCCGGACCAGCATTCCACAACTGGGGCAGTGCAGAACTTTCACCGATTTCTTCTTTGCGGGCACGTCTATAACTCCGGCACAACTTCCTGAGGAGATTTTCTCACTAATAAGACAACTCCCGTCGACCACACCAGCGGCAACATCACGAATCGCGGGTCACTAGCCAGGCGATCCAACAGTGCCTGGGCCTTTTCCCCATGGCCCTCCGGCCAGTTGGGCTGCGGCAGCATGTCGTCAATCACGTAGTAACCGCCCGGCTTCACGATCGCCAGCGCTTCATCCAGGGCTTCATACTTTCCGGGAATCGCATCGGCAAATACCAGGTCGAAGCATTTCTTCGGTTGCCGCCAAAGAAACGCGGCTCCATCGAGCGCCAGCAGCTTCAGGCGCGCGTCGTAACACAGGGCCTCCCGTGCCACAGCTTGCGCCTGTTCATCCGTATCGATGCTGATCAGGCTCGAAGCAGCGTCCATGCCGGAGAGAATCCACGCAGTGGCGATGCCGGTTCCCGTGCCCAGTTCAAGAAACCGGCCGCCGGGTTTGGATGCTGCAAGCATCTGCAGCAGCGCGCCCGTGCGAGGTTCCGACGCCATACCGAAATTTAATTCCGCCGTGCGCGCCTGGATGGCAGATAGCGCACGCGGCGGCCGCAAGTAGCCGAGATCGTCCATTTAGAGACAGTTTAAAGCGGTCCAGCGACGACGCGCGCGACTACATCGTATTCGTGCGCGTCGGTGATCTCCGCTTTGTAGAAGCGTCCCGCCTCCAGCGCCTCTGAAACGCCGAAATCGTTGATATAAACTTTGCCATCGATCTCGGGGGCGTGGAACTGCGAACGGCCTTCCCAAAGCATGGGCGTCTCATCGCTTTCGCCCTCGGCCAGCAGAACCAGTTCACGCCCCACCCACTGCTGCTTCGCCTGTTTGCTGATCGATTGCTGCAGCTTCATCAACCGCCGCTTCCGCGCTTCAATCGTCCGCTTGGGAACCTGCGCGTCCAGCGAATAAGCACCTGATCCTTCTTCATGCGAATAGTTGAAGACGCCGAGCCAGTCGAATTTTGCCTCGCCGATAAACTGCTCCAGAATCTCAAAATCGCGGAGCGACTCGCCCGGAAAGCCGACGATGAACGAAGTGCGCAGCGCAATGCCAGGAACTGCAGCACGCACCTTTTCCAGCGTCTTGAGGAAAATGTCAGCTCCCGCGCCGCGCTTCATGCGCTTCAAAACATCCGGCGATGCGTGTTGCAACGGCACGTCGAGATATTTGCAGATATTGTCGTGCTTCGCGATCGTTTCGAGCAGCAGCCCAGTGATGCGATTCGGATACGCATACAGGAAGCGCAGCCAGCGCAGGCCCTCGATGCCGGCGAGTGTGTCGAGCAGCGTCGCAAGCCCGTTCTTAAGGCCCAAATCCTCGCCGTAACAAGTCGTATCCTGCCCGATCAGCGTGATCTCCTGAACGCCGCCGGCGACAAGTCTCTGGGCCTCGGCAACAACCGACTCGAAGCGCCGCGAACGAAACTTCCCGCGCAGGTTGGGAATGATGCAAAAGGTACAGGGGTGATCGCAGCCTTCCGCGATCTTGATATATGCCGACGTCCGGCCGGTCGACAGCACCCGTGGGGTCTTTTCATCATAAAGATATGTGGGAAGTTGAAAAGCCGCACCCTGCCAATCATCCCGCTTGAAGCGGCCCTGCTTTTCGCGGTGATCGCCTTCCGGCCGAAACTCAGTTTTGTGCGTTCCTGCCCCAGACTCGCGTCCCGACCGAACCTCCGCGTGCCCATTGCTGCTCAGAATGGTGAACGGAGACGGCTCTACGACCGCCATCGGCGCAATCCCGGCCGCTTCGAGGATCGACTCCAGCTCACCGGTGCCCACAACGGCATCCACTTCAGGAATGTTCTTTTTGATCTCGTCCCGATAGCGCTCCACCAGGCATCCGGCCACGATCAGCTTGGTCGCGCGTCCCTCCGTCTTGAGTCGAGCCATTTCGAGGATGGTGTCTACCGACTCCTGTTTGGCCGTGTCGATGAAGCTGCACGTATTCACGACCAGGATGTCGGCGTCTTCGGGCTTCGCGGTCAGCCGCGCTCCGGCGCGATCGAGCAAGCCCATCATCACCTCGGAATCGACGAGGTTTTTGGGGCAGCCTAACGAAATAAAGCCCACGGAAGGGGCCGTGGGTGGGGAAAGTTTGCTCACGCTTTCTATTGTATCGGGATCGGACTGCCCGGCTATGATCGCAACGAGGAGGAAGAAATGATTGCACGGCATTGGCGCGGCTGGACAAAGGTTGAGGATGCGGATGGCTATGAGAGTTTGCTGAAAGAAAAGATGCTGCCTGGCTTGCGCGGAATTAGCGGCTATAGCGGTGGATATGTCTTAAGGAAAGACGGTTTGGTGGATTCAGAGTTTGTGGTGGTAAATCTCTTCGATTCGCTGGAAGCAGTGAAGAATTTTGCTGGACCGGACTACAGCATTGCCGTATTCGAGCCCGAAGCGAAGCAGTTCCTCTCCAGAATAGAGCCGTTCGCAACGCACTACGAGGTGCGCGCGTGCACGGTTCAGCCTTAATGACCTTCCATCTTCGGAATGCTGTATCCATTCGAGCCGCTGGAGCTCGCTACTTCTTCGCCCCCTTCACCGCAACACCAGCTGCAGCGAGCATCCCCTTCGCGTCGGTCGAATACTGCCCAGAAGGATCGAGATCCAGGTATTTCTGCAGAGCCTCTGCACAGCCTGCAGGCAGCACAAGTTTCTGCGTCTTCGGGTCGACTGTGGCCTGCGCGGCAAGGCCCTGCCCTTTGTAGAAGTAGAGAGCGGCGCGCGCGGGGTCGATAGCGATGGCTTTGTTCGCGGCATCTACCTGCTCCACGGCATTGCCCGCCTGGAGAAAGAAAATGGCCTCGTTGCGATAGTAAAGAGGCGCCTGGTACGGAAAATCTTTGGCTGCCTCGTCGAAGGCTGCCTTCGCCTCAGGAATCTTGTTCGATAGGATGTAGACCTGACCCAGACTGGAGTAACTGATCCCTTTGATTTCCGGTGTCAGCTTGGTCGACGCAGTTGTCTGCTCGTCTTGAATATGCACGCCTGAGCTGGTCCCTTTTCCCTCGACGTAAAATCCATCGGAACCCGCTTTCTTCTGCGGTCCTGCGCCACTCCCCAGCGCCGCTTTGAAGCTGGCTTCGGCATCGTCATATTTCTTTTCGCCGAGTTCCGCCTGCCCCAGTTCAATCCAAAGGTAGGGCATGTCGGCGCGGGCTGCCGTGTCACGAAGCATTAGCGCCTCCGCGTCGGCGTAGCGTTTTTCCTGGTTGGCGGCGCGCGCAGTCTTCAGGTCGGCGTTCGCGGCTTCTACGGTGAGTCTGCTGGGTGGCGGCGCCGTGGCCGCCGTCGGGGCAGGCTTTTGATCGGGAGACTGACCCAGCGGAGGCAGCCCCTGCGCCGAAACCAAAGCGGAGATAGACACAAACGCTAAAGAGAGAAGCAGCAACCCGCGCCTCATTTTCGCGCCCTCCTGAAGATGGATTGATGAAGCGCCAAAAGAATATCCCATCCCCGCTGAGTTGACGATTCCCCGCCGCGAAGAACCGGCGACCGGACGTTGGTGCTTCAAAAAACGACTCTCGCCCGGGTGGTAAAATCAGGCAGTGCCGGGTCCTACGCGACGTAATCCCGCCAACCCCGCCAGGTCCGGAAGGAAGCAACGGTAACGGGCTAGTACGGGCGCAGTAGGTCACCCGGTACTTTTTTGGCGCGGCGGGCGCTTTTGCTGAGAACCGCTGACGTATTTGCTTTGAATTGCGGGCGCCGATGGCCCGGCGACGAGTGTTGTTAGGAGACATACATTGAGCCTCACCGTTCGTCCCGTGGTGGGCCGGCGCGCGAAGATCACGGCGCTCGGCACCTACGTTCCTCCTCAAGTCCTCACCAATCAAGATTTAGAAAAAATGGTCGATACCAACGACCAGTGGATTATGGAACGCACGGGAATCCGCGAGCGGCACGTGCTGGCCAAGGGGCTGGGCGTGAGCGATATCTGTGTGGAAGCGGCGAAAAAGTGCCTGGCTGCCCGGGGTATTCTGCCCACTGAGATCGAAGCCATCATTGTCGGCACCGTCACGCCGGACATGATGTTTCCTTCGACAGCTTGCCTGGTGCAGGACAAACTCGGCGCAAAGGGCGCGTGGGGATTCGACGTTTCGGCGGGCTGCTCGGGATTTGTTTTCGCCCTGCAGGCCGGCGTCAAGCTGGTCGAGAGCGGAGCGCATTCCAAGGTCCTGGTCATCGGCGCTGACGCCAACACGCGCATGACCGACTACACCGACCGTGCCACATGCATTCTCTTTGGCGACGGCGGAGGCGCGGTACTGATTGAGCCGGCCGCGGACGGCGAGATCGGTTTCATCGATTTCGTGCACGAGATCGACGGATCCGGCGGCGTGTCTCTCAACCTGAAAGGCGGCGGCAGCCTGAACCCGCCAACCCACGAAACCATCGACAAGAAGATGCACTACATCTATCAGGACGGCCAGGCGGTCTACAAATTTGCGGTGCGCAAAATGGCCGAGGCCACAACAAAGGTGCTTGAGCGCAACGGCGTGACCGGCGCGGATCTCGACGTCTTCATTCCGCACCAGGCCAACAAGCGGATCATCACCTCGACGGCAGATCGGCTTGGCATGGATCCCGAACGAGTCATCATCAATATTGATAAGTACGGAAATACATCGGCGGGCACGATCCCTCTGGCGATGGAAACCGCCATTGAACAAGGAAAGCTCAAGAAGGGTGACCTGGTTCTGCTGGCCGCTGTGGGCGCGGGTTTCACCGTGGGCGCGGCCTTGCTGCGGTGGGAAATCTAGCGGGACCTCCCTTCACCACTTACACGCCAGCTCGCGTCCAATTCGACGCCAAGTCAAAGTCATACGGTGGCAGCACGCCCGCGCCAGCGGCCTCGCGGAAAAATCCTCGCATTCCTTCAAGGCACTCTTCATCCAGCACGTAATGGATATTCGTGCTCAGGTACGAGCGGATGGTCTGTTCCGACAACGCCATCCGCTGCGACCATTCGGCAGCGAGCGCGTCAATGTTCTGCAATCCGTGATCGCGGGAGCGAACAAAGTCTTCGTTGATTCTCTCCTCCAAAGGTCCGTCCCACGCAGTGGACCAGACGGCGGAGACAAAGGGCAATCCCGTGAGGGTGTGCCACTCTTCGGCGAGATCGTGATAGACAAGCTCTTCGCCGCTCCGCTCATACTGATTGGCGCGCTCCTCCAGAGCCATCAAAGCGGGGTCTCCGATCACAATTGCGGCATCGGCCCGTTCGAGCATGGCGTCGAGGTCGGCTGCCATCGGCAGGAAAGCAACGTCGGGATTTCCCCATTTGCGAAAGAGAATGCGCGCGTACGCGAGGGTCGTTCGGCTGGCCGTGTCGGCGGCCACGCTACGCAGTGACCCGAGACCCTGCCTTTCGCGATGCACCAGAAGCAGCGATCGGACGCGGCCTTTGGAAGCGATGGTGCAACCGGGCAGCACGCGAAGCCCCGGAATCGTCGCCAGCGCGGCGATAGGCACCAATCCAATGTCGGCCGCACCCGAGCCCAGCTGGTCGGCGCACTCGGACGGCAGCATCCAGTCGATCGTGTAGCGGGATGCCAGTTCTTTATCGAGCGGCGGATGTTCGAAGTCCCACATCAGCGGTGCGGGATTCAAGAATCGAATAGCTGCGATACGCAGACGGCTATCTTTTTGTAAACTCACGTTGTCTTAGACTAACAATCCGGTCGCTTCGATGCGGCGGGCGATGGATCGGCCGCGGCCACAGAACAGGCGCACCCTCGACTGTTCACGCGATCTGCCTTCTGTGCCCACCAGGGAAAACAAGTGTGGCGCCCATCCTTGACTTCCAATGCGATGCCGGTTAATGTGACGGGAATTACCAAAGAAAGCGATTCCGGTTACCGCAGCGGTTGATCGGAGTGCGTTTCGACGCATCAGCGCGCTCCATTGAAAACGAGTTTACTTCCACAATCGAACACCCTATCCGCCTCACACTTGGACGATGATCGTCTCGCTTGGCTGGCCTTGGTTCTTGCGCCCGGCCTGGGCCCGAAACGCATTCTGGATGGCGTGAAGCAGTTGGACGCGCCCAGCCACATCTTCCACATCTCCCTGACCGAACTCGAAAGCCTGAGATTTCCCGCCGAAGCGGCGCAATTCATATTTGATGGCAAGGCTCGCCAGGCAGCCGAAGAAGAATGGGCGCACGTGGTCGAGCAGGGCGGAACGATCTGCACCTACGGGTGCGCCGAGTATCCGGAGCGGCTCAAGGAAATCTACGATCCACCTCCAGTGCTGTGGGTGCGCGGCGAGATGGGCCTGTTAACTCGGCCATCGATCGCAATCGTCGGCACACGTCATCCCTCGCCTTATGGCGCAGGTGTGGCGGAGATGCTGGCGCGCGATCTGGCGGCTCGGCGACTGCTGATCATGAGCGGCATGGCCCGCGGCATCGATACCTGCGCCCACAAGGGCGCGCTCACTGCACGCATGCCGACGGTTGCCGTGTGGGGTACCGGCATCGACGTCGTCTATCCGAAAGAGAACAAGAAGCTGTCGGAGGAGATTCTGGCGAGCGGTGGCGCGATTGTGAGCGAAATGCCATTAGGAACATTTCCCGCGCCGCAAAATTTTCCGCGCCGCAACCGTATTCTGAGCGGGCTAAGCATTGCGGTCCTCGTGGTGGAGGCGAGCGAGAATTCAGGGACTCGCATCACCGCCCGATGCGCGGCGGAGCAAAATCGTGATCTGTATGCCGTCCCCGGCAACGTTACCAACAAGAATTCCTGGACTCCCAACACCTTGATTAAGCAGGGCGCAAAGCTCGTCGCGACATGGGAGGACGTGTGGGAAGATTTGCCTTCGCAGGTGCGGATCGCACTCGAGGCCGAAGCCCGGGCAGAATCCGGGCTTGAATCCAAACCCGAGGCGCCCGCATCTCTTCTGCCGGAACAGGTATTGCGGCCCCAAGAGTCGATCGTCCTCGAAGTGCTTCGTGCGGATGACTCCCTCCAGATCGACGAAATCCTCGAAAACCTGGAGAGCCAGCTGACCTCGGCCGAGGTCTTCACGGCGCTCTTTGAACTGGAGATCGCGGGCCGGATCCGGCAATTACCGGGAAAGAATTACGTTCGTGCGCTGTGATTCAACGCGATCGGACGCTGATCCCCAAATGGGCCCTTTTGCGACGGTTACCGCAGCATCATTAAAGATTGCGGGTACCCAATCGGGAACCTTCTTCCACCGAAACGCTCTTTTGCGAGTGGAAACGGACCCCGGTTCCATGGTAGCGTGCAACTTTTGCGGGCTGTTTTTCTCAAAAGGGGGAAACAGGACCGCACCAAATGACATAAGAAATCGTATGGAAGTAAAACGGATCGGCTTCGAACAGAGTCCAACAGGCCGAACGCAGACTGGGAATAGGAATCAAGGAAAGCAATGAGCAAATCACTGGTGATCGTCGAATCTCCTGCGAAAGCGAAGACGATCGAGAAATATCTGGGCAAAGGATTTTCGGTTCTCGCTTCGGTCGGCCACATCATGGACCTGCCGAAGAAAGACATTGGCGTCGAACTTGAGCACCGTACATTTGAGCCGACGCTCGTTGTGTCCCCCGACAAACTGAAGGTTGTTGCGCAATTGAAGCGGGCCGGCGCCGCAGCGGACGAAATCTTCCTTGCACCTGACCCCGACCGCGAAGGCGAAGCGATCGCCTATCACCTGGCCATTCAGCTTGGAACGAACGCAAAAGAGCGAAAAAAAATCCGCCGCGTAACCTTTAACGAGATTACAAAAAAGGCCGTGCAGGAGGCATTCAAGCACGCTCGCGATGTGGATCAGAATCTGGTCGATGCGCAGCAGACGCGCCGTGTGCTTGACCGGCTGGTGGGCTATCAGATTTCTCCGCTCCTTTGGGATAAAGTGCGCCGCGGATTGTCCGCCGGCCGCGTGCAGACCGTCGCTGTCCGTTTGATTGTCGAGCGCGAGCGCGAAATTGCCGCTTTCCAGCCTGTCGAATACTGGACCCTCGACGCGATGCTCCACCCGGAGCGCCATGCGGATAAGACATTCAAGGCGCGCTTCGTCGGCACCGACGGTGAGCCGGCACGCGTCGCGAACGGCAAGGACAAGGACGGCAAAGATCAGTTCATCTCCAACGCACTGCCGGACGGCAAAGCGATGGGGGAAGTCGTCAGCGCCCTCGAAACAGCAAAATGGTCGTTGGTTTCGGTTCAATCGAGAGAGCAGCAGCGCAAGCCGTTGCCGCCATTCATCACCAGTCAATTGCAGCGCGATGCATCAAGCAAGCTCGGCTTCAACGTGCGGCGCACCATGGGCGTTGCGCAGCGGCTCTATGAGGGCGTCGACATTGGTGACGAAGGCACCACCGGCCTCATCACCTATATGCGTACCGATTCGCCGCGCGTGGCTCCGGAGGCGATTGAAGGAGCGCGCGAGTGGATCGGCAAGCAGTTGGGCGCAAAGTATCTGCCCGCAACTCCCAACGTCTACAAGGGCAAAAAGGACGCGCAGGATGCGCACGAAGCCATTCGCCCGAGCGACGTTTCGCGCACCCCGGATTCAATTGCACGCTATCTGACGGAAGAACAACTTAAGCTCTACCGCCTCATCTGGCAGCGCTTCGTTGCTTCGCAAATGCTGCCCGCCGTCTTCGACGTGACTACCGCGAAAATTGCCGCTGTCTCATCGAAGACAGGCAAGACTTATGACTTCCGCGTGAGCGGCTCGGTTTTGCGCTTCGACGGATTCCTCAAGGTCTACGAGGTAGCCGAAGAGAAGGACGACGATGACGAATCGTCAAACAAGCTGCCCGATCTCGACAATGTGAAAGCTCTGGCTCTGGAGAAACTGCTCGATGAGCAGCACTTCACCTCGCCCCCTCCGCGCTTCAACGAAGCTTCGCTCGTCAAGGTTCTCGAAGAACGCGGCGTCGGCCGGCCGTCGACCTATGCATCGATTATCAGCACCATTCAGGACCGCGAATACGTGAGCAAGATCAGCGGACGCTTCTATCCCACTGAAATAGGGATGGTGGTGTGCGACCTGCTGGTGAAGAATTTCCCCTACATCTTCGACATCGCATACACGGCCAAGCTCGAAGAAGAACTGGACGACATCGAAGAGGGTAAAGAGAAGTGGACCGCGCTTCTCAATGGTTTCTACGATCACTTTGAAGAAGAGCTCAAAGACGCCGGCTCCAAGATGGAAAGCATCAAGCGCATGGAGCAGGTGACCAACGAGAAGTGTGACCTGTGCGGTTCGCCGCTGGTGCTGAAATGGGGTAAGTTCGGCAGCTTCTTCGCTTGCTCCGCCTATAACAAGAAGGATCCCACGAGCTGCACGTTCACCAAGGAAAACACTGCGGGCAAGCCGGACATGAATACGCCCGAAGCGCAGGAAGCAGGCGAGCAGGACGAGTATTGCGAGAACTGCGGCAGTGTAATGGTTCTGCGGCGCGGGCCGTTTGGCATGTTCATGTCGTGCCCTCGCTACAATGACGATCCGCCCTGCAAGACCTTCCGCAAGCTGAGCCAGAAGCAGCAGCAAAAGCAGTCCGCACCCAAACCAACCGGCGAAGATTGCCCGGTCTGCGGCAAGCCGCTTGTGCTACGCCAGGGAGCTTACGGGGAATTCGTCTCCTGCTCCGGCTACCCAAAGTGCAAGTACATCAAGCAGAATCTGATTGAAGGCATGAAGTGCCCCAAGTGCGGCGTCGGCGACATCGCAGAACGCAAGGCGCGGCGCGGCAATATTTTCTGGGGATGCACGAATTATCCCAAGTGTGACTTCACTTCGAACAACAAGCCTGTGCCCACCAAGTGCCCGGAATGCGGCAGTCCTTATTTGGTCGAGAAGACGCTCAAGTCAGGTGTCTATCTCGAATGCCCGAACAAAAAGAAGGGCGCTGAGGAAGAGACCAAGCCAAAGAAGCGCGGCAAAAAGACGCCCGAAGCCGCCGAAAGCACCGTGGTTTGCACCTACTCAAAGCGCATCGGCGACGCGCCGCCTCCGCCTACTGCCGATACGCACGGACCCGTAGTCGAAACTGAGGAAGGCAAAAAGGAACTGCAGCCAGTCTGATCTGAGCCCAATCTCGCGGCCGAGGAACGGGCGCGAGCCGGCAACGGCGTCAGTCTACTGGACTCTTTTCCAGACCAAGTCCTCGTTGTTCCGGCGATCGATGAGCGAATCCACTTGGCCTGATGCATCACGATGAAATAAGCGTCGCCCTTCAACACCGGCGCGGAAGAAAAGGTCTGGCGATTCGGGCAGCAGTTCAACCGGCTGCCCGTTTCCTCGCTGCGCATAGAGTCTATCGGCCTTCTCAGTGACGCCCATCGTTTGGCCTGGAGCGAGTTCGTACGTGCCGACATAATCGTGGAGCTGCGATTCTGTCACTCGCCCCTGAGCTGGGTCTTCATAGTAGCGGAGAGTCTGGCTCGCGAGGATCTTCCACAGGGAAGATCGGTATACCCATGTGTCCGTCATGTGGTAGCGTGCGTGCAAAATCTGCCCAAATACAGTCTCGGTTTCATCGGCGTCGTAACTTAGAATCGCAACCTCTTTGGCGAAGCGTGCGATCGCATTTGTGACCTTGAGCGAGCCGGCGAAACCAGGCGGCAACGGTTGCAAATCTGCAAGGAACCCACTTTTGTCCATGCTTTTTCCTTGCTCATTGAAGAACAGGACGTCGTCGGCCAAATAGAGCTTCCATGGCGCCTGGTCGCCTGGGGCAAAGGCGTCGAGTAGTTGTTGTGTACGGCGGACTAGCTCGGTCTGGCTGATGGTTCGACTTTCCGCCGCGCCGGGCGCAGCAATGGCGAGCAGAGATGTGAAGAGTGCGAGAATCAGAATTGTTTTCACCGGGGCTCCCCTTGATTTTGGACTCCGGAATGCTCTTGGCGTAACGCGAACTAGCGCTCGAAGCAGAAACTTACGATAAAACCGGCAGAAACGGAATTCCAATCGCTGAAAGGCGCAAGGGCCGTGCCGGGCTCCCGTGTCGTGCAGCGGCTCAGTAAGCAGGCTTCAGAACTGCTACCATGGTCAGCGGAGATCCTTTTTGGAAAGAATGCTCGCGACGCCCGCCGATGCGGAAATCGTTCTCAAGCTCTATCAGCTGCGCACCGAACCGGTGATGCGTCAGGCGCGCGCCTGGATCACAGGAGAATTCTGGCCTGAGACAGTCGAGGATTTCTTCGCGGTCGCCTCGAACCCCGCCCATCCCCACAATGCCCATTTTCGCCAAGTCACCTCCTACTGGGAGATGGCGGCCGCCATGGTGCTGCACGGAGCGGTTTCGGCTGAATTGTTCGTCGACTGCAACTCCGAAGGCTTTTTCCTGCTGGCGAAGTTTTCTCACATCCTGGAGGCAATTCGGGAGAGAACTCCTGGTTTCCTCACCAAAACCTCCGATTTGGTGAGCCGCTTTTCAGTCGCGTCGGCCCGTTATGAATTGGCGCTGAAGAATGTCGAATTGCGGCGCAAACGCCTGCAGCCCGCGTGAAGTCCGCTTAAGCCGCGCTCTAACAGCGACCTATTCCGCGGGTTGAACTTGTGCGATCGGCCCCCGCTGGAGCATCATGGACCGGTACAACATTCAAACTTCCCGGAGGATCCTGTGAAGCGCATTGTGTTCTTGTTTCTTCTCGTCGTCTCCTTTGCAGCAATCGCGGCGCGTGCTGCCGATTCAACCCAAGTCAACGGTTGGATCTCCGACTCCATGTGCGGAGCCAAACACGCAGGCACGGGATCGGCTTGCGTTAAGAAGTGCATTGACGGTGGTATGACGCCCGTGTTCGTCGACGAGGGAAAGAAAGCGGTCTGGAGCATCGACAATCCGGATGCCGTCAAGGGATTCTACGGCGAACACGTCACGATCCACGGGACCACCGACGCGGACAAGAAGAGCGTCCACATCGACTCGGTTACCGCCGCGAAATAGCCTCTTACCACTCGGGAACCTAGAACCATACTCGCCATGCGAGCCATTCTCTGGTAGTGTCGTATCCGGAATCCTCGCGCCGGCGAGTCCGACCGGCGCGGAGGGTAAGAATGCTGGATCGGCCCGGTAACTTCAATGGCAAGAGCACTTTGGAATGGCAAGGTAATCGCGGAGAGCGATGTAACAGAAATAGTTGAGGGCAATGTCTACTTTCCCGAGACGAGCCTCAAACGGGAGTTTTTTCGTCCCAGCAGCACCACCTCCACCTGCCCGTGGAAGGGTCAGGCCCGCTACATGAGCCTCTTGATCGACGGTCAGGACAATCCCGACGCAGCCTGGTACTACCCGGATCCCAAGCCGGCTGCCCGCAAAATCAAGGGCTTTGTTGCGTTCTGGCGTGGCGTCGACATCGAAAAATAGCGCAGCAACCCGCCGCGCGAATTGACCCGCAGTGGAGAATGAACACCCCATGCAAATGCGCCCTGTTTGGCCGACCGTTGTTGTGGCGTTGGCCCTCGCAGGTTGTGCGCATAAGCCCGTCGCGTCAACTCCCGCCGTCGTCGCACCGACGCTATCCGGCGACTCGGCGCATCCGGGCCAAACCAAGGGCTGGGTCGATACCAAACTCTACTTCGGCCTCGGCCTCGCCAATGCACCCGACAAGGGCATTAGTGAATCCCAATGGCGCGACTTTCTCGACAAGGAAGTGACCACGCGCTTTCCCTCCGGTCTCAGCGTCGTCGATGTCTACGGCCAATGGCAGGGCAAGAATCAGACCACCCCGGAACGGCTTCGCTCAAAAATGCTCATCATCGACTACCCCGATACCCAGGAGAATCGGGACAAAATTGAGGCCATCCGCACAGCCTGGAAGCAGCAGACTGGCGACCAATCCGTTCTCCGCGTCACCGAACCTGCCGCCGTCTCCTTTTAAAATTGGTCGCCTCAGATCGGGATTCGAAAGGCACGATCTCAGTCCGCGCTGAAAGCCGCTCACCCGTTCCGCCCGATGGACGCTGAACTAGAGAAGCGCATCGGCCCGTGGGCAGCAATTGACGAAGAATCCTTCGGCATTCGCGATTTTCTCTTCCCATAGATGTTCGAGTGGTGTACGCTGATCTTCCATAGAAGTTCGAGTGGAGGGCATCCAATGGGCGACAAAAGTCAATCCAGCGCAGAGATGTTGAAGGGCACCCTCGACATGATGATTTTGCGCACCCTCGTAACGGGAGATGCACACGGGCACACAATTGCCAAGGTGATTGAGCGTACCTCCGAGGATGTCCTTGAGGTGGAGCAGGGATCCCTCTATCCCGCCCTGCATCGGCTCGAGGATCGCGGCTGGGTCTCTTCCCACTGGGGTGCGAGCGAAAACAATCGCAAAGCGAAATTTTATCGTCTCACCGCTGCGGGTAGAAAACAGCTCGTGCGTGAATCGAACCGCTGGCGGCAGATGACGCGCGCCATTGGCCTCGTCATGGGCGAGCAAGCTATTGGCGAAGAAGCCATAGCCGATGGAGGTGCTCGATGAGCTGGTTCAGGTTCTTTCATCGCAGACGCTCCGACGCTGAATTACAACAGGAAATCGATGTCTATCTGGCGGAGGAAACTGCCGAGAACATAGCGCGTGGGGTGAAGCCCGAAGAAGCGCGCCGCCAGGCCAGGGTCAAACTCGGAAATCCGCGCAGCGTTCGTGAGACTCTTTGGCAGCAAAACACCGTCTCGCTGCTGGACACGCTGGGTCGCGATTTGAAATTCGCGACCAGAACACTCACGCGCACACCGGGCTTCTCGCTGATTGCCATCGCCGTCATGGCCTTGTGCATCGGCGCCACAACTTCGCTCTTCACAGTCGTCCGCTCAGTGCTGCTGAGGCCTCTTCCCTTTCGCGACCCCAGTCGTTTGGTAATGGTTTATGAACACTTCCGCGACGCCCGCAGCAACGCGGAGGGGTTCAACTACAACGCCGTAGCGCCGGCTGACTTCTTCGACTGGCGCGCGAAAACGCACGGCTTTCAAGACATGGCGGTGTCGCGGCGGTGCCAATTCGACTTGACCGGGGAACGCGGAGAGTTGCCCGAAGCGGTGGGCGCGGGCGCCGGAAGCTGGAACCTCTTTCCGCTACTGGGGGTGCCGGCGGCCATCGGGCGCACATTTACCGAGAGTGAAGATCGCCTGGACGGAACGTCCGTTATGCTCACGTGGAGCCTCTTCGAAAGACGGTTCGCCGGAGACGCGTCGATTGTCGGCAGGCAAATCCACCTCGACGGAAAACCTTATACGGTGGTCGGCGTGCTCCCAAAATCGTTCACCTGGCCCGAAGCGAAGATGCAAGTCTGGGTCCCCTATTTGTCGGGGTTGCCGCCCGATTTGCTTCCACATCACGACTACCACTTCAGTCTTGTGGTTGCACGTCTGAGACCGGATGTGAGCCTGGCCAGCGCCCTGAGCCAGGTAGGGGCGGTGCAGTACCGGTTGCACATGCAGAACCTGCATGCGCCGGTGGCTGAAGACGTGGCGCCGAGAAACCTCAACGACGACTTGGCGCGAAATGTAAAGAAACCGCTGCTGCTGTTGATGTGCGCTGTCGCATGCATGCTCCTGATCGGCTGCTTGAACGTCGCCAACCTGCTCGTGGCCCGCGGTGCAGCGCGGCAAAAGGAAGTAGCGATCCGGGGCGCGCTGGGCGCACGGCGGTTGACGCTCATCCGCGCGCAGTTGACGGAGAGTTTGCTGATTTGTCTCGCCGGCGGGGCGGGCGGGGTGTTGTTGTCGCTCGCTGCCACTCAATGGTTATCCAGCGCGTGGAAAGAACTACCCAGCGCCGCAGGTATCCACGTCGACGGCGTCGTGCTCGGATTCGCCTGCGCGGTGGTTTTTGCGGCAGCACTCCTTGCGGGTCTGCTGCCCGCCATTTCGTCCACGAGCAAGGCGGTTTTTGCTTCGCTCCAGGCTTCATCGCGCACCACAAGCGGGAGCCTCTCCCGCGCCACAATGCGCAAGACGCTGCTGACCGTGGAGATCGCGGTCACTGTGGTGTTATTGATCGGCGCAGGGTTATTGCTCAGAAGCTTTGTTCGTTTGCGCGGCGCCGATGTCGGATGCGTGACCGACCATGTGCTGACGCTGGACTACAGCCTCCCGGAGAAGGAGTACGGCAGCCCGCAAAAGGTGAACGCGTTCAACGAAGCCCTTCTTGCAAAGCTGCGCGCCCTGCCCGGCGTCCGTGCGGTTGCCCTCGGCACAGTTCTGCCTGGAGAAGGAAATGGCGGAGACGATGTATTCACCATCAAGGAACATCCTGCGCTGAAGCCCGGCGAACTACTCCCCGAGGCTCTCATCCGCGGAGCCGATCCGGGGTATTTCAGCGCGTTGCAGATTCCCTTGCTGAAAGGGCGTTTTTTCACGAGCGATGACCGGCTCGAACGCGCCAAAAAGGTTGTCATCAGCAGTGCCCTTGCCCGGCAATATTTCCCCGGCGAAGATCCGCTTGGCAGAACCCTTCATGTACCCGCGCGTAAAGACGCAGACTTCGAAATCGTCGGTGTCGTCGGCGACACGCTTTGGCAGGTCGGTAAGCCCGTGTTGCCAACCATGTATTTTCCAATGCTCGACGGCGCTCTCGAGCAAGGTGGGTCGCTCGCCATTCGCACGGACTCCGATCCTCTGGCAATCTCCATCCCGGTGCAAAAGCAGATTGCCTCGCTCGATCCCCAACTAGTGGTTTCCAATGTGCAGACAATGGAGCGGGCGATTGGCGATTCGTTGGGCAACGCGCGCTTCAGCGCGAGCCTGGTGCTGATCTTCGCAGGGCTGTCTCTGCTTCTGGCCTCCGTCGGTTTGTACGGCGTTCTCTCCTATCTAATGACGCAGCGCACCACGGAACTTGGTGTCCGCATGGCGCTGGGCGCGCAGAGGGAACAGGTGCTGCGGCTGATACTCTTCGATGGGCTGCGGCCGGCAATCCTTGGGCTGGCACTCGGATCGGCAGCCAGTGCGGGATTCACGCAACTGATTCGCTCCATGCTCTATGACACCCGGCCGCTCGACCCTGCCGTATACGCAGCAGTCACCTTTACGCTGCTGATGGTGGCAACTCTGGCCTGCATGATTCCCGCGTGGCGAGCCTCGCGATTGGATCCGATGCAGGCGCTGCGCGCTGAATAATCCAAAGGAAAATCTAAGCTTGCGCAGAATCGCCTAGTCACTCGTCGAGACACCACAGAAAGACTCCTCCTTATGAATCTCAAGAACCATGGCCACGGATCTCAATCATTGCGGTGCCCATTTCATCGATTGCAGCCCCGCGTCAGGCTTCGAAGTGCATCCCATAACTCAAAACATCCGCCCGGACGCCCGGCGAAAGGTTCGGAAACTCGGTGTGAGCATGCCAGGTTCCCTCGCACTGAAATCCGCATTTCTCCAACACATGGGCGGAGGCGCGATGCTCCGCGTGGCACTCTGCCTCAAGCCGCTTGACGCCTGTTTGTCGGGCCAGTTCCATCATCGCCCGCAGCGACTCGGTGGCGAACCCCTGTCCCCATGCATCTTGAGCGAGGACATATCCTGTTATGGCAGACACTGGTGTTCTGAACGACAGGCCCGTTCCGCCTAGAAGGAGGTCTTCAGATTCCCGCGAAAAAATAAGGTACGATCCCGCCGGCCAGAGTTCCCAATCTGCCTCGCTCCAGGCCAGAAAAGCATATGTATCGGCGAAGGTGCGATGCGTGGGCCAGCTCATATGCCGGGTGGCAATCGGGTCCCCGGCGTAGCGCTCAAAGATCTCTTGCGCGTCGCTGACAATGGGTCTACGTAGGACCAGACGTTCGGTCTCCAGCCTCCTGGGCCCCTTCATCGATCTCCCGCTCCGTGCTCACGAACTATGCTCAATCGGTTTGCCGATCTCCCAATGGTGCCCAAACGGATCAACAACACGGCCGATGCGCCAGCCGTATCGTTGGTCAACGACGGGCCATAAGATCGTTGCACCAGTCGCGACGGCCTGGTTGAAGACACCATCCGGATCATCCACAACCAGCACCATCCGCACAGTGCTGCCGCCAAGACTCTCGGGGCTGAAGTTCTGGTGCTCCGGCGCTTCGTCGGCCAGCCAAAAGTCGCAATCGCCGATGGACAGCTTTGCCACGACCGCTCCATCGGGGCTCTGGGTGCGAAATATCTCAACCGCGCCAAATGCTGTCTTATAGAACTCAATTGCAGTAACCCCTCTTCGCACGGCGAGCAGCGGCGCCACCGTCACCTTCTTCATTGCTTCGGGCAAAAGTCATCTCCTTGGTTCGTCCGGACCTTTTTCTATGTTGTCTGCGCCGTAGTCAATACGCCTGCAACTGATCCAACGGCAAACGAATGCGAAAACACGTCGACCCCGGCTCGGATCGAACGCTGATGTGTCCGCGATGTTTGCGCACAATGCGCATCGCGTTGTCCAGACCCAGCCCAAGGCCGTGCCCCGGCGGCTTGGTGGTGAAGAATGGCTCAAAGATCCGGTCCTGCAATTCGAGCGGGATCCCAGGGCCTGTATCCCAGATCTCCACCAGCAGCATTTCTCCTTCGAGCCGACAGGCTAAACGCAGCAAACCCCGGTTCCCAAGAGCATCCAGCGCATTCTCGATCAGCGCTGTCCAAACCTGGTTCAGCTCGCTGCCATAGGCGCTGATACGGGGAAGATTCGGTTCGTAATCGCGCTCAATCGTCACGTTCGTCATGCGCGACTGAAGCATCTGCACCGTTGCATCCAAGCCGGCAGGCACATCGACTTCTAGGATCGGCGCGCGGTCCATATAGGAATAGGCCTTCACGGCGCTGATCAAATCGAAGATGCGGTCCGTCGAGTTGATCAGCGTCTCAACCGAACGCGAGGTTCGCAAAAATCGTGCGAAGAATTGCAGTGCGACGCAAATCTCTCTCGGCTCGAGAATCGCACGCAAGGCAATCAGGTCAGCTAGGCTCACGCCCTGTTCGTTCAGTTGTGCCGCCACTTCCCACGATTCTTCGCAGGGCAGATCGCTTAACCATTGGCGCAGGGATTCTTCGCGCGAAATCAGCTCCCCGGCATCCACATCTTGCGCGGATTCGCGGCGGCTCAAAACGCGCTGTTCCCAATCTTCGATGCTGCGAATCTGTACGTCGGAAAGGCAGAGATTTACCAGTTTAAAGCGATTCTGCCGGTTGGCGCGAAGCTCCATGACAAGGCTTGAAGCCGCACGCTGCGCCGCCGAAGCCGGATTGTTCAATTCATGCGCAAGGTTTCCCGCCAACTTATTCAGCGACCCGAGTTTTTCCGCCTGCTGCTCAATTCGCGTCACCTCGCGCACGCGGTCCAGAAGCGTGGAGACTACGCGCTGTGCCATCGAGGGGATAGCCCGAAGCATTTCAGGAAAAAGTTCTTTGTGGATGGTAAGCGCCCACACCGGGGAAACGGCGAAGCCCTGCCCTCCAGAGATCTTCATCCGCGAAAAGGGGAGATAGCCGGTCATTTGGCCGGCACGACCGATGAAAAGCTCCATCGGGCCGCCGCGCTGCCGGCGCACGTGAATCTCGCCTTTCAGGATGAGAAGCATCCGGTCGGCGGGAGCGCCCTCCTCAAAAAGAATCTGGCCGGGCTCTCCGACAACTTCCTCTCCATGGCGCGCCAGCCACAACCTGTCTTCCAGCGCTAGACCATTCAGAGGGACCACGCGTTCCAGTGCGGCAGCAATCTCTTCAACGGGGGTAGGCGACACAGGGGCAGTAGCAACAGGGGAAAGCATTTGGGGACCTCCTGGTTGCAAGTTCAGAATAGCTGATCTGGGGTGAGCGCAATCTTGCTCTGTGACAGATTTCAAGGTAGTTTGTTGCGAATCGGTGCGCATGAAGAACAGGAAGCTTGAATGCTATGATGGGTCGGTTTGTAGTAGAAGGAAGAGAAATCACTCATGCTGAAAGCCTTTTCAGGATTTGTGCTGCTGACCACCTCAATGACCATCATGGCCCAAACCGCAACATTCGAGAACGACACGAAAACCTTTCGCCTTGACGGCGGGGACGTCTCCTACGTCTTCGGCGTCAATCCGCGCGGTGAATTGCAGCAGCTCTACTGGGGTGGACGGCTCGCTGCAACCGATCGTTTTCCGCAAGCAACCCCCATGCCCGAATGGGCCTCGTTTGACACCTCCTACACCAACACCCCGCAGGAGTACGCCGGCTGGGGCGATGGTCTCTACAACGAGCCGGCACTCAAGGTCACCTTCACCGACGGCAACCGCGATCTGGTGCTTCACTACGAAAACTACAAAGCAACAGAGCACGGCTTCGACGTTGTGTTGAAAGACATCAAAGCCGCAATCTTCGTCACTCTGCGCTACTCCATCGATCCCGACACCGGCATCCTCGCCCGCTCCGCCACCATCGAAAACAAAGATTCGCAGCCAATCACGATCGAGCAAGCCGTTGCCGCAGCCTGGGCCCTGCCGCCGAGCCACTACACGTTGAACTATCTCACCGGCCGCTGGGCCGGCGAGTGGACCCTCACTCAGGAACCCATTCATCCCGGCGCGCGCGTCATTGAAAGCCGTCGCGGTTCCACCAGCCATCAAGCCAACCCCTGGTTCGCTATTCAATCCGGCGACCCCGATGAAAACCACGGTGAAGTCTGGTTCGGCGCGCTCGCTTGGTCCGGTTCCTGGCGCATCACCGTCGAGCAAGACCAACTCGACTCCGTCCGTATCACTGGCGGCTTTAATCCTTTCGACTTCGGCTACCTCCTCAAGCCAGGCGAGTCGCTGGAAACACCGATCTTCTACGGCGGCTATGCGGCCGACGGCCTCGGCGAAGCCTCGCGCATTCTCCATCACTTCGAAATCGCGCACATCCTCCCGCACCGCATCGGAGAAGGTGACAACGCCGCACCAAAGCCGCGCCCCGTCATCTACAACTCCTGGGAAGCCACGCAAATGAACGTCACTGAAGCCGGCCAGGAAGCCCTTGCCGTAAAAGCCGCTGCCCTCGGCATCGATCGCTTCGTGATGGACGACGGATGGTTTGGCCAGCGCAAAACCGACCGTGCCGGTCTCGGCGACTGGTACGTCAACATGGAGAAATTTCCGCAGGGCCTCAAGCCGCTCATCGATAAAGTGCACGCATTAGGCATGGACTTCGGCCTCTGGGTAGAGCCCGAGATGGTCAACCCCGACTCCAATCTCTATCGCAAGCATCCCGACTGGGTGCTCAACTTCCCCGGCCGCCCGCGCACCGAGCAACGCACTCAGCTCGTGCTCAATATCGCCCGCCCCGACGTGCGCGCCTACGTCTACGGCTTCCTCGACAAGCTCCTCACCGAAAACGACATCGCCTTTCTCAAGTGGGACTACAACCGCAACTGGAGCGAGCCCGGCTGGGATCAGCTCCCGCCCGCCGAGCAGAAAAAGGTCTACGTCGAGTTCACGCGCAATCTCTACTCCATTCTCGCCGAACTTCACGCTAAACACCCCAAGGTCGAACTCGAATCCTGCTCCGGCGGCGGCGGCCGCGTCGATCTCGGGATCCTCCAATACGCGGACGAGGTTTGGCCCTCCGACAACACCGACCCCTTCGATCGCCTCACCCAGCAGGACGGCTTTACCTATGCCTACACGCCGCAGGTCATGATGGCCTGGGTCACCGACTCGCCCCACTGGCTCAACAAGCGCACTACGTCGCTCGAATACCGCATGTTGAGTTCCATGCAGGGATCGCTCGGCATCGGCGCCAACATCGCCAAGTGGAGCGATGAAGAAGCAGCCACCGCGAGGCGCCTCATCGCCGCCTATCATCAGGTGCAGCCCACGATCGTGCAGGGCAATCTCTACCGCCTCATCTCGCCGCGCAACGGAAGCGAGTTTTCAGCCACGCAAACCGTCAATCGCGGCAAGAGCCAGTCGGTCGTCTTTCTCTTCATTCACTCCACGCAGGAAGGACACATCTTTCCACGCCTCAAGCTCCAGGGCCTCGATCCAGCAGCGCAATACGCTCTCACACCCATCGAAGGCAAAGCGATGGCAGACGCGCCAACCGTCGCCAGCGGCGCCTGGTGGATGAACCACGGCCTCGACATGCCCGGCGACTTCCGCGGCGACTTCCAGGCCGCCGCCTTCCGGCTGGACCGAAAATAGCTCGGAAGGATTTTTAAGAGAAGATCAGTCTCCGTAAACGCCCATTGCACAGATGGGCGACACCGCGCGCGGAGTAAATTTGTAGCATGGCAGCTAGCGGGAATTCTGCGGAGACGCACTTCGGGGCCCGGCGGAGAGGACGCAGCCTTCTGTATCTCGCCGCACTCGGCGCAGGCGTCGTGCTCGGCTTGCTGGCGATGATGGTGTTTGCACGGGAGGCGCAAGCCGGATTGTGGGACCGGGTCGCGAGCTTTGTGACGGACCGCCCGGCCCGGTTCGACGTCTCGTCTCCCACCGTTGTGGAGAAGATTCGACAGCTCTACAGGCTGGAGACGGTCGAGTATTCGCTGGACAAAATCGTGGAAGGCGAGCGGCAGAGCGCTTACCTGCCTAACTTTCTGGCCGGCGACAAACTGCTTTTGGTGGCTCACGGGGAGGTGATGGCCGGCATCGACTTGGGTCAATTCAAGGCGGGCGATGTAGTCGTCAATGGCGATACGGTGCATGTCCATTTACCGGCGGCGCAGATCCTCACCACACGGATCGATAATGGCAAGACGCGGGTGTATTCGAGGACGACCGGCTTACTGGTCCAGTCCGACCCGAACCTGGAGTCAGAGGTTCGCCAGACGGCCGAGCAGCAGATTGCCCAGGCGGCGCTCGAGGACGGGATTCTGCAAAAGGCGCGACAGAATGCGCAAACCAGCGTGACGGCTCTGCTGTACGGGCTGGGGTTCCGAACCGTGCACGTGGAGTAAGCAGGGATCAGGGGTGCAATTCGCACTGCATTGCATCCGCGCGTCCCGGCCTCATCCTTGCGATTTGTTCTTGCGCAAGGGTGGGAACCCAGGGTTCATCGCATCTACAAATCTAGAAGGCCTTTTCCCTTGAGAATATGCGGCATGTATTTCAGAACCCGCGACTCGCGGGTTTTGGATTGTTTGGGCGCGGAAAAATGATAGATGTAGGCGCGTTGCCGTCCCGGCGTCAACGCGTCAAAGGCATTCTTCAAGTCAGGGAATTCATCCAGCATGATTTGCAATTCTTCAGGAATCTTCAGATCCGAAGTCTTTCTTAGTTTCACCTTCAGCCCGGCTTTTTCTACTTCGATGGCTTCCCGAATATAAGCCTTCAAGACAGATTTCATCTCCGCGATCTCTCGCACAGAGGTGAACTTGATCCAACGCGTCGACTGCGAATGCTGACCGGGCCTGGTGAGAACACCATGGACATCCTTCAACAATGCGCCTTTGAAAAACGCGAATGCGCAGGATTCCTTCAGCTCATTGATGACGACTACGTTCTTTCCCTCGAACGTATAACAGGGCTGGTACCACTTGAACTCTTCAGTGAGTTCAGAGTCAAGAAGGATAGCTCTCAACTTCTTCGACTCTGCCTGCCACTTATTCAGTTTGGCGATAAAGGCATCGACCTTGGGATTTGCTTTGCTCATCATCATAGCCATTGATTCCGATTCCGACTCCAATGATCAGAGGATCAATGGCTCGCCACGGGAATGAGGATTCCAATCCTACGGCTTTCCGGCCGCAGCGCCCACGATGCCACACAAAAACCAGTAAGGATCAGCGGCGCGATGACGTGAAACCCGTAAGCGCCATACCCGCCCACCGCTGCGCAGGACGCAGCCGCACCAGTCAAGTCGAAGAAGATGCCGGCATACGCCCACTCCTTGAGCCGAGGAAAGCGCGGCAGGAGAATAGCAATGGCCCCCAGCACCTTCCAGAAGCCCAGGATGGCGAAGAAGTACATTGGGTAGCCAGGGACGGGCACGACGCCATGGGGGTTGCCCAGATACTGCGCCACCTGCGAGACACCGCCGCTTCCGATGGGAAACGCGACCAGTATCGTCATCGTCCAATAAGCAATGGATTTTGCTTTCACGGTCATTCCAATCCTCCAACCACACGCTCCATGTTGCCGATGAATTTGTTCCAGCCGTACTTCGCACCCTTGTAGTTGGCGCCTCCTTCCGACGAGAAGCCAGTCTGCTCCATCCGCACTTGCGTACCGCCTTCGGTCGGCGTCAATGTCCACGTCACGGCGGTCTCCAAGCCCAAAGTACCCCAGCTATACATGAGCCGCGCCTGCGGTTCCACCACCAGGACCTCGCACTCAATGACCCCGTTCCAATTCGCCACGGGATTTGCACGGAAGCTGAACCGGTGGCCGACAACTGGCCGGAAATCATTCGTCATCAGCCACTCCGCGATCAACGGGCCTTCGGTGAGGGCTCGCCAAATCTTTTCCGGGGGATGCGCCATTTCCCGTTCAATGACGAGAGCCCGTGTCGTGGGGGCATCGGTCATGGGTCCATCCTTTTCAGCAGGTTTTCAAGTTGATCGAACCGATCGCGCCAGAATGCTCCGTACACGCTCATCCAGTCAACCAGAGGCGCCAGCGCCTGTGGTTGTGCGCTGTAGTGCGTCTCGCGCCCCGCGTGCCTGCAGCGCACCAGCCTTGCGCGCTTCAGAACGCCCAGGTGCTTCGACACCGCCGGTTGCGAAACTCCCGCGCGATAAGTCAAAGCATGAACCGTCTGCTCCCCGTCGCGCGACAGGTGTTCGAAGATCGCTCGGCGCGTCGGATCGGCGAGTGCCCTAAAAACGTTGTCCGTCACAGCCTGCATCGAGAGCCCCCTCAAAGCCTGGCGCGTTTTAGCAGTCAATTCACAAGTCGATTTACCAATCCAGATGTGTGATCTGAATGAGGTTTCCGCACGTATCATCCAGTACCGCGATCGTTGATCCCGTAGTCTTCGTTGGCTCCTTGGTAAACTTCACGCCGTGCTGCTTCAGCCTCTCGTACTCCTTCTGCACGTCCCCGACAAAGAAATTCGCGGCGGATATCCCGCTCCGAAAAATCTCCTTCTGATAGGTCTTCGCCGCCGGGTTGTTGCCCTCGTTGCGCTCCAGAACCAGTTGGACGCCTTCCGGTTCTTCGGGGGAGACCACGGTGAGCCATCGGTAACTCCCCGCCGAGAAATCCATTTTCTTAACGAAGCCCAGAACATCGGTGTAGAACTTCAGTGCCTTTTCCTGATCGTCCACGAAAACGCTCGTGAGTTTGATTTGCATGACTTTTCCTTTCTGCGCAGAGTGATGTCCCTCGGCAAGCACTGTGAAGACACAGTCTGCGCCTGACATGCAGAAACCATAACCAAACAGTTATTGATTGTCAAGAAAAAAATCGATCACGAGCCTGTGACCATCTCCTTCATTGCGGTGCCGCAGCATAGAAGCTTGGTCTCAGCTGTCGACTTCAGGCTCAACTGCATTTACAGAGCTGTCGCAACTGGAACGATCGAGCGCCAGTGGAGAACCACTGCCGACGACATGCGCGTTTCTGAGGATCTATCCTGGGTGGCATGGGCAGGGCGGACGGCGCCTTTCGTTCGTTGTGTCACAGAGGGAATTGGAAACTCGGCTCCCGTAGACCAACCCGACGTGTTCTCAGGCCATCTCGTCCGATCCGTAGGTAAGACAAGTCTTGCCGAAATGCTCTCGACTCACCGGCAGACTGGAAATGCTTCCTGGATCTCTGTCAGGTGGAAACTTTCATCCGTTACGGGACATCAGTTTGTGGTGTCCAGGGCCGGACCATCTGCATTTGATGATCTCTGCTCCCCACCGATGCGCTTCCGAATACGCAACTTCACTTCTAACTCCAGGCCTGCTTTCGCTCGCTCTTGACACTTTCGATTTGTATCGGCATCTCACCAATTCAGACGAAGGAGAAGATGAATGAACCTGCCCAAGATCTTTCTGGTGGTCTTGATCGCGCCCGCTGCAACCGATGGCGCGGCGCAGAGGAGCGATTCGGCGCATCTGCCTTTGCAGGTGCCGGCCAAGACTTTGGCCGTGCCAACTGACGTCAGCCCCGCAATGCAAAACCTCATCGGAGCACCGCGCAATCCAATCTGGAATCAATTATGGAAGAGCGGAGAAGAATGGAGAACGGCCGCCAATGCGCAGGCGGCTCAGACCGTGCAGATCCTGCCGGCGATGCGTCAACGGCTTCACGTCTCGGTGCGGCCCGAGACGATAGACGGCGTGAGAGTTTATATCGTGACGCCCGATGTGATTCCTCCCGAACACCGCGACAAACTCCTCATTCATGTCCACGGAGGCTGTTATGTGCTCTACCCCGGTGAGTCGGGAACAGCCGAGGCAATCATGATGGCGGGGTTGGGACACTTCAAAGTGGTGTCTGTCGATTACCGCATGCCCCCTGAGGCCTACTTTCCTGGTGCGCTGGACGATTCCATGACCGTATACAAGGCGGCACTCAAGACCACCGACCCAAAAAACATTGCGGTCTTCGGCACCTCCGCCGGAGGAGCTCTGGTGCTAGAGATGATGCTGCGCGCCAAGCAACTGGCTATTCCATTGCCAGGAGCCATCGCGCCTGGCACCCCGATGGCGGATGTTACCAAGACCGGAGACTCGTTCTATACCAACGAAATGGTCGATAACGTGTTGGTATCCCGCGACGGGTTCTGCGACGCGGCGACCGTTGTGTATGCGCACGGCGCCTCTCTCGGCGATCCGCTGCTCTCCCCCGTCTACGGGGATATGCACGGCTTTCCTCCGGCCATCCTGACCACCGGCACGCGCGATCTGCTGCTCAGCAACACCGTGCGCGTTCACCGCAAGCTGCGCGAGGCTGGCGTCGAAGCTGAACTCGAAGTTTTTGAAGGCGAATCGCACGCCCAATATCAGTTCGATGATCGCGTGCCGGAAACCAAGGAGGCATTTGGAGAGATCACCGCATTTTTTGACAAACATCTTGGCCGTTGAGCCGGAATGCCTCATGAAGTCTTTCTGCAGGTGGAGTGCAACGCCAGTCTCGCTCAGATGCGACTTGCGCTGGAAACGGGAGCCCCAACCGAGGAGTTTTGACGTGAAGGGACGCAACAGTTTTACATTCCGCATCGCAAGGGGTGTCACCGAGATAGACCCTCGCAAGTCGGCCAGCGTTCACCGATCTGCCTCGCCGGGTGTCCCACCCAAGCCGAGCCTGGGTGGGCTGGGCCTCAACGCGTTTTGGCAACTTCCTCCACGGTGACCGGATCGAGGAATGGCATCGAAGCTCGCAGTTTCTTCCCGACAATCTCGACGGGATGCTTGGCTTCTGCTTCGCGAAACGCCAGAAATTCCTTGCGTCCGGAGTTTTGGTCGGCGAGGAAGCGCTTGGCAAAGCTGCCATCCTGAATCTCCTTCAGGATCGCCTTCATCGCCTTTTTGCTTTCGTCGTTGATTACGCGCGGACCAGAGACATAATCGCCCCATTCCGCCGTATCCGAAATCGAATAGCGCATGTAAGCAAGACCGCCGCGATAGATCAGATCGACGATCAGCTTCAACTCGTGCAGTACCTCGAAGTAGGCGCTCTCCTCCTGATAGCCAGCTTCAACGAGCGTTTCATAACCGGCTTTAATCAGCGCGCTCACGCCCCCGCAAAGCACAGCCTGCTCGCCGAAGAGATCCGTCTCCGTCTCTTCCTTGAAAGTAGTTTCGAGCACTCCGGCCCGCGTGCAGCCAATGCCTTTGAGATAGCTGAGCGTCAGCGCATGCGCCTTGCCCGTCGCATCCTGATGCACCGCAATTAATCCCGGCACGCCGCCGCCTTCGGTGAACACCTCGCGCACGCGATGTCCCGGCGCCTTCGGCGCGGCCATGCCAACATCGATGCCTGCAGCAGGAGTGATGGTCTTGAAGTGGATGTTGAAACCATGAGCGAAAAGCAGCAGCTTGCCGGCGGACAGGTTGGGCGCGATCTCATCGGCGTAGAGTTTTGCCGCGGTCTGATCCGGGACGAGAACCATGACCACGTCTGCCCACTTGGTGACGACGGGGACAGTATCAACTTCAAGACCAGCCTTCTGTGCCTTCGCAATCGACTTGGAGTTGGCAGTGAGGCCCACTTTGACTTGGACTCCTGAGTCTTTCAGATTGAGCGAGTGGGCGTGTCCTTGGGAGCCGTAGCCAATAATGGCGACCTTTTTGGCTTGAATAAGTGTGAGATCGGCGTCGTGATCGTAGTAAGTCTTAGCCATGTTGTTCTCGAGTTTTCCTTTGCGTACAGGTTGGGAATTTCTTTGCGGATTAATGGTGCAAAGCCTGATGGTGTTGTTACGCCTTGACGAATGTGGTCAGGCTGCGTCGAGCGCGTTCGCGAAGCTGGCAATCGCGCAGTTCATCGGCGAGAGCTTCCAGGTGAGGCACGCCGTAAATCGAAAAGTTCTCAAGCTCCGCATCGGAAGAGTACAGGTGCAGAGAGGATTGACCCAACAGGCGGCTGCCTATCGGTTTTCGCAACTCAAAATGGTCGATGCGGAACAGTTCGAGCGATTCCTGAACTTTGGAGAGCAAACCGCGTTCGAGCTTGATTCTCTGCGTGGTGATTCGGTAGTGGACACGCCGGCTTTTGGTGTAGAAGACGAGGCAAATGAGAGCGCAGGCCACGACGAAGAAAAGGCATAGATACAGAACGTACGAATCGGACCGTTCGATGTATCCGGCCTTCATGGCGTACCCGACAGCCGCCGTTATGGCGATGACGATAAAGAACGGCAAGAGTTGCCCGACGGTATAGATCAATGCAGGATGTCCGACGAACAGATCGCGCTCAGTCTCGCCCTCTTTGGCGGCAGCGAACTGGGTCAGGTCGGAGTTGCAGAAGCGGCACTTAATTGCAACGGCCTTGATGGTCTCTCCGCAGAAAGGGCACGCTTTGCTGTCTGGGTCCATGATTCGCTCCTTCCCCGTGAGGATATCAATCCAGGCGAGGATACCAATGCAAGCTGAGCCTAGGGTAAATGCTACGCGGGCTCGATGTCCGCGCTCTCTTCAACGGCATTGGTTGTTTCGTCTTCCGGCGACGGCTTTTCGGCGACTCCAGCACCCATCGCCCTGAGCACGCGGCTGGTGTGATGGCCGCGGCGCATTGTCATTTTGCCGCTGCGGCAAATTTCAAGAATGCGCTCCTCGCCCTCGTTCAACACTTGAATGAGCCCTTCGATCTTGCTCTCGACGCCGGTCATCTCAATCATCAGCGATTCAGGTGCGAGATCGACAATACGTGCCCGAAAGACCTCGACCAGTTCGAAAATCTGAGACCGATTTTGTGGCGTTGCGGCGACCTTAATCAACGCAAGTTCCCGCGTGACTGAAGGCGCTTGCGCAATGTCGTCAACGTCCACAACATTCTCAAGTTTGAATAGGCTCGCTTGAATGCGATGTCCGGCCTCAGCCGAAGCCTCGCATACGAGCGTGAGGCGCGAAAGCCCGGGGCGCTCGCTGCGCCCCACCGTCAGCGAGTTGATGTTTATGTTCAGACGGCGAAACAGCGATGCCACGCGCGTGAGCACGCCCGGCAGGTCTTCAACGTAGGCGACGAATGTGTGCAGCATGATAAGCCTCAAGTTCTCAGTTGTCAGTTCTCAGTTACTTCGCAACAACGATCTGCTGCCGCACCTTGACGCCATTCACAACTGACAACCGTTTCACAGGTCTTCCGGTGACTCGAGCAGCGGGTCATGATCTGGGCGACGAATCATTTCATGCAAAGCAGAGCCGGCAGGAATCATCGGGTAGACCGAATCTTCTTTTTCAACCAGGAAATTGATCAGGAAAGCGCCGGGGGCCGAGCGCGCCTCATGGACGGCGGATTCGACTTCAGCCCGTGTGCGGACGGCACGTCCAGAAATGCCATGCGCGTCGGCAAGCTTGACAAAGTCGGGACTGACCAGCGGAGTCGATTCATAGTTGCGCTCGTAGAAAAACTCCTGCCACTGGCGCACCATGCCGAGATAGCCGTTGTTGATGATCGCGATATTGATCTTGAGCCTCTCTTGCACAATCGTAGAAAGCTCGGCCGCCGTCATTTGGAAGCCGCCATCGCCGGCGATGACCCAGACTTCTTTCTCGGGACATGCAGTTTTCGCGCCGATCGCCGCGGGCAATGCGAATCCCATGGTTCCGAGGCCACCTGAAGTGATGAGTGAGCGCGGCTTCTCGTGGTGGAAGTATTGCGCCTCCCACATCTGGTGCTGGCCTACGTCGGTCACGACGACTGCCTCGCCTTCCGTAATGCGCCATAAATCATGCACCACGTGCGCAGCATAGAGGTGACCATCATCGGGCAAGTTTTTAATGTCGCGCACCGCGCATGCGCCCTTACTGGCATCAATCGCTTTGAGCCAAGCGCTGCCATCACGGCCACCGATCCGAGGCAGCAATTCCTCGAGCACTTCCCGCAAGTCGCCGACCAGCGCAACATCGACCTTGACGTTCTTGTTGATCTCGGCAGGGTCGACCTCGATGTGAATCTTCTTCGCCTTTGTCGCGTAGGAGGCCAATGTACCCGTCACGCGGTCGTCAAAGCGCATGCCGCAGGCGATCAGCAGATCGGCTTCTTGAATGGCATGGTTCACCCACGCTTCGCCGTGCATGCCCATCATGCCCATGTTGAGCGGGTGCGAGGCAGGAAAGGCGCCGAGGCCAAGCAGCGTGAGGGCTACTGGAATTTGTGTGCGCTCCGCGAGCGTGCGTACCTGCTCCATCGCACCGGATTCTGACACGCCGTGTCCGGCCAGGATGATGGGGCGCTTCGCGTTGCGAATGAGTTCGACGGCATGGTCGAGCCCATTCTGTTCCACGTTGAGCATGGGGTGTGGACGATAAGGCCGCGGTTTGGCCGCAGCAAAGTCGAAGATCGCCTTGCCTTGCTGCGCGTCCTTGGTGATGTCGACGAGCACGGGGCCGGGGCGGCCGGAGCGCGCAATCTGGAACGCTTGACGCAGCGCGGGAGCAATTTCTTCTGTGCGGCTGATGAGAAAGTTGTGTTTAGTCACGGGCAGCGTGATTCCCGTGATATCGACTTCCTGAAATGCGTCCGTGCCGAGGACCTTGCTCGATACGTTGCCGGTGATGCAGACCATTGGAATCGAGTCGAGCATCGCCGTTGCAATGCCGGTGACAAGATTCGTCGCGCCCGGACCGCTGGTCGCAATCGCAACGCCGACCTTGCCTGAAGCGCGCGCGTAGCCATCGGCCATGTGCGCAGCGCCTTGCTCGTGGCGCACAAGGGTGTGGTGAATGGGAAACTTGCGCAGTGCGTCGTACACGGGCAGAATCGCCCCGCCCGGATAGCCGAAGACATCCGTGACACCTTCGCCCACAAGCGTAGCCCAAACTATTTCAGATCCCGTCAGGCGGGTCGGTGTGGTGAGGTGGGCGTTTGCTTCCTGCGTGTTTGCGTTGCTTCCCATGGGTGACTCCTTGGTTGAGAATCGAATAGAATTTGCTGCGGCGTTACGTTGTGGCTCCGAGAGATGCCGAAGTTACGCGATCGACGTATTTGCGAAAGACGCCTCTCGGCCATCGAAGCGCGGGCGGCGCAAAATCTTTAAGACGCTTCGCGATCTCTGCGTCGCTTACTTCGAGCGTCAGTTTCCGATTCGGAATATCGAAATGAATCGTGTCGCCCTCACGCACGGCGGCGATGGGACCACCGACGAAGGCTTCAGGGGCAACGTGTCCCGCTGTAAAGCCACGTGTTGCACCGGAGAAGCGGCCGTCGGTTAGTAGGGCCACGTGAGCGCTCAGTTCGGTGTTCGAGGAGATGGCCGCAGTAACCTGCAGCATTTCACGCATGCCGGGCCCGCCCTTCGGGCCCTCATAGCGAATCACCAGCACATCGCCCGGCTTGATTCTGCCTTCCTGAACGGCGGCAAAGCAGGCCTCTTCCGTATCGAAGACGCGCGCCGGTCCGCGATGCTCAAGCCGATCGGCCGCGGCAATCTTCATCACGCAACCTTCCGGCGCAAGATTGCCTTTCAGAATGACTAGTCCGCCCGTCGGCTTAATGGGCTTTTCGAATGTGTGAATGACGACTTGTCCCGGCGTCTCTTCGGCAAGCGCGGCTTCCTCGGCCAATGTACGTCCACTGATGGTGAGCGTTGACCCATCGGCAAATCCCGCCTCGATCAGGCGCTTCGCGAGCACCCGCGAACCACCGGCCGACTGAAAATGCGACGCCATGTATTTGCCGGCTGGTACCAGATCGCAAATGAACGGCGTCTTTTTACTGATTGAGTCGAAGTCATCGATAGAAAGCTCGATACCAACCTCACGCGCGATGGCGAGCAGGTGAAGCACTGCATTCGTCGATCCGCCGCTGGCCGCGACGCTCGCAATCGTGTTCTCAAGAGACTTTCGCGTGATGATCTGCGAAGGCCGGCGATTGGCGCGAACTGCGTCCATCAAAATACGACCGGCTTTCGTGGTTGCGGCATGCTTTTCCTTCCACGTGGCGGGCACGCCGGAAAGCTGGATCGGCGATATGCCGAGAATTTCTCCTGACATGGCCATGGTGTTCGCAGTGAATTGTCCGCCGCATGCCCCCGCACCCGGACATGCATTGGCCTCGAGCGCTTCCAGTCCCGCAGCGTCGATGCGCCCGGCAGCATACGAGCCGATGCCTTCAAACACATTTTGAATCGTGATGTCGACGCCGTTGAGTTTGCCGGGTGCAATTGACCCGCCGTACAGCATCATGCCGGGAATGTCGAGGCGGCAGAGAGCCATGATAATTCCGGGCATATTTTTGTCGCAGCCTCCGATGCCGACCAAGCCGTCAAAGAGATTGCCGCGCGCGACCAATTCAATCGAGTCGGCGATCACTTCGCGCGAAACCAGCGAAGCCTTCATGCCCTGTGTGCCCATGGTGATTCCATCGGAGATGGTGATGGTGTTGAACTCCATCGGCGTGCCGCCTGCTTCGCGGATGCCCTCCTTCAGAGCCTCGGAGATGTCGCGAAGGTGCACATTGCAGGTGCCGATTTCTGTCCACGTATTGGCGATGCCGATGATCGGCTTGTGCAGATCGTCTTTGCTGAATCCCGATCCGCGAAGATACGAGCGCGCGGCGGCGCGGCTGGGGCCCTCGGTCAACGGAATGCTTTGGCGCTTGCCTTCGATGGTCATTCGTCTCTCGCGCTCCTAGTTGTTCTTCGCTGTGAGCCAGCCAGCTTCGTTGTGTTTTGCCTCGAAAGCATCCAACGCCGCGGTGTGCCGCAGGGTCAAGCCGATATCGTCCAGCCCCTCGATCAGGCAGAATTTGCGGAACGGATCAAACTCAAATGACGCCTTGAATCCGTGTGCATCGGTCACAGTCTGATCTTCAAGCGAGACTGTGAGTTGATAGCCGGAAATCTTCTGCGCGTTTTCGAGAAGCGTCTCGACCTGTTCTTCCGGAAGGCGAACGAGCACAATGCCGTTTTTGCCGGCGTTCGAAAAGAAGATGTCGGCAAATGTCGGCGCAATCACGCAGCGAAATCCGAAGTCGCTGAGCGCCCATGCAGCGTGTTCGCGGCTCGACCCGCAGCCAAAGTTCTTTCCGGCCACCAGAATCTTTGCATCCTTGTAGCGTGGATCGTTGACCACGAAGGTTGGATCTTGTTCGCCGGATGCGGTCTTGCGCCAGTCGAAGAAGAGAAACTCGCCGTAACCGGCGCGCTCGATGCGCTTCAAAAACTGCTTGGGGATGATCTGGTCGGTATCGACGTTGGCGCGGTCGAGCGGTGCGGCCAGTGCGGTGAGTGTGCGAAACGGTTCCATTAGACGGCCACCTCTTCATTGACGTTCCATGTGCGGATATCCACGAAATGGCCGGCGATTGCGGCCGCCGCTGCCATTTCAGGACTGACCAGGTGCGTTCTCCCGCCGCGTCCCTGGCGGCCTTCGAAGTTGCGATTGCTGGTGGAGGCGCAGCGCTCGCCTGGAGCTAGAATGTCCGGATTCATCCCCAGGCACATGGAGCAGCCCGGCTCGCGCCAATCGAAACCTGCCTCCTTGAAGATCACGTCGAGACCTTCCTTTTCTGCCTGCGCTTTCACGGCCTGCGAGCCTGGAACGACCATCGCGCTGACGTGGGTCGAGACCTTGTGGCCGGCGCAGATGCGCGCGGCAGCTCTCAAGTCTTCAATGCGCGAGTTGGTGCAGGAGCCAATAAAGACGCGGTCCACGGCCACTTCCTTCAACGGCGTGCCAGCCTTCAGGCCCATATATTCGAGAGCGCGCTCAAGTCCCTTGCGCTCCTGCTCGGTGGGCGCGGAAGCCGGGTCGGGCACGTTCTCTGTAACCGGCGCTACCATGCCAGGACTCGTTCCCCAGCTCACGTAGGGCACGAGCTTCGTGGCATTAATCACCAACTCGCGATCGAATTTCGCAGCGGAATCACTGGGAAGTTTGCTCCACTCGGCAACTGCGCGTTCCCACGCTTCTCCTTTTGGAGCGAATCTGCGGCCCTTCAGGTATGCGAAGGTCGTTGCATCGGGGGCGATCATGCCGGCGCGCGCGCCAGCTTCAATGCTCATGTTGCAGATGGTCATGCGGCCTTCCATCGAGAGCGCGCGAATGGCCGAGCCGGCGTACTCGATCACGCAACCCGTGGCCCCATCCGTTCCGATTTGTCCGATGATGGCGAGGATGATGTCCTTGGCAGTTACACCCTGCGGCAACTTGCCTTCGACCGCGATGCGAAAGGTCTTCGGTTTCGATTGCGGCAGCGTCTGCGTCGCCAGAACATGCTCCACTTCGCTAGTGCCGATGCCGAAAGCCAGCGCTCCGAATGCGCCGTGGGTCGAAGTGTGTGAGTCGCCGCAGACAATCGTCATGCCTGGCTTGGTGATGCCGAGTTCCGGCCCGATCACGTGCACGATGCCTTGTTCGCGCGAGCCGACGTCATAGAGCTCGACGCCGAAATCGCCGCAGTTTTTGCGCAGCGTGGCGATCTGTGTCGCCGCAATCTGATCGAGAATGTTCAGCCGGCCTTCGATAGTGGTGGGCACATTGTGGTCAACAGTCGCAATCGTGCGATCCGGCCTCCGCACCTTGCGCCCGGCGATGCGCAGGCCCTCGAAAGCTTGGGGCGAAGTCACTTCGTGGACCAACTGAAGGTCGATGTAGAGAAGCGTCGGCTCGCCCTTCGGCTCAACCACTACATGCTGCTCCCAGACCTTTTCGAATAGTGTCTTTGGTTTGGAACTCATCGGTGAATCCTCAACTCCTGAAAACCTCTCGTTCATCCTCGTTTATGCGTTGACGAGCGATGTCTTGACTGACTCGCGGACCTTTGCTCCCATATCTTTGGTCGAGAGCACGGAGAACCCTTGCGGATTCGAGCGAGCAAGATCCGGTGTGCGGAAGCCTTGCTCCAGCACCTTGCGGACCGCTGCTTCGATGGCCGAGGCTTCGGCCTCGAGCTTTGCAGAATGGCGCAGAATCAAGGCCGCCGTAAGAATCGCGCCAAGAGGATTGGCCAGTCCCTTGCCGGCAATATCCGGCGCCGAACCATGCACCGGTTCGTAGAGGTTGACTTTGCCGCCGATGGTCGCCGAGGGCAGCATCCCGAGCGAGCCGGTGATGACGGCGGACTCGTCGGAGAGAATGTCGCCGAAAAGGTTCTCGGTCAGCACCACATCATAGTTGCGTGGCTGATTCATCAAGTGCATCGCCATCGCGTCGACATACTGATGCTCCACCGTCACGCCAGGGAATTCAGCGGCAACCTCATTCACCGTGGCGCGCCAGAGCTGCGAGACTTCGAGCACGTTGGCCTTGTCCACGCTGGTCAGCTTCTTGCGGCGCTGCGATGCCAATTGGAAAGCGACGCGCGCGACGCGCGCCACTTCGTCGCGTGTGTAGCGCATCGTGTTCCACGCTTCGCCAGTTGTTCGGTTCCACTCGCGCGGCTTCCCGAAATAGAGGCCGCCGAGCAATTCACGCACGAAGAGAATGTCCGCGCCTTCGACGATCTCTGGGCGCAGTGGGCTGTTGACAGCCAATTCTTTGAATGCGAACGCCGGGCGCAGGTTGGCGAATCCCCCCAGCGCGGAGCGAATTTGAAGCAAGCCTGCTTCCGGGCGCTTGTCGGGGGGCAGGGAATTGAACCCGTTGCCACCCACTGCGCCCAGCAACACAGCGTCCGATGCCAATGCTGCCTCCAGCGTTTCGGCAGGAAGAGGCGTACCGTCCTGCACGATGGCCACGCCGCCAATGCGCTTTGCATCGATTTCCAGCGTGTGACCGCCCAGCTCCGCCACATCGCGCAGCACCGCGACCGCTTCATTCGTCACTTCGGGCCCGATGCCATCACCCGCGACAACTAAGATTTTTAGCTTCATTCTTCTTTCCAGAGAAAAGTGGTCATTGAAAAGCGTCAGTCGAGCTCGGCAACTGGCACGCTGCGTCGCTCGCGGATCTGCTCCGGTAGAATCCCGATCAGGTCCTGGTCGTAGATGTTCTTTTTGCGGTCGGCCATGGCGACAAACCGGTAGTAGGTCTGTTGCAGTTCTTCACGAGTCAGCGTGAACCCGAGCTGCTCCAGACGGTGACGTAGCGCAGCCCGGCCCGAGTGCTTGCCGAGCACGAGGTGCGTCTTCGACACCCCGACCAACGAAGGCGTCATAATTTCGTAGCAGAGCGGATTGGCCAGCATACCGTGCTGGTGAATCCCGGACTCATGGGCAAAAGCATTTGCGCCAACGATGGCTTTGTTGGGTGAAGGTTTGAACGTAATGATCTGGCCCAACACCTCACTCGTTGGATAGAGGTTGGCGAGTTTGATACTCGTCGACACGCCATAGCGGTCGCCGCGTACATAGAGCGCTGCGGCAATCTCCTCGAGAGAAGCGTTGCCCGCGCGTTCGCCGATGCCGTTGACGGTGCACTCCACTTGCCGTGCCCCTGCGGAGATGGCGGCCAGCGAGTTGGCTACGGCGAGGCCGAGGTCATCGTGGCAGTGCGAGGAGAGTATGATACCGCTCTCATCGATGGCCGGAATTCGTTCGCGAACTTCGCGAAACATTTGGCCGTATTCTTCGGGCGTCATGTACCCCACGGTATCAGGCATGTTGATGGTGGTGGCGCCCGCCTCGACGGCGATGCGCACCATCTCCACGAGATAGTCGCGATCCGAGCGGGTCGCGTCTTCCGGTGAAAACTCGACATCGTCGGCAAGAGAGCGCGCCAATCGCACCGACTCGCCGGCCAGATCGAGAGCTTCCTGGCGGCCGATCTTCAGCTTGTATTCAAGGTGCAAATCGCTCGACGCCAAGAAAACGTGAATGCGAGCGCGATCGGCGAATTGCAGCGCACGCGCCGCCATTTCGATGTCTTCGGTCTTTGCGCGGGCAAGGGAAGCGATGCGCGGTTTGCGAACAGCCTGCGTAATAGTGGCAATGGCTGCAAAGTCGCCTTCGGAAGCCATGGCGAATCCGGCCTCGATAATGTCCACCCCGAGGTCCTCAAGAGCATGAGCCATGGTGAGCTTCTCTTGAGTGGTCATGCTGCAACCGGGAGACTGTTCGCCGTCGCGAAGAGTGGTGTCAAAGAAGACTACATGGTCCGATGTCATAAGTTCGCCTGCCGAGGTTCCACTGCCAACCACACCAGTGTCTCGCACTCATAGTATATAAGGCAAAGTTATTATTATTTGGGAACCGATTAGATTCTGTTATGGTTTACATCGGAAGGATGTTACCCCGGGGAAATGGAACTGACGCAGCTTGAGACCTTTCTTGCCGTGGCCGAGGAGCGAAGTTTCTCGCGTGCGGCCCTGCGCCTCAACCGAACCCAGCCCGCTGTCAGCCAGGTGATTCGGAAACTCGAGGAGTCTCTGGGGGAGACGCTCTTCGATCGCGCTGCGCGAGATGGGTCAATGACCGCTGCCGGCGCTCTCTTGCACGATTATGCCCTGCGTCTCCTAGCACTGCGGCGCGAGGCCACCAGCGCACTGGGCGAATTGAAGAGCCTGGAGCGCGGGCAACTGCAGCTCGCGGCCAATGAGTACACGTGTATGTATCTCTTGCCGGCCATCGACGCGTTTCGACGCGAGTTTCCCCAGGTCAACGTGACGGTGCATCGCATGCTCGCGAGCCACATTCCTGAGGAATTGAATCTGCGCACCTTTGAAATCGGAGTGATTTCTTATAGGCCAGATGCGGCCCACTTTAAGACAATCGCGGTCTACGGGGACAGTCTTGCTTTGATCGTGAGCCCGAAGCATTCACTGGCCACGGCGGAGAGAGTCTCAATCAACGACCTTGGCCGGGAGGATTTCATTGCCCATCATGTTGCGTCGCCGTTGCGAAAAAGGGTGATTGAGGCCTTCCAGCGCTATCGAACGCCTCTCAACATGGGCATTGAACTCCCGACCATCGAGGCGATCAAGCGCTTTGTGGCGATGGGCAATGGAGTGGCACTGGTGCCCCGTTTGGCCGTTGCGCGCGAACTGGAGATCGGCGATCTGGTGGCCGTGACTGTCGACGAGCTGGAGATGAAGCGCGTTTTGCGGCTCGTGCACCGGCGTCAGGCAACACTCAGCTACGCGGCGCGATCATTCTTGAAGACAGTGCGCTCAATGGCGGAGGAACAGGGGCCGCCCTTCTACTACCATGTGGAGCGGACGGCATAATGCCTTTTGTGGCCCCATTTCATAACGAGAAAGCGTGCTCGGGCAGACCGCGATTTCTGTTTTTGCTCGCTCAAGGATAACGTCCATTTGAAATCGGCTGCGTCTAAGGCCATAAGAGTCATTCCGGTGTAACCCCTTCTGCGCTGTCCCGTTCCGGCCATTTACAATGCTGAGAGCGGGGCCCGGCACGAACCGGCGCACCGGAATCAATAAGATTGGTTGCCGGCCGTACGGTTGGGCAGTCGCGAGGTTTTTGACGGGATGAAGAAGATCGCTTTTATTGCATTCCTGCTGGCAGTGTGTGTGTCAGTGGGCCGTGCCCAGGAGAGTAGGCAGGACATCAGCATTAGCGGAACGGGCATTTACGAACCATTCAAGGCTTCTTCTACCGATGTCCAGGTGAGCGCCACGGTGGGTGAGGGAGCCATGATCAGCTACCGGTTCATGCTTACTCCATCAAGTGCGCTCGAAGCCAACTACGGCATTACGTACGAGAACAAGATTCACTATCTAATCAGCAACACGAACAACTATATGGTGAACACGCGCACGCAGGAGATGTCGTTTGCCTACGTCCGCAGTTTCACCTTTCGCAAATACAATCCTTTTGTCGAAGCGGGACCGGCGGTGCTGATTTTTCTGCCCATTCGAGATTCTACGACGACTTCGCTCGACGTGAAGCAACAGACGGGTATCGGCGGCCTCTACGGCGCCGGCATTGCCTATGAGATCAGCCCGAGTTTCGATATTCGCGCCGAATATCGCGGCATCGTAACCAAGGTGCCTACCTTCGGTTATTCTCAGCTCGATACGAAGCGCTGGTACAACATTTCCTATCCAGCGATCGGCGTCGCGTATCACTTCTAAAAGGCGGGGAGTAGGGAATAGACGAATCTTACCCAACGCTCAAGATCGTGAACAGCGGTCTTAGGGATCGTCAAAAGTGGTTCGAAAATGCAAAGAGGGATGGCGCCTCTCATCCCTCTTTTTGATTGCGCGATCGAAAATCGTAGCGGGAGTTACCATCCCTACTCCTTGCTTTTCCCCGCTTCCTGGTAGCGGCCCAGTTCTTTCACCATGGCGCAATGGGGCTTGAGCGCTGCAAGAGCGCGACTGCCTTCTTCGGCCGAATGAATTTGGCAGTCCACGTAAAAAATGTACTCCCATGGCTTGCCGTGAACCGGCCTAGACTCGATCTTGGTCAGATTCGTACCGATTGCCGACAGTTCGGCGAGTGCTGCTACCAATGAGCCGGGACGATTTTCTACCGAAAACGCGATGCTGATCTTATTCGATTCTCGATCGGCGATCGATTCACCTTTACGCCGCACGAGAAAGAATCGCGTAAAATTCTCCGGATTATCTTCGATGTCGGCTTGTAGAATGTTCGCGCCATAAAAATGAGCCGCTGCTGCGCTGGCAATCGCAGCTGCGCGACGATCGCTCAGCTCAACCAACTGCTTCACGCTTCCGGCAGTGTCGTAGAAGGCAATGGATTTCATCTTCGGATGTGCCGCTAAGAAACGCCTGCACTGTGCCAGCGCTACGGGGTGCGAATAAACGCGGTCGATATCATCGCTTGAAGAGTCTTTGAGCGCAATCAGGTTGTGCCGGATGCGCAGCAGCGTCTCGCGCTCCACCTGCACATTATGTGCCAGCAAAAGATCGAAGTGCTCCAATACCGAACCAGCCAGGCTGTTTTCAATGGGAATGACGGCTGCTTCGACCGCGCCATTTGCGAGGGCGGTGAAGACTTCAGCAGAGAGCGAAAATGGAACAATCTCCGCTTCGGCGTTGAGCTTCTTCGCCGCTTCGTGGCTGAAAGATCCGGGTTCTCCCTGAATTGCGACTTTCATTCCCTACGCCAGGCTGCCCCGAGCATCCACCCGCTATTACCCGGAAGATGCATCGGAAAGCCTCTTGCACCATACCATAGCTCTGCAGCCGGTCTATTTGAGACTTTGCGTGGAGAGATTTTGGGCGTTACCTGCGCAGCCATAAATCCGTGGCAACGAAGATGAGGAAGACCATGGCGATCACGCCGTTCATCGTGAAGAATGCCGCGTTGAGGCGCCGCAGATCGCGGGGTGAAACGATGGAATGCTCATAGGCCAGCAGAAGACCAGCAGCCGCGATGCCCAGCCATCCAGCGGGCCCAAAGGCGAACAGCGATGCAAACCAGGCAAGCAGTCCCAACATAGCGAGATGCATGAACCGCGCCGCCCAAAATGCCGCGGGTATCCCGATTGATTGCGGCAAGCTGTACAAACCCGCAGCCCGATCGTGCTCATAATCCTGGCAGGCATAGAGCACATCGAATCCGCCCACCCAGAGAGTCACCGCGGCAGTGAGGACAAGAATGCGCGGGTCCAGGCTTCCACGCACAGCAATCCAAGCAGCCGCAGGTGCGAGGCCAAGCGCAAGTCCGAGCACAATGTGAGACCAGCGAGTAATGCGCTTCATATAGCTGTAGCCGAGCAGCACGATCAGCACCGCGGGGCTTAGCTCAAGTGTGAGTCTGTTGAGATTGGCCGTGGCGACAACAAAGAGAATCCCCGTCAGCGCAGTAAACCCCAGTACGAAAGAGCGCGACAACAAACCTGCGGGAATGGCGCGGGTTCGCGTGCGCGGGTTGGCTCCATCAATGTCCGCGTCGGCCCAGCGGTTAAAGGCCATCGCGCAAGCACGGGCCGTGACCATCGCAACCAGAATCCAAACAAGGGTGCGCCAGGCGGGCGTGCCACGCGCAGCAAGAATTGCCGCGGTGAGGGCAAAGGGGAGCGCAAAAATCGAGTGCTCCCATTTGATCATTTCCAGCGTCGTGCGTGTTTTTCTCAGCAGTCCCAAAGCATTCCGCTCCATCGAACAGTTTACTTGAGGCCGGGGACTCTTCCGTCGGAACTCTCGGGCGCGTGGGGTGAACGCAATACCCGGTTGCCATATTTGCTGCCTCAGAAAGCAAACACGCGCCAGAGCAGGTAAGCACTGGCGCGTGGGGATGGCGGGTTTCGTCGCAGAGTGATTGCTCACCTCGACTCAGGGGCCTGCCCGGCCACCTGCAGGTAGTTCTTCACGCTAAAGACGCCGGGGACTCCGTTGGCGCGAATAAATGCTGTTTCCTTATCGGACTGCGAGTCGACCATTCCATAGAGTTCCACATGTCCGTTCTGCACCGAGATGCGAATCGGCTTAGCTGGATCGATGGCGTACTTGTTCAGCGAAGGATATCCGTAAACGGCGCGTGCCACTTGCATACGCGTCTGGTCGTCCATGATCGACGTCGGATCGACTTCGATTTCGTTGATCACGTCTTTCACGCCGGGGTAGGTGCTCACAAGAGCCACCGCCGAGTCACGATCCGGATAGCCGTAAGCATGGCCGCCCAGGGTCACAACGCCGTTCTCAACCTTGATGGCGATGGCGTTGAACGGAGTGGTTCCGTAGCCCACGCGATCGTACGCCAGCTTTTCACCAAGCTTGTTTTGGAGTTCCTGGTCAGACACGCTGGGTCCCGCTACTTCGATTTGGTTTCTAACCGCCGTAACTCCTTTCGCTTTGCTGACGCGCTTTTCTGCGTCCGCTTTGTATTCGAATAAGTCGACGCTACCCGTCAATGTTACGATTCCGTTCGCGTCTACATTGAGCTGAACGTTTTTGAACTGCGACTTATTCAACTTCGATTTTGCTGCACCTGTTGCATCGGGCTGTTCCTGCCCGCCGGTTGCGATTGCTCCGGAGTTCCTGGCCATCGCCAAGCTGACCTGGGGAAGGCTCAGGAGGGATCCAGCGATCATGGCAGCCAAAATGGTTGCCCTGGAACGACTAATCTTAGTCGTCATGCTTCCTCCTCTTTCTCATCAAACGTGCGGCAGATTCTGTCAAACTACCCCACGTCTATATAGACACGAGAAACGGCGCTGGAGTTGCGCCGATTCGAGGGACTGGACTTTCGGATGATCTGCGGCGTTTTCTTGCGTTGGATTGGCCCGGCGCCAAAGGAAATTGACAACAGGATGCCACGGAACTGCATCGAATGCATGAAGAGGAAGTGAGGCGCTTTCGATTGCTTGAACCGCTTGATGCCTAGTTAGCGCGTACGGGCGCAATGTATGTACAGGGCTCACTTTAGAGAAGTGTTCCATGCCACCGCCAGAGATCGACACGGCGAGCCCTGTAGGTCCCCTACAAATTGGGAATGCTCTTGGTACGGCCGTCGTTGACGGCAGGCTATCGCTTAGCGTGTGTGCGACGAAGCACCTTGGTGTCTATTTGCGATTCCACGGCTAGCAGGAGCAAAAGAGCGGGGAACGTGTGAGCTTTCTTGTTTCCAGCGGAAGCAAAGAATTTACCCATGAGGCGAACGAAGGCGAATGATCGATAGACGGGTACAACTGCTTGTAACAACAATCGTGAAAGTCGTAGTGGGAGGAACTCCTCTTCCGCGATCTCTGGCGGGCAGCCTATCAGACCGACCGTTTGAAAAACAATTCGGTGAGCAAGAGAGTCTCGCCGCCGCCGACGGACACCAGCGGCGGGTCCTCGTAGTGGACGATGAGAAACTTATCGCCGACAGTGTCGCGACAATTCTCAATCGTAGCGGCTTCACGGCGATTGCCACATATAGCGGCACCGACGCTCTTGAATCGATCCAGGAAAAATGTCCTGACATTGTTGTCTCCGATGTCGTAATGCCAGACTTCAACGGGATTCAGCTGGCGAAGGCGGTCCGGTCTCTCTGTCCCCACGCCCGAATCGTCCTCTTCTCCGGCAATGTAGACACAGCGAGCCTTCTCGATGATGCTTCAGTTGAAGGCTATTTTTTCGAGATTCTTGCGAAACCCATACATCCTGTCGAGTTGCTTAAGGCGTTGAAATCCTGATTTCGACGGATCGGCGCGCGGACTCGATCGCGATTGCCGAAACCGCAATTCATGCTAGCGATAGCGCCGCACGGCTTTAACGACCATCGAAAAGACGCCCGATTCATCGCGAGCAACAAGCAGCGAGACATGTCTGTTGATGGCAATCTCAGCTTGCAGCAACTGTTGAGCGGTCGTGTTTACATCGGTCGCGTAGGTGAGCGTCACATACTTGCTGAGTTGTTCCTCCACCGTGATGCGGGTGGTGGAGTTCCCCAGGACGCCAAGATAGTTGGGGTCCACCTTGACTGCGCTTGCGCCGAATAGCTTTTGCACGCGACTGCTCACAGTCGCATTCAGTGCACCGCCCAGCAAAGCGTCGGTCGTAGGATTTGCCGCGGCCTGCTCTTGTTGCTGGCCGTAAAGCTGCTGCTCGCTTGTGGTCCGCCCCAATGCGAGCAAAGCCAAAACATCGGACTCCGGCAGCGGCGGATCACTGCGATACGTAACGGACGGTTTACTGAGAGAACCATGGAGGCCGAGCGTGATGTCGTAGTCTTCCACGCGAGCCGTCGCATTCAGGTCAATGGAAGGTTCAATACGCACAGGATTCGTGAAGGTGATATCGCCGCGCTGCAATTCGTAGCGTGTGCCCGCGATGGTTGCGTTACCTTCAGTGATCGATACGCGGCCAAGCAACGACGGCGTAGCGACCGTGCCCCGTAGTCGTAGGTCCACGTCGCCCGCGAGCTTGGCGTATGCGTTCTGGAAATTCAACTGCGGGGAAGATTGAATATGCACGTCGAGGCGCACATGATTGGATGGAGCATCGGACGGTGCAATCGGCTGTGCCTTCCCGGCCTGGGCTGCCAGGCTCGCGATGTCCAGGTCGGAGCTTATTGTGAAGCGCGTGACCATGACATTGCCGCTGAGGAGAAAGTTGTTTTGATTACCTTGCAATTGCAAATTGGCGTCTGCGAGCGAACTTACACCCTGGGGATAGCGAATGCGGATTCCCTTACCCGAAAGCGATAGGTCGGCGAAGATTCCGTGCTGATAGGCTAGATAGCCGGAGATGCGAAGCTGGCCGCCGCCCGTCATGGCCGTAAGTGACCGCACTTCCAGTCGATTCTGACTGAACTCCAGCGTGCCTTGCAGCTGACTTAGGCTATTGGGCAAATCTTCCAGGGCTATCGAGGCATTCTGAAAATCAACGCGGCCTCGGAGGTCGGGATTGGAGAGGGAACCGTGTACTTCCATCTGAAATGTAGAAGTGCCACTCGCGGTGATATCGGGATCGAGAGTTTCCACGAGTTTCAGGTTGACGGATCCGTTCGCGGCGAAATCGACACGTCGATTGGTCTTGAAATCGATGCTGCCCTGGGCGCGAAGGTCGGTTTCTTCTCCCTTTATGTGGACCGGGTCGAGGGTCACGTGCGAGTTGGCCAATAGAGCGTGGACAGGACCGTCGCTCGCCAGATGAACGCCCGCTAGTGTTACTGCGAGGGTCTGCAGCCGCGCTTCGCCGCGCAGTCGTTCAGGGTGCGCGAGTGGTCCCACAATTGTCACTTCACCTGCGAGTGCCGACTGCCCGGTGAGGCCAGGGACGTGCGCTGTATTGAGAAGACTTTCAATATTGAACTCCGAAAACTCAAGCTTGGCCTCGGTAGCGTAATCGCCGTTCAATGCGGTCTGCCCGTGAGCGGCAAGTGACGCGGATTGGAAACGAGTTGCCAAATCATAGATGAGGTCGTGACTCGCAGTATGCGCGGTAATTTGCAACTCGCCGACTGGCTCGCCATTGAGGACCAGGGCTGCTATTTTGCCCTGAGCTTGAATATGTGGATCTTCCAGTGTTCCGTTGCCGGATACAGTGAAATCCAGTTTGCCGTCGGCCGCAAAGCCCATTTGCCGAAGGCGCTGGATTCGATCAAGGTCGACCTCCTTGCCTTGGGCGACAAGTTGAAACTGACGCGACCCCAAATCGAAGCTGCCGGAGCCCGAGACCTTTCCGGCTTCGTCATTCGCGGTGATTGAGGCAACCTGGATCGCCTGTCCCACCATTTTGCCTTGTGCGCGAATGCGCGCGACCGGTTGACCGTAGACCTCGCCGTGGTCCAACTCGATCCAACCGGCGCCATTGAGCGCGTGGACAGGCCCATCCGCGTCAATTTGTGCAGTCAGCTGGCCGGAGAGCGGCAGGCTTTCTCCAAAGAACGGCAGGATCTCTTCAATCCCGAAGTTGGCGGCATTCAAATGGAGATGAAGCTGAGAATTGGCATCGAAATTCGGTTTCTTCTTTTCATGTGCCACCAAAGGGGGTGCAGCCAACCAGCCATTCATATGGATCGTCGAGTGCCCGTGTGTGAGCTGACTCTGTTCGATTGAAATGCGCTCCGCGGAGTAACTGCCCGTTGCCTCCAGTCCATCCCAGTGCACGAGCTGCGGTTTTCCGGAACTATCGTTCGGGTTCGGCGGCATCTCGATCGCGATGTCTGTTGCCTTCAAATTGCCGCTCAGGTTCGGGTCGACGAGAGAACCCGACCAGTTGCCGTGAAATTCCGCTTGCCCTCCGAGGAAAACAGGTAGGGCGGCGGTTCCAGCCTTTCCTTCGCGCCTAAGCCCGAGATCGCGAAGCACCGTATCGAATTCTCCGAGGTTGGTCGAACGGAAATTGACGGCGATGGAAGTAGGAATGCTTATGGGAAATACGCCCAGATGTCCATGCGCTTCCACATGACTTCCCGGCAAAGCGAGTTCAAGTTCACGCAAATCCACGGCGCCGTCGCGCTGGGTGTAGGTGCCGTCAATCAAACCTGTCGCTGGCGCCTCTCGAGCAGGAGCAACCCGCGAAGGATTAATACTTAACTTGGTATCGACGGCCACTGTATTCGTATCGCCGTTCGTCCAGGTCGCAGTCGCCGGGCCATTCAGCCGGGCGTCGATGCCAAGCCGCCGAAAAGGTCCCGGTCCAACAATGTCAAGCACGCCGTCCAGCGGGACGTTCTTGAATTGCACAATTACTTTGCCGTTCACCGGGACGGAAACAGGCGGGGGATGCAGCGGCTTAGGAATCGGCTTGGGGGCGGGCTGCTGCTTTTGGCTAAACAGCCACCGTTTCACCGGCGCCGTTGTCGCGGCAGCTTCCAGAACAGGACTGCCGGCTATGGCAGGAAGCCAATGATCCAATACGATCGATCCTTCCAATTGCCCACCTTGGTGGAGGCGCGCCTCGATCGAGGTAATTCGCAGTTGCTCCGGATCGGCGTGAACGTGCGCATCCAAAACGACACCGTGAGCACTCACGCCCGGCGCTATGTAGGACCCTCCATCGACGTGAATGGGGCCGTCGATGCGAAACTGCCCATCTTGTCCTTCTGCGACCAATTCGACATGAGCTAGACCTTCGGGCGAGTTCGCGTAGCCCGTTGTCGGATCGAGGAGGCGCATATCCAGATCACCCCGTGCTGTCGCTTGCCAGCGGGGGCGGCCAAAGTCGATGAGCGAACCGGAAACTTCGAGCGTGCGGTCACCCGCATCCTCGCTGTGCGAGGTGAGCCGCAGGGAACGAAGATACGCCGCATTGCGGGTTAGATCGAGTGTTGCTTGCGCGAATCCTTCCGCGGGCTGCGACACAGGATGCGCAGCATTTCCTCGCGTGACGTCAATGTCGCGTGCTCCGGCCACAATCCGGTAGCTTTCGGGACTGGTGCCGTTCGGGTGAACATACGAGACCAGCACGGAAACATCCCTCGCGGCAAAATCGAGCCGTATCAGGCGATTCTGGAAATCAAAATCTGCTTCACGGTTCTCGTAGTCCAGAACGCCCTGCTCCAACGCGAGGTGATCCGCCTTGAAGTCGAAAAACGTATCGACGCCAGACTTACTCGATTTCGACGCCTTGGCTGGCCGTGGTTGATTGGTTGAGCCATCCGGATAGACGATCAAGTGAAAAGAGGGTTGGGTAATTTCGAGGTCACGGAGAAGAATGCGCGGTGTAAAGAAACCCAGCACCCTGATCCCGACATGCACATGGCCTGCTCGCGCATAAGGCGCTTCAGTCAAAGCCTCCCGGCCATGGATGACAAGCCCCGTTGCTTCTGCATCGAGACCAAACAGATGGAAATGGAACGACGCAATTTCGACCCGCCCGCCAGTTGCTGCCTCGATTTTTGCAATGAGGCGCTTGCGGACCAGGTTCTCGAAGCTCGCCGAGCCAGCCCAGAGAATCAGACCGACGGCGCATGCGACAAGAATTGCGGCGGCGCCGCCTCCGACCAAGAGCATGCGCCTGCCTAGCCGTCGTCTCTTTGGCTCGGAAGGTCTTGAGATCTCGCGTTGTGAATCGGTCATTGGGATGCGGCGCCTCCCAGGGAAGAATTCTCTGGCGATTCGAGAGCCGGATCCAGCACTTCTACGTCACCTTGTTTGCGTAAGCTATCGAGCCAACTGCTGAACATCGCATTCACCTGCCGCTGAAGCAGGATTTCTTCGATGCGAGGAGCGACCTCGTCGAGCGGCGGAACCGCCTTTCCCGTCTGATACTGCGGCACAAGCGTGTTGCGATAGTAGGCCTCAACGTCCTGCTGCGGAATGCTCAGGCCTTGCTTGAAACGTTGTTCAATGAAGCTGAGAATCTCGATGCGGCCGCGAAGATACGAATCGACGCGTGCTTGTGTCAGGCCGTGGCTTTCAAGGAATGTCCGCCATCCAGCGTCTGAAGAGCAGTTCTCTCGAACACAAACTGGCAATAGCTTTCGTAATTCAGCGAGCCGTGCTTGCACCTCTTCCTTCGCGGGTACGATCGACCTGGCATCTTCGTCGCGAATCTGCTGCCGGATGAGCGTGCGGCTAATGATGCGCTGCAGGGCCCCTTGCGGAGTTTCTGTAGCGCTATCCGTACCCCTTGGTTCTAAAACCGAAAGAAGTATCTCTTCGTGGACATCGCTGGCCAGGATGGCGCGGCTGTTTACGACCGCGACCACATGATCCAGCACCACGGGAGACGAGGATGGAGCGGTTTGAGCTTGGACCAGCACGGAACCGGCAATTGCCAGCCATACAAACGACCCTCGCAGACCTTCCAAATAGGTCCTGAGGGCGGGTTTAGGATTGCCGGAAGAAGTCATCAAAATGTCTGACCCAAGCTGAAAAAGAAATTGAAATGGCCTGCTTCGCCCACGTGCTGATCGGTGTAGGGAAGCGAGAGCGAATAGTTGACGTTTATCGGATAGATGGGCGGATTTAGGTTATAGCTGAAGTCGAGGCGAATGGGGCCGACGGGCGTATGGTAGCGCAAACCCAGACCCGCTGCATGTGAGAAATAATTGAAGCTGCAATTTCCCAGAGGTCCGATTGAAGTTGGCGGATTCGGCGGCGTGGGTGGATCCGCCACTGTGCCAGGCGTGAGCGTCTTGCAGGAGTCGCGATCGGGTTGATGAATTCTCAAGGCACTTTCCCATGCATCTCCGGCATTCGCGAAGACATTTCCCATGTCATGGAACAAGACAAAGCTTACCGAATCCCCAACCCAGGGCAATGTTGGCGGCGGCAATCGGAGTTCGGTGCTGTTTGCCAGTGCTCCGGCTCCGCCGATGGGAAAACCTGTCTCCGGATCGCGCGGACCAGCGGCGTTGATCGAAAATCCGCGCAGCGACGTGGGACCGCCGGCGTAGAGCCGTTCGGGAAGAGGGATCAACTCATCGGAATCCGAGCCGAAGGCGCGCTCCTGCGCATAGCGGCTGTTACGCGCAAGGACAAAGCGGTTCTTGTCGAAGCCATAGAAACTGGAATTGGAAAGGTCGAGCCGGTTGAACTGCGCCTCTGAGCCAAAGGCGTGACTGGAGAAAAACTCCTGAAAGCTGGTGTAGGTTCCACGATGGGCATCGAGTGGCGAATCGCGCGTATCGCGAAGCCAGGTCATTCCCGGTCCGGCCACTCGAACGGCCTGCGACAAAACCGGAATCTCAGTCGGAAAAACCTGCAAACTGCTTGCCGCCACCTTCACGCGCCGAAAATCGAACTCGTAAATGAAGGTATTGGCCCTCGAAAGAATCTTCCCGGCACCATTGAAGTGCTCGGTCCACCGAAGTCCGGCGTCCAGTTTCGAAGCTACATAGGTCGTGACGTCCTGGCTGTTGGCGTACCCACCGGTGAAGGTGAGTCCGAAGTTGGGATTGCCTTTAAAGTGCGGATTCTGGAAGATGAGGTTCACATTCTGTTCCAGCAGACCATAGGTGCCCTGGATCGACGCCGACTGATCTCGACCGAAAAGGCCATTCCGCGTAAGAGCGCCAAGAACGCGCGGGCTGACTGCCGTCTTGCCATTGGGAGAGCACGGGGTCCCGATGGCGTTGTATCCGGCGCAATTGTTTTGTGGAGTCCCTGTTTGCGCTTCAAAGCCAAGTCCGTAAGTAAACGTCCATCGGCGGGCTTCGGCGATTTGCAGAAGCACGGTCTTGCGCGTCTCGGCGCCGGTGGGGTTCTCAATCGCCGTGTCGACCTCGTTGAAGAGTGCGAAGTTATACAGGTTGCGTTGCGTTTCAAGCAGAGCCGTCTGGTTGAGTGGATCGCCTTCATGAAGCGTAACCGCTTTCGCGACGGTGTCGGTCCGGGTGTAGAGCAGTCCCGTCAACAATACCTTTCGTACGAAGACCTGCTCGCCTTCCGTGATATGGAAGACCACATTCAAGACGCTGGCATCCTCAGGCTGTGGCTTCTGGTCAACTTCGATCCGCACCTGATCAAATCCTCGGCTCAGGTAGTCAGTCAAAAGGGTGTCTCGGTCTCCGGCAAGGTTCTGCGGCGAAAGCAACTGGCCCGGTGTAGTATTCAACAGCGGCAGAAGCTTCGCAGCTTCCACGCGTTCGTTCCCTTCTAGTGTCACCGTACCTACTCGTTGCTGCGCTCCTTCATTAATTTGGTATTCCACAGAAAGCCCGGCATGCTTTGCAGAAGCATCGGCGCCATTTCCTGGCGTTGTTGCGGAGGGGTTGATCGGAGTCGTTCGCGGAGTTACTTTGACCGACGAGAATCCGTTGTTCTGATATACGTTTTCGAGGGCGCCGATGTCTGCCACCAAAAGCGCTTGACTGTAGACGCCATGCCGATCAATCGAGTCGGCTGCGTGAACGCTCAACAAATCCTTCAACGTGGCGGAATTGAAATATCGATTTCCAGTGACAGACACACGTTCAACGCGGCGCTTCAATCCCAAGGTAATGGTATACAGGATCACGACCTGATCAGGTCCTGGGGTTTGGCGTTCGTGGTCAACCTTCACGTCGAAATAGCCCAACCGCTGGAAATAGTCGCGCAGCCGCCGGTTCCCTTCGTTGAGGAGATCTTCGTCCACCGTTCCCTCTTCGTACACGGGGATCGCATGCTTCAGGCGATCATTGCTGATCCCCGCTCCTTCCACCCGAATCTTCACCACCGGTCCACGATTGACCGTGAACGTAAAGTCGGTTCGCTTCGTGTCTGGCAAGTAATTCTGCGACTGGAGCTTGATCTCGGCCTCAAGGCGGCCTTGCTTCTGGTAGTACTTCAGCACTCCATTCAGGGCGCGATTGGCGGTGTCGTGGTCGACGCGGCCCCCCGGGTGAAGATGGGCATGACGTCGGAACTCGTCGACACTCATGCCAGGTTCTCCGGTTACCTGAACTGCGCCGACCCGCGCCTGGGGTCCCGAAACGACTCTAAAGGCGATATCGACAAGTTGTTCGTTTGGACGTGGAGTGATGGTGTGCGTGATCACCGGTTCATGAAAACCGTTGTCCAGGAGCGCTTGCCGCATTTGGTCGATCCCCTGATTGAGCCGTGCCTCAGTGAATCGAGTACCGGCTTGGAGCCGGGTAGCGCGCTCGAGTTGCGTATTGATTGTGGCGCCCTTCGCGCCGACCACGCTCACCGTCCCGACAAACAAGCGGGGTGCCCCGTTGAAGATCAGAACGATGCCTTTCGGGACACGCACTCCTTCAACCTTGACCGTTTCAAAAAGACCGGTCGCGAACACCTGGCGAAGGCTCCGGGAAAGGCTCTCCTGGTTGAGTGGAGTTCCGATGAGCTTGGCGAGTCCTTCGGGAAGCGGGGTAAATCGGGCTGGGTCGGCGCCCACGAAATCAATTCGCAAAATAGTCGCACCGAGGAAATCCGCCACGGGGCCAGATTCGGGCTTTCCGAGGGCTTGAGTCTGCTGTCCATTGACTGAGGATGTACTTTGCTGGCCGCATGCAAGAGTGGGTCCAGCCAAGACAGCCGCAATAATGCCCGCCAACAGGATGCCCGACCTAATTCGCTTACCTGGGGTTCCCGCCGGGTTTATCTTCAAAACCATCTCTCCTGAAAAAACACTAGATGCAAGGCTTCGTTGCGGCAAATGATTGCATCCAAATAAGAATCTGCATGGCATCTCCAAGGACTATGAACGCCGAAGCTCCGCCAACCCAAATGCTGCACCCTATACTAACCACCAAAGACACACGGTGCAGTACCACCCGACTCGCAATTGCAAGCGATTCCCCTGGAAGGTTACGCATGCCCCGATCGAATTTCGCGAAAAATTCCTCATCCGCCCCGGAATCTGGGCCGACGTCAGCTTTAGATGGCGCGGCGCGAGCTGTTACACCGTCGTCCAATTCTCCAGACGCCAATACGCTCGCCCTCGCCCAGGCAGGAGACCACCACGCCTTTGCCCAACTCTATTCCATCCACAAAAGACGGATTTACTCTCTTTGCTTACGCATGGTGGGCAATGCGGCTGAGGCCGAAGACCTTACCCAGGAGGCATTTCTTCAGCTCCATCGCAAGATTGCAACATTTCGGGGCGATTCGGCATTTTCAACATGGTTGCACCGCCTCGCTATCAATGTAGTTCTGATGCATCTACGCAAGAAGGGGCTCCCTCTCATGTCCCTGGACGAGGCTATGGAACCCACTCACGACGACGGCCCGGGCCGCAGCTTCGGCGCACCGGATTTGTCTTTGTCCGGGTCGATCGACAGACTGGCGCTCGAGCGCGCAGTCGCCGAGCTTCCCGCAGGCTACAGGTTGATCTTCGTTCTGCATGACGTAGAAGGCTACGAGCACAATGAGATTGCAGGAATGCTCGATTGCTCGATCGGCAACAGCAAATCGCAATTGCATAAGGCCAGGTTGAAACTCAGAGATGCTCTGCGCACTTCTCTCCAGAGGGAGGGGCAGCAATGACCGAGGATCGCAATAATCGAACCTGCCAGGAGTTTCAAGAGCACTTGGCTGACCTGATCGCTTCAGGCGAGGACGTTTCGAAAAATCCTCACCTTCAAACCTGTGCCAACTGCCGTGCTCTCCTCGCCGATCTCGAAACGATTGCCGAGGCTGCCCGCCAACTATTCCCCATCGAACAGCCTAAGGAAGACCTCTGGGACCGAATCGAGCTGGCAATTAAAAAGGAAGAGGGTTCCATCCAGTCGGAATAACGTATGCGCCGGCCTCCTTCACGAAAAGCGGGACAAAATCTTTCCCGGCCGGCGCTCACATTTCCTTTGAATTGGGTCGATATACTCAGCGACCAAGGCGTTTGCCGGAATCCAAGGAAGGATCGCCTCCGCAGTGTTGAAAGCTGAAAATTCAAGGTTTACGGCTGAAATGCCTGCCGTCTCTGTTGACGAAACGTCGGGCGAGGCGCAGGCTTTTACCTTTGGGAATCGATCCGCGCAGCTAGCGTATTAACGATCGTTCGGATCGAGGGAATACAAGTTGTGAGAACGAACGACTTTCCTGAAACTTTTCTGCCCCTGCGCGCTCTAAATGAAGGAAAGTTGATAAAAGGACACTCAATGCCAAGCCAGCCGACCATTTTACCCCCCGCGACACCTTCCGGAGCAACCGGACCTCGCAGGATTCCCGTCCTTCCCGTTCGAGACACAGTGCTTTTTCCGCATGCTGTTCTACCGCTTACAGTTGGACGCGAGAGCTCCATTCAGTTGATCGAATCTCTGGGAGAGGAGCGCTCCATCATCGTGGCGGCGCAACTTGATCCGCGATTAGATTCACCCAAGCCGGCCGACATGCATGAAGTCGGGACTCTCGCTACTGTCCACAAGGTTGTGCGCATGCCCAATCAGAGCCGCTTCGTCTTTACCGAGGGCGTCGGGCGCGTGCGGTTGCTACGCTACGTGCAGACGGAACCGTTTATGGTGGCCGAAATCGAGGAACTGGAGGATTCTCATCCGGAGTCCAATGCAGGTCTCGAGGCGCTGGTGCGCAATGTGATCGGGCAATTCCAGCAGATCGTTTCCGAATCGCCGACACTATCGGACGAACTCCGCACGATCGCCGCAAACATCGAGGATCCGGGCCGTCTGGTGGACTTTGTCGCCTCCTCCTTGCCGTTCCTGACCACCGACGATAAGCAAAAGCTTCTTGAAACAACTGCGATTCAAGCGCGGCTCGAACAACTGAACAAGCACCTGGCCAAAGAGATCGAGGTGCAGCAGTTGCGCACCAAGATTCAAAGCGAGGTGCAGGATCAAGTCCAGCAGTCGCAGCGGGATTACTACCTGCGCGAGCAGATGAAGGCCATCCAGAAGGAACTGGGCGAGCAGGATGAAAGTCAGCGCGAAGTTGACGACCTGCGCGAGAAGATCGAAGCTGCGGGTATGCCGGACGACGTGAAGAAAGAGGCGATGAAGGAGTTGACCCGGCTGGGTCGCATGTCTCCCATGGCCGCCGACTATTCACTCACACGGAACTACATCGAGTGGCTTGCCGTGTTGCCCTGGTCCAAAAGTTCCGGCGAGAAGATCGATATCTCCAAGGCGAAGGAGATCCTCGACGAGGATCATTACGAGCTGAAAAAGGTCAAGGATCGCATCCTCGACTATTTGTCGGTCCTGGAGTTGAAGCCTGACATGAAAGGGCCGATTCTTTGCTTCGTGGGTCCTCCGGGGGTAGGCAAGACCAGCCTGGGCCGTTCGATCGCGCGCGCCCTGGGACGCAAATTCCAGCGCGTCTCGCTGGGCGGCATGCATGACGAGGCGGAGATACGAGGACACCGTCGCACCTACATCGGCGCGCTACCGGGCCAGATCATCCAAAGCATCCGCCGGGCGGAAACCAACGATCCGGTGATCATGCTCGACGAGGTGGACAAGCTGGGGCGGGACTTCCGTGGTGATCCTGCTTCGGCGTTGCTCGAAACGCTCGATCCGGAGCAGAACAACACGTTCCGCGATAACTATCTCGACGTGCCCTTCGACCTGTCGAAGGTGCTGTTCATTTGCACAGCCAACATGCTTGATACCGTGCCTCCGCCGTTGATCGATCGCATGGAGATCATCCCGCTGCAGGGCTATAGCGAAGAGGAGAAGGTTCACATTGCATTTCAATACCTGATTCCGCGCCAGATCAAGGCCAACGGAATTACGGTGGACCACATCGATTTTCCTGAAGAGGCGATCCGGCATATCGTGCGACATTACACGCGCGAGGCCGGTGTGCGAAAACTCGAGCAGGTCATCGGCACGGTCTGCCGCAAGCAGGCAAGGCGCGTCGTGGAGGGCAAGACGGAGAAGTTGATTGTCACGCGCGAAGTGCTGAAGGACTTCCTCGGCGGCATCCAGGTGCGTGTCGAGACCGAAGTGGCCGAACGCGTCAAGCGTCCCGGTGTGGCTATCGGTCTGGCCTGGACACCGGCAGGTGGCGACATCCTGTTCATCGAAGCCAACAAGATGAAAGGCAAAGGCGGCTTTACGATGACCGGTCAGATCGGCGAAGTCATGCAGGAGTCGATGCAGGCGGCGCTTACTTGGGTTCGGTCCAATTCCGGTCGCCTCGGTCTTGCCGAAGACTTCAATAAGGACCTCGACCTCCACATTCACGTTCCGGCGGGAGCCATTCCGAAGGATGGTCCGTCGGCCGGCGTGACCATGACAACGGTACTGGCGTCGCTCTTGACCGATACGCCAGTGCGTCCCCTGACGGCAATGACCGGCGAGATTACGCTCAGCGGCAATGTATTGCCGGTCGGCGGCATTAAGGAGAAGTTCCTGGCCGCGCGCCGGGCCGGGGTGCAAACCATCATCCTGCCCGCCGAGAATCGTCAGAACGTTGAAGAGGACCTGACGCCGGAGATGATGGAAGGGGTGGATGTTCACTACGCCACTCACATTGAAGATGTGCTGGCGGTGGCTTTACCGCTCATGAACGCCCATCCGCAGACTGTGCCCATCGCGGAGGCAGGTGCGAGCGTTGCCGCATAGCGAAGCGCTTCAGGCGACCAAAAAGGCCGGCGAACCTGCCGGCCTTTTTTTGCCTTTAGAAAAACTGCGTCGACCGATTTAGGCGTTTCAAATTCGGGCAAGCGGTGGTGCATTGAGGGGATCTGAGACCATCGCCCCTCTCTTCTCGCCCTCCCGCGTCTAACTCAAAGACGGTATGCTTCTCACTATGATCCGGGCGGGAATGATTCAGGTGCGCGTACTTGCATTTGGCGCGTTGAAGGACGCGCTTGGTACAAATGCGTCCGAGGTTGGGTTGCGCGAGGGCGCGACCGTCTCCGACTTGGTGGCACAACTTTCCAAAAATTATCCCCACGCAATGCTTCGAGGCATCGCCGTGAGCGTGAACGCCGAATACACAGCGGCCACGCACGTGTTGCGTCAGGGGGACGAGGTCGGTCTTCTGCCACCGGTCTCTGGCGGCAGTGCTCCCCGCATGGCGAACGCACATGAAGATGTTCAGCCGAAGTCGGAGGTGGTCACCTGTCTCACCCGGGAGCCCATCGATGCCAATATGCTTGCCGTTGAAGCAAAGCAAGGTGCCGATGGCGCGATCGTCGTTTTCGACGGCATCGTGCGCAACAACTCACATGGCCGTCCGACCCTGCATCTGGACTATGAGGCCTACGAAAGAATGGCGCTGAGCCAACTGCGTGAGCTTGCTGAAAACGCGCGAACCCGCTTCGGTGTGCGGCAGGTAACCATCGTCCACCGTCTCGGCCGTCTCGCAGTCGGCGAGACCAGCGTACTGATCCTCGTTGCGTCTGCGCACCGGGCGCAGGCCTTCGATGCCTGCCGCTGGCTCATCGACACGCTCAAGACCACCGTGCCCATATGGAAGAAGGAAACGTTTGAGGACGGCACCGTATGGGCCGCGGGCGAGCCCTTCCCCGCGGAGCGTGGCCTGGAGACTACAGATGCTCCTTAGAGGCAGCCTGGCAGTTTCAAGAGGAATCTTCGTCACGTCGGTTAGCTTGGTGGTTTGCGGCGCGCTCTCTATGGCGGCACAGGACGGCGGGATAACGCTGCATGTGGATGTGAAGCTCGTCAACGTCTTCGTCAATGTGACGGATGCGAACGGCGCTCTGGTCGGCGGACTCACGCGCGACGACTTTGCGATTGCCGAAGACGGCCGGCATCAGGATATCGCTGTCTTCGAGCGCCAATCGGAGTTGCCGCTCAACCTGACCTTGGCCATCGACACCAGTGCCAGTACCTACAAGGACCGCGACCTCGAGCAGGAAGCCGCCAAGCGATTCGTCCAGGCTTTGATGCGTGCCCAGGATCAGATGAGCGTTCTTGAGTTCGACACGTTTGTCTCCGAGCTGACGCCCTTCACCAACAAAGTGGCGCAAATCGACCACGGTCTGGACAGGATGCGCGGCGAGGGGGGCACTGCGCTTTACGACGCGATCTCTCTCGGTTCGGAGGGCCTTGGCAAAAAAGAAGGGCGCAGGGTTCTGGTGCTGGTCTCCGACGGCGGCGACACCGTGAAGGGCACGACGTATTCGCAGGCTCTGGAACAGGCCCTCCGCAACGAGGTCATGATTTACTCCATCATCGATGTCCCCATCGAGGCCAGCGCCGGCCGCGATCTCGGCGGCGAGCATGCGCTGATCACCTTGTCGGAACAAACTGGCGGCAAAAGCTTTTATGCAACCGCAGGCGGTCTCAACAAGGCGTTTGCACAGGTGAGCGACGATCTCCGAACGCAATATGTGCTCGGCTACTACCCGCACCATCAGGAACCGGGCCGGACATTTCATCGCCTCAACGTCACGATTCCCCGCGCCGCGAATGAGGCTTTTAATCTTCGCTACCGGACCGGCTACTATGCTGACTCGCCCGTGAAGAGCGGCAATTGACGGCCCGGGAGCAGTTACGTCCAAGATTCTGCCGACGTTGGCGCTGGCCGCCTCCACTCAATGAACAGCGGTCGGCCGATAGATCAGTCCGCTGGCAATCCCGGCGACGGTCCACTCCACAAAATAGGCGACAGCCGATTGGATGGTCAGTGCGAGTCCGATATTCAGATTGACGTAGTTGTGCAGGACGAAAGACCCGATCGCAAACAAGCCAATCAAAGCGCCGAAGCGGGCGCCTTCCATGAGGCCGGAGCCGCCCTGATACGTCAGTGCGTACAGCACAGCTAGCACCAGCATCGACAAAAACGTGGCAGCCATTGCCACGGGCATGTGACTCATCTGGCCTTGGTGGTCGCGATAGATGTTTGGATATTTGAGGAACTCGGTTTTAAGAGAAGGAACCAGGACGAAGATCAAACCGCCCAGAACAAAGTACGCCGCAAAACCGCCGAGAGCAGCGAGAATTAGACGCGAGAGGTTCATGGGAATCTCCTATTTGGCTGAATGGGAGGCCCGGGGCTCGGTGCGATCAATGTAAGGACGGTCCGAAATCGAGTCAAGCAAGCTCTAGCTGCAAATTCGGCATTCCGCGCCGCAAAGCCGAAATATGCAACTCCCGTCGCGTTTGCATCTAAAATGTCGATATGACCGCGCCACTCTCTCTACGCCGTCGATCGAAGACCCCACCTCCCGGTGAAACGGGGCAGGAAGCAATGTACCTGCGCTCCCTCAGCGAGCGCCAGGTGCAGGTCACCGTCAAGCTTTCAGATGGAGAGACCGTGCGCGGCTGGATCGAGTATTTCGACGATGGAATGCTGCGCCTGACGCGGGAAGGGAAGCCGAATCTCTTCATCTATAAACACCAGATCCAGACCATCACAGAAGCGGGCCGCCGCCGCGGCGCGCGCGCAACAGCCTCGAATGGGACAGCTCTGTGAGCGGTGAGGCCTCAAGCGGACATCCATGGGTTCCGAAAGCTTCCGGGATTGCGCGAGAAGCCGGTGCACGCCTGCGGGAGTTTTTTGCCCAGGGCGTAGAGACGGAATACAAGGGCGACGTCGACCTGGTCACGGTCGCCGACCGCACCGCCGAGAAGCTCATTCGTTCGCGCCTGAGTGAGGTCTTTCCCGATCACGGCATCTACGGCGAAGAGGGCACGCGCGATCGTTTGGAAGGCGAGTTCCGCTGGTACGTCGATCCCCTGGATGGCACGACGAACTTTGCCCACGGCTTTCCTCAGTTTTGCGTTTCGATGGGCTTGGAGCAGCGGCCTCCCGGCCTCAAGCCGGAGGAAGATGGAACCCTGGTAGCAGGCGTGATCTACGATCCGCTGCGCGACGAGCTATTCTCGGCCGAAAAAGGAAAGGGCGCCTTTCTCAACGGAAAGCCGATCCGCACTTCGCCCATTTCAACGCTGGCGGAATCGCTGCTCGCCACCGGGTTTCCGAGCCGCAAGCGCCACGCGAGCCCAAACATCCACTTCTATCAGGAGTTCACATTGCGCTCGCACGGGGTAAGGCGCGCCGGTTCGGCTGCACTCGACCTGGCCTATGTGGCCGCTGGTCGCCTGGAAGGTTTTTGGGAGTTCAATTTGAACCCGTGGGACACGGCGGCGGGTATTCTGCTGATTGAAGAAGCTGGTGGCCGGGTCACTGATTTCAAGGGTCGACATTTTCGTATTGACAGCCAGGAAATACTCGCTTCAAACGGCGACATTCATGAAGAATTACTGGCCCTCTTCGCGGATATGTTCGAGGGTCGGGATTTGGCACCCCTTCCGACGCCAGCCGAGTGGGCCGCTGAAAGGGAAGCGCGGGCGGCGGCCAAGGGCTGATCTGGCTCTCTTTGTTTCTTCGCTCTGGCTTCGATGCGCCGATCAGCCCCTGATCTCCCGTTCCCTATTCCCAGCCTCTCCATTCCCGCATAGCAGAACGGCGCTGGAGGACGTAGGCTCCCGCTTGCCGTCTCCTGTGCTACTATCAGCGTCGAGAAGATACCTTTCCGGAGAAGTGCACGATGGCTTATGTGATCGCAGAACCCTGTATCGGCACCAAGGACACCGCCTGTGTAGACGCTTGTCCAGTCGATTGCATTCACCCCAAAAAAGATGAAGCCGGCTTTGCTGAGTCCGAACAGTTGTTTATCGACCCAGTCGAATGCATCGACTGCGGCGCCTGCGTCCCGGCCTGTCCCGTATCCGCCATCTTTGCGCTGGATGACCTGCCGGAAAAGTGGGCCGGTTTTGCCGAAAAGAACTCCGCTCACTTCGGCCGATAACATTCCGCAATCCCAGAAGCAATATCGCGAATTAGACCGCGCGCACTGTACCCAGCAGTGCGCGCTTCTCTTTTGCGTTGATGGAATCCAATGAGCGGGCTCACTTCGGAGGCCGTGGTTCTGCGCACGTGGCCGGTCCACGAGTCTGATCTGATCGTGAGCTTTTTCACGCGCGACCATGGCCGGATGAAGGGCGTCGCCAAAGCCGCGCTCAAAAGCCGCAAGCGCTTTGGCGGCGCACTGGAGCCTATGACCCTGGCCCGCGCATGGTTCGCGGAGCGGCCGAAACAGGAGTTGGTGCGGCTCGATCAGTTGGAAATTATTCGCTCGCCGCTCTCGTGTCCCGTGGATCAGGTGCGGATGACGGTGCTCAGCTTCTATGCCGAGCTGCTCGACCAAGCCCTACCCGAGCACGATCCGCAGGAACCGGTCTTCCGCCTGCTCGTCTCGGTGCTCGAGCAAACGACCGTCGAGCAGCCATGGCTCCCGCTCACCTATTTCCAATTGTGGATGACGCGCCTGATGGGCTTGCTGCCCGACATTGCGCGTTGCACCGCTTGCGGCGAAGCTCTCAATGCGGGCGAGACTAGCTTCAATCCTTTTCACGACGGCCTCTTTTGCGCCGTGCATCGCAGCAGCAATGCGAGCGAGCTTTCCGCCGACTCATGGCAACTGGCCCAGCGCATGTTGCGCTCGCCCGTGGGCGCGTTTACCGCTGAGCCCTGGCTTAAGCGCAGGGGCCACGATTTGCGGCGTTTCACTTTGCAGTCGTTGGAGCGGCACATTGAACGCAAATTGCGCACCGCCGAAGTGCTGGCGTGCCTCAGTATGTGATCCTGATTTGAGAGACGGGATCAGCCGACTGAGCCGGCTGATAAGATAGTCGTGAGTCCCATAAAGAGAGCCCAGCCTGTGTCGTCAACCCTGGTTGAATCCCACCGCAAATCCTCCGCGCTTACCTTTCAGGAGTTACTGTTCCGCCTGCAGAGCTTCTGGGCCGATCGCGGCTGCGTGCTTCAGCAGCCTTACGACGTGGAGGTAGGCGCGGGAACCATGGCGCCGGAAACATTTCTCCGCGTGCTCGGCCCCAAACCATACCGAGTTGGCTACGCACAGCCGTCCCGCCGTCCGGCTGATGGCAGATATGGTGAGAATCCGAACCGCCTCTTCAAGCACACCCAGTTTCAGCTTATTTTGAAACCGCCGCCGGTGAATGTGCAGGAACTCTATCTGGAGTCTCTGGAAGCGCTGGGAATCAATCTGAAGAAACACGACATCAAGTTTGAAGAAGACAACTGGGAATGGCCGGCGGGCGGTGCGTGGGGTGTGGGCTGGCAGGTGATGTTCGACGGGCAGGAAATTACCCAGTTCACCTACTTCCAGCAATGCGGCGGTCTCGATCTCGACCCCATCTGCGCCGAGCTGACCTATGGCCTGGAGCGCATTGCACAGGTGCTGCAAGATCTCGATTCGATTTACGACATCGTGTGGGCGCGCGATCCTGAAACCGGTGCGCCAGTGACTTATGGCGAAGTTCGATTCGCCGAGGAGCTGCAGTTCTCGGTGTATAACTTCGAGACCGCCGATGTCGCCAAGCTTTGGGAGCATTTCAATCTTTACGAGGCAGAAGCGAAGGCATTGTTGATCCAGGCGAATGTGTTGCTTGAAAGTGAAAGCGCCACTAGTGCGGAGAAGCGGCGCTTTCCGCTGCTGGCGACCTACGAGTTGGCGCTGAAGTGCTCGAACCTGTTCAACATTCTTGACGCGCGTGGAGCCATAAGCGTGACGGAGCGCATAGGCGTGATCGGGCGCATTCGCGCGCTGGCTGTGGGCGTGGCCAAAGCCTATGCGGTGCAGCAGGCGGCTTAGAGAGCGAGCGAGAGAGCAAGAGAATTATGCCGGACTTCTTATTGGAAATTGGGCTGGAGGAAGTTCCCGCCCGCATGATTGCCGGGGCTGAGGCGGAGCTGGGCCGTCGCGTGCAGGAATTGCTGACGCGGGAACGGCTGCTCGGCGATGGCGCGAAAGTGACCACCTATTCGACTCCCCGGCGGCTGGCTGTGCTGGTCGAAGGCTTGCTGGCTGCGCAGGCCGATACCGAAGAGCAGATGACGGGCCCATCGTGGAAAGTGGCGTTCAAGGATGGTGCGCCGACGGCGGCTGCCGAAGCCTTTGCGAAGAAAGCGGGCATCTCGGTTGTTGCGCTGGAAAAAGTTACAACGGCGAAGGGCGAATACGTTGGTGCGAGCATCACGCGCAAGGGAGTGGCGGCATCGCAGGTGCTCGCCGCTGAATTGCCGAAGGAAGTTCTCGGCCTCTATTGGACCAAAAACATGTACTGGCGCGCGGGCAGGCCGGAGCGGTTTGTGCGGCCGGTACGGTGGTTGGTTGCGCTGCTCGATTCGGACGTAGTGCCTTTGGAGATTGCAGGGATCGCCGCGGGCAAAGCCAGTCGCGGCCATCGCGTGCTGCACGGGGAAGCGCCAGTGGTGATTGCATTGGCCAAAGACTATTCTGAGGCGCTGCGCAAGGCATTCGTCGTTGTCGATACGGCGGAGCGCAGGCAGATTATTCGCAAGGCGCTGGACAAGGCGACACGGACCGTTGCGGGCGCGCGCTGGCGTGAAGACGAACCGCTGGTCGAGACGGTGCTGCACCTGACTGAGTGGCCAACCGTGATTCTCGGAGATTTTGAGCCGGAGTATCTGAAGCTTCCCGAGGAAGTGCTGGTGACGGTGATGCGCGATCACCAGAAGTATTTTGCGGTGGAAGGCGCGGAAGGCAAGTTAGCTCCGCATTTTCTCGCTGTGTTGAACACGGCAGTGGATGAAGAAGGCGAAGCGATCATCCGCCACGGCAATGCGCGTGTGCTGCGGGCGCGGTTCAAGGATGCGCAGTTCTTCTGGGATTTCGATCAGAAGACGCCGCTAACCGAACGCGTTGAGAGCTTGAAGAATGTGACGTTCCAAAAAGAGCTTGGCAGCTATTTCTGGAAGACAGAGAAGAATCTTGCTGTTGCTCGCCAGCTGGCGTCCATTGTATTGGCAAATGGCATAGTCTTCGACTTAGATGCACTGCTCAAAGCGGTTGAACTGGCTAAGACCGATCTGACAGCCGAGTTAGTGAAAGAATTCACCGAATTGCAGGGAGTTATAGGCGGCCTATATGCCGAGCCTCAAGGATTGGGAGAGATTGTCAGTAAGGCAATTTACGACCAGTATAAGCCCGCCTCGATTGAGGATTCGATTCCTTCAACTGTCGAAGGCCAGTTGCTTGGCATCGCTGATCGCATTCAGACAATTACCGCCATGTTTGGGATCGGCAATGAGCCGACCGGCTCGAAAGATCCGTTCGCACTGCGCCGGGCCGCCAATTCCATTGTCAAGATTCTTGCCGAGTCTGGATTGCCTCTGACCTTGTCAAATGTCTTATTGTCAGTAGGGTCGAACGAACCAAACAATGTGCAAGTTTCAGCGTTTCTAAGGGAAAGGCTAAGCTTTTATTTGAAGGACGTGCGCGGCTTCGCCTATGACGTCGTCAAAGCGGTTCTCGCTGCTTGGGCCGACTCCGACGACGTGGGCGATGCCGTTGCCCGTGCGGAGGCGCTCACAACTGTCCGCGGTTCGGAAGATTTCACCGCGATTTCTGCGGCGTTCAAGCGCATCAAGAATATTCTGCGCCAAGCCGAAGAGAAGGGTTACGCTCACGGAAATTGGGCCAACATCAAAGCCGATGAAACAAAGAATCTGAGAAGCGCAATCCAATCGCTCGCGGGTGAGGTGGCGAAGCTTCGCGAGCAGCGCAAATACTCAGAGGCGCTCGCACTGATTGCCACTCTGCGTTCCTCCGTCGATACTTTCTTCGATAAGGTCATGGTCCTCGATCCCGACCCGGAGACTCGCGGCGCGAACCTTGCCCTCATCGCAGGAGTCCTAAGCAACTTCTCCGGTATCGCCGACTTCAGCGAGATCGTGACTTCCTGAAGTGTTCTGAATTATTCCCCTGCAACGATTGCGGCAATTGTCACAGCTCTTTGCTGCAGATTGCGAAGACTAACGGTTACTCTGATACCCAATAACTGCCCAATTTCTGGGACAAATCCAGGCCGGGGTATAGGGGGAGGGGGTCGAGGGGGGGTACCTCCTAGCCGCCCAGGTCGAAGTTCGCCTTCAGCGCAAACTCCAGGACAGTTTCATTGTGCGTCAGTGGGCGGAAATGATCTGCAAATAGAGGATGCTTCGTGGAGGTTTTTTTCGCACGCGCATCGATGCATGCCCTTTAGAGGGTGAATGTCAGCAAGTCTGGTATTTCCAGTTACGCTGTTTGCCTTCGCTGATCCACTCGACGGCCGTGGCGATGCGCTTGTCGCGCGTCTCGGCGCGCTTGGCGTCGGCGATCCACTCGACATATTCCTTTTTGCAACTGGGGCTGAAGGCGGCAAAAGCGGCCGAGGCTTTCTTATTCGCTTTGAGCGCCCTGGTGAACTCCGGAGGCTCTTCAACAGCGGGTTTGGGGGCTTTGACTACTTTGTTTCGGGCGGCGATGGGGCTGGTGTACTGGCCGTTCTCGATGAATGCCACGGCTTGGCGAAGCAGGCCGAGCATCTGCTTGTCGGAGGGCAGGTCTTCGATGCGCGTAAGGCGTCCGAGCGAACCCATCGCGTCCGGCTGCAGAAGCTTTGCGTTGCGCAGAACGGCGGCGATTTCCTCGCCCCAGAATCCGAAGCTGCAGTGCTCCTTGAAGGCGGACATGTTGCCGAGGATGACGTCCCTGTATTCGAAGAAAGGCCGGCTCCATTTGATGGTTTCGACAACGCCTGGACAAGCCTTGTGCACCAATTCGCGGATGTGACTCAGGATGGGCTGTGCGAAGGGTCTGGACTTCGCAATGTAGGCGTCGATTTGAGGATTGAGGGTGCTGGCTGGGCTCACGATTCGCTCCTAAAGTGGTCGAGAACAGTGTAACGGCGTTCTATCCCGGTTTTGAAGACGTCGACTTCCTCCCCCCGGCGGTACGGCGGTCCGGGCCTGAAGGCCCTCGCCATGCTCGCGTGTTCTCTGAGGCCTAAAGGCCTCAGCTCCCTCCGATTGAGGCATGCATCGACGGAGCGGCCAACGCGTCTAAAATCAATAGAGATGTCCGACACGCTTTATTTGAGTTTGTGGTATCCGAATCTGCGCCTTGCCGCTCTCCCCGACAAAATGACGGCAGCCCTGGGAACCTTTGCTGCGCACGGCGGCGAAGCAGGGGTCTACTCCGCAACCGTATGGCCTGTGAGTTGGAAAGAATCACCGGTTTTTCAGCATGTGTATGGAGGCGGCGAACGTGGCGCGGAGCCGCGACAGGCCGTGGAAGCCGCAATGGAACTGCTCCACGAGGACTATGCCTACGAATTTCAGATCGGATGGAATCTGTGGGAACTCGAAAGGGATGAAGCAGGTCCCCTTCGGCAGGCTCAGGGCAGGCTTTCGACTTCCCCTTCCCCTTCTCTGCGGTCAGGGTCAGGGTCCGCTCAGGATGACAAGCCTCTGATGCGTTGGGCGCGTGGACCGCGACTGGTGCGGGTGACGGGCTACGGCCCCTTGTTTGACGAGGGCACGTACGAGCAGGATGGGCACATCCGGATCGACTTCGGCGACGACGAGGCCTTTCTCGAGGTCGATGCGGATCTGGATGCGTTTTCAGCTCGGCACATCGAGGAGAACGTGCGCCAACTGGTGGAACTCACGTCGGCTTTGGAGAAAGGTTCCGGGGCCACGGCACGCGTTTTGTGGAGCGAATTGGGAGAGAGCCTCGCGCAGCGCCTGGCGGCCCGGCTTGGCATGGGGAACTAACGCGTGCGTATCACCATTGAACGGGTCCGAACGGTAGTGCTGGTGGCGGGAGTGCTGCTGGTGGTCGCTCTTGGGGTTTTCCTGACCATCGGAAGATGGAGGAGTCCCTTCAACCGACGCGATCTGCCCAAGAAGCTTGGTATCGATATTCAACAAGAGGCAAATGGATTCACGCATGCGGAGTTTCACGCAGGCCACGCGCAATTCAAGATCACTGCGTCAAAGGTTGAACAGTTCAAGAACCAGAGTTATCGCCTGCACATGGTGAAGATTGAAATGTATGATCCGGCTGGCGGCGGAACTGACCGGATCGAAGGCTCCGAGTTTGAATACGACCAGCAGGCCGGCATAGCGCAGGCGGACGGGCCGGTTGAAATCACGCTCGCTCGGCCGACGAGTGCACAGTCGAGTGCAGGAAGCAATCATGCTACGCAGACGGCAACGAGCCAAAAGAAGAGTGCCACACCCGACCCCGCAGGAAAGGCTCCCGCGCCCGACCAGATTCACGTGAAGACCAGCGGGCTGACTTTCAACCAAAACACCGGAGTGGCCACCTCGACCCAGCACGTTGAATTCGATTTGCCGCAGGGCTGGGGTAGTGCGATGGGGGCCTCTTACGATTCGCAGAATGGCCGGCTGGTGCTGAACAGCACGGTGGAATTGAATACGCAGCACGGTGTGGATCCGGTGGCGATCACGGCGGAACACGCGGAAATCGATCGCAACGCCGATCTTTGCCGTTTGATCGCTGGCACGGCCAAGTATCGCCACGGCGATGCGCGCGCAAAGCAGGCGACAATTCAGTTTCGCGACGACGGCTCGGCGCAGCAGCTGGACGCGACCGACGGCCTGGTGTTGACCACCGCATCGGGGGGGCATATGGCTGCGCCGACCGGGTCGCTCCAATTCGACGAGCATAGTCAGCCGAAGCTCGGCCATCTCGAAGGCGGGGTTACGGTCGATTCCGACGACAATGGCCGCAAGCTGCATGGAACAGCGCCAACAGCTCAACTCGAATTTGCTTCGGGGGGAGTACTACGGTTCGCGCACCTGGAGCGAGGCGTCGACTTTGACAGCGACGAACGGACGAACTCCGCCGGTATTGCCTCGCTCACGCACCGAGTTTGGGAGTCTCCTATCGCCGATCTTTCGTTTCGCGATTCCGGCAAAGGCCAGGTGGAGATCGATTCGCTTCACGGCATCGGCGGAGTAGTGGTGACCAGCGAAAGCCAGCGCGGAACGAGCGCGGCGATGCATGCTCGCATGACGGCCGATGACGTGAAGGGGATATTTGGCCCTGACTCCTCTTTGAGCGCGCTCACTGGCGTAGGACACGCGAACATCGAGCAGACTACTGAGACAGGCACACGCCAGACGACGAGCGGAGACAGGCTGGAAGCGCGTTTCGCGGGGACACAAGCCGCCGCTTCTCAATCTCGAGCGCAGAAGGCGAACGGCCGGTCCGGAGCGACGCAAATCGATACAGCTACGATGGTGGGCCATGTTGTCCTTGTGCAGCAGGCTGCGGCCAAGCCTGGTTCGGCGTCTGGAGCGGCTGCGCCTGCCGCTTTGCGCGCCACAGCGGAACGAGCCGACTATGAAGGTTCGGGAGAGTTGCTCCATCTGACCGGAAATCCGCGCGTGATGAACGGCGGCCTGGACCTTGTCGCCGACAAGATCGACGTTGCACGGGCTTCGGGCGATGCCTTCGCGCATGGGGACGTGAAGGCCACGTGGTTCGGCAGCGGTGCGCCTGCGAATGCGGGGCAGGATCCCTCGACGGTGAGGCCGGGTCCAGGTCTGGGATCGCAGGGACCCACGCACGTCATTGCGTCCGAGGCACAGCTCCACCAGGCGACCGGTGAAGCTACGTTTCGAGGACAGGCCCGCTTATGGCAGCAGGGGAATTCGGTTAACGCGCCAGTGATTGTGCTGGATCGGGCGAAGCAAACGCTGCTAGCACGGACGGCAAATGCGGCAGATCCGGTGAAGGTGGTGCTGGTGAGCGCGGCGAATGACGGCCAGACCAAGACCAATCACGAGCAGAACAAGTCCGGTGCGGGGCCGAACAAGTCGGGCAAACTCGATACTCCTTCCGTGATTCGGGTGCGGGGGGGCGACCTGAAATACTCGGATGCCGAGCGGAAGGCTGTGATGCATGATGGCGCGGTGGGCAGCGTAGTGGCAGAGACCGGAGATGCGACAACCCGCTCCAGCGAAGTGGAACTGTTGCTACTGCCTGCGGGAAATCATGCTGAAAAAGACAGTGGCAGCGCTCAGGTGGACCGGATGACGGCACTGGGAAACGTCATTATTGATTCGCAGGGCAGACATGGAACCGGGGAGAAACTCGACTACTCCAGTGAGCGCGGTGAATATGTGCTGACGGGAACGGCTGCCGCGCCTCCGCGGATGACGGACCCGATGCGCGGTACGGTCACGGGAAGCTCTTTGATTTTCAATAGTCGCGATGATAGCGTCAATGTCGAAGGCGACGGACGCCAGACCTCAACCGAGACCACGATGCCAAAGAAGCCGTGAGATCGCCCCTGTACGCTTGAGAGCTTGATGGAAACATTGATCGCCGAAGGAATCGGCAAGACTTATAAGGGGCGGCAGGTTGTGCGCGGCGTCAACCTGCGAATCTCCCGCGGCGAAGTGGTGGGGCTGTTGGGGCCGAATGGCGCTGGCAAGACCACGAGCTTTTACATCATCGTCGGTCTGATTCCGCCCGAGACTGGCCGTGTGATGGTGGATGACATCGACATCACCCGAACGCCAATGTATCTCCGGGCGCGAAACTTCGGCATCAGCTATTTGCCCCAGGAACCTTCTGTTTTCCGCAAGCTCACGGTCGAGGAGAACATTCTGGCCGTCCTGGAGGCACAGCCGCTCGATGCGCGCGAGCGCCGCACCCGGACCGAGCGCTTGATCCAGCAATTAAATCTGGCCCACATTCGGACCACACGAGGTTACGCCTTGTCTGGCGGGGAAAGGCGGCGCGTCGAGATTGCGCGGGCGCTTTGCATTCAGCCAAATTTTATTCTGCTTGACGAGCCTTTTAGCGGCATCGATCCTATTGCCGTCCTGGAACTGCAAAAGATTATCTTCGATTTGAAATCGAGTGGGATCGGAATCCTGATTACCGACCACAATGTCCGTGAGACCCTCAGCGTAACGGACAGGGCTTATATCATTGCGGAGGGGAAGATCTTCCGTACCGGGACGCCGCACGAACTCGGAAACGATGTCGAAGTGCGGCGCGTCTACCTTGGGGAAGGATTCTCGTTAAGTTGATGAGGCTGCAGGGGTTTGTCCTTGGTGAATTGAAATAAGCGAACGTTGCGGAGTCAATTCCCCAAAGGTGTAGCCGGCCGAGTCCTTCCGAAAGTAGACTTCCGCTCAGGGATCCGCCCAATTTGGGAAAATGGTACTGGCGTGTAGGGGATACCGCTGCAAGCAAGTTCATGACCAAGTACACTCATTAGTTAAAGCCAATCTGGAATCGAGCACTGTATGCCGCTTTTACAGCCCAGACTAAATTTGAAGGTGTCGCAGCGCCAGGTCCTCACACCGGGCCTGATGCAGATGGTGAGCGTGCTCGCGCTCAACAAGCTCGAACTGAAGGAAATGATCGATGCCGAGATGGTGGAAAACCCGGTCCTCGAGGAGATTGACGAGACGGTTCCGATGCTGGATGAAGTGGCGGGACGCCAGGAACGTCAGGAGCGAGACGGGCGGTTGGAGCAACTCGAACACGGTGTTGCAGAACCTGCCCCCGCTCCCAAGGATTCCTTCAATGAGATTGATTTCGGCTCGTATTTTCAGGATTATCTGGACCCCGGGTACCGTACGCAACCCGAGTTCGAAGACAATGAGCGGCCCTCTTTTGAGAATTTTCTCTCCCAGCCAACGACCCTCTCTGATCACCTCACCTGGCAATTGGGGGCTTCGTCCGTTGAATCACGCCTGAAGCTGATCGCCGAATTCATCATTGGGAATCTCGATGAAGACGGCTATCTCACCGTCAGCGAGGAAGAGTTGATCGAAGCTCTTCGCCAGTTCCCTGAAAGCCCGCTCCTCGAAAATCAGGAACTGGATGACGCAGCGGCCCTCGACCTGGTACGCCGCGGAGTCGAACTGGTCCAGCACCTCGATCCTCCGGGGGTCGCAGCCAGGGATCTCCGCGAATGCCTGATGATCCAAATCGCGGCGCAGCAGCATGAGTTTGGTCAGGTCTACACACCCCATCGCGAGGACGGGTCCGAGGATTTGCATCGCGGTTTCCGTGTCGAGGCAGAGGCTAAGCTGGAGGAGCGGAAGCGCTGCATGGAGGTCGCGTCATTGATCGCTGACCGTCATCTGCACCTGGTCCAAAAGCGCGATGTGAAAGACCTTGCGCGGGCGCTGCAGGTCTCCTCGGCAGAGGCGCACGGCGCGATTGAGTTCATTCGCACCCTCGAACCGCGGCCGGGCCGGCTTTATAACCGCGAGCAGACGCGTCTGATTGAACCCGATGTCGTGTTTGTGAGGAGGGGCACCGAATGGGTGGTCACAATGAACGAGGAAGACCTGCCTAGTCTGCGTCTGAGCCAACGCTACCGGCGCATGTTGGTGGCGGAAGGCACCGAAAAAGAAGTGAAGGAGTATGTAAAGGAGCGGTTCCGCTCGGCGCTGCAGCTGATGCGCAACATCGCGCAACGCAAAAGCACGATCCTGCGGACCTGTGACGTGATTGTGCGCCGGCAACAGGATTTCCTTGAGCAGGGAATTGAGGCCCTGCGTCCAATGATGATCAAGGAAGTGGCGGAGGAGATCGGGGTACACCCCTCCACGGTGAGCCGCGCTGTTGCCAACAAGTACGCGCACACACCGCAGGGCGTTATCGAGCTCCGCTTCTTCTTTTCTGAGGGATCGAACGGACCCGAGGGCGCGGACACGCCTTTGCTGGTGCTCAAGCGGAAGGTGAAGAAACTGATTGAAGAAGAAGATGCCCGCCACCCCCTGACGGACGATCAATTGGCTGGCATGTTGCAGGCGCAGGGAATCCAGTTAACCCGCCGGACGGTCGCCAAATACAGGGAAGACATGAACATACCCTCGACACACCAGCGAAGAAAGCGGGACGGGTAGGCTTTCTCGCCAGCCCTGTTTGATGACGGAAATTACCTCCGTACTGAGCCCATCGCGCCGATTCTTGAAGAATCTACCGCTCTAGACAACCCTCGTCGGAGAACTTGCATCTCTCCCTAAGCTGCGCGTACAGGATGAGGTTTAGCTGGGGCCCCGGGGTCAGTTTCCGCAGGCTCTTTCATGCCACGGTGCGCTTGGCAATTCTTCACTACCGAGATTCATGCCAGAGGTCGTGCCCATGGAGACCGTAGTTTCGCAGCCTGTCCTCGGACAGGACGAGCCCACCAGCCTCCCTCCCAACGGTTTAGAACACAGTCCTCACGAGTACATGGCCGCGATTCTGCAGAGCCTTCAAACCATGAAGGACGGGGACTTCAGCGTCCGCCTTCCCGTGTCGTGGACCGGGTTACCGGGTAAAATCGCCGACAATTTCAATGAGATTGTGACCACGAATGAGCAGATGGCGCGCGAACTAAAGCGCGTCGGTCTCGCGGTGGGTAAAGAGGGCAGAACCCGCGAGCGCATTCGCTTTGAGCGGCACCGCGGCGCCTGGGATGACATGGAAACCTCCGTCAATACGCTGGTCGAGGATCTGCTGCGGCCGACGACCGAAGTGACCCGCGCCATCGCCGCCGTGGCGCAGGGAAATTTGACGCAGACGGTGCGCCTCGATGTCGATGGGCGACCGCTCGAAGGCGAGTTCCTCCGCTCTGCCAACATCGTGAACACCATGATTCAGCAGCTCGGCGTGTTCACCGCCGAAGTGACGCGCGTGGCACGCGAAGTTGGCACGGACGGCAAGCTCGGTGGTCAGGCAGTAGTGCCCGGCGTGGACGGAACCTGGAAGGATCTGACGGACTCGGTCAACTCGATGGCCTCAAACCTCACTGGCCAGGTGAGAAACATCGCAGAAGTGGCAACGGCCGTGGCCAGCGGCGACCTTTCCCGCAAAATCACGGTGGACGTGCGCGGCGAAATCCTGCAACTCAAAGAAGCCATCAACACGATGGTTGATCAGCTCCGCTCCTTCGCGTCGGAAGTGACCCGCGTGGCCCGCGAAGTGGGTACGGATGGCAAGTTGGGCGGCCAGGCTGTGGTGCCCGGCGTGGCCGGAACCTGGAAGGATCTGACCGACTCAGTGAATGCCATGGCCGGCAACCTGACGGCGCAGGTCCGCAACATCGCTGAAGTGACGACCGCCGTGGCCCGCGGCGACCTCTCCCGCAAAATTACCGTGGACGTGAAGGGCGAAATTCTCGCTCTCAAAGACACCATCAACACGATGGTCGACCAGCTGAACGCGTTCGCCGGCGAAGTAACGCGCGTGGCCCGCGAAGTGGGTACAGAAGGCAAACTCGGCGGCCAGGCCAATGTGCCCGGTGTCGCTGGAACCTGGAAGGATCTCACCGATAACGTGAACTTCATGGCCGGTAACCTCACCGGTCAGGTCCGGAACATCGCCGAGGTGGCAACCGCCATCGCCAACGGCGACTTGTCGCGCAAGATCACCGTCGACGTCCGTGGAGAGATTCTGCAGCTCAAGGAAACGCTGAACACGATGGTGGATCAGCTGAACCGGTTCGCCGGCGAAGTGACGCGCGTGGCCCGCGAAGTGGGAACAGAAGGCAGACTCGGCGGCCAGGCCAACGTGCCTGGTGTGGCTGGTACATGGAAGGATCTTACCGACTCAGTCAACTCGATGGCCGGTAACCTGACGGCCCAGGTGAGAAACATCGCCGAAGTGACCACCGCCGTGGCTCGTGGCGACTTGTCGCGCAAGATCACGGTGGACGTGAAGGGCGAAATTCTCGAGCTGAAAAATACCATCAACACGATGGTCGACCAGTTGAACGCGTTCGCCGGCGAAGTGACGCGCGTGGCCCGCGAAGTCGGCACCGACGGTAAGCTGGGCGGTCAGGCGCAGGTTTCGGGCGTGGCCGGAACATGGAAGGATCTTACCGACAACGTCAACTTCATGGCTTCGAACCTCACCGGCCAAGTGAGAAACATCGCCGAGGTGGCAACGGCAGTGGCTCGCGGCGACTTGTCGCGCAAGATCACCGTCGATGTGAAAGGCGAAATTCTCGAGCTCAAAGACACGATCAACACCATGGTCGACCAGCTGAACGCGTTCGCCGGCGAAGTGACGCGCGTGGCCCGCGAGGTAGGAACCGACGGCAAACTCGGTGGCCAGGCGCAGGTGCCTGGTGTGGCCGGCACCTGGAAGGATCTCACGGACAATGTCAACTCGATGGCCTCGAACCTCACCGGCCAGGTGAGAAACATCGCCGAAGTTTCGACGGCTATCGCGACAGGCGATCTCTCAAAGAAGATCACGGTCAACGTCAGCGGCGAAATCCTATTGCTCAAAGAAACAATCAACACGATGGTGGACCAGCTGAACCGGTTTGCCGGCGAAGTGACGCGCGTGGCTCGTGAGGTCGGTACCGAGGGCAGACTTGGCGGTCAGGCCAACGTGCCCGGTGTGGCTGGAACCTGGAAGGATTTGACCGACTCGGTCAACTTCATGGCCGGCAATCTTACCGGTCAGGTCCGCAACATTGCCGAGGTGACGACCGCGGTGGCTCGTGGCGACTTGTCCCGCAAAATCACGGTGGACGTGAAGGGTGAAATTCTCGAGCTCAAAAACACCATCAACACCATGGTCGATCAGCTGAACGCATTCGCCGGCGAAGTGACCCGCGTGGCCCGCGAAGTGGGTACGGACGGTAAGCTAGGCGGCCAGGCGCAGGTTTCAGGCGTCGCTGGAACCTGGAAGGATCTCACCGACTCGGTCAACTTCATGGCCGGCAATCTCACTGCCCAAGTCAGAAATATCGCCGAAGTGGCGACGGCTATTGCCAACGGCGACCTCTCGCGCAAAATCACGGTGGACGTGCGCGGCGAAATACTGCAGCTCAAAGAAACACTGAACACGATGGTCGAACAGCTCCGGTCTTTCGCTGCCGAAGTGACGCGCGTTGCGCGCGAGGTGGGATCGGAAGGCAGACTCGGCGGTCAAGCCAACGTGCCCGGTGTCGCTGGAACCTGGAAGGATCTTACCGACTCGGTGAACGCGATGGCCGGCAACCTGACGGCCCAGGTGAGAAACATTGCCGAAGTGACTACGGCCGTCGCCCGCGGCGACTTATCCCGCAAAATCACCGTGGACGTGAAGGGCGAAATTCTCGAGCTCAAAGACACCATCAACACGATGGTCGACCAGCTCAACGCATTCGCCGCCGAAGTGACACGCGTCGCGCGCGAAGTGGGTACGGAAGGCAAGCTGGGAGGACAGGCGCAGGTGCCCGGTGTGGCCGGAACCTGGAAGGATCTTACCGACAACGTCAACGTGATGGCCGCCAACCTCACGGAACAGGTCCGTGGCATTGTGAAGGTGGTGACTGCCGTCGCCAACGGAGCGCTCACACAGAAGCTCACCGTGAACGCCAAGGGCGAAGTGGCAGCACTCGCCGAGACCATCAACAACATGACCGACACTTTGGCGACCTTCGCCGACCAGGTGACCACTGTGGCCCGCGAAGTGGGAGTGGAGGGCCGCCTCGGCGGACAGGCAAACGTGCCGGGTGCTGCCGGAACCTGGAAGGATTTGACGGGCAACGTGAACCTGCTCGCAGACAACCTGACCAACCAGGTGCGCGCGATTGCCGAAGTGGCAACGGCCGTGACGAAGGGTGACTTGACGCGGTCCATTCAGGTGGAAGCCCGTGGCGAAGTGGCCGAGTTGAAAGACAACATCAACACTATGATCGACAACCTCCGGCTCACGACAGACCGCAACACCGAGCAGGATTGGTTGAAGACCAACCTCGCGCGACTCACCGGCATGTTGCAAGGGCAGCGCGATCTCGCCACCGTGGGCCGCATGCTACTGTCGGAACTCGCCCCTCTCGTCAATGCGCAGCAAGGCGTCATCTATCAGATGGGCATTGAGTCGACCGCGCCCGACGGCAGCCTCGTGTTGCTCTCGACGTATGCTGACACACCCGATGGCTACATCAAAGAAGTCAGAATTGGTGAGGGAATGATCGGACAATGCGCCGCAGAAAAACGCCGCATGTTGATTACCGAACTCCCTAAGAAGACAGTGCCGATCCGCTCCGGCCTCTTCAAAGCGGTGCCGAAAAATGTGATTGTGCTGCCGGTGCTCTTCGAAGATCGCGTGAAGGCCGTCATCGAGCTTGCCAGCCTCAGCGCGTTTACGGCATCGCACCTGGCGTTCTTGGAGCAGCTCACCGCCAGCATCGGCATCGTGCTCAACTCCATTGAAGCCACGATGCAGACCGAAGGCCTGTTGAAGCAGTCGCAGCAGCTTGCTACAGAATTGCAGACCCAGCAAAAAGAGCTGCAACAGACCAACGAGCAGCTGGCGCAAAAGGCACAGCAGCTGGCCGAACAGAACTACGAAGTGGAACGCAAGAACCAGGAAATCGAACAGGCCCGTCGCGCGCTGGAGGAAAAGGCCCGCGAACTGGCGCTGACGTCTAAATACAAATCCGAATTCCTTGCCAACATGTCGCACGAATTGCGGACGCCGCTCAACTCGATCCTTGTGCTTGGCCAGCAACTCGCGGAAAACCCCGACGGCAGCTTGACCGCCAAGCAGGTTGAATTCGCGCGCACTATTCATGGCGCGGGTACCGATCTTCTCAACCTCATCAGCGACATTCTCGATCTTTCCAAGATTGAATCGGGAACGGTTTCTGTCGAAGCGGAAGAAATCTTCTTCGGAGCGCTTCTTGAAACGGTCTCTCGCCCCTTCCGTCACGAAGCGGAGAACCGCAGACTACTCTTCGAAGTGACGAGCGATCCGCGTATGGGCCGCAGCCTGGTGACGGACTCGAAGCGTCTCCAGCAGGTTCTCAAGAACCTCCTTTCGAATGCGTTCAAATTCACCGAACAGGGCGGCGTCCGGCTTACTGTTTCCGCTGCGTCGGAGGGCTGGAGCGTGGACCATCCGGTCCTCAGCGGAGCCGGTGCGGTGGTTTCGTTCTCGGTTTCGGATTCCGGAATCGGCATTCCACCGGAGAAGCAGCGCATCATCTTCGAGGCCTTCCAGCAGGCCGACGCAGGCACGAGCCGCAAATACGGTGGAACCGGCCTCGGTCTCGCCATCAGCCGTGAACTCGCGAGCCTCCTTGGCGGCGAAATCCAATTGCGAAGCGCCCCAGGGCACGGCAGCACTTTCACACTGTACCTGCCGCAAACGTATGTTGGTCCTGCCGCGCCGAGCATGGTCAAGACGGAAAAGAGCGGCTCGCAAGCGGCCATGCCGATCTTTATCACCGCCGTTACGGCAGTTGAACAGGAAGCCAGGATCGAAGACGATCGCAACAATCTGGCGGAAGGCGACGCGGTCCTGTTGATCGTCGAAGACGATCCGCACTATGCCCGCGTGCTGTGCGATCTTTCGCGCGACAAGGGATTCAAGGTTCTGAGTGCGATGACGGGGGCCGAGGCTCTGTCGTTGGCCCAGGAGTACAATCCGACGGCGATCTCGCTCGACGTTTTCCTGCCCGACATGCTCGGATGGACTGTCTTGAATCACCTAAAGCAGGACGCGAGAACGCGCCACATTCCGGTGCAGATGCTGACTCTCGATGAGGATCGACATCACGGCCTGTCGCGCGGCGCATTTGCGTTTGTCACCAAGCCGACTTCGACCGAGGATCTCGATGCGGCGCTCACCCGCATCAAGGATTACTCGCAGCCACGCCGTAAACGACTGCTTCTCGTCGAGGACAATCCTGCCGAGGTATTGAGCACGCGTGAATTGCTATGGCACGAAGATATCGACATAGAGGCCGCCGATTCGGGAGCATCGGCGATTACCTTGCTCGAGCAGGGAGGCTACGACTGCGTCGTGCTCGACCTGCGTTTGCCCGACATGACCGGTTTTGAGGTCCTGGAGCAGCTGCGAGATCGGCCACAATTGAAGGATCTACCCGTGGTCGTCTTCACCGGCCGCGAGCTGACGGCTGAAGAAGATGCGCAACTCCGCACCCTCGCTCGCAGCGTTGTCTTGAAGGATGTGGAATCGCCCGAACGCTTGCTTGATGAAACTGCCCTCTTCCTGCATCGCGTGGTTGGCGACCTGCCGCAGTCGAAGCAGCAGATGCTCGATCGCCTCCACCGATCCGACGATGCGCTGGCAGGACGCAAGGTATTGGTGGTCGACGACGACGTACGCAATATCTTCGCGCTCAGCAGCGTACTGGAACGCCGCGGAATGACGGTGCTCTCCGCTGGTACCGGACGGGAAGCGATCGAGACCATCGAACACACGACCGATTTGGCCATCGTTTTGATGGACATTATGATGCCCGAGATGGATGGCTACGAAACCATGCAGGTAATTCGGCAGAATGCTTCCCTTCGCCGTCTGCCAATCATCGCGCTCACGGCCAAGGCGATGAAGGGTGACCGCGAAAGGTGCCTGGAAGCGGGCGCTTCAGAGTATCTAGCCAAGCCAGTCAACACTGAACAGCTGCTGGCGGCATTGCGGATGTGGTTGCATCGTTAGCTGGCGAAACGATCGTCAATGCGGGCGAGTATGAAAAGAGAGTATGCCATTTATCGAACCAATGATCTTAATCCGGCGGCGCGAAAGCCTGCGATTTTGCCGGTAGCCGCTAGGTGCGGAGATGCGAGGAGCAAAGACCGATGACGGCAGACAAAATCAACATCCTAATGGTCGATGACCAACCGGCCAAGCTCCTGAGCTATGAAGTCATCCTCGCGGACCTGGGGGAGAATCTCATCAAGGCGCATTCGGCAAGCGATGCGCTGAACATT